>NZ_JBFRGB010000012.1:0-263508 GCF_052115125.1 Ensifer sp. 2TAB8 | reverse complement strand
CCGGCAGCAAACAGCACCGGCGCCTTGTAGCCGGCCAGCCATTCGACATGCGCCCGGTAACTGTCCGGCGCGAAACGGCCCTCGGCATCGAAATGCGTCACCGGGAAGGAAAGGAGGCCTGAGCCAAGCGCGGCCTTGATCTGTTCGGGTGTCATGACTGTGTTCCTCTATGAATGATGATCTGTATTAAGCGAGATATCTGACTCATGTCAACAGTCATCATACAAGTCATAATACAAGTTAGCACTTAACGCGCCAACCACCCGCCATCGACATTCAACACGGCGCCATGAATGTAGTTTGCCGCCGCTGAAGACAAAAAGACGGCCGCGCCGGCAATATCCTCGGATCGACCCCAGCGGCCGGCCGGAATCCGCTCGAGGATCGCCTTGCTGCGCTCGGCATCAGCCCTCAACGCCTCGGTGTTGTTGGTCTCGATGTAACCGGGCGCGACAGCATTGACGTTGATGCCCTTTGCCGCCCACTCATTGGCAAGGAGCTTCGTGATGCCCACCACGCCATGCTTGGCGGCGGTATAGGAGGGAACGCGAATCCCCCCCTGGAAGGAGAGCAGCGAGGCGATGTTGACCACCTTGCCGGGGGCGCTCTTCAGGAGCAGCTCTCTGGCGAAGGCCTGCGTCGTGAAGAACAACGCCTTCAGGTTCACATCCATCACCGCATCCCAGTCGGCTTCGGAAAATTCGACCGCATCCGCGCGACGGATGATACCGGCATTGTTGACGAGAATGTCGAACCCGGCACCGGCGAAGGCCCCGGCCGCCGCCATGGGATCGGCGAAATCGAGTGCCAGCGCACTCGCCTTTCCTCCCGCCGCCTCAATCAGCGCGAGCGTTTCGTCTGGCGCCCTGCGAGCGGCACAGACGACCTCGGCTCCGGCTTGCGCCAGACCGACCGCAATGGCCTGACCGAGCCCGGTGTTGGACCCCGTTACAAGAGCCTTATGCCCTTCAAGAGAAAAGGGATTTTTCATCGCAGATCCGCCGGTTGAATGAAATCCATGTCCGTGTAGTCGACATTGTCGCCGGCCATCGCCCAAATGAACGTATAGGAGCCGATCCCCGCACCCGAATGGATGGACCACGGCGGCGAGATGGCGCCTTGCTCGTTGGCGATGAAGAGATGCCTCGTCTCCTGCGGCTCGCCCATGAGGTGGAGCACCCGAGATTTCTCGTCCATGCCGAAATAGAGATAGGCCTCCATTCGGCGATCATGCACGTGGGAGGGGATCGTATTCCAAACGGACCCGTCTTCGAGCGTCGTGTAGCCGAGCACAAGCTGGCAGCTTTCCATCACGAGCGGGTGGATGAACTGATTGATGGTGCGCTTGTTCGAGGTCTCGACCGCACCAAGCTTGACCTCCTTGCTTTCGGCGAGCGTCACGAGCCGCGCCGGCAGGCTGCGGTGCGCAGGACTGGACACGATGTAGAACCGCCCGCCCCCGGCGAACGTCACTGCGCCAGAGCCTGCCCCGAGATAGAGCACATCGCCACGGTTGAGCGTGTAGGTCTCGTTGCCAGCCGTCACTGTGCCGACCTCGCCGATGTTTACGATGCCCATTTCGCGCCGGTCGAGGAAGGACGGCGTCTTCGTTTCCTCGACCCGATCGAGCGTGAGCGCCGCACCGTCAGGAACGGCGCCGCCCATAACGAAGCGGTCATAGTGCGTGTAGATCAACCGGATCTCGCCGGGACGGAACATGTCCTGCGCCAGGAAATGTCTGCGCAGCCCCTCCGTATCGAGCGCTCGCGCGTAATCCGGATTGACGGCCTGCCTGGTTTCAACGGTCAGCATTCGGTCCTCCTTGAGGTATTGCGGACAAGACATAATACATGTTAGTTCCTATTGTATGATAAGCTGTTCAAGGTCAAGACCCGAATGAAGCGCTCCTGTGATCAGGTCGCCGCCAGCGAACTCGGTCGCGCGGGCGGGACACTTCACATCTGGGCGGACTCGGTTGGGCAGCGAACGACAATCCGAGACCTGGCGCGCCAAATCTCGACTGGCGCCACCTGCTGCCGACATTTCCACGGCGCGCGCTCAAGGCGGCGCCCTCGCGAACAATCCCATCTTCAAGGAGTGGCTATGACCTTTACCCTTCACGGCAAACATCTGGTTGCGGGCGAGCGGATCGCGACCGAGCAGACCTTCAGAAGCGAGCCGGCGCATGGCCCCGCTTTCAACTTCTCCGTCGGCACGACGGATCTGGTGGACAGGGCGACAAAGGCCGCCGAGGAAGCCTTCTGGTCCTACGGCTACTCCAGCCGGGACGAGCGCGCCGCCTTCCTCGAAACCATCGCCGATGAGATCGAAGCCCGCGCCGCGGCAATCACCGAGATCGGAAGCTCGGAAACCGGCTTGCCAACCGCTCGCCTCGAAGGCGAGCGGGGACGAACCACTGGCCAGCTCCGACTTTTTGCCGCCCATATCCGCAAGGGCGAGTATCTCGACAAGCGCCACGATCAGGCGCTGCCGGACCGAAAACCCTTGCCACGGCCCGATATCCGGCTGCTGCAGCGGCCGATCGGCCCGGTCGCGGTGTTCGGTGCCTCCAACTTCCCGCTGGCCTTCTCGACGATGGGCGGCGATACCGCATCGGCTCTTGCCGCCGGTTGCCCGGTCGTCGTGAAGGGCCATTCAGCCCACCCGGGAACGAGCGAAGTGATTGCAGAGGCGGCGGATGCGGCGATCAGGAAACATGGCCTTCACCCCGGCGTATTCTCGCTTATCCAGGGCGGCCGTCGCGACGTGGGGACAGCTCTCGTGACGCACTCCCTCATCAAGGCGGTCGGTTTTACCGGTTCGCTCGCGGGTGGCCGCGCGCTTTTCGACCTATGCGCCCAGCGCCCGGAACCGATTCCCTTCTTCGGTGAACTGGGCTCGGTCAACCCGATGTTCATCCTGCCCGAAGCCAGCAAGGCCCGCGGCAAAGATGTTGCCAAGGGTTGGGCAAGCTCGCTGACGATGGGTGCCGGACAATTCTGTACCAATCCAGGCATTGCCGTGATCGCATCAGAACAAGCGCCTGCCTTTGCGGAAAGTGCACGCGCAGCACTCTCGCAAGTCGGCCCGCAGGTGATGCTGACGGATGGAATTGCCACGGCCTATCGCGATGGGCGCGACCGTATCTCTTCAGGGCACGGTGTTCGCGACGTCTTTACGTCCAGCTGCGATCTGCGCAACGCCACGCCTAACCTCTTCCTCGTCTCGGCGCAGGACTGGCTCGCCAATCATGCGCTGTCGGAAGAAGTGTTCGGCCCGCTCGGCCTTATCGTTACGGTCGAGAACGTGGAAGAGCTGACCGCCGTCGCCAGGAGCTTCGACGGGCAGCTGACCGCAACACTTCATCTCGACGAAGGCGACACCGATCTTGCGCGCCGGCTGATGCCGATCCTCGAGCGCAAGGCCGGTCGCCTTCTGGTGAACGGCTTTCCGACGGGCGTCGAAGTCTGCGATGCCATGGTTCATGGCGGGCCCTACCCTGCCTCCACGAACTTCGGCGCGACCTCGGTCGGGACCATGGCCATCCGCAGGTTTTTGAGACCCGTGTCCTATCAGAACGTCCCTGATGCGCTCCTGCCCTCCGATCTGTCGTCGATCTGAGGACCGCTCGCCAGCCTTCTTTGACGAATCCGGGATGGGGGTGGCAGCGCCGTCGCATCCCGGATTCTGCGGCGGTCATCGATGCAAACGAGGCTAGACGCGATGGAACCGAACCCAGAATGAAAAAATGGCGCACAGCCGTACGCGATGGAGTGAAGACGGCAGGACACGCTGTCGTTCGATGCTGTGGAGCCTGCGCCAGCGCAGGTTGAGAGTGCCGCCCTTGCATTCGAACAGATAACGGCTAACATGCCAGACAGGTTTAGGCATGTTGGGGCAGAAATGGAAGCCGTTAACACTATGGAGCGTGGCACGTCGCTTGCGGCAAAAATCAGCGCCGCACTGCGTCGCGATCTGGCGGAAGGCGTGTTCCGCCCCGGCGACAGGCTTCCGAGCGAAAGCGCTCTGACGCGCGAGTATTCCGTCAGCCGCACCGTCGTTCGGGAAGCGATCGCTATCCTTCGCGCCGACGGCTTGGTCGAAGCGCGCAAGGGCGCCGGCATCTTTGCCCTGGAGACAAAGCCGGAAAAGAACCAACCTTTCAACGATTTGAAGACGGAGCGGATTTCGTCCGTCATCGAACTTCTCGAACTTCGAACCGTCTTTGAGGTCGAATCGGCGGGGCTGGCAGCCGCACGCCGTTCTCCCGCCCAGATCGAGACGATCCTGGAGGCCCACCATCGTGTCGGCGAGTGCCTGGCAACCGGCAGTCCCACGCGCGATGCGGATTTCGAACTCCACCTGGCGATTGCAGAAGCCACGCAAAACCGCCGCTTTCCGGAGTTTCTCCAACTGATCCGCACCGGAATCATTCCGCGCGGAGAACTGCAGGGATCTGCGCCGGGCTCGCGCCCGAAGGACTATAACCTCCACCTTCAGGAGGAGCATGGTCAGATTGTTGAGGCGATCATCGAGGGCAATGCCGAAGCGGCGCGCGAGCGCATGCGCGCTCATCTGAGGGGAAGCCTTGAGCGATACAACGCACTCTTGCGTTCCCGCACCATGACGCCCGACGCGATTTAACGCACGCCCATAGTTGTCATACAGGAAGAAGAACATGTATGGTGATGTTGTTATACATCATCTGCGAGGTCTGCATGACTCTTCCCATTTTCCCCACGGTTTCAACCGACACAGGCGTCACCCGCCAGGTCCTTTCGGATTCGCCTGAACTCATGGTCGTCTCGTTTCGCTTCGAAAACGGTGCGAAAGGCAAGCTCCATCGACACCCGCACGTGCAGTCGACCTATGTGGCGCGCGGAAAATTCCGCTTCTTTCGCAATGGTCAGGCCTATGAACTGAAGGCTGGCGACAGCCTTGTAATCCCCGGAAACACCGAGCACGGCTGCGAGTGCCTGGAGGAAGGTGAGCTCATCGACTGCTTTACCCCCCGCAGAGACGACTTCCTCTCGGTCGGGTCTGCTTGACACCCAGCATAACCTGTGACAGGTTCATCGAAAGTTGTCATACAGGATAGGAGCCTGTAGCGCCTCACCTCAGGCGACTGACAAACGGAGGAACCATGTCAATTCGTCGCTTACGCTTCCACGGTGTGGCCGGGCAGGTCGGGACCATTGCGGTCACGTTGCTCGGCCTGCTTCTCCTGACCTTCTTTATCGGCCGCCTCATGCCGGCCGATCCGGTCCGCGCCATCGTCGGAGAGGACGCGACCCGCGAAACCTACGAGCAGGTGTACCACTCGCTTGGACTTGATCGTCCGCTCTGGGAACAGTTCGCCTACTATCTTGGCGACGTCTTCACCGGGAACTTCGGAACCTCCATCCGCACGGGCCAACCGGTCATTCAGGATATCCTGCACGTGATGCCGGCAACGATCGAGCTTGCGACCTTCGCAATCCTCATCGGCGCAGGGCTCGGTGTTCCGCTCGGGGTGCTTGCTGCCGTCAACAAGGATCGCTGGCCGGACCATGTGGTGCGCGTCTTCAGCCTGTTCGGGCATTCCATGCCAATCTTCTGGACCGGCATGATCGCGCTGATCGTCTTTTATGCCTATCTCGGCCTCGTCGGTGGCAGCGGACGAATGGACCAGTTCTACATAGGCCTTGTGGATGAACGGACCGGCTTTCTCCTGATCGACAGCCTGATTGCCGGCGAAATGGATGTGTTCTGGTCGGCCGTCAACCACATCATCCTGCCGGCGTCGCTGCTTGGCTACTCCTCGTCCGCCTATATCACCCGCATGACCCGCAGCTTCATGCTGGATCAGCTTGGTCAGGAATATGTCACGACGGCGCGCGTCAAAGGCCTTTCTCGCAGCCAGACGATCTGGCAGCACGCCTTCATCAACATTCGGGTGCAACTGGTCACCATCATCGCGCTTGCCTATGGCTCGCTGCTCGAAGGCGCCGTGCTGATCGAGACGGTCTTCGCGTGGCCGGGCTTTGGCCAATATCTCACCAACAACCTCATTACCGGCGACATGAACGCCGTCATGACCTGCGTCCTGATCGTCGGCATCATCTTCATCGCGCTCAATCTTCTGTCCGACGTTCTCTACCGCATCTTCGACCCGAGGACACTCTGATGACCACCCAAGCTGAAACCGCGTTCCGCTTGCCGGCTCCGCTCCATGCACTCAAGAACATCGTGCGCTTCCTCTTGAAGAGCCCGACCTCGACCTTCGGTCTTGGGGTGCTGGTTCTTCTTGTCCTCGTCGCCACCTTCGCGCCGCTGATCGCCACGCATGATCCCTACGCCCAGGACCTCACAAATACGCTGCAGGCGCCGGGTCACGGGCATCTGTTCGGTACGGACGAGCTTGGCCGTGACATTTTCAGCCGGCTGGTCTGGGGCTCGCGCATCACCCTCACGATCATCTTCCTCGTCTCGATCGTCGTTGGCCCCATCGGCCTCGTCATCGGCACGACCGCCGGCTACCTCGGCGGCAAGGTCGATACAGTGATGATGCGCATCACGGATATCTTCCTGTCCTTCCCGAGCCTCATCCTCTCGCTCGCCTTCGTCGCGGCGCTCGGCCCAAGCCTGAACAACGCCATTATCGCGATTGCGCTCACCTCCTGGCCGCCGATCGCGCGCCTCGCGCGCGCAGAGGCGATGACGTTTCGGAAAGCCGATTACATCTCCGCGGCAAGGCTCCAGGGCGCATCGGCCACGCGCATCATCGTCAAGTCGATCATGCCGATGTGCCTGCCCTCGGTGCTCATTCGCCTGACACTGAACATGGCGACCGTCATTCTGACGGCTGCCGGTCTCGGCTTCCTGGGGCTGGGCGCCCAGCCGCCGCTGCCGGAATGGGGCGCGATGATCGCGACCGGCCGCAAGTACATGTTGGACAGCTGGTGGCTCGTCACCTTCCCCGGCGTCGCCATTCTCTCGGTCAGTCTCGCATTCAACCTTCTCGGCGACGGGCTGCGCGATGCGCTCGATCCGAAGCAGATGAACCGGAGGTAGACCGATGAGCCAAGACATTCTCGAGGTCGAAAACCTCCGCATCCGCTATGGCGGCGCAGCAACCGAAGCAGTGCGCGGCGTCTCCTTCACCCTCGGGCGCGAACGCCTCGGTATCGTCGGCGAATCCGGCTCCGGCAAGTCGACGGTCGGACGCGCCCTGCTGCGACTACTGCCAGGTGCCACGATCACCGCCGACAAGCTGCGCTTTGCCGAGCTCGATCTGACGGCGCTCTCGGAAAAGGAGCTGCTCAAGGTGCGCGGCCGGCGCATGTCCATGATCCTGCAGGATCCGAAGTTCTCGTTGAACCCCATTCGCCGGGTCGGCGACCAGGTGGCCGAAACCTATCTGCGGCACTTCAGGTGCAGCAAAGCGGAAGCCCGTCAAAAGGCGCTCGCCATGCTGGCGGCGGTGAAGATCCGCGATCCGGAACGCGTCTATGATCAGTATCCGCACGAGATATCCGGCGGCATGGGGCAACGCGTGATGATCGCGATGATGCTGCTTGCCGATCCGGAGCTCGTCATTGCTGACGAACCGACCTCGGCGCTCGACGTCACGGTGCGGTTGCAGGTGTTGAACATTCTCGATGGCCTCGTGCGGGATCGTGGCATCGGGCTGATCATGATCAGTCACGATTTGAATCTCGTGCGCAATTTCTGCGACCGCGTTCTGATCATGTATGCCGGCCGTATCGTCGAAACGCTGGCCGCCCGGGACCTCGACAAGGCACAACATCCCTATACGCGCGGCCTGCTGGCAGCCCAGCCGCGGATCGGCGGCCCGCGGGCACCGCTCAGCGTGCTCGATCGCCGTCCCGAATGGCTGGAGGAGAAAGCCTGATGTCCGTCTCAGTCGAAGCTCGCGATGTCTCCATCACTTTCGGGAGCGGCCCCACGGCGGCCAAAGTCTTGCCAAGCGTCACCTTCTCCGTGGCGCCGGGCGAATGTTTCGGCCTCGTCGGCGAAAGCGGATCGGGCAAGTCCACGGTGCTGCGTTGCATCTCGATGTTGACCGACATCTGGACCGGAGACGTGCTCATCGGTGGACGGTCGGTGCGCGACATGCCGTTGATCGAGCGCTGCCGCACGCTGCAGATGGTCTTCCAGGATCCCTACGGCTCGCTGCATCCGCGCCAATCGGTCCGCACGGTGCTGAACGAGCCACTCGTCATCCACAGGCTCGGAGATCGAGAGCAGCGCATGCGCAAGGCAATCACGGATGTGGGCCTCCCGGTCTCCTTCCTCGATCGCTTTCCGCACCAGCTCTCCGGCGGGCAGCGGCAGCGAGTTGCGATCGCACGTGCGCTGATCCTCGAGCCTTCCCTGCTGCTCCTCGACGAGCCGACGTCTGCGCTCGATGTTTCCGTGCAGGCGGAAATCCTCAACCTGCTTCAGCGCCTGCGGGAAGAGCGTGGCTTCACCTACATCATGGTGACGCATGATCTGGCGGTGGTGGACCATATGTGCGACCGCTTTGCCGTGATGCTGCGCGGCGAGATCACCGAAGTGCTGCCGCGCGAAGCCATCCCCGGCAACCAGGCAACGCACGCCTATGCGCGCGAACTCATCGGCGCCTCGCTCGAATACGAAGGTTCGCACTGACCGCGCCTCTCGCGCGAAACAGGCGAAAGTCCTCCTCCCCAACTCGCCCGGCCCAGCGCCGGGCTTTTTGTTGTCCTGCCGGGCCTGCTGTCGCTGGCGGGTAGAGATACAGGGCCGCAATATTCCACTGACGCGAGGCGCACGCCGCAAGCCCTTTCTCCTCCGGCAGCGCGGGAGCCTGAGCTGCAACCGAGCCGAGCTACCGTTTCCTGCGCTTGAACAGCGACGCCAGCGTCCAAAGGCTTCGACGACGTCTGATGTGCAACAGCGGGCAGAACTGGAGCGGGATGCTTCGGCGCCCGCATGGCAGCGAATGCGCCCCTGCCGATCGCCTGCGACAATCGCATTGGCCAGCGCTTCGCAACGGCGCAAAAAAGGAAGAAGGCGCATGCTGCCATGCGCCTTCTTCGCTTCATTCACTTTGTATGCGCGGCAGCTATTACCGCTCCTTGGTCACACCCTCGAAGCGCGAGAGCCAGGGGCTCACGATCATGCCTTTCACGTCGCTTCGGTACGCGGCCGTGTCGACCACTTCCGAGAACGGCTGGATCGACATGACGATCTCGTCCATGTACTGCTGCACGCCCTCATAGAGCTTGGCCTGCTTGGCTGCATCGCGCTCGACCAGTGCTTCCTCGATCATCTTGTTCAGCTTCTCGTCGTAGAAGCTGGTGCGCCAGCTCTGATAGTTGGTCAGCTTTGCATCGTCCGAATTGTCGGGGTTGTAGGCGATGGACCGCAGATTGTTGTCCGGATGCGGCTGCTGGCCGCCGCCGCCGCGCCCCAGCAGGAGCTCGAAGTTTCGCTCGCGCATCGCGCCATAGATCTGATCGCCCGAACCACTGATGAGTTCCGCCTGGATGCCGGCCTGGGCAAGCGTGTTCTGAATGGCCGTCGCCGCCTTCATAAAGGGATCTTCGGACAGGACGCGCAGTGTCGTCTTGAAGCCGTCCGGGTAGCCTGCCTCGGCAAGCAGTGCCTTTGCCTTCGCCACGTCCAACTTGTAGCCCTCGTCCGGCAACGCGCCGAGAACGCCTGACGACAGGGGTCGCTGATGCAGCTTGCCGTAATAGGGCATGACTGCCTTATCGAGACCGTCATAGTCGATCAGGTAGCGCAGTGCCTCGCGCACCTTCTTGTTGGCAAAGCGCTCGTCCTTCATCGAGACGCTGAGATAGTAGAACCCAGAACCCGGCGTCGATGCGATGGCAATAGCCTCGTCGGCTTCGAGCGACTTCAGGTCCGGCGCTTGCAGCGAGTAGGCGACATCGATGTCGCCCTTTTCCAGAAGCAGCCGTTGCGACTGGGATTCAGGCAGGTGGCGCATCAGCACCCGCTTCATTGCAGCCTTTTCACCCCAGTAGTCGTCGTTGCGCGTAAGGATGATGTATTCGTTCGATTTCCACTGCGTGAGCGTGAAAGGACCGGAACCGGCGGAATTGAGGGTCAGCCATGCGGCACCGAGGTCGCCGTCCTTCTCGTTCTCGAGCACCGTCTTGCTGTCGAAGATGGAGCCGGGGCCATTCTGGGCCAGGATCATCAGCATCAGGTTCGGGTCGTCGGGTTTCGGCAGATTGAGGACGAAGGTGTGGTCGTCTTCGGCGACGAATGCCTTGTCGGCCGCCTCAAGCGTGAAGCCGCGTGTCTTGAGGAAGGACGACTGAGCGAGGTTACGCGCAAGCAGGCGCTTCAAGCTCCAGGCGATATCCTGCGCCGTTACGGGATTGCCGGACGCAAACTTGGCATCGCTGCGCAGGTGAAAGCGGATCGACTGGCGGTCCTCGGAAACCTCCCAGCGTTCGGCGAGGCGCGGCTGCACGCTGCGGTCCTTCGGCGAAAGAACGACCAGCGTGTCGTAGATGTTGTTCAGAACCTGTACGGTCTCGCGGCCGGTGATGGCGGCGGGATCGAGCGTCAGGATGTTGCTCATCGTCGTTGCGACGACGAGTTGATCATCCGGTGTTTCGGCGAGAACGCCGTGCGGCGTCGAGGCGATGAGAAGCGCGCCGAACGCGACCGTTGCGAGAAAGCGTTTCATATTTCCTCCTATTGCGGCCGCCCACGCGGGAGTTCGGCCTTCCGGTTATAAGTTCCGCCCCGCCTGTTCCTCCACAGACATAGGGACAGATCAGCCAAGAATTTCGGCAACGGGCGCGGCGAGCGCCCGACCGACCGCAGCTGTCGCAGCGGATTCGAGATGCACTCCATCGATCTCCGAGGCACGCGCGACGGAGCCGGCATCAAAGAATGCGTGTCCGAGTTCGCTCGCCAGCTTGCGGTAGAGCGGAGAAAGCCGCTCGGACTCCGCAATGCTGCGCCCGGCCGCCGGGCGCCCGCCCGGACCGGCGGAACAGGGTGGCGGAGCGACGATCAGCAGTTTCGGCCGGGCGCCAGCCGGCTTGTAGGGAAACGTATCGACGATCTGCGCCAGCCGGCGCATACCGGAAACGGCCCCTTCCGCCCGCCCTCCATGCACGGGCTTTATGTCATTGGTGCCGAGCATCACGATGACGAGGTCGAGCGGCATGTGACTTGCAAGCGCCACCTGCAGCGCCTTGGCCCCATTGCGGCACGCCGGTCCGGCATGGTCGTCGTAGCAGGTCGTGCGGCCACCAAGCCCTTCGGGGATGACCTTTGCTGCGCCTTCGAGTTCCCGGGCAAGCACCTCGGGCCAGCGACCTTCCGGCGGATGGCGCAAGCCGGTCTCTGGATCTGCGCCCCACGTCAGGCTGTCACCAAAAGCGAGAATGGTCTTCACGGGCAGATCCCTCGCTCGTCACCGGACGCGGTGATTTTCGATGAACTCGAAGTCGATGTCCTCGCCGAGACCCGGACGGTCCGGCACATGCACAAAGCCTTCTCGATCCATCGGGTCGGATAGCGACTTCAGGTAATCGTGCCCGTCATCATATTCGAGGAACGGGTGGAGCAGTCCACGCTCGTACCAGCGGCAGTTTTTCGTTGCCGCGACTACATGCAGGTTCATCGCGGTATTGCCGTGAACCTCGCACTCCATCCCGAAGGCCTCGGCAAGGTGCATGGTTTTCAGCGCCGGCGTGATACCGCCAACGTCGTTTACGCCGGTCCGCAGGATGTCGCAGGCACCCGCCTTGATCCATTCGGCACGGTGCCAGTGCTTGCCGCCCGCGCTTTCCGGGCCAATGACGGGGATGTCCAGATTGTCGGCCAGCCACTTGTAGGAAGACAGCGACTGCTCGTCCATCGGCTCCTCGATCCAATCGAAGCCGAGCTTTTCCAGGCCGCGCCCAAGCTCGAGCGCATCCGTGCGCGAATACCAATGAAAGGCATCGATCATCAGTCGGATATTCGGCCCGACGGCCTCGCGAACGGCCGCGCAGGCCTTGATGTCCATCTTCACGTCCGGCGCCCAGCTGACGGGGGGCATCCAGGTGTGCAGCTTGATGCCCTTGTAGCCGCGTTTGACGAGCGCTTCTGCAAAGCGACCGTAGTCTTCAGGTGTCGCGAGGCCACCCTCCAGTTCATCGCCGCACATGATGGAGCCATAGGCGAGCACCTTGTCGCGGTAGCCCCCGACCAACTTGTATACAGGTTGCTTCAAAGTCCGCCCGGCAAGGTCCCAGAGGGCGCAATCGACCACGGCGAGCGTGCGATCCGTGAGCTGCGCGGCCGAACCACGCTGCCAATGGGCGAGATCCTGCCACAGCCGCTCGCGATCCCGGTGATCCTGGCCAATCAGGACCTTCTTGACAAACTTCTCGATGACATGCGGCCGCACAATCTCCGGCGCCGTAAAGGAATGGCCTTCATGACCGTCTTCCGTGCGGACGGTCAGCATTGCCTGCTCGACCTGGTGTGGCGGGCCTGGATGCGCGTGACCAGCACTGTCCGAATGGCGGCGAGTGGTCGTGCGGAAAACCCGCACTTCGACGTCGGTGATGATCATTAGTCCTCCGGTATGCGAAAGGGGGCGGCTCGGCCGCGCCAACTTGTCTAACGTAGATTAGACAGATACCAGCCAACTTGTCAAACATGTACGACAACTTTTGAAAAATGCCTGATAGGCATCCTTGTTTCCACAGTCCCTCAACGCCAGGATCAGCTTCAGGTGAACGAACAGTTCCGGCCAAACGAGGCGGGCGGGTGCCACATAGCCCGCGAACTGAGCGCGCTCGAAACCCGCCCACGGCAATCGCGCTGATCAATGAAGCGACCATCGTCGTTCTCTATCGAGGGCTGGGGGAGACTGTGGCATCCGACAAGGGCGAGATATGGCGATCATCGGACGCCAAGGTCCGCATTCGCAACTCCTGTCCGCCCCGCCTGACGGTTTTCAGTTGCTCGCTGCGCGACCTCGGCATTGCACTTGCCGATTCCTTGCTCGCCGCCATGCCGGCCCGACGCCTACCCGGCGAGATCGGCACGGCTCCTCTGGCCCATGGCACGCATCCCGGGCAAGAACGATTGATCAAGGCACATGGCCGCGCTTGGCTGCTTCGGCCTCGGACCTCAGAACGGCGAAAGCCGCCTGTTATGGGTGAACGGCCGTATTGGCAGCTTCCCGGAAGGAAACAAGTTTCTGGTGCCTGTCATCCCAAAGGACGAGCCTGACGCACTGCAAGCTATCCCAGATAGTGATGCGGCCGATATCCGCGAGTTGCGGATGGTCGCGCAGAACCTCCGGCAATCTGTAGTAGGGGATCCGGCTGGAAAGATGATGCACGTGATGAATGCCGATATTGCCGGTCAGCCATCGCAGCACCAGCGGCAGGTCATAATGGGAAGCACCGTGCAGAGCTGCCCGCGGGAAGTGCCAATCCTCACCGGCAGACCAGTGCGTCTCTTCAAACTGGTGCTGCACATAAAAGAGCCAGATGCCGGCCGCACCCGACAAGAGCACGATCGGCAGGTGGATCAAGAGGAAGGGCGCCAGCCCGATCGCCCATGCCATCACGGCGGCGCAGATCACGATCGCGAGGTTCGTCGCCATGGTGGAGACCCAGGGTAGTGTACCTCCGTTCATCATCCCGAAGGGCAAGCGCTGCTTGAGCAGGAAGAGCCAGGCAGGGCCGATGCCGAACATGACCAGCGGATGCCGGTACAGGCGATAGCCCAGGCGCCTCATGGGTGAAAGTGCGCGGTATTCCGAGATCGTGAGCGTGGTGATATCGCCGATGCCCCGCTCGTCCAGATTGCCAGCCGAGGCATGATGAATGGCGTGCGCCCGGCGCCAGTAATCGTAAGGCGTCAACGTCAGCACGCCGATCACACGTCCTGTCCAGTCGTCGAGCCCGCGACGAGCAAAGAACGAACCGTGTCCGCAGTCGTGCTGGATCATGAAGAGCCGAAGAAGGAAGGCCGCGGCCGGAATGATTGCGATCAGCCCGTACCAGAACTCGTGAACGAGGGAGAAATAGGCGATGCCCCATAAGCCGACGAACGGGACGATTGTGACGAGAAGCTCCAGGGCGCTGCGCCCAATACGGGGCTGACGGTACTTCGCAAGGATCTTCAACCATGCACCGGCATTATCTTCGGCAAGTGAGGCCGGTGGATAGACATGTGTGTTCATCAAATCTGGTCCGTATATCCCTCGCCCCGCAACAAATTGCCAGGCCTGTGGCTTGCGCTGGAATTTCAGGCGCAATGGCTGAAAGTGTCAGGCCGGGTGAGACTTGCGCGTCGCATAACCGCGATTGCGCTCGGCCTCATCGGCCAAGGCGCGCAAACCGCGTTCGGCAACTCAGTCTGCCGGGCCCTGGCTTCCGTCCCCTGCTCGGCTCCGGCTGCCACGATGGCCTCTGCGGCTGCTGCCGAGTAGGCTTGTTTTCGTCTGCCGTCAACGCTTCGCGTTCGACTCTCCGCATCTACCGACCACCGCAGCGATGCCTCCTCCGGCGCCCGTACCTTCAAGTCAAGGTGCGGCAGCGTTCTCTACGCGTCCCGAAGCAGGCGATTTAGGGTAAGCCAACGGTAGCCGTGGAGCGCACGTCGTCTTTTAGAGATCACACCAATCAGGCGCTTGAGGCGATTGAAAACGGGCAGAGGGAGCACCTTAACTTCGCACATGTCGCGCGCCCCAGTATCAGCCTCTTCCTCCAAGCAATATTTGACATCCTTGATATCGCGGACCTTTGCACCGCTGCCCGACGAACGTTCGAAGGAAACGGAAGCGCTTTCAAGCGATATCCCCATTTGCTCGGAAGTCCCCGCGCCAATCCATGGCTGGTAGGAGAGGTTCGCCGTACTGGCTACCAGGTTCGCCCGCGTCGACCAGAGGGACTGGGGGTCACCCCGCAGATGATCGACGCTCGACGAGTTCGAGGCCAGCCTGACCTCGCTAGCGCTTTGAGTTTCCGGGTCGATGTCCGGGAGCCGTTCACGCGTCTTGACGTAGGAGGCCATGAGATAGGGCTCGTCATGTCCATCCAAGCGGGCACGACCCATATACTGCACGCGAACGGAGGCGGTGCCGCGATGTTTCAGGTCCAGCATATTCGCTGCCTTGCTGGAAACATCGATGATGCGACCCTGACGATAGGGACCCCGATCATTGACGCGCAGGATGAGCGAGAAGCCGTTTTCGAGATTGGTTACGCGGACATAACTGGGCAAGGGAAGGGTCGGATAAGCAGCAGAGAGGCGATCCGGGTTGTAAACTTCGTTGTTGGCGGTCCGACGCCCCTTGAACGCCGCGCCGTACCAGGAAGCCTTTCCCTTCTTGTCGTAGCTCGGGTCTTCCTTCGGATAGTAGCGCGTGCCTCTCACAACATAGGGATTGCCGACGGTATAGCGGCCGCCACCCTTGCGAATGTGCTTGCTCCGGCTGGCCCGCGGGCTCGGTCTCAGTCCGTATGCCTTCTCGGCAACATGTCTTTCGCTGTGCTCGTCGTTCGGGGCTTTGGGGGTCGTACAGGTGGCGCACCATGCGCACGCGATCGCGATCACCAGGCATCGCGCGCCGTTGACGGCCTCACCGACATCGATAACCATCTTGCCAACACTGACGACGGCGTTCCGCGCATCAGCAATGTACCGCGACACACACGCTCATGCTGACCGCGCGCTCGAACTCTTCTGTAGATTGGGTCGAGAGACAGGTGGAAAGACAACTGAGGCATGCGTCGGAGCACTGCCAAATCCGGGGTCGCGCCATTCATTCGCTCCATCCATGACAACAATTGTCAAATCGGCCTGATGGCAAGAAGTTCCCTGGATGCACGCGAATTTGCGGCGTCCGGCCAACACTCCCCTTGCAAGGCCGGAACCGGGCGTCGGGCGCTGAACGTTACTCGCTCTGACGGAAATTGCGGACGCGATCGAAAAGGACCGCGAGGATCGTTGCGCTGCCGATGAACGTACCCTGCCAGAAGGCGTTGATGCCGAGAAGCCCAAGGCTGTTGCGGATGACCTCGATCAGTGCGGCGCCGACGAGTGCGCCGAAGGCCGTGCCTGCGCCGCCGGCGAGATTCCCGCCTCCGATAACGGCGGCGGCGATGACCTGAAGCTCCATGCCGGCGCCGATGTTGGTTGTCACCGCTCCGAGCCAGCCCGTCTGAATGATGCCGGCGATGCCGGCCGACAGCGCCGAGATCATGTAGACGCAGACCTTGATGGGCCGCACAGGCAGGCCCGTGGCAATGGCCGCCTTTTCGTTGCCGCCGATGGCGTAAATATATCGGCCGATCCGCGTCCAGCGCAGGACGAAGCCGGTCAGGAGCGCGAGGACGATCATGTAGATCACCGGGTTGGCAATGCCGAAGACCGACCCGCCGCCAAGCGCCAGCAGCTTGGCGTGGTCGGGGCCGAACTCGAAGACCACCGTATTGTTGGAGGCGACCATCGCCAGGCTCCGGGCAACCGAAAGCATGCCGAGCGTCACGACAAAGGGCGGAAAACCGAGATAGGCAATGAGGATGCCATTGAACGCGCCGATCACCAGCGCCGTTGCGACGGAGACCGTAATGCCCGTCTCGATGCCGTATCCCGCGTGCATCGTGACCGCGAGCACCATGCTGCACAGGCAGAGTACCGAGCCTACCGAGAGGTCGATGCCACCGGTAATGATGACGAGCGTCATGCCCAGCGCGATGATTGCGACGAAAGTGACGTTGCGGGTGATGTTGTAAAGGTTCTTCGCCGTCGCAAAACTGTCGGTGGCGAAGGACAGGAAGACACAAGCGAGGATGACTGCAACCAGAACCCAGAAGGTCTGGCTGGCCAGGATCGTTCCTGCAAGCGTGCGCTGCCTGTGGGCGATCGTCTCGTGCAGCGTCGTTGCCATCTTTCCCTCGAGTTCCTCCGGCACGGAAGGTCCAGTTCGCTTTTGCTTATCCGCCCTCGATCGCGCCGGTAATCAACCCCGTAACCTCCTCCGGTGAGGTCTCCACGATCGGTTTATCGGCCACTTTCCGGCCGCGGCGCATGACGATGACGCGGTCGGCGACATCGAAAACGTCGGGCATGCGATGACTGATGAGGACAACCAGAATGCCGCGATCGCGCAGTTGCCGGATCAGATGCAGCACTTCGGCAACCTGGCGCACGGAAATTGCCGCGGTCGGCTCGTCCATCAGCACGATTTTCGCCTCAGAGATCATCGTGCGCGCGATCGCCACCGCCTGCCGCTGCCCGCCCGACATCTGTCGCACAAGATCGCGGGCCCTGGTCTCGGAGCGGAGTTCCCTGAAGATCTCGCCGGCACGCCGGTACATTGCCTTGTAGTCCAGCACGCGCAAGGGGCCGATGCCGCGCCTCAGTTCGCGACCGAGGAAGACATTCGCCGCTGCGGAGAGGTTGTCACAAAGGGCCAGATCCTGGTGCACGATCTCGATGCCGAACTGCCTTGCCTCGACCGGGCGATGCAGGACGATATCGCTGCCGTTGAGGCGCATGCTGCCGTGGCTCGGGCGGTAGTTTCCTGCAATCATCTTGACCAGCGTCGACTTGCCGGCGCCGTTGTCGCCCATCAGGCCGACAACCTGGCCTGCCTCCAACGACAGCGAAATGTCGTTCACTGCCTGTATGGCCCCGAAATGCTTGGAAATATTGCTGAGCTCTAGCAGCACGACAAGCCTTCCAGACTCCCAAAGGCGCACCCATTCGCCTTCGCAAAGGCGCGCCGCGGCATGTCCGCCTCCTCATTAATGAGCGGATGCTTATTTACGCAAATCGCCATGAATGCGTCAATGATCTCTCGTCCGACAAACCTGTTTTGTATGACAATTAAATATTGACGAAAGACGCCCTCGGTATATTAGTTAATGCTGGGAGATAAGCATGCTTATCCTTGTCACCGGCGCAACGGGCAAGGTCGGGCGGCACCTCATATCCACGCTGCTTGACCGACCGCGTTTTTCGCAAGCGCGCATTCGCGCGCTCTGCCACAAACGCGTGCTCGATCCGACCCAGCGGCTCAGCATCATCCGCGGCTCCATCGCCGACCGTGCGGTCGCAGAAGCCGCGATTTCCGGCGTAAGCCACGTCGTGCATCTTGCGACCTGCAAGGAAACACCCGACGACGTGATGGATGTGACCGTAAAGGGTCTCTTCTGGCTGCTCGAAGCGTTCAGGGCGAGCCCGGCGGCCCGCCAGTTCATCCTGATCGGCGGCGACGCCGCAGTCGGCCATTTCTTCTATCCTCATGACGGACCGATAACCGAGGCGACCCCGCACCGCGCCTATCCGGGCTGCTACGCACTCTCCAAAGTGCTCGAGGAGGTAATCGTCGAGCAATACGCCATCCAATACGGGATGAACCTCTGCTGCCTGCGAGCGCCGTGGATCATGGAAAAGGACGACTTCAAGTACTCCCTCTCCTTCGCAGACGACGTCTTCGGCGGACCCGACTGGAAGACGTTCTTTCCGCCCGACGAGGCCAGGCGGCACGCAGAGGCCGGAACAGTACCTTTGCTGCGCGATTTCAATCGAAGGCCGCTCAAGCGAAACTTCATCCACGTCAGCGACCTCGTCTCGGCAATTCTCAGCGCGATCGACAATCCGCGCGCAGAGGGCCAGCGTTTCAACATCGCGATGAACCGCCCGGTCGACTACGGCGAGGTCGCAAGCTATCTCAAGCGCACGCGTGGCCTGCCGTCTGTCGATGTTCCAAGCCATTTCCACTCGAACTGGTTGGACAACAGCAAGGCAAGATACCTGCTGGACTGGCAGCCAGAATACGATCTCGAAAAGCTTATCGACCAGGCCTGGCAATACGAGCGTCCACCAAGTGATCCTCGCATCGTCTGGTATCCGGGTTGATTTGTGCCGCGGACAGAGGGTGTCCGCTTGTTTCAACGGGAGGAAAAAATGAGGAAAGCATTGGTGCTTGCAGTCGCGGCGCTCGCGCTGGCCACCGGCACCGCCGGCGCCCAGGAGAAGAAGCAGCTCGTCATTGTCGTCAAGGGCCTCGACAATCCATTCTTCGAGGCAATCAATCAAGGCTGCCAGAAGTGGAACAAGGAAAACACGAGCTCGGAATATGAGTGCTTCTATACCGGCCCCGCGTCGACCTCCGACGAAGCCGGCGAGGCGCAGATCGTCCAGGACATGCTCGGCAAGCCCAGCACGGCTGCGATCGCGATTTCGCCATCCAACGCCAAGCTGATTGCCCAGACGCTGAAGACCGCCAACCCCACGGTCCCGGTCATGACGCTTGATGCCGACCTCGCCAAGGAGGACGCGGGCCTGCGCAAGACCTATCTAGGCACGGACAACTACATGATGGGATCGCGGATCGCCGAGTACATCAAGAAGGCCAAGCCGAAAGGCGGCAAGATCTGCACGATCGAGGGTAACCCTGGTGCCGACAACATTCTCAGGCGCGCCCAGGGCATGCGTGACGTGCTTACCGGAAAAGAGGGACTGACCGAACTCAAGGGTGAAGGCGGCTGGACGGAGGTCGCGGGTTGCCCTGTCTTTACCAATGACGACGGCGCCAAGGGCGTGCAGGCGATGACGGACATCCTCGCGGCCAATCCCGACCTCGACGCCTTCGGGATCATGGGCGGCTGGCCGCTCTTCGGTGCGCCACAACCCTATCGCGACCTGTTCAAACCGATGGCAGACAAGATCGCGAAGAATGAATTCGTCATCGGCGCAGCGGACACGATCGGCGACGAAGTGGCAATTGCCAAGGAAGGTCTCGTAACTGCGCTTGTCGGCCAGCGCCCATTCGAAATGGGCTACAAGGCGCCATCGGTCATGATGGACCTGATCGCTGGCAAACCGGTGGAGGACCCGGTCTTCACCGGCCTCGATGAATGCACGAAGGACACGGCGGACACCTGCATCCAGAAATAGGCCTGCACCGGGGCGCCCCTTTCGGGCGCCCCGGCCCGCCTTCTGCTGCAACGGGAGGCAGCGCGCGTTTTTGCTGGCTAGCCGCGTCCGGCTGCAACGACCTCGCTTGGCAGTTCCCCTTGGCGAACTATCATCGATGGATGACCATTCACCAATGTTGCAGGACCTGGAGGGCATAATGACGAAGCGGATCATCTTCACCGGAGGCAGCGGCAAGGCCGGCCGCCATGTCGTGCAGTACCTCGTCGAGCAAGGTCATCAGGTGCTCAACCTCGATACCAAACCACTCGACAACCCGAAGGTGCGCACCCTGATCACCGACATCACGGATAGCGGTCAGGTGTTCAACGCGCTCTCAAGTTACACGGGCCTGCACGAATTCGACCCGTCGCTCGCAGCGCAACCAATCGACGCGGTGGTCCACTTCGCCGCGATCCCGCGCATCCTGATCGCGCCCGACAATGAACTCTTTCGCGTCAATGCCATGGGCACCTACAACGTCATCGAGGCGGCGGTGAAACTAGGCATCCGCAAGATCGTCATCGCATCGAGCGAGACGACCTACGGCCTCGTCTTCGCCAATGAGCCACGAATGCCGCGCTATTTTCCACTCGACGAGGACTATGACGTCGACCCGATGGATAGCTACGCACTCTCCAAGGTCGTCAATGAAAAGACCGCACGCGCCTTTGCCCTCAGAAGCGGCGCCGACATCTATGCCTTGCGCATCGGCAACGTCATCGAGCCCAACGAGTACCACCTCTTCCCCGGCTGGTTCGCCGATCCGGGTTTTCGCAAGCGCATCGCCTGGAGCTACATCGACGCGCGAGATCTCGGCCAGATCACGCTGCGCGCCATAGACACGGCTGGCCTCGGTTTCCAGGTCTTCAATGCCGCGAATGATGATACGTCTTCGGACATTCCGACGCAGGAACTGATCGACTGCTTCTACCAGGGCGTTCCGGTCAAGGGACAGCTCGGCGAATACGAGACGCTGCTATCCAATCGCAAAGCGCGAGCGATGCTCGGCTTTCGCCCGCAGCACAGCTGGCGGAAATATGTTGACGACAAGTGACGCAACACCCGGATGAGCGGCGCAGATTGCGAGAAAATAGGGAAATGACTGAACAACGATCAGGAAAGGGCTCCGCTGGGCCGGCTACTGCGGAGGCAGTACGCGCGATCCGACGCCTCGACGCGCCGCGCATATCGGCGCCCAGCGTCCACATGTCGCTTGCCGATGACATCGGGCTCAGGATCGTGCGTGGCGACTATCCGCCCGGAACGATCCTGCCGAACGAGGCTCAATGGACGGAAATCTTCAACGTCAGCCGAACCGCCGTCAGGGAAGCGATCAAGATACTGATGGCCAAGGGGCTGCTCGCCTCGCGTCCGAAAATCGGCAGCTGGGTAGAACCGAAGGAGCGTTGGAACCTGCTCGACCGCGACGTCCTCAGCTGGTACGCGCTGTCGCCGGACCGCCTCCGGTTCCTCAAGACCGTACAGGAATTTCGCCACATCATAGAGCCGGAAGCGACGGCGCTCGCCGCGGCCCGCCGCAGCGGCGAGCAGATGGCCGAAATCAGCGCGGCATTGAAAGACATGGGACAGGCGACGACGCTGCAGGTCCGAACCCAGGCGGACACCCGCTTTCACCTTGCAATCCTGCGCGCTTCCGGAAACGATCTCTTGGTACCGCTAGGGGCACTGATCGAATCCGCGCTGAACCATCTCTTCCTGCTGGTAACCCGGGACGACAGCAGTTCCGTTCACGCACTTAAGCTCCACGAGAACATCGAGAAGAGCATTCGCCTCCGACGGCCGAACGCAGCCCGCCATGCCGTGCAGCGACTGTTGGCCAACACCGATGAGCTCATTGCGCATTCAGAGCGCAACGCGTGATCTCGGTCATGCGACCTGGCACTTGGTCGCACCTTTGCTTGTGTGGAAGCAGCACCCAGTCGACGCGATAGCCGCTGGTCACATCGCCGGTCCGGGTGTGTAATAGCTACCCGATCCGGGAGGATCCCATGAGGAGCGAGTTCGAAAAGCGCCAGCTTGCCGTCAGTCGTCGTGAATTCCTCGCGGTTGTTGCCATTGCATCCGGCGGAACGGGTCTGGTGCCGCGACCAACGGCGTCGTCTGCCGTCGCACCCCATGATGATCCCAATGTGCGGGTAGACGCGACCAAGATCGACAATGGTGCCGGCGGATTGGCGAGCTACCTTGCTCTGCCTGCAGCACCGGGCCAGGTTGCCAGTCTCATCGTTGCCCATGACGCACTTGGCCTGACGCCGCATTTCGAGGGTGTCGCGCGACGACTGGCAGCCGAAGGCTTCGCCGCGCTGGCGCCCGACTTTGCGTCACGCTACGGGGGAACGCCTGCGGAGCCGGGACCCGCGCATGAGGTTGTGGGAATGACGACCTGGGACGAGTGGCTTGGAGATACGCGCGCAGCCTTCGGTTGGCTGACAAACCAGCCTCATAGCAACGGTAAAGTCGCCGCGATCGGATTTGGCCTCGGAGGGAGCGCGCTTGGCCGGATCGTCTTCGAGTTGACGGATCTCACCAGCGCCGTCCTTTTCTACGGCCGCGCTCCGCCGCCGGAGAACGTGAGAAGGATCGACACTCGGCTTCTGCTCAACTACGCGGCGGACGATCCGCTCGTGAACCCGCAGGTCGGTGCGTTCAAGAAGGCCCTTACCGAGGCAAACATCGATTATCGGGCATTTTCATACGAAGGCGCCAAGCACGGCTTCGAGGATGACACGGCTCCTGGTGCGTACTCTCCGGAAGCCGCTGAACTCGCCTGGGCGCGAACCATCGAATTCTTGAAACGCACCACCGCCTAGCACGCGGGCAATCACGCAGAGTGCTCCCTCTCAATCGCACGAAGCTTCGTCCGCGCCGCCTCGCGGCGACGGCATCCAACTTTTCACCACCAAGATCGGTCTGAAACCGCAAGCGAGCCAGCCCGTCACCGAACCCATTCGTTCAAACTCCTCCCCCTTTAGTTCGGCAACATATATATTATAATGCACTTATATACAGTGGAGGCCGCACATGAAAAACACAGGAATCACAATGAATGCGGAATTCCAGGGAAGCGATGTGAGTGTGCTTTCGAGTGACCCGCTTATGGGGACATTCGAGCTCACATCGTCCACAGGCGGAAACATTGAAGTCTTGCTGGATCGCTATAGCGCGGAAGCATTGCTCTCGGCGCTTGAGCAATTCCTCGCCCATGGCGACGAGACAGCGCAGGCTCCGTGGTTGCAGTAACCGACGCTGAACACACCGAGAGGCGGAGGAAGGTTAACCTCCGATACTCATCGAACGGTGTGATGGCGCCTTGAGTACGCACGTGGTCTTTAGTCCACGCGGACCGGCCCACATCAACCGCGGGCGCGTCCGATGACGTCGCCCGGCTGACGATCGCCGACAACAATGCTCGGCGAACTACGCTCGGAGCGAGCCGGTCGGGGCTGTTGGCGAAAGTTGCGTTGCAGGCTCGCCTATGCCGGCGTGTCCCGAAACCAGGATAGAAGCCTCAGCTTCAGACCGTGCACCACGCAGTGACGCCAATAGCTTCCTTGAACGAAACAGCCGACAATGCTTCGCCAGGTGTTGCAAGAAGCGGTCGGGATGTTCCTGTGGCCATACCACTGCGAGGAAGACATCAACCGCTTCGTCATCCGAGGCATTGAAGTCGATCGGTTCGCGCAGTGTCACGAGCACCCTCGCGGGAATTTGCAGATCCGAAACAAGCGCGTGCGGCAAGGCAAAGCCACCCCCGAAACCAGTTGAGCCAAGAGCCTCACGCTCCATCAGCCCGCCAAAAATGACGCTTGAGGCAACCCCTGTGCGTTCCGCTAGATGCGACGCGATGACCTGAAGGACCGATCGCGCGTCCTTCGCCGATATCCCCAACAGAAAGTCTCTTTCGATGCAGAGATCATCGTTCATCGAACCCCTCCCCTATTCGTCTGGTAGGTGAAGTTGCCACTCACCTTCAGATCTTTACCTTTGTTTTCTGACTGCGACGGAATGCCCTCCTTGCCTGTGCCTGCGAAGCTATCACGATCTGACGTTGCGCCTTCACCGTTGAATTTCAAGCCGAAGTTCCCGCATTGCGATCAACTCGCGCTCACTTCTTCGTTTCGGACAACGCTGGGGGATGGCGACGCTATCGCCCGTGGATAGCTTGCGCTGGCAACGGACGTGCTTTCCTCGCGGCAAATTCGGCGGAGAAACGCCGGACGAGTGCACGCGTTCGTCAGCCAGGGAGCGTGCGCGCTGGCGTTCGCTTAGGACCCTTGGTCCGTAGTTTCGGCAGATGAGGCTGTTGGATTGTTCTTCGCTTCCATGGCCGCTTCGATCTGCCTGATGACCTTGACAGCCTCGTGGAGGATCGCCCGCATTTCGTCATCGTAGAGATGCACCGGGATACCTCCGGCCCGAATGACATCCATGGTCTCGGCCGACTCTGTCAGCCGATCAGGCTGCCCGAGCATTTCCCAACCCTCCTGGATCGTGACATAGGCCCGAGCAAGGAGACGGAGCTTTTCTCCCTCTGACAAAATGTGAATATCGCGCGCGGCGCGGGTCAGTTCGACAATGACGTCTGAAGTACTTCTCATAGGACACCTGGCTACGCAGATACCGTGGTGCAACACGCTCACTTATCCAGATTGAGCTAATGTATGGACTGAAGAAAACAAGCCCCCGACTGACCGAATTGATACAGTCGTCAAGCTTGACGTCCGACAGCGAAACCCAAAAGGTCGCCAAGCGCCGAACGCTTCCCCACCAGATCAGCAAGCGTGTACTTGTCGAAAACCGCTACAAAGGCGGCTGTGGCTTCTGAAAGGACGCTTGGCAAAGCGCAGGCCGGCGCGATGCGGCACCCTTCGCAATCGATCAGATCCGCCAACTCTTCCGTGTGCCGAAGCAGAGCACCGAGATTGATCTCGCTCACAGGTCTTGCGAGGCGGATGCCGCCGTTGCGACCGCGCACGGACTCCAGAAACTCAGCGTTTGCAAGATCCTGAACAACCTTCATCATATGGTTTTGCGAGACCGAGAACGTGTCCGATATCTCCCGGATCGAGCTAAGCCCCGATGGCCGTGATCCCAAATAGATCATCAATCGCATTGCGTAGTCGGTATATTTGGTGAGCCTCATTGGGGTCTGCGTCAAAAAGTCCGATCCATAAACATGCATTTGATTAGCATCTTTTCCTTCGAATAAATAGATGCATCTTGAATACATATTTAAGGGCAGACTGCGATGAACTCGCAAACGATAGCGGAAGCAGACATCAGGACGATCGCGAAACGCTTCTGCGGCGAAGTCCGGGGCCGACCCGGCTTCACCTTCTTTCTCAGCCGATCATCGAAGCCAACGCTACCACCAAGGTCATCGTCCAACCGGAGGTTCCCCACCACCTCCAGACCGCAGGCCCGGTGAAAAGCCGGCTGAACGTCTGCGATCACCAACCTGCCCCCACCGACGCATCATCTCGAAAGGAAAGATCATGCCGAAACCGCTCTCACCCGAGACTGTTCAAATCGTAAAGGCAAGCGTTCCGGCGCTCGCAGCGCACGGAGCCGACATCACGAAGAGCATGTATGCCCGCCTCTTCCGCGACGACCATATCCGCGAGCTGTTCAACCACGCCAACCAGGGCGATGGCGGCTCACAGGTCAACGCACTTGCCGCCGCGATTGTGGCCTATGCGCAAAACATCGATAACCTTGGCGTGCTCGGCCCCGTGGTCGAGCGGATCGCGCAAAAGCACATTGGTTATCACATCCTTCCGGATCACTATCCCTTTGTCGCCACTGCCCTTCTCGCCGCCATCGAGGATGTGCTCGCAAGCGCCGCGACACCTGCGCTCCTGAATGCGTGGGGCGAGGCCTACTGGTTCCTCGCGGACGTGCTCAAGGAGCGTGAAGCAGAAATACGCAGCGAACTTCTGGAGCGTTCGGGCGGTTGGAACGGTTGGAGAGATTTCGTTGTCGAGACGAAGGTTCGCGAAAGTGACGTCGTCACATCGTTCGTCTTGAGGCCCAAGGATGGTGGCCCCGTTGCGCGCCACAAGCCCGGTCAATACCTGACGCTTCGCTTCCAGCTGGAGAATGGCCAGGAGATCAAGCGCAACTACTCGATCTCCAGTGGTCCCAACGATCGTTTCTACCGCATCTCGGTCAAGCGGGAAGCACAAGGGCAAGGTGGCTCGCGACACCTCCACGACCAGGCGGCCGTCGGAACGGTCTTGAGCGTAACCCCGCCGGCGGGCGACTTCTTCCTGCCCGAAGCGCCGCAGGCACCGGTCGTGCTGCTGTCGGGCGGTGTCGGCCTGACGCCGATGGTCAGCATCCTGGAGACGATCGCCAAGGAGCATCCGAATCTCGAAGCGCATTTCGTCCACGGCGCGCTGAACAGCGGGACCCATGCCATGGACCGGCACGTTCGCAAGCTCGCCAACGCACACGGCAAGATCAGGATCAGCAGCTTCTACAGTGCACCTTCAAGCGAGGATGCGGTCGGGCTGTCTCATGACTTCGATGGCTTCATCACCGCCGAGTGGCTTCGCCAGAATACACCGATTGAGAATGCCGAATTCTATCTCTGTGGGCCGAAGCCGTTCCTTCGCGCCCTCGTTCCGGCACTTGCCAGAGAAGGCGTTTCAAGCGAGCGCGTTCACTTCGAGTTCTTCGGGCCGTCCGACGAACTCATCGCTGCCTGAGGAAGCGCGATACGAAAACGATCTCCGAAGCCTCGCGGCATTTCTACCCCACACGATCGGCGGCTTCATTGCCGAACGTGTGGGGCGGAACTCAGATTTCTCGATGAACGAAGCAAGCTGCTGAACATCCCGCGTGGAGGACCGCTCCCGGCGAACGCCGGCGGCCAGCTGGGCGATCGGTGCGGGCGTGAGTACCGGAACGATTGAGAAACGGCGCAACTCGCTTCATATTGCTCCCGCGCCGGCCTTGCCCGGCTTTCACCGAGAGGAAGCGACATGCATGAACTTGCAATTCTTGTCTCCATCTTGGGCGTCTTCCTTCTTGGAGCCATGAGCCCTGGCCCTAGCTTCATTGTGGTGTCGCGGATTGCGATCGCCCGCTCTCGCGCCGACGGAATAATGGCAGCGTTGGGCATGGGCGTCGGCGGCTTTGTCTTCGCCTGCATTGCGGTGGCCGGCCTGACAGCGATCCTCCTCCAGGTCGAATGGCTCAACACCCTGCTCAGGCTCGCCGGCGGCGCATATCTTGTCTGGATCGGCTTCAGCATCTGGCGTGCAGCGCCCCAGACGATATCGATTGCCGATGCTCCGGCTGACCAGCCGAGCACGTTGTGGAAGTCCCTGCTGCGGGGCCTGTTCGTGCAAGTATCCAATCCAAAAACGGCGATCTTCTACGCGTCAATGTTCGCCGCGCTGCTGCCGTCTCCGACGCCTACCTGGATGCTCCTCGCGCTTCCACCGCTCCTCTTCATCAACGAGTTCATGTGGTATGCGATTGTCGCCGTCGGCTTTTCCTCGCGCGCACCGCGAGCCGTCTATCTGCGCTCCAAGACCTGGATTGACCGGGCTGCCGGCGCAGTCGTTTGCGCGCTGGGTATCAAGCTGATGGCCGACAGCGCGCGAACAATCGGCTGATGCCCTGAGCGAGGCGTAACAACGCCTCGCCACCCGAGAAACAGCGCTGTCTGCGCTACAACTATCGCGTCAAAACTCGCGGACCGAGTTGCAAGTGGGCGCATGCATTGGCATTGTCCACCCCGAACGAGGAGAGGACAATGGCAAAAGTCGTTGGAATCGGTGGAGTGTTCTTCAGGGCGGCGGACCCAGCTGGGCTCGCCGCATGGTACGAGAACCATCTTGGGATTGACGATCTGCACAAAGCTGTTTGGCAGCAGGAGGCAGGCGCAACGATCTTTGGGCCGTTCTCTAAGAACACCGACTACTTCGGTCGATCGGAACAGCAATGGATGATCAATTTCCGCGTCGATGATCTCGATGGACTCATGGCTAAGCTGAGGGCGAGCGGCATTGCGGTGGAAACCCGTGCCGAATGGGACTCGGAAGTCGGCCGGTTTGCACGCATTCACGATCCTGAGGGCAATCCGGTTGAACTCTGGGAACCAGCGAGCGCGTGAATGATGGCGAATGGCCCGCCACTCACGGCTCGGACAGCAGAGTGAACCGTTCATAACCCTTCCTATGGCTGCCCTCTGGACCTTGGAAGGCCGCGCCCTACTTCACCGGTTTGGCGCGCCTGAGATTGCATCAGGCCTCAGCCCCCGCGCATCACTACCGCAAGGACTTGCGGTTCCGATCAGCGCTTCAGCCCTCAATCCAATGCCAATTCGCCACGCTAGCGGGAGGAACGTCCATGACCATTGTCCAATGCGCCTGCGGTGCACTCAGACTAAAGCTCAGCGAACCACCCCGATTGACTGCGCTGTGTCACTGTTTCGCTTGCCAGCGAAGAACGGGCGCCCCGTTCAGTGCAAATGCGTTCTATGCGCCTGAGTGCGTCAAGATTTCCGGAGCGTCCACAGAATTCATCCGCACTGCAGACAGCGGTCGCAAGGTTCGAATGCATTTTTGCCCAACGTGCGGATCGACCGTCTATTGGAAGGCCGATTCAGCACCGTCCTGGATCGGGCTGGCAGTCGGCGCAATTGCGGATCCGACCTTTGCGCCGCCTGTCATATCGGTGTTCGAGCAGTCGAAGCATGCTTGGGTGCGGCTTGGCGAAGCAATCGAACATTTCCAAGGCCTTCCGACCGGCCAAGGTGAACATGAATAGCGGGGCTGGCGGCGGCCGCGTCTTCCTGAGAGAACTTCGGGCCGACAACATTCGATTTTACGCGACGGCCTGAGCGCCCGTTATTTCGACAAGCGAGCCACAAATGAATGCGGCCTCGTCCGATGCGAGGAAGGCGACGAGTGCCGCAACCTCTTCCGGCTTTCCGATCCTGCCAAACGGAACGAGCCTGTCGAGGTCGGCAATGGTTCGCCCTGATCGCTTCACGCCGGATTCCAGCATGGGCGTGTGAATTTCACCCGGGCACACGGCATTCACCCGGATCTTGTATGGCGCATAATCTCGGGCAAGGTTCTGCGTGAACGCCGCGACCGCCGCCTTGGTGGTGTTGTAGGCAATGTGGTTCGGCGCCGGATAGAGTCCCCATTGCGAGGCGGTGTTGACGATCGCACCGCCGCCGGCCTCGATCATGCGCGGTAGCGTGGCCCGGCAAAGGTGGAACATCGAATCGAGATTGACCGCGAAACTCAGGCTCCAGTCGTCGTCGGTCAACGACAGGAGATTGCCGCGGCGATTGATGCCGGCGTTGTTGACCAGCACGTCGATGCGCTTTCTCAGCGCAAACGCTTCTTCGATCAGCCCGAAACAGGGCTCCTTCCGCGAGATGTCGGCAGCAATCGCGACCGCGGAACCACCGACGGAGACGATCTCTGTGGCGACAGCGTCCGCTGTTTCACCATTCACGTCCGAGACGACGACCAATGCGCCCTCGTCCGCCAGCCGCCGCGCTATTGCGGAACCGATGCCGCCGCCACCACCGGTCACGATCGCCACCTTGTCCTCGAACCTCTTCATCGTCACTCTCCTCTCCTATCGGGTGTAACCAGTCATCGAATGTAGCTGCCGCCATTGACGTCGAGCGTCGCGCCGTTCAGCGAACGCTGCGAAGGCCGGAGCGCGAAGGCGACGAGTTCAGCGATCTCCGAGGGCTGGGCCATTTCGCCGATCGGAATGTCGGCGACGGCCGCCTGCTTGCCGAACTTCGCGACGAAGTCCTCAGCCATGTCCGTCTGCACCCAGCCGGGTGCGATCGCCAGGGCGACGACACCATCGGCGCCGAAGCTGCGGGCAATCGATTTGGTGAGATTGACCAGCGCCGCCTTCGTCACGCCATAGGGCATGGCGTCGGCCGCATAGCCGCGCTGTCCCGCCCGGCTCGCCATGTTGATGATGCGCCCGCCACCCTGAGCCCTGAAGTGCTTCAGAGCCGCCTTGCAGAGATCGGCTGCAGCAAAGAAGTTCACCTGGAATTCCCTCTGCCAAGCCTCTCGCCAGGCAACTGGTTCGGCATCAATCGAAATTTCAGTGCGGATGCCGGCATTGTTGACGAGCGCATGGATGCGTCCGGCGGCAGCTTCGGCGTTCCGCCAGAGGTTGAAGGCGCCGTCATCGGCGGAGAGATCTGCCTGCACAATCATCCCCTCGCCCGGAATACTGGCCAGCAGTGCCTCCGCGGCCGCCCGGTCGCGGCCATAATGGATGATCGGACGGGCACCCTCCTCCGCCAGGCGCCGCACGATCGCAGCACCAATGCCGCCGGAAGCGCCGGTGACGAGGACGGTCTGGCCCGAAAGAGTTGTTGTTGTCATGACGCCTCCTCCTTCAACTCAAAGCATCGACCTGCGGACCCCAACTGTCAGAAAGCGCAAAACCGCTCCTGAACGGGTCCTCGTCGGAAATGCGGAGCTGCTCACGGCCATAGATCCAGGCCTGCCCGGTGATGCGCGGCAACACCGCGGGGCGGCCGCCGACTTCTGAGACACCAATCGCCTCGGCCGTGAACTCGCCGCCAATGATCGAGCGCGATGTTCGCCGATCGCCGACCCCGAGTTTTCCGCGGGCATAAAGCGTTGCGAGATTTGCCGAGCTGCCGGTTCCGCAAGGTGATCGGTCGACACGGCCGGGTTTCAGCGTCGTACAGGTACGCACGGCTCCGTCAGGCGCTTCGCCACGAAACATGACATAGGCGATCTCGTCGATGCCGGTCAGCACCGGGTGCTTCACCGCCACCTGTTCGGACAGCAAGGACTTCAGTTCGATGCCGGCTTCGGCCAGATAGCGGGCGTTGGCCGGCGCAATCTCGCTGCCCACCTGAACAACGTCGAGGATCGCGTAGTAAACGCCACCGAAGGCGATATCGACCTTGATGCGGCCCCAGCGCGGCGTCTCGATTTCCCGATCAAGCGCCTCGGCAAAACTCGGCACATTGTCGAGGCTGACGGACAGGCAGCGGCCGTCGCGGCAGGTGGCGCGGGCAACGATCAACCCCGCCGGCGTGTCCAGCCGCACGATCGTTTCCGGTTCCCGCATCGGGACGCGGCCACTTTCGAGGAGCGCCGTCACGACGCAAATGCAATTGCTGCCGGACATCGGATGGGCACGATCGGCCTGCAGCACGATAAAGCCGGCATCCGCGTCAGGCCGCGTTGGCGCGAGGAGCAGGTTCACCGACATCGCCACGCTGGCGCGCGGCTCGAAGGTGACGAAGCGGCGCAGGCTGTCGTCGACCATGTTGATGTGGTTCATCTTGTCAAGCATGGTCGCACCGGGAATTTCCGGCGCGCCACCGACGATCACCTTGCCGATCTCGCCCTGGCAATGGACCTGCAGCAGATCGAGCGAGCGATCCCAACTGATGGAAAGCGTGCCACTCATTTGATGTACCAGCCCCATTTTTCGCCGGTGGCAAAGCGGGTGATCTGCTTGGTMTCGAGATAGTTATCCAGACCCCAGCGCCCGAGCTCGCGGCCGATGCCCGATTCCTTGTAGCCGCCCCAGGGCGCCTCGGTGAATGTCGGCTGCGAGCAGTTGATCCAGACGATTCCGGCGCGGAAGGCAGCGGCCACGCGCTCCGCGCGACGGTCGTCCCGCGACATGACGGCGGCCGCGAGACCGAAACGGGAATCGTTGGCAAGCTCGATCGCTTCCTCCTCGGTCGAGAATGACCTGATAGAAACGACCGGTCCAAAAATCTCCTCGCGCCAGGCATCGCTTTCCAAGGGAACATCGGTCAGCACCGTCGGCTCGAGATAGTAGCCCGTCTCGAAACCCTTGGGCCGCTTGCCGCCGCAGGCGACGGTCGCACCAGCCGCCTTCGCCGCCTCGATCGCCGTGACGACCTGCTGATGTTGGCGCTTGGAGACCAGAGGTCCCAGAAGCACGCCGTCTTCAAGACCATTGCCGATCCTGATCTTCTTCGTTTCTTCGACAAGACGGGAGAGCAGACGGTCGTAGTTTCCCTCCTGCACGAGTACACGCGAGGTCGCCGAGCAAACCTGCCCCTGGTTCCAGAAGATGCCGAACATGATCCATTCGACGGCCTCGTCGATATCGGCGTCATCGAAGACGACGAAGGGCGACTTGCCGCCCAGTTCAAGGCTGATGCGCTTGATGTCGCGGGCGGCGGCCGCCATGATCTTCGAGCCAACCGGGCCGGAACCGGTGAAGGCAAGCTTGTCGACCTGCCTGTGGTCGATGATCGCCTGACCGGCGACCGCGCCGGCTCCGGTAACGACATTGAGGACGCCGGCGGGGAGACCGACGTCATCGGCGATCGCCGCAAGCTCCAACGCCGTCAGCGACGTCACTTCGGCCGGCTTCAAGACCACCGTGCAGCCGGCAGCGAGTGCCGGCGCCACCTTCCAGGCAGCCATCAGCAGCGGATAGTTCCAGGGGATGATGGCGCCGGCAACGCCGATCGGCTCCTTGACAGCTTTGGACGTGAAGCGCGCATCGGGGAGCGCGATCGGCTCCTCCGGACTGTTGTCGAGCTGCTCCGCAAGCCCGGCATAAAAGTCGAAACAACCGGCCGCGTCGGCAACATCCCAATCGGCCTCCGGAAGCGGCTTGCCGTTGTCGATCACTTCCAGACGCGCGATCTCCGCCTGCCGGGCACGAATACCCTCGGCGATGGCGCGCAGGTACCTGGCGCGTTGCGCCCCGGACAGCTTCGGCCAGCCGTCCCTATCGAAAGCGCGGCGTGCCGCCTTGACCGCGACATCGACGTCTTCCGCCGTTGCCGCGGCGATCCTGTGGATCACCTCTTCCGTCGCCGGATTGACGACGTCGAAGGTCCGTCCATCGGACGACGGCCTCCACTTGCCATCGATATAGAGTTCGCTTCGCATGGTTTTCTCCCTGTTTGCCCGGCGCCGCGCTTAGAAGCGATCGACGCGATAGGGTTTGAGATCGACGGGGGGCATTATGCCCGTCATGAGATCGGCGATCAGGCGAGCGGTCGTGGCCGCATAGGTGAGCCCGAGATGGCCGTGACCGGTGGCGTAGAAGACGTTCCTGCGTTTGGCAGAGGGGCCGATGACCGGCACCGTATCCGGCAGGGCGGGTCGGTGGCCCATCCATTCGCTCATCTGTTCGGCCTTGAGATCGGGCAGCGCTTCCTTCGCCCGCTTCACCAGCACTTTCGCGCGACGGTAATCCGGCGGCGCGTCCAGGCCGGCCATTTCCACCGTACCGCCGACGCGAATGCCACCCGCCGTCGGCGCGACCATGAAGGCGCGGGCCGGCCAGATGATCGAATGGCGCATGGCGATACCCGGCGCCATGATCTGGGTGTGGTAGCCGCGCTCGGTCTCAAGCGGGATCGGCTCGCCGATCAGATGTGACAGACGACCGGTGAAGGCGCCTGCCGCCAGCACGAAACGATCGGCCGGCAGCCGGCCGCCGTCCGCTAGTCCCAACGCCGATATACCGCCCTCGCCTTCCTCGAAGGCGACGACCTCGCCGGTCTCGATCGTACCGCCGAGCGCCTGGAAGCGATCGGCCAGGGCCGTCACCAGCCGATGGGGATCGGCGATCGAACGGTTGTCGGGGAACAGCACCGCCTTGGCGATTTTCGTCGTCAGGGCCGGCTCGAGATTGCGGATGGCATTGGCCCCGAGAATCTCGTGACGGAAGCCAAAACGTTCGAGGATTTCGATATGGTCCCGGTCCGCACGAAACTCGGCCTCGTCGGCATAGAGGCTGAGGCAGCCTTCGGCGCTCAAGAGGGATGTGAGCCCCGTCTGGCTCAAAAGTGCGTCGAGATCCTCATGAACCCGGCCGCAAAGGGCGGCACCCGCTGCCTCCAGTTCGCGCAGTTTTGTCGGCCGGCTGGCTGCGAGGAAACGCAGGAACCACGGCACAAGCTTCGGCACGTAGCCTGGCCGAATGCGCACCGGCCCCTCCGGATCGAGCAGCCATTTCGGCATCTGTGCCCAGACACCGGGACGCGAAGCCGGCATGAACTCGGTCACGGCTATGCTCGCCATATTGCCGAAGGAGGCTCCCATGCCCGGGGCAGCGCGGTCGATCAGCGTCACGGAAAAGCCGCGGCGCTGAAGCTGGTAGGCGATGGTCGTGCCGATGATGCCGGCGCCAACGACAGCGATGGATGACAAGGGAGTTCTCCTCGAAACTCGAAAAGCCGGAAACAGGCTGCTTCCGGCCCGCTTGCGTCAGTTGAGGATCGGCGCGACGGCCGCGCGAAAATCCGCCTTTTCCTGCTCGGTCAATTCTCCGAGCGGCGCACGGCAGAGACCGACCGGCGTGCCCTGAAGCTCGCAGCCGTACTTGATCTTCTGCACGAACTTGCCGCTTTCGAGGATGTTCATGGCGCGATAGAGCACCGTCATCTGTTCGCGCGCCTTGGCGAGATCACCCGAACGGAAGGTACGGTCGAGATCGACGCAGGCCTTCGCCATGCAATTGGCCGGGCCGCAGATCCAGCAGTCCGCGCCCCAGAACATGAAGTCGAGGGCGATATCGTCGGAGCCGGAGATAAGGTCGATGCGACCCTTGTAGCGTGCATAGATGTCGATCGCGCGCTGAAGCGACCCGGAACTTTCCTTGATGCCGAGCACCCGCGGATCGTCGGCAAGCGCATCGAGGATATCGAACCCGATCTCCACGCCGTCCTTGTAGGGGTAGCTGTAAAGGACGAGGTTGATATCCGTCTCCTTCAGCACGCGCTGGAAGTGAGCGAGAAGCTCTTCCTGGGTTGGCCGCGTGTAGAACGGGGTCGCAAGCAGCACGGTGTCGTAGCCGATCTCCTTGGCCCGCATCGTGTTCTCGATCACCTCGCGGGTGGCCGGGCCATTCGTTCCGGCGATCAGGGCCTCACCGGCCTTCGCAAAATCCTTCACGAATTTCAGCACGTCGTCGCGCTCAGCATTCGACAGCGCCGAGTATTCGCCGGTCGAACCCATCGGCACCCAGCCGGTGACGCCGGCGGCGCGCAGGCCTGTAAGGTGCTTTTCGAAGGCCTTGAAATCGACCTTGCCATTCGCATCGAACGGCGTGATGAGGGCGGGCATGACGCCAGAGAGTTTCATGGGGAGGTCTCCTGTCCTTGGATGATCAGATGGCAAGTTTCTTGAGGATGCGGCCTTCGACGAGCGTGACGGCGCGCGTCAGCGGAAAGGCGATGGCGAAGTAGATGAGCGCGACGATCGTCAGCACCTCGATGGGCCGCGCGGTATTGTTGGAAATGTTCTGGCCGACGAACATCAGGTCGGCCATGCCGACGGCCGAAACCAATGCGCTCTCCTTGAAGAGACTGACGCAATTCGACAGCAGCGTCGGCACGGCGCGCAGCACCGCCTGCGGCAGCACGACATTGGTGATCTGCACGCGCTTGGGCAGGCCGAGCGCAACGCAGGCATCAAGCTGCTCGCGCCCCACGGATTTGAGCGAAGCCCGGAACGTCTCGCTGGTGATCGCGCCCATATAGAGGGTCAGGGCGATGACGCCGGAAGCAAGATTGGAAAGCTCGACGCCGAGGATCAGCGGCAGGCAGAAGAAGATCCAGAAGAGCTGGATCAGCACCGGCGTACCACGGAAGAACTCGACATAGATGCCCGCCACTGCCCGCAACAGAACATTCGAGGAGGCGCGGGCGAGGCCGACGAGGAAGCCCAGCGAACAACCGAGCACGACGCAGATGAGCGTGAGCTTGATGGTGGTCCAGAGGCCGAGCGCCAGAGCTGCCTGGAAGCGTTCGAGGACGGAGAAATCGAGGGACATGTCTTCCTCCTAGCTCGTGATCGCCTGACGCCGGCGTTCGAGATGGCCGACGATCTGGGTGACGGGAAAGGAAACCGCGAAATAGATGAGTGCTGCGACGGTGAAGGTCTCGATTGGCCGATAGGTCTCGGTCGAAAGCGTCTTTGCCTGGTACATCAGGTCCTGTACCGCGACGATCGCAACCAGCGCGCTTTGCTGGAAGATGACGATGCCGTTGGTGAGAAGAACGGGGACGGACGCGCGCAGCGCATCAGGCAGCACGATGTAGAGAATGCGCTGCAGCGGATTCAGCCCAAGCGCGATGCCGGCATCGAGTTGCTCGCGCGGCACCGCCTGGATGGCAGCGCGATAAGCCTCGGCATTGAATGCCATCAGGTTGAGACCCAGCGCCATGACGCCCATCGTCATCGACCCGAGAAAGACGTTGAAGAGCATCGGCACGCAGTAGAAGAACCAGACGATCTGGACGATGGCCGGCGTGCATCGGAAAAACTCGACGAAAAGCATCGCAGGCAACCGGATCGGTGCAACGCGGCTCATCAGCAGAAGGGCCAGCGGGAAACCTAGGACGATGCCGATGATATTGGCGGCAACGGTCAATTGAACCGTGACGAGCAAGCCCTCGATCAGTGGAGCGAGCGAGACCGACTGGAAATCGAACGTGTAGTTCACGGGCGACCTGCTATTGCTTGATGTGAAAGACGCGGTCGATGAATTCCCGGGTTCTTTCCTCCCGGGGCGCACCGAGCACCTGTTCAGGTGGCCCGTCCTCGACCACCACGCCGCCGGCACAGAAGATCACGCGCGATGCGATGTTCTTCGCAAACCACATGTCGTGGGTGACGATCATCATCGGCATGTTCTGGGCGGCAAGCTGCAGGATGACCTGCTCGACTTCCGCAACCAGCTCCGGATCGAGAGCCGACGTGACTTCGTCGAACAGCATGAGTTTGGGGTCGAGCATCAAGGCGCGAGCAATGGCGACGCGCTGCTTCTGCCCACCGGAGAGCTGAGCGGGATAGGCATTGGCCTTCGCGCCGAGGCCAAAGCGTTCGAGCAGTGCCTGCGCCCTTTGCAGGGCTATCGCCTTCTTCTCGCCCCTCACCTTGCACGGTGCCAGGATCAGGTTCTGGATGACGCTGAGATGGGGAAAGAGCGTGTAGTGCTGGAACACCATGCCGATCGAGCGCCGAACCTCGGGATCGATCGTCGTTTTCGCGTCCGTCCCCTTGGAGGAAATATAGGGCTTGCCGCCGAAGGTGATCGAACCGCTGTCGATCTTTTCCAGCCCCATCATGACGCGCAGCAGCGTGCTCTTGCCGCCGCCGCTCGGGCCTATGACGACGACGCGCTCTCCGGGCTTCATTTCGATGTCGAGGCCCTTCAGCACCTGGATGTGCGGGCCATAGCTCTTGTGCAGTGACTTGACGTTGACGAGCGGAGCGACTGTGGCAGTCATGGCGTCCTCGTGATCCGGCGTTTCTAGTGGGAGCCGAGGCATTCGCGCCTCGGCCTTAAACGTCACTTCGTCGATTTCAGGACGTCGTCGACGGCCTTGCGGATCAGTCCGTCGATGTGACCGGTCGCGACCTTTTCCTCGAGGAAGATATTGACGACCTCTACGTCGGCTGCCGAAAGTTGATGTGGCAGACCAAAAGCTACGCCCTGCTTGGCAAGCGCCGGTTTCGGGTTGAGGGCAACGGCCCAGTCGGGGTTGGACTGGGTGAAGAGCTGGTTCGTGTCCGAGGCATCGACGAGGATGTCGGCGCGCCGCGATACGACTGCGAGGCGCGTTTCGTCATTGCCGGGCAATCGGAGAATGGTTGCGTTCTTCACGGCCGCAGAGATCGCCTTGTCCTGGGCGGTACCGGACATAACGGCGAGCGTCACGTCCGCCTTGTCGATGTCGGCGACGGACGCTGCCCCAGTCGGAACCTTCGGATTGTCTTTGTTGTAGGCGAGCGAGATCTGGTACTCCATCGCCGGCACCGAGAACTGGACAGCCATGGCGCGAGCGGCCGTGCGGTTGAGCGCGAGCGACACGTCCCATTTGCCAGCCTGAAGACCGGCGACGATGTTGTCCCAAGTCGTATCGACGAATTCCGGCTTGACCTTCAGCGCTTCAGCGAACTCGCGGCAAAGGTCGGCGAAGAAACCGGAATATTCTCCGCTCGCCGGATCGCGCATCACGTAGGGCGGAGCAACGGCTGCGCCGCAGCGCAGGACACCCGCCTTCTGAACGCCCTGCCAATAGCCGCTTTCGGCAGATTGAGCGTGTGCGGATGTCACTGAAATGCCGGTCATCAGGGCAAGCGCAGGCAATGCCCGCAGCGCGGGCGCAAACAACGTCGAAAGCATCATTGTTTCCTCTGTTTTGTTGTGCGCGGTGCCGCGCGGTTCCTCTCGTCGGACGTGCCGATTTTCTTATTTTTTTATGTCGTCTCAGTGTCGACACGAGAATTAATGTCGTCTCTGTGTCGACAAAGTCAAGCGGAAATTTTACATTGTCTCCGACTGACCGTTCTGGCCATATGGTCGGCAAACATGGGAAAGGGTGCCAAGTGTCTGAAGAATTGGAAACCAAGCGAGCCAAAGGGACCGGCTGGAAAAGCGTCTACGAGACGCTCAGAACAGAGATCCTGGCGCTGACGCTTGCCCCCGGTCAACTGCTTGACGAGAACAGCCTGGCGGAACGGTTCGACATGTCCCGCTCTCCGGTTCGCGAGGCGCTGATCCGGCTGGCCGGCGAGGAGCTGGTCGTGACGCTCTCCAACCGCAGCACCATCGTTGCGCCGATCGAAGTGGCGACCTTCCCGAAATATGTCGAAGCCCTCGACATTGCCCAGAGGATGAACACCCGCCTTGCCGCGCAATTGCGGACGGATGCCGATCTGAAGGCAATTTCCAAGCGGCAGAAGGAGTTCGAAGCGGCCGTCAAGGGAGCAAACCATCTGCAGATGTCGGAGGCGAACAAGCAGTTCCATATGGCAATCGCCGCAGCGGGAAAGAACGCCTATCTCGCATCCTTCTACGAACGCCTTCTCAACCAGGGACAAAGAATGCTGCACCTGCATTTCGAGTATCTGGAGCGCACCCATGAAGGCTACTTGCTCACCGACGAACACAATCAGATGCTGGAGGCGATCCGCATGCGCAACGCCGACCTCGCAGATGAGCTTGCTCACGCCCATACGCGGCAGTTTCAGGACAACTTCATGAACTTCATGCGCGAGAACTACACCACAGATGTGTCGCTCGCGCCGCGCAAGGCGGCGGAATAGAGATGCATATCGGCTTCGTCGGGACCGGAACGATTACCGAAGCGATGGTCACGGGGATCGTCGGTTCGGAACTTGCCGTTTCGGAGATCAAGGTGTCGCCCCGAAACCGGGAGATTGCAGAACGGCTCGCCGAACGTTTCGCGATCGTGAAGATAGCCGCGGACAATCAGGAAGTGGTTGCAACTGCAGACGTGGCGTTCCTGGCAGTCCGTCCGCAGATCGCGGAAGCGGTCATCCGCGAGCTTGAGTTCCGTAAGGGCCAGACGGTCGTGAGCGTCATTGCGGCAACCGATCGCACCAAGCTGATGCGCTGGATCAACGAAGAGGTCGAGCTGACCCAGGCGATCCCGCTGCCTTTCGTTGCCGAACGCCAAGGTGTGACATCGATCTACCCGCCCAGTCCGCGGATCGCGTCCATCTTTGCCGCCCTCGGCACTGCCGTCGAATGCGAAACGCAGGAGGAGTACGACCTGCTTGCCGTTGCCAGTTCGCTGATGGGGACCTATTTCGGCATCCTCGACCGAGCGACCGGCTGGCTGGCCGAGAAAGGGATTTCACGCGAAAAGGGCCGCGCCTATCTGGCGCCGCTCTTCCTGAGCCTGGCACAGACGGCGGTCCGGAAGGACGACAAGCCCCTGGAGGCCCTCAGGCGCGAGTTTTCGACGGCGGGCGGCCTGAACGAACAGGTCTTCAACGACTTTGACCGGGATGGCGGGAGCGCGGCACTGATGAACGCCCTGGACAACGTGTTGCGGCGCGTCAAGGGATAACCCCGGCAACGGCGACATGAGCCACCGAGCTTTGTAGGGAACCTGCTCCCATCCATCGGCCACGACACCTTGGAACTCAGGCCGGCCCCAGCATGATAAAGGTCTCGCTCTTCGCGACACCGTCGGTCGCGCGAACCGTGGAGATGAGCTCGTTCAATTCCGACATGGTCGAGACCTCAATCTCCGCGATCATGTCCCAGACACCGTTGGTGTTGGAAACGGAAGTAACGCCCGGTACCCGCTTCACAGCAGCGATCGCGTGCTTCGGTGACCCGCTCATCTCGATCAAGATAAACGCCCTGATCAAGTCCTTGCTGATTTCGTTCTTCAAGCGGACCGTGAAGCCCTTGATGTCGCCATCCGCAACCAGCCGATCCAGCCTTTTTTGAGCCGTTGCTCGCGCCACCCCCAGAATCTGCGCGAGCTGCGGAACGGACGCTCGGCCGTTGATACGCAGCTCCGCAATCAGGCGCCTGTCGAGATCGTCCATCATCGTTTCCTATTTCGTCATATCAATTACTATTTCGTCACATATGAGAAAATTCAAGCACTTTACGTTCTTTTTTGTTCATCGCGATCGTACTACGACTTTCAGCCATCGATAGACAGCCGGCGGGAACAATAGCGGGATCACTCAATCACCCGGCCTGACTGTCAGTCGATCATCCAGGGAATTTGGAAAATCGCCTCGTAGACAACGCGTCGATCCGCGCTGACGGATCGCATCGGGAGATGAATATATGAAACTGAACAAAGCCCTTTCCGCAGCCCTCATCGCGGCCGCGTTCCTCCTTCCACTCTCATCAGCCCAGGCCGACGATCTGCAAGAGATCGAAAAGGCAGGAAAGCTCTCCGTCGCCCTCTCCGGCGTGTTCCCTCCGTTCAGTTTCGTGGATGAAAACAACAAGGTCGTCGGCTTCGACGTGGACGTCGCCTCGGAAATCGCCCGTCGCCTGAAGGTCGAGCCGACTATCATCACGACCGCATGGGACGGCATCATCGCCGGCCTGGTCACCGGCCGCTACGATACGATCATCGGCTCCATGAGCATCACCGACGAACGAAAGAAAGCCGTCGACTTCGTCGGACCATACTACCGCTCGGGCTTGGCGTTCTTCGTGCGCAAGGGAGCCGGCGTGACGCGCGTCGACGAACTCAAAGGAAAAACGGTCGGCGTGACGCTCGGAGAGACCGCCGAAAAATGGGTGCGTGAGCAGAACGCCTACGAAGTCCGCACCTACAAGGGACTGCCTGAAATGCTCCTGGACGTCGCTGCGGGCCGCGTGGATGCGATCGTAGCCGACGACGTTCCAGTCTTCGTGGCGATTGCCAAGAGCAACGCCCCCGTCGAGCAGGTCAAGAACGACGAGCTGCCGCGCTACGACGCCGGCATCGCCATTCGCAAAAGCAATCCGGAGCTCGCAGCTGCAATGCAGAAGGCTCTCGACGGCATGATGGCCGACGGCACCTACGAAACGATCGCCAAGAAGTGGATCGGTCAGGACATCCGCTAGCTCAATCGGCCGGGATGTCAAACAGCATCCCGGCCTTCCCCGACGGTTAGGCGCACGTTCGGCTGCGGCCTTGACATCGCCATTACCTCGAATTTCGCAGCTCCAGGGCCCTGCCACGCGGAGGCGCATGTTTCATGCGGCCTGAACGATGGCGGAGCATTGCCCGCGAGCCAGGTCCGGAGACCCGGAATGGATTTTCAATTGATCGGGCGAATAGCGCCCTTCATCGCAGAAGCATCGTTGGTGGCGATCGGCCTGACCGTCTGTTCGCTGGCGATCGGGCTCTTGGTCGCGGCTGTCGTCGCCACCGGGCGCTTTTCGAAGATCGGACCGATCCGGTGGCTTGCGACCTTCTACGTCAGCGTCATGCGGGGCACGCCCCTGATCGTGCAGCTGTTCATCGTCTTCTTCGGGGGGCCGCAATTCGGGCTGGAGTTTACACCGTTCGTCGCCGGTGTCGTGACGATGGGCTTCAACATTGGCGCCTACATGTCCGAAGGGATCAAGGGAGCCATCCTCGCCGTCGACAAGGGACAGGCCGAAGCAGCGCGATCGCTCGGTTTCGGCCGTTTCGATACGTTGCGGCTGTTCATCTTACCTCAGGCCGCGCCGCTGATGGTGCGTTCCCTGGGCATCAACACAGTCATCCTGTCGAAAAGCACCGCATTGGTGTCGACGATCGGCGTGGTGGAACTGACGTATTCCGCACAGCGGTTCGTGACCTCCACCTATAAGCCGTTCGAGGTCTTTGCTGTCGCCGGCGTGGCCTACCTGGCGATAATCGCCATCGTCTCCCTTGCCGCCCGCGGGGTCGAGCGTGCCTTCGACGCAAGCGGAAAGGCAGTCGCATGACACTCGATTTTAGCGTGGTACCGCCCTACTGGAGCCTCCTGCTGGTCGGCTTGGCCTGGACCATCATCATCACCGTTCTCGCAGGCACCATCAGTGTCGTGCTCGGCGTGATTGTTGCAATTGCAACGCTCTACGGTCCAAAGCTCGTCAGCCTGCCCGTTCGCGGCGTCACGTTTCTTTTCATGGGAACGCCGCTGCTGCTGCAGCTCTACCTGCTCTACTATGGCCTGTCTCAGATAGGCCTGATGCTGCCGGCCTTCTGGACCGGTCTCATCGGACTAGGCTTGCACTACGCCGCCTACAATGCCGATATTTTCCGGGCATCGTTGCAAGCCGTGGATGCCGGACAAACGGAGGCCGCCCGATCTCTTGGGTTCAGCCGGGGCTCAACCTTGCGTCACTTCATCGTACCGCAAGCCATCCTGACTGCTCTGCCACAGGTCGGCAACAACAGCATCATCCTGCTGAAGGATACGGCCGTTCTTTCCGTGCTCGGCATCGCCGAGTTGGTTCTCAACGCTCAACGCGCCATCAGCGAGACCTATCGTCCCTTCGAGTTCTATTTCACCGCGGCTGTTCTCTACTACATCGTCAACCTGGCGATGGAGTTCGTACTGAGCAAGGCCGCCCGCAAAGCGGAAGCCATCCGATGACAGAACACAATCCCATGATCGAGCTGCGGCAGATCCGCAAATCCTACGGCACCCATGAAGTGCTCAAGGGCATCGACTTGCAGGTGGCGCGTGGCAAAATCGTCTCCATCATCGGGCCGAGCGGCTCTGGAAAGAGCACGCTGCTGCGATCGATCAATATGCTTGAGGAGACATCCTCTGGCGAAATTTGGCTCGATGGTCAACAGGTCAACCGGCCTCTCAAGGGCCGCGCGTTCGAAAACCACATCAACCATATCCGACAGGAGATGGGCATGGTGTTCCAGCAGTTTAATCTGTTTCCGCATCTGACCGTGCTTCAGAACATCATGATCGGACCAATGCGGCTCAAGGGTCTGACCAAGGACGCCGCACTTGAACGAGCAAATGCGCTCCTGGCCAAGGTCGGCCTTGCCGAAAAAGGGCACGCATATCCGGCGCGGCTGTCGGGCGGGCAGAAGCAGCGGGTTGCCATCGCCCGCGCACTGGCGATGCAGCCCAAGGTCATGCTGTTCGACGAGGCCACCTCGGCCCTCGACCCCGAACTTGTCGAAGAGGTCAACCAGGTCATGAAGCAGCTCGCTGCAGAACACATGACCATGCTGATCGTGACCCACGAAATGCGGTTTGCCGCCGAGGTGTCCGATCACGTGATGTTCATGGACGGTGGCGTGGTGGTCGAGCAAGGAGCGCCAGAGCGCGTATTCTCCGATCCCGTCGAGGCCCGCACTCGCGCGTTCCTGCGCAAATACCTGTCGAATTGAGAATGAAAGAAGCAAAGATGACAAGCGCACGAAAAGAGACTGGCGCCCCATTGGACACGCACATCGACCAGAACCGGGTGACGAATCTGGCATTGCAGCTTACGTCCTGGTCGAGCGAAACCGGTACGCCGGGCGAAGCGTCGTTCGCCGACCGCCTGTACGATCTCTTGCGCGATCTTCCCTATTTCCGCGAACATCCGGAAGATTTGCGGCTTCTGGACAGTCACGGCGATCCGCTGACGCGCAATGTCGTCGCGCTTGTGCGCGGCACAGGCACGCGGACACTCGTGATGGCCGGCCATTTCGACACCGTTTCCACCGACAACTACCATGAACTCAAGCCGCTGGCGTGCGACAGCCTCCAATTGAAGGATGCGCTGATCGAAAGCCTTTCGAAACGTAGCGACCGCTCCGAACAGGAAGAACGGGCGCTGCAGGATCTTCTAAGCGGAGACTTCCTCCCCGGCCGTGGCCTGCTCGATATGAAGAGCGGGATCGCCGTTGCCATCGCCTGCCTGGAGAATTTCGCAGCGGACCCGGACCGCCAGGGCAATTTGATGATGGTCGCCACGCCGGACGAAGAACGCGAAAGCCGCGGCATGCGGTCCTTTCGGGATGCATTGCCGGGTCTCGTAGAGGATCTCGGCGTCGAGATCGCGGCCGCCATCAATCTCGACGTTACCTCCGACCAGGGTGACGGCCGCGAAGGTCGGGCGGTCTATGCCGGCACGATCGGCAAACTCTTGCCTTTTGCGCTCGTGATCGGCTGCAGCTCTCATGCCAGTTATCCGTTCGAGGGCGTCAGCGCGCAAGCCATGGCCGCAGGGATATTGGCGCGCATCGAGGGCAACGCGTCACTGGCAGATCGTGACCAAAACGACGTTTCGCCGCCACCGATCTGCCTCGAGGCAAAGGACCTCAGGGACGGGTACGAAGTCACGACACCGGAGCGCTTCTGGATTGCTTTCAACTGGCTGTACCATGCCATGACAGCAGATGAATTGTTTGACCGGTTCAAGCGCGAGGTGCTGACCGGCGCGACCGAGGCGGTGGATCGCTTTGCAAGCCAATCCTGTGAATTCGGCAAACTCGTCGGCCGAAGCGCCGGGGCGACACCTGCAAAGCCGCGCCTCCTGAGCTTTCACGAGTTGAGAGCGCTGGCAGCGCAGACGTGCGGAGCGGATTTCGGCTCTCTTTATGCGGATCAGGAGAAGGCGCTTTCAGGCGTGGACAATCCCCTGGTGCTTACACGACAGCTGACCGAATGGCTGGTCGGGATCGCCCGCCTGTCCGGCCCGGCGATCGTGGTCGGCTTCTCGGGTCTTCACTACCCATCGAGCCGGCTGCGCCTCAGCGAGGCAAATGACCGTTCGCTTCATCAGGCCATCGAGAAGGCTCGTGCCGGCCTCGACAACGATCCCGAGCGCAGCCTCGTGTGGAAGCCCCATTTCCAGGGCATATCGGATATGAGCTTCCTCGGCCTTTCGGCGAGCGGAAGCCAGGTCGTTTCAGACAACACACCCATCTCGCGCTTGATCGACCATCCGCCTGAAGACGCGGTGTGTTTCCCGGCAGTCAATCTCGGCCCATGGGGGCGTGAATTCCATCAGAAGTTCGAGCGCGTGCACCAACCCTACGCGTTTGGGGTCTTGCCGGACCTCGTATCTGAAATCGCCAGAACGTTTCTCGCCGACGGCAACGGCGCCGGCTGATCTGCCGAACCCCGCCAGCCTTGACGGCCCGAAATATCCAATGACAGGAAGCAAGCCAATGACCACCCAGTCTGGTCTCAACATAGTACCCTTCGTCAGCGTCGATCACATGATGCGCCTTGTCCTGAAGATCGGTATCGAGACGTTCCTCACGGAACTTGCCGCGGTGATCGAAGAGGATTTTCGCCGCTGGGAACAGTTCGACAAGACGCCCCGTATTGCATCGCATTCCGAAGAGGGTGTGATCGAGCTGATGCCGACAAGCGACGGAACGCTCTACGGCTTCAAGTACGTCAACGGTCATCCCAAGAATAGGAAGGAAGGACGCCAGACGGTTACCGCCTTCGGTGTGCTTTCGGACGTCGGCAATGGCTATCCGATGCTGCTTTCGGAAATGACCATTCTGACCGCTCTGCGCACGGCCGCCATGTCGGCTGTGGCTGCAAGGCACCTTGCTCGGCCGAACTCGAAAACCATGGCCATTATCGGCAACGGCGCGCAAAGCGAATTTCAGGCGCTTGCCTTCAAGGCGATCGTTGGCGTGACGGATTTGCGCCTCTACGACCTCGATCCAACCGCCACCGAGCGGTGCGCAAGAAATCTGGCCGGCAAAGGTTTCTCGATCACGACCTGCGCGTCCTCCCAAGAGGCGGTGGAAGGTTCAGACATCATCACGACCGTCACCGCCGACAAGCAATACGCGACGATCCTGTCCGACAACATGGTTGGACCGGGGGTTCACATCAATGCCGTCGGCGGCGACTGCCCTGGCAAGACGGAACTGCACAAGGACATCCTGCTGCGCTCGGACATCTTCGTCGAATATCCACCGCAGACGCGGATCGAGGGTGAGATCCAGCAGCTCGACGCAGATTACCCCGTGAAGGAGCTTTGGGAGGTCATTGCGGGCAAACGCCAGGGTCGGCAGTCCGACAGGACCATCACGCTGTTCGACAGCGTCGGGTTTGCGATCGAGGATTTCTCGGCATTGCGTTATGTGCGCAGCAAGCTGGAGGAAACGGGGCTCTACACCGATCTCGACTTGCTCGCCGATCCCGACGAACCACGGGATCTCTATGGCATGCTCCTGCGATGCGAGGCGAAGTTACACTGCGCATGACGCCTCCACATCTGCCCACCACGGCAGTATCCGTCGACCGCGCCTTGGTTGAGGCACAAAGGGTGAGCTGTTTGGGCGCCGTGCCAGCCTTTCGGTTCGCAATCAGAACGCCCGGGATATCACATCGCTGTTTTCCGGCATCGCTCACTCCGGCAGATCTGCCTTGAGATAGCCTGCGATAAAGTGCTGGCGGTCAGCATCGTCGCGGAACGATTGCGTACGCCGCGCGAAGGCCACCTTCAAGCAAGGACACGGTAGCGGACGTGTGGCGCCTGGTTCAGTGCGCCGGCTCCGTTGGGCGGTCGCGTAGCAGCAACACTTTGGCTGCCCTGTCGAGGTCCCCGGACGGGCCGGAGCGGGTTGCCGATTTCGTGTCCAAACCCACTATGGTCGGCAGTTCCGGCATCATACTGTTGCCGGCTCGTTGCCGGCTGACGGTCATGAGCGAGAACGGCCTGCTGAATTCCTCTTCGACGATTGAGCCCAGCCACAGGGGCGAGGTTCTTCCATCGCGAACCTGGAGGTCGGCGAACCACAGCCGCAATACCACGCGTGATGGGGGTTTGGCTTCGCCCGGCACTCGGATCAGGGTCAAGGCGGGAAGTTGCCCGAAAGCGAGGTGCGGCACCACGGGCAGATCCGCGGGTGACGCACCGCCCGAAAGCCAGCCTAGCGTCTGCAACGACGCCCAGGGCGGCGGGACACGCCACCCGGCCGCAAGCAACCGTCCTTCGATGGCATGCAGGTCACCGGCCCACTGGATGGTCAATTGCTCCTCGGTCTCGCCGGTCAGGTCAATTCGTTGCGATGGAAGCTGCCGCCAACCGCCCGACCACCAATCTTCGCCAGCCATCGCCGGCATCTCGGTTTTCTTGGCGTAAAGGGCCGTGTCGCGCGCATGATGACGATAGACATTGGTACCGCCCGCAAGAGCGAGTGCCAGGCCGGCAACGAGCGCCAGTCCCAGCGCGCCCATGCGCGGAACGTCTCTGCGCAGGTAAAAGATGGCAACCACTGCCAGCCACACCGTGCCGAAAGCGAGCCCTCCGATTACGTCCGAGAACCAGTGCACGCCGAGATAGAGCCGTGAGAAGGCAATCGAAATCGCGAACGTGAGCGCGGCAAGTCCCACCGGGAAGCGCCAGTTCGGCTTGAGTTCTCGGGCAATCAGGAACGCCAGGAACCCATAGAGGACGAGATTGACCGTGCTGTGGCCGCTTGGAAAGGAGAAGGCGCTCCAGCCGGTGTAGGACGCCTCCGACGGGCGGGCGCGGTGCAGCGTAACCTTCACGACCGTGTTCAGGACTGACGCCCCTCCGACCGCCGCCATCCAAAATGTAGCGGCGCGCCAGGCGCGCCTCCACACCAGCCACAGAAACACGAGCGTGGTTACGGCCAGCACGACGCCCGTATCGCCCAGTTCCGTGATCGCGAGCATGATGACGTCGCCCGGCGGGCTGCGCAGTTCCTGCAAGGCGGAATAGATTGCGATATCGGCCCGAACCAGCGGGTCGCCGTTGACCACGTCTTCCAGCACGCCGAAGAACAACCAGGCCGACGCAACCAGCATCAGCAGCAGTAGCGATATTCCACGCGTTTCGGGGCGCAACGGATCGAGAAACTCAAGCGCGAAACGGCCCCAGCGGGAGTGGCTCGCCGCGGCACGTTCCAGAAGCTTTTGCTGCATGTTCGCGACGAAGGGCACGCCGCGGCGCACGGCAAGCCGAACGAGCCAGCTTACCAGCCAGACGATGACGACGAAGAGGATAACCAGGATGGCGAGTGGTTTGGCGGCGGAACCGAAACGGCTGAAGGCCGCGCCGACGAAAACAGCCGGCAGAATATGCGATGGCGCCCATACGAGCGCGGACAGAACATTGGCAAAGTAGAACCGCCGCGCCGACATCTGCGACATGCCGGCAAGCACAGGAACGATCGCACGGACCCCGGGAGTGAAACGCGCGATGAAAACGCTTTTGTCGCCATGTCGCGCGAAGAATGTCTCGCTGCGGGCCACTAGGTCCTGATGCCGATTGAGCGGCCACCGCTCGAGAATTGCCCTGTGATAGTGGTGCCCGATCCAGAAAGAGAGACCGTCGCCGATGATTGCTCCCGTCGAGGCTGCCACGAGCAGCGGCCAAAGCTGCACGATCCCGCTTGGCACCAGGGCACTGATCGCAAGAATCCCGGCCGTCCCCGGAATGAAGGCGCCGAAAAATGGAATCGATTCCGACAGCGCCAGCAACAGCACGGCCGCATAGGCAACGCCCGGATGGGCTGCAATAAACCCCGTGACAGCGGACAGGAACGAGGCGACCATGGTTTCGACCTAAAAGATCCCCGTGATGACCCGGTCGACGCGCGTTCCCTCCCGGTAGAACGTGCGGACCAACATGGCAGCAAGGCCCCCCGTGAGCACGCCGCCGAGAATGTCACCTACATAATGAATACCCAGATAGACCCTGGAGAAGGCAATCAGTACTGCTGCGCCAAGGAACCATAAGCCCCGCGTGCGCATGCCGCAGAGCAGGAAGGTGGCTGCGATCGCGAAGGCCGCTGTCGCATGATCAGAAGGGAACGACGGGTCGGCGCTGCGTTCGATCAGCAGCCGGGTGATACCGGCGTCATACGGCCGGATGCGGTGAACGAACACCAGAATGATCTGATTGATGGCAAGGCCAAGAAGGAAGGAGAGACCCGCTGCGACGAGCACGTGCCTGTTATGCTTCCTGGCGGATCCGTACCACCATTGCGCGGCAACGGCGACTACAAGCAACGGTATGCCGATGGCAGATATCCAGATGCACAGGAAATCCGCGGCCGCGGCAGTTCCGGCCAGATCGTTGATCGCGCGGGTCGCCGCAGCGTCAATTCCATACAACTGCATCAACGCCCCTCATTCCTAGTCCGCGCTCGGGACCCTTGATACAGCAAGTGGCTGTCGCCGGTGCAAGCTCAAGTCGACACGGTTTCCTCCAATCATGTTTCCAAGATGGCAAGGAACGCCGCAGCGTCTTCGGCGCGAACCACCTCATTGGGTAGCAAACCTTGACGGCGCGGCGGGTTACAATTTCGTCGTCGAAACCGCGCAATAGCAAGCTTCCGATTTCGAGGCACCCGTTCAGGCTCTCGCCTGGCCGACAGCACCAGCGACCGCGCACCGTTTCGGTCGCCAGACCACCTGTCGGCAAGCACCCGGGTCGCGCACGCAGGAATTGCAATACTCTTGAAGCCTCCCCACATTGGCTCCTGGGGGCACTCTCCAAAACTCGAACGATCCGCAGCGGGCACTTTGCTGGCGAGCACGAACGACAGTCGGACGACAAAAGGATGGGGAACATGGCACCAATCGGCAAAGACAGTCCGGCAGCGAAGGGCAAGGGGCTGTGGCGTCGTCGAGGGGTTCGGTTCGTTGCAATCGCTTTGACGGCCCTGCTCATTGTTGTGGTGCTGCCGTTTGCGGTCGTTCTCTATCCGACGCTGAAGGCTTATCCGGAGACCGAGCTTCCAGCTGCCACCTCGCAACTTGAACAAAACAGACAGGATATCGCGCATCTGCGGCGTCTGATTGAGGTCGATCGAAGCTTCACACCCGCGTCCAAGGCAGCATTTACGCATGCCCTCGATTCGTTGGAGCAGCGGGCCGGCGATCTCGATCGGCCCGGTCTGGCGATGGCCGCCGCGAAGGCGGTCGCGCTCGCCGACAATGGTCATACCAACGTCGTCGGGCTCGTCGGCGGCTACGGTTTTAGTGCCGTTCCCATTCGTCTTGGCTGGTTCGCCGACGGCCTGTTTGTGATCGCGGCGGCGAGCGATCAATCGCGCCTTCTCGGTGGAAAGATCCTTGCGGTGAACGGAAGAACGACGGACGCCCTGGTGGAGGCGCTGCGCCCGCATGTTGGTGGCCCCGCCAATCTCGCCCGGGAATTTGTGCCCAACTTCGCGATTTCGCCCGAGCTTCTTCTTGCCGCCGATCTCGCAGATAGCGCAGAAGGTAGTACCTACCGTGTTGGCCTCCTGGATGGGCGTGTGGAAGATGTCGCACTTGTCGCGAACCCTGGCGCGCAAGAACCATTGACCGGCAATCTTTGGCCGCGGCGCGATTTGAGCCCGCTCTCGCAAGCCGACCGGGGCGCCGGATGGCGACACATGCTCGATGGCGTCACGCTCCCGCCCTATCTCAAGCAGCTCGACGCCAATTCCTGGCACGAGTATCCCTTGCCCGACCTTCTCTATGTCCAGATCAATCGCATCAGGGACGACACACCGGAGGGATTGTCCGGATCGCTCGCCAAGATACTCGATGAAGCCGAGCAAAAGCCCATACGCAACGCCGTTGTCGACCTGCGGTTCAACAGCGGCGGCAATTACGAATTGACGGCTGAATTCTCTCGGAGGCTTCCGGAAATCCTTCCGCCGGAAGGGCGGCTCTTCGTACTGACCAGCGCAAACACCTTCTCCGCCGCGATCAGCACTGCGGCGCGACTGAAGTATTTCGGTGGAACGCAAACCATTCTGCTCGGCGAGCCGATGGGCGACCGGCTGCAGTTTTGGGGCGAAGGCGGCCGCGCGGTTCTGCCGAATTCACGGATCACCATCCGCTATACCACGGCCTATCATGATTGGGAGCACGGCTGCAGCCTGTCGCAACTCAGGACCTGTTTCCTGCTAAATTACTTCTACGACGTACCGGCAGGCTCCCTGCAACCAGCCATGTTGAGATCAGCGACCTTCGCCGACTATGCCACAGGTAAGGACCCCGCAATGTCCGCGGTCATGCAGGTTCTCATGGTCGGCAATGCGGATTGAGAAGCGCCAATTCTTGCCATCGGAAAGGGCTGCAAATCCGGAGCTTCTAGAGGCATCAACGGCATAAAACGCGTGTGAGTAGGCTGTCCACACCGCTTTCATGCCGGTGCGTCCCGCGCGATCAGGTGGATACGGTTTCCTTCAATCTCGCTTCCAGCATGGCAAGGAACGCCCGCAACTTTTTCGGCACGAACCGGCTCTTCGGATAGAAAGCCTTGATGACGCGACGGGATACTATCTCGCCGTCGAATATCGACACGAGTTCGCCGGTGCGGATTTCCCTGGCGACGCTGTAGAACGGCAGGCGCGCAATACCCGCCCCCTGCACGGCCGCAAGCACGATCGCGCTTTCGAAATTGGAGTGAAACGCTCCGTCCACTTCAACCACCACTTCTTCCACGTCCACGCGCGCACTCCAATGCCTGGGATTGGGCTTCTGGGTCGTGTGAATCAGGCAGTTGTGATGGCGAAGGTCGTCAGGTTTTACGGGGCGCGGATGCTTTTCCAGGTAGGAAGGGGCAGCACAGATGACATAGGGAGCCGGCCCAAGCTTTCGTTCAAACAGGCCCGTGTGAAACGAATCGTCGTCGTCGAAATCCCGGCTCCCGATCACGACGTCGACACCGCGCTCCATCAGGTTGACCGAACTTGCGGAAACCGTGAGCTCGACCTTCACGGTCGGATAAAGCGCATTGAAGTCGATGATGGCCGGCGCAACCAGAGCCTGACCGACGCCTGGTGTCGAATGGACGCGCAACGTGCCGATCAGCTCGCTACCAAGACCGCTCGCATCGGCCTTCGCTGCCTCGATCTCCGACAGGATGCGAACGCAGTGATCGAAGAATACGCTGCCCGCGTCCGTCAGGAAGACGTTGTGCGTCGATCGATTGAGCAACGTCAGTTTCAAGGCATTTTCGAGCTGCGTGACGTGTTTGCTCATATAGGACGGCGACTTGCCAAACAGCTTGGCCGCCGTGGTGAAACTGCCATGCTGCACCACGCGCGCGAAAACGACGATATCGTTCAGATCAAGTCCGTCGAAGCTCGATCGGGTTGCATCGGGAGAACTGGCCATTGCCAAGCTATTGGCACATGCCGGCCCTTCCGGCAACTCAGGAGAAAAGGAGTGATTTGATGACAACGGGAATTACGCCTGGCGGGGTCATGAACTCACCCAGATCGACAAAATCGAGGTCTTTCAGCCGAACGCCATCGACAGAAATCAGGTGCGTGTGGATACCGAGTTCGCGATCAAGAATTCGACCGATCGTCTGCCCGACATCACCGTCGATCATCAAGACGAGAGGCTCTCCGCGTTTTCCGTCGGGAGCCGCGACGGCCTTGATTGCCTTAGCCATAGCCAGGAGCCGCGAATAGTCCGGCGATCCCGTCCAGGAAAAGGCCAGGGCCACGGTCGCCCTGGTGTCACGGTCCTGTCGATCGGCACTCTGACGGAAAGCCGCGGCGATCTCGTCCGCGTCTATGACTTCGGGAAGCTCCCGCCCAAGGTGAACCACCGGAATATTGTGGCGTGGGAGGACGTCCGCACCGTTCATGTAGAGCGTCTTTCCGCTCACCTGCACGGTGAATTGCGAAGCGMCAATGACGGTTGCGCGGATGCGCTGGCCCGCATCGACAATCGGAATATCGATGCGCGGCGTCAACTGAGCGATGATCTCGCCAGCGAGCAAACGTGCTATGTCGCCGTGATCTTTGTCTTCGTAGCCGAAGATATACTCCGACACGCCGCCAGAAAAAGTAATGTAGGTCGGCTCGACACGCCGTTCGAGCGGCTCCGTGAGAAGGAACCTCCTCCCCATATCGTCAAGTGGCGTGCCCAGTACTTCATCCACCACCAGCGCTGCCAGGCGGCGAGCGATCGCTGCGCGGTTGCCGGGGTCCGCCATGGTGTCGGGGTCCGCACTGAGCCCCAGTTCCTCGGCAACCGCGCGTGCGGAATCGTCGATCCGCGACCAGATCCCATCCTTGTCGTGCGCCAGGAGCCGGCCGCCGACTGCAAAGGCCGCGACGCTGATGATCTCGCCGTCGTCGATCAGCGCGAGCTTCGTCGTGCCGCCGCCTATATCGACATGAAGGCCGCAAGCTCCTCGTTTCTTCGATAAGGTGGTGGCGCCTGAACCATGTGCCGCCAGCATTGATTCGAGCTTGTGGCCGGCCGTTGCGCACACAAATCGTCCGGATTCACTTGCGAAGATTTCATCGATCGCGCGTGCGTTCTTCTTCTTGATTGCCTCGCCGGTCAGAATAACCGCGCCCGTGTCGATATGACTGCGGCGATAGCCGGCGTCCTCGTAGCAATGCAGGAAGAAGTGGCGCAACTCACGCGCATCGATCGTGCCATCCGGCAAGAATGGTGTCAGCAGGATCGGCGAACGCCAGACTACCTTCCGATCGATAACCGTAAAGCTGCTGGAGAGCCCTTCCGTGTCACGCCGCAGGACGACCCGCGCAAACAGCAGGTGCGAGGTCGAACTGCCGATATCGATGCCGACCGTCAGGAGTTCGACGGTTTCCTGCTTCCAGAGCCAATCGGCGATCTCCTGGCGCTCGGTTTCCGAGATATCTTCGTGTTCATGTTCGAAATCGAGGTCGTGCAATGATCCTTGGCCTCCGTTTATCCCCGTGCGTGTGGCCGCTCAGCTCGCAGGCCCGGCAAGGATCGGCGTCTGGATAACCCCAGTCAAGCTTTCCTCCGGGAGGGCCATAACTGCCTCTTCATCGAACAGATCGCCCATGGCGGAGGGCACGCCCGTCTTCCGCAATTCCTCCAGGAATTTGCGGTGAACGCGCGGATCCTGATCCTCGTACTCGATCTGGCGTCCGCCGTCTTTCACCGACGTGGCACCACCGCCTTCGGCGCTCTTGCGGCGCAGCGAGATGAAAGGATACCGCCGGCTGCCGAGGCTGCAGGCGACGTAGCGCGCCGGCTGATCGCAGGTATTGAAATGCTGGTGATACATCCAGAATGGCGGGGTGTACATGAAGCCATGTCGCCAGGGGATTTCCTTGAATTCGGAATCGCCCTCGTACCACATCAGCGAATAGCCTTCGCCATCGACGGCGTGAACGTGGGTGCCGGCGGCGTGTCGATGAGCCTTCTTGTAACGGCCCACAGGCATCTGCGAGACGTGCGAATGCATGGTGCCGTCCGCGAGCACGAAGTTGACGTTGAGCGATCCCTTGCCGCGGCCCTCGAACTCATAGAGCTTGAAGCTTGTCAGATCGTGGACGAAGTTCGTTTCCCAGATGTTCTGAACCTTGCGCGCAGAGTCCAGACCGTAGGAATAGAGCGAACCATCGCCTTCGAAGTGTTTTTCACCGCCAAGGCGATCTTCGAAGACGAAGTCGTTGGCGAAGACGAAGTCGAGGTTGTGATAGAGGTTGATCGTCAGCGGTGCATCGTTGGTGCAGGAGAGCCTGACCGTCTCCTGACCGGAACCGTTGTGGAACTGGTATTTGCAGTTGAGCGGGATCGCAAAGAGCGCCTTCGGCCCCCACTCGAAAGTGCGCTTCTGCCCATCCGGCAGCCACACAGTCGTCGAGCCGTAACCCGACAGTACATAGAAGAACGCTTCGTAAAGGTGCTTCACCGGGCGGGTCTTCTTGCCCGGCATGACTTCGATGACATAATTGGCCATGAAGTCGCCCATCCCATGCGTATGGGCAAAACACCCACGCGCCTCGTAACGGTCCCATTCGCCGGTTTCGAGAGCAAGCAGATCGTGGCCGAGGTCGAGATGGATCGGGATGCCTTCGCCTCGAGACCAGTCCTTGTATGGGTCGACGAGGAACTTCCGGTTGCCCGGGTCGGGTGTCACCGCTGGCTCGCCGTTGAACGGGGATTTGCTCTGGCTATTCATCTCATCGTCTTTCGTTGATCTTCAAACTCGGCGTGTAGCCGGACTATGGTGTCTGGAATTCCGGGACGGTAGCGTGTTTTCGGAAAAGGCATTTTCCCGGGAGGACAAGCCCCGGCGCTAGCCCAGGCCACCCTCGCCGGCGGAAAGCGGACGCACGGTGCGGCCAAGATAGGTCGCCTCCGGTCCATAGAGCAGAGCCTTTACGTCAGATGCCTTCAACGTCTTGACCAGCTGATCGACCTGCGCCGAAAGCGGGAGCATCAGCCCGGCTTTTTGCGCAAGATCCATGGTCACGTCCATGTCCTTCTCCTGCCAGGTGAAGCGGGTCGTATCCCACCGGGCAAGCGTCCCGTTGGTGCCGGGACAGGCCAGCAGGATTTCGCGCATGCGTTGCGCATCGATCCCGTAACGTTTGGCAATCAAAAGAGCTTCGAAGTTCGCCACGCAATGAATCCAGTGCAGCAAATTGTTGCAGGACTTGGCGACTTGCCCGGCACCGAGCGGACCGACATGCACCACGTCCCGACTGTAACTGGACAGCACGGGGCGTACGCTCTCCACATCTGACGGGTCGCCGCCGCATAGCGACAACAGCGTTCCGTCGCGTGCGCCGGAGGCACCGTAGACCACGGGCGCATCGACGAGACGCTGCCCGCGCTCCTCGATACGCGGTTTCAGACCAAGCATGGTCTCCGGACTGATGGTCGCCGCAACGACGATGGTCGCGCCGACCGCCTCCGAAAGCCCATCGCAGACGTCTATCACTTGCTGATCGTTGGCAACGACAAGCAGGAACATCTCCGCGGATCGGGCCGCGTCGGCCAGGCTTTCCTTCGGCTGAAGTCCCAGTTCGCCGGCCTGCCGCAGCCGCTCCGCGTCGACGTCGAAGGCCGAAACGTCAAAGCCCTTTCGGAGCATGTGGCCGCCCATGGCAAGCCCCATTTCGCCCGACCCGATGACTGCTACTCTCATTTCCACCTCGAAAACGTCATGGCCCGCCTGGACGCAATCCTCCCTGCGGCCGACGTGGCCTCCAACAGGCCGAAAAGCGGGCAACCAAGAGGCTGCCCGCTCTTTTTGGTCAGGATCAGTCCTTCTTCAGCGTATCCTGGAGAATGCTGACGATCTCCGGAGACTGGTCGAGGGCAGCCTTGACCACGTTTGCGACGTCGTCACCGACCTTCGGGTCGATCGGCAGGCCCAGTTGCTTGGCCTTTTCGAGGAACTCCGGATCGGCGACCGCCTTGGCATAGGCGTCACGCAGGGCCTTCAGGCGGTCCTCAGGAATGCCGGCCGGGCCGGCCGTCAGACGCGAGATGTTGCTCTGCGATGCCACAAGCGCGATCACCTTCTGCGCATCGGCGTTGTCGACCAGAGAGGACAGTTGCGGCACGTCCGTTTCCGATCCGCCGATCTGGGCGATGATCTTCGCATTGCCTTCATCGACGAACTGCTGGAAGGACGAACGCGAGGCGATAATGCCCTGTACTTCGCCTCGGCGCATGGCGAGCTGGTCGTCGCTGCCGTTGTAGCCCGAGATGATCTCGACCGGCAGACCAAGCGCCTTGACGAGCATGGTCGTTTCGACCGTCGAAGCGCTTCCGACACCGGCAGACGCGAACTTTACCGGCTCCTTGCTGTTCTTGAGCTGCTCGTAGCTTTCAATGCCCGAAGCCTTGGTGACGACGATGACACGCGGATCCGAAGCGACCTTGCCGATCCAGGACATCTTGCCGAGGTCGAACTTGATGCCCGGATCGCCCGCCAGCTGGCCATAGATGAGGCCTGTATTGAACGTGCCGAAGGTGAGGCCGTCCGCTTCGGAGGCATAGACGTAGTTGGTGCCGATCAGATGGCCGGCGCCGGGCATGTTCTGAACCACGAAGGTCGAGCCCGGCAGGTTCTTCTGCATGAACTGGGCGACCAGGCGCGCGTTGGTGTCGTAGCCACCACCCGGAGCCGTGGCGACGATATAGTTCACCGTCTTGCCGTTGAAAAACTCGGCGCCCTCCTGCGCCAGTGCCGGAGTTGCCATGACGGCGGCCATGGTCGCAACAGCGACGACGGCCTTATGGATGCGGTTCATATTCATTGGGTTCCCTCCTTGTTGTAGTTATGTTTAAGAGCGAGCCTCAACCCTCGCTCAAAGCTTCCTTCAGTGCCTCGATGACATCGGGTTTCTGATCGAGTGCCTTTTCGACCAGAGCGCCGACATCGTTTCCGACAAGCGGATCGACGGGCAGGCCCAGCGTGCGCGCCTTTTCGATGAATTCCGGGTCAGACGTGGCGGCGACATAAGCATCTCGCAGCGCCTTCAGACGATCGTCCGGCATGTCCGCCGGGCCCGCCGTCAGCCGCGAAATCCCGCTTTGCGATTCAATCAGGGCCACGACCTGCCGCGCCGTGTCACCGTCAATCATCGACGACAGCTGCGGAACATCCGTATCGCTGCCTCCAATCTGCGCGACGAAGCGACCCTTTCCTTCGTCCACGAATTGCTGGAACTCCGAGCGAGAGCCGATCACGCCCTGGACTTCACCGCGCATCATTGCGAGCTGGTCTTCGTTGCCATTGTAACCCGACACGACCTGGATCGGCAGCTTCAGCGCCTTCACGAACAATGTAGCCTCGATCATCGAGGCACTGCCCTTGCCCGCGGTGGCAAACTTGATCGGCTGATCGAGTGAACGAAGCTGCTCGAAGCTTTCGATGCCGGACTCCTTCGTGACGATGATCACCCGAGGATCGGAGGCAACCTTGCCGATCCAGGACATTTTCGTCAGATCGAACTTGATGTTCGGATCACCGCTGAGCTGGCCGTAGATCAGGCCGGTATTGAAGGTACCGAACGTCAGGCCGTCTGGTTCTGATGCGTAGATGTAGTTGGTGCCGATCAGATGCCCGGCGCCCGGCATGTTCTGAACGACGAAGGTCGAGCCCGGCAAATGCTTCTGCATGTACTGGGCAACCAGCCTGCCATTGGTGTCGTAGACGCCGCCGGGCGATGTCGCGACGATATAGGTGATCGTCTTGCCGTCGAAGAAACCGGCACCGTCCTCCGCGCCAGCCACGTTCATCCCCGCAACGAGAAACCCCGTGGAAATGGCCACTGCCGAAACCCGTCGATTGATGTGCATTTCGTCCTCCCGAATTCACAGCCGTTCGCCAAACCAGTAGCAGGCTTGCCGCGCAGGCGGCGCCTTTCACCGTTGGCCGAACCAACCTGTGCCGTCCACAATTCCCGTTTTTGCCTTTCCGGGCGCCCGCCCAGCGGGCGCCCTTTTCGCTGCGGCATTCAGGCCATGCCGATACCGATCGACCTCAGGAGCCAGGGCGTGAAGAAGCCGCTGAACAGCTGGATGTGCAGCAGCGCGCCGAACATCAGGTAGAGAAAGGCCGTCGCGCCGACAGCAAGTGAGATGGTCATCTTCCACGACGCCTCGGCCTGCAATCGCAGGAACGTCAGCAGAAGGATCGGCACGCTCACATAGAAGCCGAGGACCACGATGCCCACCACGAAGGTTACGAAGTAGGTCAACATGGTGAGTTCCTGCCGCACGGTGTGCGGACCGAACTCGGGTAGCTCCGGCTCGGGGCCCGGGACATGGGCAACACCTGCGCGCGGGGCACCGTGGAAGGCACTCTTCGGCGAATGGAAAAGGTCGATCGCCAGCTGGATGAGACAGAGCCCAATTGCCGGGATGCCCACGATCAGCGGCATGAAGCGGGCCTTTGCCGGGAACTCCATCGACAGTCCCACCATTACGCAGAAGAAGGCGAGCATGCCGACGGTGAGCCAGGTGCTGAATGTAAAGCGTCTCATGTGTTGACCTCCACGCCCGGATGCGAGCTGCTTGGCCGGAAGTTGCGATAGAAGGCGTAGGCCATCAGGGCGACGATCATGCTGATCAATACGAGCGACATCGGGCGCAGGAAGAAGGAGTATCCCCACAACTGCAGAGCCTGATGGAGCGAGGCCTCCGCCTGTCCGCCGAGAACCAGACCGATCACGAAGGGTGAACGTGGCCAGCCGGCACGCTGGAAGCCGTAGCCGACCGCGCTGAAGAGAACGAGGAGCACCAGGTTCTGCCACTGCACGTCGCTGACGAAACAGCCGATCGTGACGAAGATCAGGATGAACGGAGCGAGCATGCGGCCGTTCACGAAGGTCAGCACGGCAATCCAGCGGCAGGCGAACAGCAGGATGCCGACGGCGATCAGGTTGCCGACCACCAGCGCCCAGATCAGCGTCCAAACCAGGTCGAGGTGCTTGGTGACCATCATTGCGCCCGGCTGGATGCCGAGAATAAGGAAGGCGCCGAGCAGAACCGCCATGCCGGAACTTCCCGGAATGCCGAAGAAGAGGGTGGGAAGAAGCGAGCCGCCTTCCTTGCCATTGCTGGCGGTTTCAGGGGCGATAACGCCTTCGATCGCGCCCTTGCCGAACCGCTCCGGCGTTTTCGAGCTTTGGACGGCGTGACCGTAGCAAAGCCAGGCCGCGGTCGAGCCGCCAAGCCCCGGGATCATGCCGATAATCGCGCCGATGATCGACGTGCGGATGACGAGCCACCAATGGCGGGGCACTTCCATGACGCCCGAAAACAGCTGACGGTATGAGAACGCCTTGTCCATCGGCACTGCCGAGATCGCACCGCCCTTGGTGGCGAGCGCCAGCATTTCCGGCACGGCAAACATGGCGAGAACGGCGGTAACCAGGCTGACACCGTCCCAGAGGAACAGCATGTCACCGGCGTAACGAGCGGTGCCGGTGATCGGATCCATGCCGACGGTCGACAGCATCAGACCGTAGAACCCGACAATCAGGCCCTTCACGATCTTGCTGCCACTGGCCAGGAAGGCGATGAAGCTGATACCGAGCAGGGCGATCAGGAAGAATTCCGCGGGGCTGAACATCAAGATGACCGGTTCGAGCACCGGGATCATCACGGCGAAGACAACCGCACCGATGATGCCGCCAACGCCGGACGCGGTGATACTGGCGCCGAGCGCCCGCGCCGCTTGCCCTTGCTTGGCAAGCGGATACCCGTCGAGCGTCGTCGCAGCGTCGTCGCCGTCGCCCGGAATGCCGAACATGATACTGGAGATCTGGCCGCTGGTTCCGTTGACGGCATGCATCGTCAAGAGGAAAACCGCACCGGCCACCATGTCCATGCCATAGACGAATGGAATAGCCATGGCGATGGAAAGCTTCCCACCGATGCCGGGCGTCACGCCGACGAGCAGGCCGAAGACGACCGCAATCAGCATGAGACCCATGATGTGGGGCGTGCTCACAAGATTGTAGAGCGCCCCGAACATAGTCTCGATCATTTCTGGTTCCACCTCCCGTAGGACGGGATGACATCGCCAAGGCGATGAGTCCCGTCGGGCAATCGCTTGCGATCTCCTCCCGCAAGCTGGGTGATTGCCGTCATTTTGCGTCGGCTGCTTGCCGTTCGCTTTTGTCAATTAGTGCCACCGGCCCAATCTTTGTCCAAAGCAAAAAATTATGCTTAGTCCAGCAGTTTTTGCGCGGGCAGCGTTTGGCAACCCTTGAGACGGCAATCGGTCAGCGTCACGATTTCTCCCATTTTTTCTAGGTATTTCATGAACTTATTGGTTGGTTTGCGGCGGATACGTCGGCAAGCCGCGCATGGTTGGAGCTGCGTTTCCAACCCAGGCTCGTTTTCTTATCGACCGCAACCCCGGCAAGCCGGCGCGCCGCGCTAAGTTTTTCTTACTTCGAGGCTAAGCCGAAATGGCGTGGACTTCGCGGCGGCTCGCCTCTTAGCATCAGCTCCAGCGCCGACAGCAGTTTGCCCGCGCTTTCCCAGGCCGTGATCACGCCCGTCATCAGGTATCAGGCCGACCCGCATCGTCCCCGGAGGAGAGATGGACAAGCCCGTAGGAGAATGCGCGCCAGTCGCGGTTCAACCTGTCCCGGTTCTAGACCTGCTCTCGTCCTTCCTCCGGCTCGGCGCTTCGTCGTTTGGCGGCGGAATGACGGGCTGGACACATCGTGAAATCGTCGAGCGCCGGCGCTGGCTGACGGACCAGGAGTTCCTGCAGACACTGACGATCGCGCAGATCATGCCAGGCGCCAATCCGGTCAACCTCGCCGTCTACATCGGCTTGAAGCTTTCCGGGTTGCGGGGAGCGGCCGCGGCGCTGTGCGGCATGATCATGCCCGCCTTCCTCGCGATCCTGGCCTTAAGCTTTACCTATCAACAGCTGCGCAGCTATCCGGAGGCACAGGCAGTTCTGCGCGGGCTTGCCTGCGTCGGCATCGCCTCGAGCCTGACCATGGGCATAAAGACGGCGCGCCGGCTGAAGCCCCACGTTTTGCCGATCGGCATCGCGATTGCGGTGTTCCTGACAGTCGGCGTCTTGCGCTGGCCTCTCGTCCTGGTCGTCACAGGCGCTATCCCCATCAGTGTCGCCGCCACTTTCTGGCTTGAACGGCGGAGGTCGCATCATGGATGACGGCAAGCTCCTCAATCTCATCATGATGTGCATCCCGCTGTCCCTCGTTTCCTTTGGCGGCGGCCAAACCATCATCGCGAGCCTCCAGCATCAGACCGTCGACGCACAGCACATGCTGAGCGCTGCCCGCTTCACCGATCTTTACGCAATATCGCGAGCGGCACCCGGACCGGGGACGATGATCGTCTCGCTCATAGGCTGGGAAGTGAGCGGCATTCTGGGCGCGGTGTTCGCGACACTTGCGATCTTTCTGCCGTCATCGATCCTCATTTGCGCCGTCGGAAGCTACTGGCAGCGACACCGAGGCCGTCCCTGGGCAATCGCGGCGGAAAAAGGTCTGGCTCCGGTGGCGGTCGGATTGATCTTTGCGGGTGTCTTCGCCGTAGGCCGCTCCGCACAGTTCTCGGCGGTCGAATTGGCAACCACTCTTGCGGCCGGCATCGTCCTCCTGCGGACAAAGCTCGGCCCCTACCCGCTGCTGGCAGCAGCCGGTGCCCTCTACTTCATCTTGAGCCTCGCCGGACAGGTCTGAGGCGCACGCATCGTTCGCTGAGCAACCCTCAGCGCTTCCTGCAACGGATAATTTTGGCGCGGCGCGATTGACCGCACTCCGATTCACAGTATGATACTTAAACAAGAACGCTGTTCCATATAAAGGAACACTCTTCTATTTCGGGAGGAAAGGAAGATGACGCACCCCCTGGTGCTGAAAACGGCGCTTGGAAAGCACGATCACGTCAAGCCACTGAAGGACGGACGCGTTCGCTCGAACCGAGTGGAGTTGGTGTTCGAAGACTTCGAGCCCTTGCCCAAGGCTTTCCGTACGATGGTTCGCGGTGGTGACCTCGACGTTTCGGAAATGGCGATCGTCACGCACCTGCTGGCGCATCACTATGGAAAACCGATCACGGGCCTCGCGATCCCGCTCTGGAGCCGTCTGCCCCACACCAATCTCGTCTGTCCCGCCACATCGCCTATTGAAGGTCCGCGGGATCTGGCGGGAACCCGGGTCGGCGTACGGGCCTATGCTCAGACCTCCGGCGTTTGGGTGCGCGGCTTCCTCCAGCATGAGTATGGCGTCGATCTCGACGGCATCACCTGGGTCACCATGGAAGACGCCCATCTCGGCGAGTACCAGGATCCTGCGAACACCGAACGCAACCGCAGCGAAATGGCGCTTCGTCCCTTGATGCTCTCGGGCGCGCTCGCAGCCATCATGGGTGAGCGCGACGTCGATCCCGCAGGCATTCGCACCGTGATCCCGGACGCGGAGGCCACCGCTGAAGCCTGGATTGCTCGCACCGGTATCGTGCCCATCAATCACACTGTTACCGTCAAGACGGCGCTCCTCAAGGAATATCCTTGGCTCGCCGGCGAGCTGATGGAAATGTTCGAGGAGGCACGCCACCTGGCCGTCGCCGATGGCGCGGCACCGCCGCCGGCCTACGGGCTTGAGGCAAACAGGGATTCGCTGCAGCTCGCCTTTGCCTATTCCGCCGAGCAGGGCATCACGCCGCGCACCTATGACGCCGGCGAGCTCTACCCCGCGATCTGAAGTTCGGCTCCGCGCCCCAAGAAATGGCATTCAAGGATATCGCCATGATCATCGACATTCACGGACACTACACGACCGAGCCACAGGCTCTGCACCTGTTCCGCGACCGGCAGCTCGCCGGCCTCGCTGATCCGATGCGCCGTCCGCTCACCACCGATCTCGGCATCACCGACGAGATGCTTCTGAAGTCCGTTGAGCCGCAATTGGCGTTTCAGAGGGAACGCGGCAGCGACCTGACGATTTTCTCACCCCGCGCCGCCGGCATGGCCCATCATGTCGGCACGGAAGCCGTCAGCATGCAGTGGTCGCAAATGTCGAATGACCTGATCCACCGCATCTGCAAACTCCTGCCGGACAACTTTGCAGCGGTCGGACAGTTGCCACAGCATCCCGGCGCGCCGCCGAAGAACTGTATCCCTGAACTCGAGCGTATCGTCACCGAACTCGGGTTCGTCGGCGTCAACCTCAACCCCGATCCATCCGGTGGCTATTGGACCGACCCACCGCTCACCGACCGCCAATGGTACCCGCTCTACGAAAAGCTCTGCGAGCTCGACGCTCCCGCCATGATCCATGTGACGTCGTCCTGCAATCCTTGTTTCCACCACACGGGGGCGCATTACATCAACGGCGACACGACGGCCTTCATGCAGTTGATACAGGGTGACCTGTTCAAGGATTTCCCGACGCTGCGGTTCGTGATCCCGCATGGCGGCGGGGCGGTACCGTTCCATTGGGGGCGCTATCGCGGTCTGGCGCAGGAAATGAAGAAGCCGCTCCTTACGGACCACCTGCTCAACAACGTCTTCTTCGACACATGCGTCTACCACTATCCGGGCATCGAGCTGATGGCCAAGGTCATCCCGATCGACAACATTCTGTTCGCGTCCGAAATGCTCGGCGCGGTCAAGGGCATCGATCCGGAGACGGGCCACCACTACGACGACACCAAGCGCTACATCGACCAGCTGACGACGCTCGACGAAGAAAGCCGCTACAAGGTCTTTGAAGGCAACGCGCGGCGCGTCTATCCGCGCCTCGATGCGCAGCTCACCAAACGCGGGCGCCCAGGCCGGGCCGGACGTTAGTCATGGTCGCCGCGTCGTTTTCGTCAGCAGCAGGACATGTCGCCGTCAGACAGGATCGCATCCTTCATCCAGTAAGGCGGCAGGTCGTCTTCGGTGACGTCTGCAACACGTTTGAAAGCCTTGAACTGATGGCGTCGGTCGGGCGCGGTCCAGAAGGCGACGATGGTCTCCAGTGGCGGGCATCCGGGCAGGCCACACGCAACCTCGGACACCACGACCACGACGTCCTCGTCCAGCGAAAAGCGTTCACGCGTCCAGGCCTTCACCCGGCGGGTGGCAGCGAGCGCTTCAGAACGGGCTGCAGACGATTTGAGCATGGTTTCGATCCTAGCCTGCCGACATCGCGGCGGATGGCATCCCAATACTTAGAGGGCCGGCATCCGGCCTGTCAAAAACCAATTCGGAAAAACCAACCGGGCGAAAACGGCATGCCAGGCATGCCCGCCGTCGGACAGCACTCGAAAGGATGAAGAGATGACGCAACAGGTACTCGCAGCGGTCCGCACCGGCCCGGGGAAGATGGAAATGCGCGAATTCCCCATGCCCGACATCCCGGAAGACGCCGCCCTTCTGAAGATGGAAGTCGCCGGCATTTGCGGCACCGACGTCAAGCTGTTCAAAAGCCCGCCGAACAATGCGCCCACCATCATGGGTCACGAGAACATCGGGTACATCGCCAAGGCTGGCCGTGAATTCACCCGCCGCAAGGGCTTCAAGGAAGGCGACCTCGTCTTCGTCGAGCACTACGTCATGTGCGGCAAGTGCCAATGGTGCCACCAGGGTCAGTATCGCCATTGCGAAAACACCGACTGGCGCAACAATCCCGAAGGCATTCGCTACGGCTATACCTCGGCCGAACGCGCGCCGCACCTGTGGGGCGGTTTCGCCCAATATGTCTATCTGCCGTGGAACGCAGTGGTTCACCGCGTACCCAAGGGCGTGACGCCCGAACTCGCCGGTCTTGTCACTCCAATGGCCAACGGCGTCGAATGGTCGCTCTTCGACGCGGGCGTCGGCTATAATTCCACCGTGCTCATCCAGGGGCCGGGCCAGCAGGGCCTGTCGCAGACCGTGGTCTGCAAGCAGGCAGGCGCCTCGCTCATCATCGTGACGGGAACGACGAAGGACGCCGCCCGGCTGGAGGTCGCCAAGGCGCTTGGAGCCGATTATGTCATCGACGTTCAGCAGGAAGACCCTCTCGCCCGTATCATGGAGATCACCGGCGGAAAGGGTGTCGATATCTCCCTCGACTGCACGGCCGGCGCCGGCACGATCCCGATCCTCCTCGGCGTGGAGGCATTGAAGCGGAAGGCCGGCACTATCCTCGTCCAGGGCGAGATGAAGGAGTTCCCGAACTTCCCCCTTGAAAAGGTGACCACCAAGGCGATCACCATCAAGAGCGCCCGCGGCCACAGCTACCTCGCCTGTGAGCTTGCTCTTGAGCAGATTGCCTCCAACCGGTTCCCTCTGGAAAGGATCACCACCCATACCTTCGGGCTCAAGGATGCAGACCTCGCCATCCGCTCCGTCGGCGGCCACGGCGTGCCCGACGTCATCCACGCATCGTTGATGCCGTGGATGTGACCGGGCCTGCGGGAGGAATGGAAATGACGCTTGGTTTCCGAATTGTCGAACGTCGCCGGCGCGTGAGCGCCGAAACGATCGAGTTGTTTCGCGATGTCCCCGTCGCAAATGTCAGCGACGTCATGTCTCGCATGTCTGCAGCGGGACCGGATCTTCGCCCGTTCCACGCCGGCGGCGTGCTTGCGGGTGCCGCCTTCACGGTCAAGACAAGGCCGGGTGACAATCTGATGATCCACAAGGCCCTGCTGATGGCTGGTCCCGGTGACGTGATCGTCGTCGATGCCGGCGGAGACCTCACCAACGCGCTTGTGGGCGAGCTGATGCTCTCCCACGCGCGCGCCATTGGCACCCACGGTGTGGTCATCAACGGCGCTGTCAGGGACTACGGCTGGATCAGGACCAACAGCTTCCCGGTCTTTGCCGCCGGCATCACGCATCGCGGTCCCTACAAGGACGGCCCCGGAGAGATCAACGTACCGATCTCGCTCGGAGGGATGATCATCGAACCCGGCGATCTGATCCTCGGCGACGAGGATGGCCTGGTCTGCGTTCCCTACGATGACACCGGCCGGATTCATGCCCTTGCGAAGTCCAAGAACGAAGCAGAGGCAAAGACGCTCGCCAACACGCTCGCTGGCAAACTCGACCCGAAGCTTTGGGTCGACGACTGCCTGCGCAAGCTCGGTTGCGAAGGCGTTTAGCATCGAGCCGGCCTGCAGGTCCGTTTCGAACAGGAATCCTGGCGCGGCATCCGCCGGCCAGGGATGCGCGCGGCTGGACGATGACGCCGTGCATAACGAATGTGAGGTTTGATCATGGCAACGACGACGATCGATGGAATTGCAACTCGCTACGAGGTGCTCGGTTCGGGACCGCCGCTGTTGATGTATTCGCCGGGTGGATTTGACGCGACGCTGGAGAAATGGCGGACGCAGGGCATCTATGCCGAGATCCAGTTTCTGGAACAACTGCCGAACCATTTTACCTGCATCACCTTCGACCGGCGCGAGACCGGGCAATCCGGAGGACGCGTGGAGCGGGTGACATGGTCGGATTACGTGCGGCAGGGCAAGGGGCTGCTGCAACATCTGGGCTTCGACAAGGCCTTCCTGATGGGGGGCTGCATGGGCTGCAGTGTCGCCGCCGCCTTTGCCGTCGAGCATCCGGAAACGGTTCTCGGCAACGTGCTGTTCTGGCCGGTGGGCGGCGCACGTTACCGCATGGCAGGCCACCAGCGCTTTGCCGAGCACCTGGCCTTCGTTCACCAAAACGGACTTGAGGCCGTCGTGACGCTCGCCGGCGAAAGCAACAAGCCCTTCGGCGCGGACCCGCGTAGCGGGCCGTGGGTCTCGGTCCTGCGGCACGACAAGGATTTCGCCGCTCGCTATGTCCGCCAGAACGTCGATCACTACAAGGTGCTCGTCGCAGGTATGGTGCGCACGCTGCTCGACCGCGACACCGCTCCCGGCGCCGAGCCGGAAGATCTGTTGCGGCTCGACATACCCACGCTCATCATCCCCGGCGCGGACGCTTCCCATGCCACGTCCGCCGCTCGCTACTTCCAGGAGTGCATTCCCGGCTCCGAATATTGGGATGTCCCGGTTTCGGGCCAAACCTCGACAGCCACGAACGCACGGGTGATCGAGTTCCTGCGTAAGGTCGCCGGCTCCGCCTGATCGTCCCCCGGGGACGCATCCCCGTCAGGCGGATGCGTCTTCCAACCCGAAGAAATCCGGCAGGAACTTTTCCCCCTCGCTTGAGAGGAACTTTTCGAAGGCGGCAATCAGCGGCGTCATTGCTCGGTCCGTCCGGGTGACGGCAAACCATTGCCGCCGAATGGGCAGGCCGATTACATCGAGGATCGCAAGCTTTCCGGCCTGAACCTCCGCCGCCACACTATGGGCGGCGAGAAAGGCCACGCCATTGTCGGAAAGTATCGCCCGCTTGATGTCTTCGATCGACTCCATCTCGGTGTTCGGGCCATCCGCACGCCCGGGGATTTCGCTCATGAAACGGTCGAAGAAGATGCGTGTCCCGGAATCGGGACTGCGAAGATAGAAATGCTCTCGCGCAATTTCCGCTTTTGAGATTGCATGCTTTCCGACCAGCGGATGGTGGCGCGCGCTCACGGCGACGAGAGAATGCTCGCCGAAGATCGCCGCACGAACCGAAAACTCCCTGGGCGGCCGGCCGAGCAGCGCGACATCGATCGTACGGTTGCGAAGACGCTCGACCGTTTCGGCCCGCCGCTCGATGAACAGTTCAAGGCTGACGTTCGGATAGGCGGCCGCAAAGGCGCTGATCATCGGCTCGGCAAAGTACTTGACCGTCGAGACGGCACCGACGGTGATGTGGCCGCGCTTTACTCCCTTGAAAGCGTCGAGTTCTTCACCGAGTTGGGCAAGCCGCTCCTCAATGTCGCGCGCAGCGGAAAGAACAGCGTGGCCCGCCTCGGTCGGAAACATGCCGTGCGCCATCCGATCGAACAGAGGAATTCCAGCTTCGGCCTCGATCTGCTTGAGCTGCAGCGTCACGGCAGGCGCCGTCAGACCAAGCACTTTCGCAGCGCCGACGATCTTACCGTGCCTCTCGATCGCACGCACAGACTTCAGCTGGCGAAAAGTGATGTTTTTCATAGTCGGACAATAGAAAAACTTAATGCGGAGGTAAAGAGATTAAAATTTACTTTCCCTTGGAGATGGCCGATTTTCAATGTCAGCAGAGTAACCCCTTACGACAAACTGCGCCGCTGGCGAGCGCCTGGGATCTGCAGAATCATTCGAAACATCAAGGGAATCGAGAAATGAAAGCAGCAATCAGGAGCGGTCTGCTGGTCTTGGCCACCGCATCTCTTCCAGCCGTCGCCTATGCTCACACGGGGGTTGGCCCGGCAGGYGGGCTTGGCCATGGCTTCATGCACCCGGTCGGCGGCCTTGATCACGTTCTCGCAATGGTCGCCGTCGGCATGTTTGCCGCCATCCTTGGCGGGCGCGCACTCTGGCTGGTGCCTGCAAGCTTCGTCGCGATGATGGCGGTCGGTGGCGATCTTGGCATGGAAGGCGTCGCCGTTCCCTTTGTCGAAACCGGCATCGCTGCATCCGTCGTCGTGCTCGGGCTTGTCGTTGCCTTGCGGTGGAACGCACCCACTGTCGCGGCAATGGGCATTGTCGGCCTCTTCGCAATTTTCCACGGCTACGCACATGGCGCCGAAATGCCGCTTGATGCTTCCGGCAAGCAATACGCGATCGGCTTCATGGCGGCGACGGCCCTCCTGCATATCGCCGGCATCGGCATTGGCAGCATCATCACCCGCTTGAGCGGCCGCGCGACAACCGCCATGCGCTTCGGCGGCGGCGCCATGGCACTGGCGGGCGTCGGCCTTCTGGCGGGATACATCTGATCGCATCTTGATCGCCCCGCAGGGCGCGTCGTGTTGCAAGCCAAGCTTCGCCGCTAGCACCAAAAAAGCCGCCTCGGTTGAGGCGGCTTTTTTGTTTGTCTGTTCACGCTTCTTCCGCAGCAGGATGGCGGAAGGATCACGTTAGAGACTTCAATCAGGCGCGCTTGACGGCCCGACGGAATGCCGCCTCGTCGATCCCGAGCGTGTGAAGTGCGCTGGCGGAAGGAGTGCGACGTTCGCGCGTGGCAGCAGCGCATTCCTGCGCAGCGTTGAACAGGCTCATGCCATTCTTGAAACCACCAAACATGCTGCTGACCCAGTTCGTGTTTGCGTAGCGCGCGACCATCGTCGTCATCTCTCGTCTCTCCGTTGTATATGCAGAGCATATAATGCTGCAGCGCAACAAAGAAAAGAGCAACGCGCACAGCCCTGCCATGCGGCTACCGCATGGCAGGGCGAGGGCAATTATTGCCGAGGCCAAGATATTGTTCTCAAACCGATCCTGGCGATCGTGGCCGGCCCAGGCCGGCCATCAGATGACGAAGCTTTCCATGGTTTCCAGCGCGAAGATATCTTCGGCGCAAAGCTGCCGTTTCGACAGTCCCTGCTCGTAGGAGTAGCGAAGGAAGGTGTCGAGCGTTTGCCGGTTCTGTTTGAACCCATAGCTCCAGTAGTCGTCCCCCATCAGCCGCCTCGCCTCCTCGACATGGGCGCTGAGCCAGGGCAGCATGACTTTCAGGGCTGCCGTCTCCTGCAGGTCGCGGTAGACACGGCGCTGGGCTTCTCCAAAGGCCTTGTAGAGCGATTGGGCGATCCAGCGATGGGCTTCATAGAGCTCGCGGCGTATGACGATCGTATGCATGATCGGGAATATGTTCGTCTTGCGGAAGTAGGCCCGCTCGACCTCGACGAAGTTCTCGAACAGACGCCGCACCTGCCCCGATGGTCCGCCATAGGAAGAGGGCTTGCGCGCGGTGTAGAGCGCATCGATGTCACCATCCCTCAACATCGTCGAGAGAGTCTGATCCGGCCCGAGCCGCTTCAAGCGGATGTGCTCCGGCAGGTCGAGCGGAAGCTTTTCCGGTCGGTTCGGTTGTTCCTCACCACCGGCGAAATAGGTCACGTCGTCGACCTTGACGCCATATTCGTCCGACAGGATGCCTCTGATCCATACGGGCGCGGTCATCTGGTATTCCGGCGTTCCGACCCGTTTTCCAATAAGATCCCGCGGTTCACCGATGCCGGCATTCGCATTCACATAAATCGAGGAATGCCGGAAGAAGCGCGACGGGAACACCGGAATGGCCACGAATGGCCGCGGCTCTGAAAAACACGACATCACATAGGACGATAGGGACATCTCCGCGATGTCGAACTCCCGATGACGCAGCATGCGGAAGAAGGTCTCTTCGACCGGCATGTTCAAAAAGACAAGATCTATACCGTCGGGAGCGATCGTCTTGTCCATGAGGGGGCGCATCCGGTCGTAATCCCAACAACCGAACGACAAACGTAGCAGCGAACTCAGAATCTTCTCCCTGGCATCCCGAGGACGGAGCTGCCAACCGACGGCAGTCCCCCACATGGGTTGGACTACCAGCGGTCCGTCGCAGCTTCCTCTCCCGTCCTCCCGTTTCGATGGCGCCGATCATCGAACGCACGGAAGCGGATGTCCAAGATAAAACCTATAGGCTTGCTCAAACGAAATCCGCTTGCTCGACCGGCAAGAGCCTGTCGATCGTATGCGCATAGGGGCCAACCTCCACCGTCAGCCGATCGACCATACGGTCAATGAATGCGAGGAACGGCCTCTCGTCGGCAAAGCCACGGTGGCTCGGATGCGCAAGGAAAAGCGTGCGCTTCACGGCCGGCCGCGCGATGCGGCGGGCCGTGATCAGGCCTTTCTTCACCTCTTCGGCCACAATCCCGTAGGGCATGATGCTCTGCGCCACCCCATGCAGCACCAGAGCCTTGATCGCCTCGTTGGACTGCACCTGATAGGTGATCTTCACGTCGACGGAGAGCCTTGACGCCGTTTCCTGCACGCGCTTCCAGATGATGTCCCGGTTGGAGACAAGGGCAAGGTCACCGGCGACGGCCTGGCGGAAGGAGATATCGCCCTCCTCATCCTTGCCGCTTGGCGCGGCGACATGAAGGAGCTCCTCTTCAAGCAACGCGACCCGGCGAACGCCGGGATTGTCTTCGATGTCATAGGCAAGCACATAGTCGAGCTCGCCTCGTTCCAACGCATCCGTCAGCACGAAGCTCAGCTCTTCGACCACCTCAAGCGCGATATTGGGCAGCTGTGCGTTGGCGGCGACAAGCAGTTCGGTGCCGATCAGCTTCAGGATGCTGGGCGTCGCTCCGAAGCGGATACGGACCTTCTCGCCCCCAAGCGCAATCAGATCGCGCCGCGTTTCCTCGATACGCTGGAGTATCTCGATTGCCCGCTCGTAAAGCAGCATTCCGGCGGGCGTCGCACTCACGCCGCGGGAATGTCGATCGAGGAGCTGGATTTGCAGGTTGTCCTCCAGATTTCGGATCTGGATACCGAGTGCGGTCTGCGCGAGGTTCAGTTGTTCAGCCGCGCGCGTGATGTTCCCGACTTCGACGACCTTCACGAAATAGGCAAGTTGGCGCAGCTTCATTGCATGTCCCAGCATGTGATTGTGCCGTCTCAGTAGAACTGATCAAAATGAACCTGGGCCGACGGTACGCCGAGGTCAATCAGCATCTTCTGGATCGCCTGCCCCATCAACGGGGGACCGGCAAAATAGATCTCGCAATCGCGAAGCCTGTCGCCAAACAGCCGCTCTGCGACTTCGTGGACAAAGCCGCGATGGCCGGGCCAGGCACCATCGTCGCCGTTCGACACGACCGGATGATAGCGGATGTGGGTACCGAAACGCGGCAGCTCCGACAGCATCTCCTCGCCGCAGATGTCGCGCGCGGTACGCCCGCCGTAGACGAAATCGATGGAGCGTCCGGAAAAACGCGGCGAAGCGGCTGCCGCACGCGCGACCGATATCATCGGCGAGAGACCCGACCCGCCGGCAAGACAGATGATGTCCCGCTCTGCCTCCTCGCGAAAATAGGCCATTCCGTAGGGACCGTCGACACCAATCCGCTCGCCAATTTGAAGGGCGTCAAAAAGCTTGGCTGTCGCTAAGCCATTCGGCACGCGCCTCACCTGGAAATGCCATTCGCCGGCGTCGTTGTCGATGTTTGCCATGGAATAAGCCCGGTTGCCCTGCACACCCGGAAGCTCGAGGAGAGCATACTGGCCGGCCAGAAAATGAACCGGCCGATCGAGTTTGAAACGGAATTCACGGATATCGTGGGTGATATCGCGAACGGCCGAAAGTGTGGCGGACTGGCGAACCGGCGGAAAATGGCTCGCATATTGCGGCATGAACCTGAGTTTGACGACGCAGTCGCCCAGGGGACGGGCCTGGCAGCCGAGCCGGCGTCCCCGTTCCCGATCACGCTCGCTCAGCCCCGGTGCGTCGGCGCGCATCTCGACGATGTCGCCTTCCAGGAGGTCGAAACGGCAATTGCCGCAGGAACCGACGTTGCATTCGTAGGGAAAGCCCAGCCCGGCCCTGAGGGCCGATCGCATGATCGTATCATCGTCTGCGCACTGCCACTTTGTCTCGCTTCCCCGGACTGCAATCGTCGGCATCGTCAACTCCCTAGGTCATGCTGGTAGGCCGCCGTGTAACCAAGGCGGGATGAAATGGACGCGACCGCGGCAAGAAGCGGCTGCGAAAATCCTTCAAGGGCCTCGATCGAGAGGCGCTGCAGAGGGCCTGCGATGCCGACTGCGCCGATGACGGCACCGGTGGAATCGCGAACGGGTGCCGCGATCCCGCGGATACCCGGTTCGTTTTCTTCGTCTTCGAGCGCAAAGCCACGCTCGCGCACCTCAGCGAAAATCGCGCGCAATCGCTCCGGATCCGTGACCGATTTCGGGGTGCGACGCTTGAGCTGACCGGTCAGTACCTGGTCCACAACGGCGGGGCTCGCGAAGGCGTAGATCGCTCTGCCGACCGCGCTGCAATGGGCGGGCTTGCGCGCACCGAGATCCGATTTCATCGCCAGCGCCTGCGGGCTTTCAAGATCGTAGATATGCATGACTTCGCCATCCGAGGGGATGCCGAGAATGATCGTCTCGCCCGTCAGTTTTCTGAGATCGAACAGATACGGGCGCGCCTCGTTCGGCAGATCCATGCGCCGACGCACGAGCGTGCCGAGCGCGAAAAGACCAACGCCCAGGCGATAACGCTCCGTCTGCGGGTTCTGCTCGAGAAGCCCTTCGGAAACCAGGGTCTGGGCAAGCCGGTGTACCGTGCTCTTCGCCACTTTGAGCTTCTTCGCGAGCGCGCTCACACCGATTTCCGCTTCGTTCTCGGTAAAGGCCTTCAAGAGGTGGATGGCGGTCGCCACCGACGAAAGGCGGTTTCGGGTGGCGGGGCCCTTGTCTTGCTGCGCAGTCTGCTTCTTGGGTGCGTTCATGATCAGGTCATCCGATTGTAGGCTCGTGGCTCGTCCATAACACGATTACGCTGGTATCCGGCAACGCCGCCCGACCGATCTCAAACCCTCAAGGCACTCAGCATCTCGCCGACATATTCGTCGCCATTGGAAATCACGAGCATGGCCGCGAACGGACGCATGTTGGAGAGTGTGCGCGACAGCACTTCGTAGGCCACGTCGGGCGCGCTCAGCACTAGGCCAGTGGCCAGCTTGTTGCGCACGAAACAGGCATTCCCGATGACTTCGGCCGCCTCCGCGGCATTGCCGGCCGTCGTCACCATCACCACCACGTCCGCATCCGCGAGCTCCTCGACAAGGCTGGAACGTTTGCCGTCCAGGTCCTCGAGCTCCGCGTCGACAGACAGCATGTGCAGCGTATCGCTCGCCGGCTTGGGCGCCACGTAGCTGAGGAAGCGCGCACCGTTCCAGGTGAGGCCGGCAAGGTTGCGGAGTGTCTTGAGACTTGCCGAATCCAGCGCGATGATCCGCGACTTGCGGGGCCGCGAATTGGGATAGCTGATACGGAAGCAGGCTTCCTCCGCTGTGCTGAAGCGCGCACTCTCGCTCATTCCGAGCTGCATAGATGTTCTCCTCCGTTCCGAAGACCCATGTCCCTGAGTTGCGGCCGCCGACTCCCACGAATGAGTGCCGGCGGCGCCTTTCGATCAGACGCTTGTCGGTGCCTTGCCCTCGATGACGACGAGCGCCTCTTCGGCGACATCGACATAGGATTTTTCGACCGGCAGGACGATTGCCGCAGAGCGGACACGATGATGGGCCGGATCGACGCCGGGAGGCGTGATGGCCTTGTCACGCAGCGCCCGCGCCGCCTTCATCAGGCGATGGCGGGCCATGATGATGCCGTTGTCGGTCGACACGAGGTTTTCTTTCGAGCGATCGACGATCGGCCCCATGCTTTCCTGCAACGAGGCATCCTGCATGGCGATGCCTTCTACGCCGGAATAGGTGGTGCCCTTGCGCTGGGCCTCGCGGTCCATCAGGTAGTCGTTGTCCTTGTTGGCGAGAGGGCGATAGGTGCCCGGAACATAGGCCACGTGAATGCCCTTGCCGTCGATCATTGCCTGCCGCTCTTCCTGCGTCAGAGCGCGCTCCGGACGATAGTCGAAGCTCCAGGCCCAACAGTTCTCGTCGTCGATCGGTATCCAGAAGTGTCCATGAACCGGGTGGTTTCCGCGCGGCGGCACCATGGTGAACGACGGCATGACCCACGGCGTGACCCGCCAGTAATAGTGCCCCTCCTCCGCATTGCGCCGCGCGCCGATATAGAGGCCGCCGGCGCTATCGGTCACTTCGAAGAAGGGACGGGAATCGGACATGTTGTACTTGTTGCCGCGCGCGCCTTTGAAAAGCGGGTCGCTGTTGAGGCTGCCGCTGTGCAGCCACGAGACGTGGCTGGAGTCGATGCCGCCTTCCATGGCCTGCAGCCAGTTGCACTCCTGCCACCGCTTCGACGTAAAGGTCTGCTCCGAAGGAACAAGCGAGAATTCCCATTCGGGATGGGGCGGCTGCTTGTCGGCCGGCCCCATATAGGTCCACAGGATGTCTCCGATCTTGACCAGCGGATAGTTCTTCAGCTTGATCTTGCCGCAGTAGCCGCTTTCCTTCGGCTCTGAAGGAACTTCCGTGCACTGTCCGGTGTGGTCGTATTTCCACCCATGGTATGGGCAGCGCAGGCCGCCCTGCTCATTGCGACCGAACCAGAGCGAGACGCCGCGATGCGCGCAGAACTCGTCGATAAGGCCATAGCGCCCTTCGCTGTCGCGAAATGCCAGCAGACGCTCACCAAGCAGCTTGACCCGAACCGGCGCGCAATCGTTGTCCGGCAATTCCTCGGCAAGCAGCGCCGGGATCCAGTAGCAGCGGAACATATCGCCCATCGGCGTGCCCGGACCCGTCTGGGTCAGTAGATCGTTCTGTTCCTTCTTGAGCATTTCTCTCCTCCAGATCGAAGCTGCCCGTGCAGCATCGTTTCCCTGTCGCCCCGGATCCGCAGCTGTTGCCCGAGGGCTGGGTGCTGGAAATTCGGGTTGACGTTCTTGAATGATCGTCTATCCTGTGATTGTTCCTTTATACGGAACGCTGTTTCTTTTTAAGGAACGTACTCGCCCAACGGGGCGTCGTCAAGCGCCGCCTGAATCTCAGAGGAGGAACTGCAAAATGGCCGAGGCATGCACCACAATCCGGTTGTGTTCGACGAGCGAGGTGGATTGGGACAGCGCCATTCGCGTTGAGGAGGGTGACCTCGTCCTCGCCGTATTCAACGTCAACGGCGTGTTCTACGTGACCGACGACCTGTGCACGCACGGCCCTGGCTCGCTGTCGGAAGGCTATCTCGACGGCCACACGATCGAATGCGACTTCCACAACGGCGCGTTCGACCTGCGCACCGGCGAAGTCGTCGCGCCGCCGTGCATGGTCCCGGTAAAAACCTACAAGGTGGTCATCGAGGACGATCACGTGCTGATCGAGGTCTAGCTCGGCGATCACCGCGACCGCTTGTCATTTTGCAAAAATCCCATATTTTAGGATTTATCAAAAATGGAGGATGAAATGACAGAGCCGAAGCTAGTGGAACACGGGACGGGCGCGCAGGATGGGCACTCTGAGGAAACGCTCAGGCTGGACGTATCCATGAGCACCCGACTGCTCAACAGCATGAAAATCCTCGAGTATAGCGGCCACGTATCGGCCCGGCTTCCGGGAAGAGAAACGTTTCTTGTTCAGCCCCAGAACAAAAGTCGTGCCGAGGTCGGTCCACAAGACCTCCTGATCTGCGATCTTGACGGCAAGGTGGTGGTCGGCCCGTCCGGTGTCAGGCCGCCATCCGAAGTTTTCCTGCACTGTGAGATTTATCGGCACCGCTCCGACGTCAATGCGATCGCCCATTTCCACCACGACGTCACCAACGTCTTCACTCTCGTCGAAGACGTGCCGTTGCGCGCTTTCAAAAACCACGCCATTCGCTGGAAGAGTGGCATTCCGGTCCATCCCGACCCGGCGCACGTCGACGACGCCGAGCGCGGCAGAGCGATCGTGAAGACTTTGGGCGACCATCATGCCATGCAGATCCGCGCACACGGCCAGATCGTAACGGCCGAAACCGTGCGTGGGGTCTTCATCGATTCCGTCCATCTCGTGGAGAATGCCGAGGCTGCCTATCGCGCCTGCTCGCTTGGCAAGCCGAAGCCGCTGACGGAAGCGGAGATCGAATCCTTCTCGCACAGCTTCCGCCGCGGCCACCACATCCGCAAACTCTGGAACTACTACACGCTCGGCGCCATCCGCGAAGGGGTCTTCCCCGAGACCTGGGTGGCAGAAGCCTGAACGGCCACAGGCCACAGGCCTGCCGGGGTCGCTGTCGAAACCGCTTGATGGCCGCTTCATGCTGACAGACAATGGCCGCTGCTTCGGCCCGCCCGCCTTCCCGGCGCCGGCGGCCGGCGCGGCGGCGGTTCTCGCCGCTTGCAAACCCGAGCTGAGAGACATGCCGTTGCGACATCGCCCCGCTTTTCGTCCATTTGTGAGGCCTCCATTCGCCATTTCGGGGAGCCACCTCGCTTGAATAGCCATGAAAAGATGCTCGGGCTCCTCGACCTGTTCGACGGTGAGGAGAAGGCCGTAACCGTGACCATAGACGAAATGCATGAAAGGCTCGGCTACACCCGATCCACTCTGTACCGCTATCTGAAGACCCTGACGGATGCGGGGCTGCTGACGTCGCTTCCATCGGTCGGCTACATGCTCGGCCCGCGCATCGTCGAGCTGGACTACAAAATCCGCACGGGCGACGTGTTGATCCGTGCGGCGCGACCGGTCATGGAGGAGTTGGCGGCTCAGTTTCGCGGCATTGCACTCCTATGCCGCCGTTATCGCCTCGAGGTGATGTGCGTGCACCAGGAAAGCGGCACCGATCTGATCCACTCCAGCTATGAACGGGGCCGTCGGCGTTCGCTGCTGCATGGGGCAGCTTCGCTCGCGATCCTCGCCTATCTGCCCGATCATCAACTGCGAAAATTTCACGGGCAGGCCACGGGCGAGTTCGCCGAAGCGGGTTTTGGCACGACGCTGAAGGATGCAAAGGCGATCCTGCGCGAACAGCGCCAACGCGGCTGGGTGAGCACGCGAGGCGACGTCACACCGGGTGTGACAGGCGTCGCTGCCCCGGTCTTCGATGCCCAGTCCGAGATCATCGGCAGCCTCAGCCTGACGCTGCCTGATGGTCAAATCCAGGCGCGGTCCCTCGAGGACATCGCCGAACGCGTTACCTTTTGTGCCGGTGTGATCTCCAAGACCATCGCCTACGGCTGATCCTGTCGCTTCCCCTCAGAAACAAGCCCTTTCCGAAATCGCGCTACCGCACCGATGGGCATCTGTTTAGCGTCCTTCTCCAACCGGAGAGGGTTGATCGCTGCCGTGCGGCGCAATGCATCGAATCCCCTCCTGAAACCGGATTTGAGAGGAGACGACGATGCATCAGGACCCACTTGGCGGCGGAACCGGCACGCACTGGCATGAGCCGGCCGGAACGAAAAAGGCTGGCTTTGGCGAGTTCAAGAAGCAGCCCACCCCCTATGATCAGTTCATGGAAAGCGAAGGCATTCCCGTCTTCCGTGATCTCGGTGTGTCCAATGTGAAGAACCTGCCGCTGACGACTTGGAAGCGGACCGGCGGTCGCGGCACGTATATCCAACTCTACGGCACCGAAACGAAGTGGGGCTGCCATCTCGTCGAAGTCCCGGCAGCGGGCGCACTGAACGCCGAAAAGCACATGTACGAGGAGATCTATCTGGTCGTCGAAGGACGTGGCTCAACGGAGGTCTGGATCGAAGGCGAAGGCAAGAAGCATGTCTTCGAATGGCAGGAGGGCTCGATGTTCTCCATCCCGATGAATGCGATGCACCGCATCGTCAACGCCACCAACAGCCCCGCGCTGTTGCTTGGAGGCACGACGGCCCCGAACGTGCTGAACCAGATCCAGAACGTCGAGGCGGTCTTCAACAACCCCTTCGTCTTCCGCGATCGCTTCTCCGGCGCGGACGACTTCTACAAATACCGAGAGGAGATCGAGCCGGATCCGGTGCGCGGCCTTGCCATGCGCCGCACCAATTTTCTGCCGGACGCGGTCAACTGCGACCTGCCCCTCGATAATCGCCGTTCCGTCGGCTATCGCCGCGTCGAGCCCTTCATGACCAACAACGCCTTCTATTACTGGATCGGCCAACACGAAAATGGTCGCTACTCAAAGGCGCATGCACATACGTCGGCAGCGATCCTCATTTGCCTCAAGGGCGAAGGCTACACCTACACCTGGCCGGAAGAATGCGGCGTCAATCCCTGGAAGGACGGCCACGGCCATCGCGTGCGCCGGCTGGACTATGGCCCATACGGCATGGTCACCGCCGCGCCCGGCGGCGCCCGCTGGTATCACCAGCATTTCAGCGTGTCGAAGGAGCCCTTCCGCCTCACGGCCTGGTTTGGCCCGCACAACCCTGGCCGCGACCCCGGCGCACCCGGCGAGAAGCACACCGACTATACGGCGATCGACGTCAACGAGGGCGGCACCGCCATCCCCTACTGGATGGAGGATCCCCATATCCGTGCGGAATACGAGGCGCTGTTGAAGAAGAACGACGTGGAGGTGCGCATGAAGCCGGAATGGTATGAAAAGCCGGCCGACACCTCGAAGAAGCTGTCGACCGTGGTCTGACCCATGGCCGACGACGAGGAAGAACAGGGCGGTCGCATATTCTTTTCGAACATCGGCCGCAGCATGGAGCTGGAGGACGAAATCGTGCTGACAAGCGTCGGCATCGATATCGGCTCCTCCACCTCGCATCTCGCCTTCTCGCGCATCGTGCTCGAGCGGCTCGACACCCGCTATATGGTGGTCGAACGCACGTTGTTGCACCAGTCGGACGTCCTGCTGACGCCCTATCGAGGCAACAACGAGATCGACGCCGACGCGCTCGGCGCCTTCATTGCGCAGCAATATGACGCCGCCGGTCTGACACCTGACGCCATCGATACCGGTGCCCTTATCCTGACCGGCGTCGCGGTGCGCAGAAGCAATGCGCGTGCGATCGGCGACATCTTCTCCGCCCAGACCGGCAAATTCGTGGTCGTCAGCGCAGGCGATGGCCTGGAAACCACGCTCGCCGCCTTCGGCTCGGGCGCCGTTGCGCGCTCGGCAAAGGCAAATACCCGCGTACTCAACGTCGATATCGGCGGCGGCACGTCGAAGCTCGCATTGTGCGAAGGCGGTTCGATCCGGCACATCACCGCGATCGACATCGGCGCGCGCGTCATCGCCTTCGACGACGACCGCCGCGTGACCCGCATCGAGGAAGCAGGCCAATACTTTGCAGCCCAGGCCGGCGTTTCTGTCGTCCTTGGAGCTGTTCTCGCGGAGACGGACGCAGGCAATATTGCCAACACCATGGTCGAGTGCCTGTTCGAGACGATGCAGGGTGGATCAATGCGGCCGCAGACAACGGCCCTGCTCCGTCTCCCGGCCCTACCGGCCGGGCCACTTCCGGATGTCGTGACCATATCCGGTGGCGTCTCGGAATTCCTCTATGCCGGGGAAGAACAGCGTTTCGGCGATCTCGGCCCGTTGCTCGCGGCGGCTCTGAGAAAGAAACTTGCGGGTTGGCCACCGACATTGGAGATCCCGCAGCAGGGTATCCGCGCGACCGTGGTCGGCGCGTCGCAATACACCGTGCAGGTTAGCGGCAGCACGATTTACGTCGAACCATTGGGGTCGTTGCCAATCCGCAATGTCCCCGTGATCAAGCCATCGCTCTCCTTTGGCGAAGAAATCGATACCGGCTCCATCGCCGAGGCCGTGAGCGACGCGCTCGCAAGGCTCGACCTTGTCGAAGGCGAAAGCCCGGTTGGGCTTTGCTACGAGTGGGAAGGCTCCGCCAGCTACGGACGGCTCGATGGCTTCTGCCGAGGGGTGCTGATGGGCCTTGCGCCGATCCTTGCCAAGGGCCACCCGCTCATTCTTGTCGGCGAAGGCGATATCGGCGGGCTGGTCGGCATGCACTGCCGCCAGGAGGCGAATGTCGCACGGGTGATCTCGATCGACGGCATCAAGCTCGACGAATTCGATTTCATCGATATTGGCGCAATGCTGGAGACTTCCGGTGCCGTGCCGGTGGTGATCAAGTCGCTGGTCTTTCCGAGCCTGGGCCTCGGCCATGAAGCCTTCGAGAAGCAATAGCGCCGATTTGTCACGATCGCGCGTCCGGGCCGCGGTCCCTCCTGGGGCCTGCGGCCCCCTTTCCTCAATGACCGGTCACCATGGCCGCCAGCCCATCCGCATCTTCCGGCGCCTGCCGGCCACGCCAGACGACGTGCATATCCGGCCGGACCAGGATCAGGTCATAGCCATAGATGTCGCGGGCTCTTGGCTCCGCAATGTCAACGGCCGCGAAAGGTACGCCGCGGGCAGCGAACGCCTGCGCCAGCCCCCCGCTGTCGGCGCCGGTTCCACCCAGCCGCAGCAAGGTATAGCCATTCCCGATCAGGTCCTGCACGGCCGCGCCGTTATCGAGCCAGATGTGTGGAAGGCGTGCTCCTGGCCACGTCGTCGGGTGGTATTCGCGAAAGAGATGCTCCGGCCCGCCCGGCTCGTCGGTGATGACAGGCGACCCGACATAGCGATATCCGAGCTCGGCCCCGATCATCTCGTTGGTCTTGCGCTGCTCGACATCCGCGACGCTCCTGAGGTTGTCACGCGTCGCCTGGCCCTGCGGTGTCGCGTCGCGAATGTCCGGTCGATACTGGGCGCGCCATTTGCGGCGGCCGAGCGACGCATAGCGAGACGCTCCGACATTGCGATCGCCTATCTGCCTGCGCTCTATCTCATAGGATCGGAGAAGATTGGGGCCGCCCCATCCTTCCAGCACGGCCGCAAGCTTCCAACCAAGGTCGACAGCGTCGCCGACGCCCGTGTTCATGCCGAGCCCGCCGGTGGGGATCACCAGGTGGGCCGCGTCACCGGCAAGGAAAACCCGGCCAATACCGTAATGATCGGCCAGAAGCAGGTTCTGCTTCCATTGCCCGACGTAAAGCATGGTGTAGTCGACTGGCGCACCGACCGCCTTTTCGAACTGCTCCGCCATATCTTCGTCGCGCTCGACGACGGCATGCAACGTCCAATGCCTGGTGGAATCCTGCATGATCAGGAACGTCGCCTGCCCGTCCGCCACATGGAAGTGCCGCCCCCTGCCAGGACCATCGCCGATCGGGATCCGATCATACAATGTCTGGCTGGAATAGAGCGCCTGCCGCAGATGCAGGAGATTTCCCTCGCCGCGCAGTTTGATCCCAAGCTGCTTGCGCACCGGGCTCCCACCGCCATCGCAACCGACCAGGAACTTTGCCCGGATCTCGCCCAGACCTCCCTTGCCGTCGACGATCTTCGCCGTTACCCCGTACGCGTCCTGCTCCAGCGACAGGAACTCGCAGCCATAGCGGACCGAAACCGTCGGGAGCGCTTCAGCGACAGACTTCAGCAGCGGCTCCAGCGTGTATTGCGATATCAACTGGTAGGCCTCGAGCGGCAGCGCAGCATCCTTGGATCGCGCGATCTCCTCCTGCGCCAGCGACACCGAGGCATAGGGCAGTCGGAGCAATGGAGGCTCGCTCATCGAGAGGACGACATAGACGTCCATCGGCACCGATGCGTCGAGACCCGCCGCCCGGATCTTCTTGGCCAACCCCATACGCCGGAAGATCTCCATGGTGCGAGCGTTGCAGCGCTCCATCTTCGGCAGGAATTCGGGACTCTCCTTCTTCTCAAGCAGGATGCAGCGCACCCCTCTTTGTCCCAAATCGATTGCGAGCGTCAGCCCCACTGGACCGGCTCCGACAATAACGACATCCGCTTCATACATTATGGGATTCCATCAAACATGGGTGAACGCTACGGTTGGCTTTTCGGCAACCGTTCTCGGCATTTCGATCGCGCATTCCGCCTTATCTCTCGTCCGTTCAGTATTGCAGGGCGATTTCTTTCGTCAATGCCAATCTTCGCCAAATCTCATAATTTGAGATTTTACAAAAAACCCTGGACAAGAAATTGCGACTGAAGCATGGTGTCGACGCCGTCCGATTACGGGCCGCAGAGGAGGAGAGCATGACAAAAAAGCTGGAGCTGACGCTCGCGTGCGGCGACTACGAGATCGTTCGCGCCCTCAAGGAAGGTACGGTCAGGCCCGACGGCATCGAACTCACCATCCTGACGGAGATGGACTCCACCACGCGACATTGGCGCTTCCTGCGAAATCGTGAATTCGATGTGGCCGAGGTCTCGCTTTCCTCATACATCGCGGCCAAGGGCCGCGGCCTGCCCTTCGAAGCGATTCCGGTCTTCCTGCACCGCCGCTTCCGGCATGGCTTCATTTACACCAACACAGGAAGCGGCATCCGCGAACCGAAAGACCTGATCGGTCGCAAGGTTGGCGTGAAGAACTATCTCGTGACGGCGACCCTGTGGCAGCGCGGTCTGCTGGAGAGCGAGTACGGCGTACCGCACACCTCCATGGACTGGTACGCCGAACTCGATGAAGATGTCGACTTCACGCCCCCTGCCGACCTCAGGCTGCATCGGCTGCCGGATGACAAATCCGTCGAGCAGATGCTGGTCGACGGCGAAATCGACGCCCTCCTCCACCCCGATCTGATCGATCCGATCGTGAAGAAGGATCCGCGCGTTGGACGTTTGTTTCCTGACTACAAGCGCGAGGAAGTCGAGTACTTCAGACGCACCGGCATCTTTCCCATCATGCACGTGCTCGGCATCCGTCCCGAAATCGTCGCGCGTCATCCCTGGGTACCGATCAACCTTTACCAGGCCTTCAACGAGGCCAAGCGCATCGCCATGGAGCGCATGGAAAATCCGCGCATCGTGCCGCTGGCCTGGTATCGCGAGGCCTGGGAGGAGCAGCAGGCGATCCTGGGCGACGACCCTTGGGCCTACGGCCTCAACGATCAAAACATAAGGACGATAGAGACGGCCGTCGGCTACGCCCTGCAACAGGGTCTGATCGACAGGAAGGTCGAACTCTCCGAGCTCTTTGTCGACCTCTCGCAGGGTCGAAAGCGCGGTGACAAGCACCGTGTGTGACCGCTGTCCCACCCCCACCGAACTCAACGAATTCAGGCCGGCCTGGCAGGCGACGAACTGCCAACAGCCGCCGAAACCAACGGAGGCCGGCGTGCACGACGAGCTGAAGCAGCGCATGATCGAAGCCGGGCGCATTCTGGAACAGGCAGGACAAGGGGACTGGACCCGCGGTCACATCTCCCTGCGCGTCCCCGACGCCCCGGACCGCTTCTACATGAAGGCGTCCAAGATCGGCCTTGAGGAAATCGCCCTCGACAACATCATTACCGTCGGCCTCGATGGCGAAAAGATCGAGGGCGACCATGGCCGACACAACGAGGTCTACATCCATTCCGAAGTGTTGCGCGCGCGCCCCGACATTAACGCCGTCGTTCATACCCATGCGCCGCATGCCGTCAGCTTTTCCGCACTTGGCAAGCCGCTCCAGGCCATAGGCCATCCCGGTGCGATCTTCGCGGAAGGACTTCCCGTCTTTTCCGAAACGACCGAACTGATCACGACGGCAGATCGTGGCCGTGCGGTAGCGACGACACTGGGGACCCACGGCGCGATGTTGCTGCAGAACCACGGCCTCGTCACCGCTGCACCGACCATTGAGCAAGCCGTCTATCTCGCCTTGTCGCTTGAGAACGCCTGCATGATGCAGCTCTGGGTGGAAGCAGCCGGCGGTGCAAAGGCGCTTGGCAAGCCGGAGGACGTCCAAGCCAAGCGCAAGCACATGTTTCGCGACGAGATGTTCAAGGCAACGTTTGCCTATCTCGTGCGCCACCTGCAACGCAGTTGACCGGCTTCATCGGTCGTCCGGAGGAACTCATGCATTACATCGACGCATTCAACCATTTCTTTCCGAAAGCCCTATGGGACCGCATCCAGCAGCTGGAAGGCGCGGGCAAGGATATCGGTCGGCGCATGCAGGGCGTTCCCTGCATCCATGATCTTGAAACGCGGTTCCGGGTGATGGACCAGTTTCGGGATTACACGCAGATCCTCTCTCTTGGCATGCCGCCGCTGGAGGCGATGGGCGGCCCGGAACTGGCGACAGAACTGGCCCGCATCGGCAATGACGGCCTGGCGGCCCTGGTGAACGCGCACCCTGATCGCTTCGCCGGTTTCGTTGCCGCCCTGCCGATGAATGCACCCGAGGCGGCTGTCAAAGAGGCTGAACGCGCCTTTACCGAGCTTGGCGCCAACGGCCTGCAGATCCATACGAACGTCAACGGCGCGCCGCTCGACGAGGAACGTTTCTTCCCGATATTCGAGACGGCTGCGCGGCATGGAAAGCCTGTGCTTTTGCACCCATCACGCACCGCGTCCATGCCCGACTATGCGACCGAGGACAAATCGAAGTACGAGATCTGGTGGACGTTCGGGTGGCCCTACGAAACGAGCGCGGCCATGGCGCGCCTGGTGTTTTCCGGGTTCATGGATCGCCTGCCCGATCTCAAGGTCCTCGCCCACCATATGGGTGCGATGGTGCCCTATTTCGAAGGCCGCGTCGGCCCGGGCTGGGATCAGCTCGGCAAGCGGACATCGGATGAAGACCTCTCCTTGGTGCTTCAACGGCTGAAGAAGAGGCCGCTCGACTACTTCAAGGATTTCTATGCCGACACCGCCGTATTCGGCTCCCGCGCTGCGACGCTCTGCGGCCTGGAGTTCTATGGCAGCGACCGCATCCTCTTCGCTTCGGATTCTCCATTCGATCCGGAAAAGGGTCCCGGCTACATCCGCGACACGATCAAGATCCTGGAGGGGCTCGATCTCCCCGCCGCCGACATGGAAAAGATCTGTTTCCGCAACGCAGAGAACCTATTTGGGCTTAAAGCGTAAGCGCCAAGTCACGGTTCTCCGCAAAAACGGATCACGTTTCAACGGACAGGAAGCCTTCATGAACGAACACAAACACGAGACCCACCCGGAGATCGTGAAGCGGCTGAAACGCGCCGAAGGCCATCTGAGAAGCGTGATCGCCATGATCGAGGACGGTCGCCCGTGCCTCGATATCACGCAACAACTCCATGCCGTTGAGAAGGCCATCACCAACGCCAAGCGCAGCCTGATCCAGGATCATCTCGACCATTGCCTGGAAGACACGATCGGCGGCATCGACCGGCACCAGCGGCTGGCGCTCGATGGACTCAAGGCTATCGCCAAGTACCTTTAAGGGGCCGTTGCATCGGGGAACACGGCGCTGTCGAATTTGTCCGGCGGCCGAATTTCGTATCCTCCCGTTTGCCACGATCGGAGTTGTCGCCGGTATGACTGGCGTGTCCAAGTCCTTGAAAACCCAAGAGCGTGGCCTGCAGCTGATGGATAGCAGGGCGACAGACTGCCACCGGTAATCGCTGCACGATGGGTTGCGCAAAGTTTGAGTTGACCGTTTTCGATCGCGCGGCGACACTTGCAACCTGTAGCGAGGCAGGAGGAAAAATGATGGCCGAGCCAGACAACTGGCGTCACATGGCAAGTGCGCCGAAAAACGGCAGTCGGATCCTCGTCACGATCCGACCGTCCGAACAGGGAGCGGCGGAAGTCGACCTCGCGTTTTGGTCGAATGGCGATCAGTTCGGTGCAGAAGGCTGGCGTGCTTCTGATTCCTCCCCCGGGCGCATCATCGAATACGCCGAGCCGGAACTGAAGTGCTGGATGCCGATGCCATCGGCCAATCTCACTCGCACGTCGATGCCCACCCCGTGGGAAGGCGACGATGAAGAAGAGCTCGACGGGTCAGGGATTTAACAGCTCACGCCTCCACCGGAGCGATCTGGTCCATCAATTTCCGGGACGAAAGGTGCTGCGGTACCGGGTCACAGCCCATCACCCGTGGTCGCTTCGAGCACGAGCGACCCCTCAGCCTCCAGCCGGACGCGGCCTCTGCCGACGCGAACAAGGCGAATGGGCGCGTGCTTTTCTTCGAGCCGGCGACGGAGCAGCAGGAGCCGGGTTTCCAGATTGTCCTTGATCTCCGGCATGCGGGCGCCGGCCGCAAGCCGCATTTCCCTGTTCGTGAATTCGCTTCGCCCGTCGCTCAGATGCCAGTCGAGCATCAGCCGCAGCAATGTGCCGGCGACGCCCTTCACGATGTAGGTGCCGTCGACGAACACGCTGTCATCAAAGCGGTGATGAGCAACCCGGATTGCTCGCCCGTTGACCGCCGGCTGAGGTGCGGGTACGGCCTGCCGCGGCTCAGCTGCGGCTGCCTCCCTCTCGCTGGCTCTGAGCGCACTGGCAGCCTGTTTCGCCAGGATTTCGAGAGCCGCCTCGTCTTCCTGACGGAAGGCCAGCCGTTCCGTGCTTTCAACATAGAGCACGCCCGCTACGGTGCCGCGGCTGGTCATGGGGACGGCGATCTGGCTCATGGCCCGCGGCAATTGCGGGAAGCCGACCGTGCGTGTGGCGTCTTCGGCGCCCTCCGTTTCCAGGCCCATCGCCTCGCCGAAGCGACGTACGCGGCTCATGTCGCTGACCTTGACCGTCTGGCCGCTCGTTGCCGCAGCACCGATCAATCCTTCTCCGCCGGCGACTTCCGATCCGAGCCCCGAGCGCTCATAGCCGATGCTGCCGGTGGTGATCAGGCAACCGCGATGGTGGTCGTGGATGAGCACGAGCGCGTTGCCGTATCCGAGAACACGCTGGACCTCGCCGAGCAGGCTGTCGATGATTTCGTCGGCTTCCGCCTGCCGCTCGATGGCGTTGATCGCCTCCGAAAGGGCGGGAAGGCTGACGGGCGCGCGACCTGCCATGGTCGAACCGGTCTCCACCGGTGAGCGAACCTTTTCAATCGCGTGAACGCGAAAGACGTCGGCACTCCTGAGCCGCATGACATCCGACATGCCGACCTGCGCACTGCTCGCTTTGAGCTGGCGGGCGATCTTGTCGAACAGTGCGCCGGCATCGACGGATCGCACGAAGCCGATGTCGAGCAGGAACTGGTCTCCGGTGAAGCCGTCGACAAGGATCAACGTGACCTTGGGATTGGCACGCACGTTTGCCGCCGTCTTGGCGAAGAACTGGTTGGAGAGCGCGACATGTTCCTCATCGACCTGCACTACATGGGAGAGATAGGAGATGTTCGGCATCCCATCGGCCGAAGCCGTGGCGATGATGGACGGGATGACACCCTCGAAACAGGCGCAAAGATCGGAAAGCCGCAGGTTCATTGCGACCTCGCCCCGGCCAGCATGCCGGCGAGCGGACCCGGCGTCTGGACATAGATTTCGCTGATCGCCAGCCGGGCGACCCTCGTTTCGCGCGCTGTCAACCATGGCGCGATGAGGTCCCGGGGCACACCAAGAGACTCGAGTTCGTCTGTCGCTGCCGTCATGAAACGATCGGCGCGATCGAGGTCGGCCGTTTCCGTTTTCCGCATCGAAGCCAACCCCTTCAACTGGAAGCTCACGTAATCCGAGGGGCTGACGAAGGTGGCGGCGATGCGCCCGGTCTGCCGGATGCAGGGCTCGAGGCGCGGCCACTGCCAGTCGGAAAAGAGGACGTCGATCGTCTCGCGGTCTTCGAGGAGCTGGAAGCCCACACCGCGTCCCGCAGAGGGGCGGCCCGTCTCGTCGGCGACAGCAATGATGCACATCAGCGGCCTATTGAAAAAGTCGAGGAGCTTGTCGTCGAGCTTCACTGTCGTTCCCCGTAGCGTGTCCTTGGCCTTCTTAGCAAACTTTTAGGATATTAGGGACGCCTTGCATATTCATTTAGGAACGCCGGTTTTTGCGGTGCGCTATAGAGGGGCCGTACCGGCTGGACGGCCTGGAAATCCACCAATCAGCGCTCTTGGACGGCCCCTGTGTCGCCCGGGCGAAACATATCGACTTCGCCCCGAACGCCGCGGTGGAGACGGGATTTCTGCGTCCTTCGGCATGAGCGAAAGCATCGAGGATGCATCCGAACCTGGAGAGAGAAATGAAGAAGTTCACCTATGCGGCGGTCACTCCGCCGGGACATGGGACGCCGGCGATGGCGTTCGGCAAACACGTCGTCCGCATGACGGCAACCAATACGGGCGGTTCGCTCGGCATGTTCGAGGCCCATGTTCCAGCCGGCGAAGGCCCGCCGCTTCATGTGCACGAGCGGGAGGACGAGTTGATCCGCGTCCTTGCCGGGCGCTTCGGCTTCTGGTGCGCCGGCGACTATGTCGAACTCACCGACGGCGGCTGCATCGCGTTGCCGCGTGGCGTGCCACACCGGTTCCGCAATATCGGGAAAGCAGAAGGCCACCTGATGGTCGTGGTCACGCCAGGCGGGTTTGAAGACTTCTTTTCCATCGTCGAACTCTGCAGGCCCGAAACACCGGAGCAGATCGCCTCTGTCGCCAAGGGTTTCGGCCTGACCTTTCTGCCTGACGACGACCGTCAGGTCGCCTGAACCAACCCGAAACACGCACCGCAAACGCAGCAACGGTCCATCGAAAGGAGACCGAAGGATGACACACGTGCCTTCGAATGAAGACGAATTGACACTGACCGCAGCACAGCTCGAGGCCTATCTCGTCCGGATCGGAATGGAGCATCCGGCTTGCCTCGATATTCGCAGCCTGTCGCAACTGCATCGCGCCCATCTTATGAATTTCACCTGGGAGGCACTGGATGCCTTCATGGGGTGGCCTTCCGCAATCAGTCCAGCCGCGGCTTTTGCCAAGATGGTCGAGGGCCGGCGCGGTGGCTGGTGCTACGAGATGAATGGCCTCTTTGGCGCGGCCCTGGCCGCCCTCGGCTTCCGCGTGACCCGCCTTTGCGGCGGCGTCGAGCGGGAAAAGCTCGGCGACATCGCCGTCGGCAATCATCTCACCCTGCGCGTCGATCTCGACCGTCCCTATCTTGCTGAGGTCGGCGTGGCGGACGCCATCGTCGAGCCGGTGCCGCTTGCCCTCGGGCCGTTCAGCCAGCGCGGCTTCGATTTTTCGATCATGCCGGCGGATGGTGGTTGGCTGCGCTTCAACAACCACGCACACGGCATCGCCAAGAGCTTCGATTTCCGGCCCGACCACAGCGACGAGGCGGCCATGGCCGCAACGCAAGGCTGGCTGATGCAGGATCCGGGCTCGCCGTTCACCAATGCACTTGCGGTCCTGCGGCACACGGCGGACGGCTATGTCGCCCTGCAGAATGACCGCCTGCGCCGCGTGTCGGCGGAAGGCCTCAGCGAACAGCGCATCACCAGCGCAGACCAACTCGCCGACATATTCAACAGCGTGTTCGACCTCAACGTCCCCCGGCCTGGACGCGTCTGGGAGCGTGTCCAGGCGATCGGTCGTGACAGGGCCGCTTGAGCCGGCGCCATCATTCCGCAATCAAGGAAACATCCATGCTTCGCATTATTGCTTTCTCGTTCGCTCTTGCCACCGGCACCGTCGCTCTTGCCGCCGCCAGCGACCCGGCGCCCGCCGGCGCCTACAAGACCGACCCTTCGCATTCGAGTTTCAACTGGTCGTTCAGCCATTCCGGCCTTTCCCACTACACTGCACGCTTCACCAGGGTCGACGCGCGGCTCGACTGGAAGCCGGACCGGCCGGATACCTCCACCCTCTCCGTCACGATCGATCCGCTATCGGTCCGCACCGACTATCCCTGGCCGGAAAAAGTGGACTTCGATGCCGAGATCGGCGGTGAGGACACGTTCCTCGCCGCCCGGCCGATAACCTTCGTCTCCAGGGCGGTCCGTATCACGGGCAAAAAGACCGGCACCGTCGAAGGTCTTCTCACCTTCCGCGGCGAGACGCACCCGGCAACACTCGACGTCACCTTCAACGGCTCGATGGCCGAGCATCCGATGATGGGCGTCCCGAAGATCGGCTTCTCGGCAACCGGCAGTATCCGCCGCAGTGAATGGGGGCTGGATTTCGCGATCCCCGAACTCGGCGACGAGGTCACCTTCGCCATCGAAACCCAGATGGTTCCGGCCGATTATTCGTTCCAGTGAAAAATGTGCGGCAGGTCCGCATTGACCGCGATAGGCCGCAGTCATGTCCGCCTTACGAAAGAAGTACTCGGCATGCTGCACCGCCATGTATCTGAAACGACGCATGGCGGTGCAGATTTCCGTTATCGCTGCGCGACCGGGCGCACCAGCGGTGTCACGCGGCGGATGGTCACCCGGCGGTTCTCCTCCTCGGGCTCCTGCGTGCTGATCTTCAGGAAGCGCTCGCCATAGCCTTGCGTCACCAGGTTCTCCGCCGGGATGCCGTAGACTTCCGTCAGGAGGACCGCGACGGACTCGGCACGCTCGTCGGAGAGGACCAGGTTCGAGCGGTCGGAACCGACAGCGTCAGTGTGCCCCTCGATGAAGAAGGTTTCACCGGGATCCTTGCCGAGTACCTTCTGCATGGCGTCGGCGACCGTCCGCAATGTCTTTGCCTGCGACATCGACACTTCGGCACTGCCGGTCTCGAAATGGATCGTGTCGAGATCGATGCGCCGGACCTTGTCACGGAGACGGGCCGAATTGCGCACTTCATCGATGGTGTAGACACGCTCCACGCGCTCGACCGGCGGTTCAGACAGGAACTCGTAGTAATCCCGATCGGGCTCCTGCGAGTAGTCGACGATGTAGTCATCGACCGGGATCGTCAGGCGCATCGGCGGCAGGTCATAGCCAACGTCGACAATCGCCGGGCGCCGTTCGTCCTGATAGTCCGGTGCGTACATCAGCACATATTCGTTGCCGTCGCCATCGACGCGTGAGCGCTGCAACACGTCACCATACCGGTCATAGACGGTAACGATCCGGTAGCCGCCCGGGCGCACGATCGTCTCACGAACGCGGCCGCGCGGAAGCTCGTCGTAGTACGCTTCCTGCGCGTCGTGGCGCAGGCGCGGACGATCGTCGCCACGCACGAAGATCTGGTCGCCGACGCCAAGGACGACGCGATCGTCGTGCCTCTCGACCACGTGCACCTCGGTCACATCATTGTTCGTGGTGTTGTTGACCGTCGTGTTGTTGATCACCGTGTTGTTGATGACGGTGTTGTTGACGATGTTCGTGGTGTCGGGAACCGCGAAGGCTGGCGCCGCGTCGACGCGTCGGCCTTCCTCCTTGATCCCGGCCTCGATCCTCTGCGGAACCGCCTGCCGCACGTCGGCCGGTATTTCGGCCTGGGCCGCGGCGTCATCCGTCGGCGGCGCTACGTTCTTTTCCTGGACGCGCAATTCTTCGCGCTGCTTGCGCCGAGCCTCGCGCCCCTGGTCGCCACCGGACTTGTCGGCGTCCTTGTCACTGTCGAGCACAGCCGCGCCGTTATCGACCGGAAGCACGACGGTTTCGTCGGTCGCCGCCGGATCCTGGGCGATCTTGCGCTTTTCTTCCTTCGTTCGCTTGTCGACGACGACCGGAGCAGGCTTGGCCTGAGGTTCCTCGCCCTGGCGCTGCTCGGCCGTTGCGGGCTGTTCGGAGCCTGGAACCGGCTGCTGCTCACCCTCACCTGTCTGTGGCGTTGGCTGCTCGGCGGACGGTACGGCATTCTTTTCCAGGGCTTTCTGCTCTTCCTGCTGTCCCTCGGCTTGCTGCTTGCGCTTCTTGGGTACCGGTACCTGCTGCTGGTCGGCGTTCTGCGGCGTGCCCTCCTCTGTGGCGGGCTGCTGACCCTCCGCCTGCTGTTTACGCTTCTTGGGCGTGGTCACCTGCTGTTCCTCGGTCTGCTGCGGGGTGCCGTCCTCCGGAGTGGGCTGCTGCCCTTCTGCCTGCTGCTTGCGCTTCTTGGACGCGGGCGCCTGCTGTTCCTCGACCTGCTGCGGGGTCTCTCCCTCTACGGCGGGCTGTTGTTCCTGGGCTTGCTGCTTGCGCTTCTTGCGCTCGGGCGCCTGTTGTTCCTCAGCCTGCCGCGGAGCGCCTTCCTCTACACCAGGCTGCTGCTCTTCGGCCTGCTGCTTGTGCTTCTTGCGCTGAGGCGCCTGCTGTTCTTCAGCCTGCCGCGGAGCCGCCTCATCTACCGCGGGCTGCTGTTCCTCAGCCTGCTGCTTGCGCTTCTTGCGCTCGGGCGCCTGCTGTTCTTCAGCCTGCCGCGGAGCCCCCTCATCTACCGCGGGCTGCTGTTCCTCAGCCTGCTGCTTGTGCTTCTTGCGCTGAGGCGCCTGTTGCTCTTCGGCCTGTCGCGGCGCGCCCTCCTCTGCACCAGGCTGCTGTTGTTCGGCCTGCTGCTTGCGCTTCCTACGCTCGGGCGCCTGTTGTTCTTCAGCCTGCCGCGGTGCGCTTTCCTCGGAACCGGGCTGCTGCTCTTCAGCCTGTTGCTTGCGCTTCTTGCGCGACGGCTCTTCTGCCTGGCGCTGCGGCGCCTCGGCCTGCGGTTGCTGTTGTTCTGTCTGGCCTTCCTCGGCGGCCTTCTGCTTCTTGTGCTTCTTGAGCAGCAGCAAATCCTCGGGCGACTGCTGGTCGGACCCTTCCTGCGCGACCTGGAACGGTGCCATCAGGCTCTCGGCCAGCGCCGGCTGAACCACGAATGATACTGCAAAGACTGGCAAGGCCACCGTTGCGAAAAGTTTGGAAGGTATCGACATGTTCTATATTCCTCTTATTGGGAGGCCCCCGCGCCAGTTGCGCTTGTCACCGGCATCATGCCGGCCGAGCGGTGCGCCTTCACGCGCGCCACAAGGGGGCCATGACCCGCGGCTCCGACTTTTTTGTGTCAGTCAAAGGCTAGTCCAAACGCCGCAGCTACCGATCGGTTCCGCTTGCAGGCCTATTCAGAAACTGCCGACCGCAGGTCGCGCGCCATTTGTATCGATCCGAAAGGCGAAAATGCGGAGTCCGCGGGCGGGCGCACGAACGGCTCGCTCCGGTCCATGTCTAGACCGCTTCGAAACCGCGTATTGACGGCTCCGTTCGGTACGCTCGAAGGGCTCGAAATTACGAAGGAACTGAAACGAACAGGCGAAGGGTCGATTGCCGAACTGATCATTAAGTTCGTCGTTGCGCGCGCTCCCGCGCAAGCTCAGGCACCGCGCAAGGTGCGTTAGACGCGACCGGCGCGGATCATGGAGAAATAGTCGTCGCCGCCGACCTGACCGCCCTTGAGCGCTATCTCCAGGCCGTCCGAGGGACCGCCGTGAGCGATGCAGAGTGGCGATCCGGGTGTCTGCGGGAGGGGCATCTTCAGGGTCAAGGCGGAAATTCCCATCTCGCCCAGCGCATGGCTCGACGTGTCGCCGCCGGCGACAACGGCCCGTGACAATCCGGCGCGCGAAACAAGGGCGGCCTGGATGCGGCCGAGCGCCCGACCGAGACGATGGCGCGCACTGTTCGACAGATCGCCCCCCCTGTCGGCTGCCGGCCCGAGCGCCGTGTACAGGATGACGCTGCGTCCCTCCCTCAACACCTTGAGTGCAGCCTCCACGGTGATCGCAATCTCCGGCCCCTCCGTTTCGCGCGACAATTCAATGGGATCGAGCATGATGCCCTCGAAGCCGTTTCCAATCGCGTGCCGGATCTGCCGCTCCGTCGTCGGCGAAACGCTGCCGGAAACGACAGCAAGTCGGTCGACCGGGCCGGCTGCGACAAAGACCGGCTTGGCGCCAAGGATCCCTTCGCTTCGCCAGGCCGGCAGCAGCGCGTATTCGACGCCCGAGGAGCCGCAAACGAAGCGACCGTTCTCCCGTCGCTGGGTCCAGAGCAGCGAACCGGCGGCGCTCTGGCTTGCCTCGTCGAGGACGTCGAGAAGCATGATATCGGCCTTCTCCGGCCGGCCGGCCGCGAGAAGTGAAACGACATCGACGAGTGCCGATGACAGCTTCGTCTGACGGGAAAGATGCCGCAGCAGATTGGCCTCATCCATCGGCGTGACCGGATGGCGCGACATCACGGGGTGGCGATCAATGCGATAGTTCACGCCTTGGTATGCGGCAAACAGTTCGCCGAACGCCGTATAGCGGCGTATCTGCGGGGCGCCCACGATGAGCGGCACGGTCTTGGCGCCGAAGACGTTGCGGCCGATCTCGATCGCGCGGCCGATATTGCCGACATGCGGAGCGGAATCGAATGTCGAGCAAACCTTGTAGTGGCAAAGGTCTGCATCCAATGTTCTCAGCCATTCAAAGGCTCCGCGCAGATGCACGTCCATCCATTCCGGCGTCTCGCTGCGGCTCGTCCCGGCAAGACCGAACGCGCGCGCCCCGGAGAAACGCGATGATAACGCCGCGTCCGGCACCTTCAGAAACAGCACAGTTTCGACGCCGTTGGAGGACAATGCCTCCATGACGTCCGTGGAGCCGGTAAAATCGTCGCCGTAGTAGCTGATCAGCGGTCGCGTCATGTCTCAGGCCGCCCTGCCATCTGCAAATTTCTCTATGGATTGCGCAAGCTCCGGGTGGTCCTTCGCATAGGTTTCCAGTGGAACTCCGGCGACGGCTGCTTCCCATGCCTGCTTGACCGCTTTCACACCGGCGCCGGGGCCACCGGGATGACTGACGATACCGCCGCCACAAAGATAGAGAAGCTCGGTCGAGCCTCCCGTGGCCGCGATCGTATCCGGTGCCTGTCCACCCCATTGGCCCGAGCCGATTACCGGCAGCACCACGTCGCTTTCGGAAAACAACGGCGTACTGACAGCCCTATAGGAGCGTACGAAACTCTCATCCGGCTCCCAGTATTTCACGCGAATGCCGTTGATCTGGAATTGGTCCACACCCAGCAGGCGCCAGAACTGCTGCCAGACGGAAAACTCGAAGCCAAGGCCGGCATGGCGCGTGAGGATGTCCCAACCGTTGCGATGGGCATGCAACACGAGGCCCGAGCGCTTGCGCAGGAAGGCGAGACCGCCGAACCCGATCGAGTTGATATTGACCACGGCACAATTTCCGCCGGCTTGAAGCACCATGTCATGATTGCGCATCATCTCGTCCGGATCGGCATGGCTGATACCGAAAGCATACATGACCTTCTTGCCGGTCTTCTGCTCGTGATCGAGAATGCGCGGCATGATTTCGGCCACGCGCTCTTTTAGCGGCGAATAGGCCGGGCTCATCAGCTTTTCGTCGTCCTTGATAAAATCGATTCCTGCGTCGATCAGCTCGCCGACCATCTCGGCGGTCTCGCTCGGCCGCAATCCCAGCGCCGGCTTGACGATGGTTCCGATGATCGGGCGCCCGCTCACCCCCGTCAGCGCAAAACTGCCGCGCGCGCCGAACTGCGGACCGGGATGCGCCGCAGCGAACGCCTCTGGCAGCTGCATGCCGACCACGCGAATGCCGGTCATGCCCTTGATCGAGAAGACACCACCGATCGCGACCGTCATCAATGCCGAGAGATCGGTGCCGATGGCATCCAACGGGAAATCAATGTCGACATCCGCCCTGTTGAAATGGATGGCGCCGTGGGCCTCATCGGGAAAGGAAGCGCGATCCGACGAAGGCAGGCTGCGGATGCCGACAACGCGGGCGGCCACTCGCGCCTTCAGTTCCTCTGTCTCGCCTGGCAATGCGACGAAGGTTCCCGTCGATTGATCGCTGGCAATCTTGGCCGCCAGCGCTTCCACCGAGCCGGGCGTCTCTATGCGATAGGTCAGGCGGATCATGGTTCTCTCTCAGGCCCAAGTTAAAGCTTGCTAACTGGTATAATGAGTATTTATGTTATTGCAAGCCATCCGCTGACAGGCTATTGCGGCGATGGAACTTGATGCATATTCAAACCTGTCGAAATCAGGTGACTCATGAACGTCGTTTCCGAACCGATTGTGCGCAAGAAACTGTCCGACGAGGTCTTCGCTCGGCTGAAGCAGATGATCGAAGCCGGCGAACTCAAGGCGGGCGACGATATGCCGTCCGAACGCGAACTCATGGAACGCTACGGTGTCGGTCGTCCGGCCATTCGCGAAGCCATGCAGGCGCTCGCCGGAAAGGGGCTCGTCGAAATCTCGCAAGGCGAGCGCGCCAAGGTGCTGCGCATTACCGCCGAATCCATCATCAAGCAGGTCGACCTGCCGGCAAAACTGATGCTCTCCGGTTCCGCAGACACGCTGGAGCATCTGAAGAACGCGCGCATCTTCTTCGAGCGCGGCATGATCCGTGAGGCGGCGGCCAAGGCAACCTCGTCGCATATCGCCGAACTTCACGCACTTCTCGACAAGCAAAAGCAGAGCCTCGGCGACGCGGATGCCTTCATCGATGCGGACATGGAGTTTCATCAGTGCATCGCCAGGATTTCCGGCAATCCGATCTTTGTCGCCGTCAGCGGCGCGATGCTGGGGTGGCTGAAGTCCTACCATACCGAAATGCTCATCTGGACCGGTCGCGAGAATTTCACGCTTTCCGAACACGAGGAAATCATCCGCGCCATCGAGAGCCGCGATGCCGATCTGGCCGAGCAGGCGATGGTCAAGCACCTCGAGCGCTCGCGCGCGCTCTACGCTCTCAAGACCCAGGGATAGCGCTCAAAGAGCGACATCGACACAGGCGTAGGGCGCCAGCATAAGCTGCTGCTGCACTGCGAGCTCGCCACCATCCGCGATCGTTGAAACCTTACTTGGACTTGCCGGCAAGGCGACCGTCTGCTCGTCGCAGGTGATATTCGCCAGGAGAAGCCGCTTCTGGGTGGCAAGTCCCAACACGGCATCTGGCCGGGACGTCTCGACGGCAAACAGGAGCTCGTGGGACAGGGACGCAAGTCGCGCGAGGACATGCGCCAGCGGTCGCAACTCGCCGCTGATCGTGGCTTCCCCCTGACCGGCCAAAAGCCCGAAGGGGCCGACAAGGGTCGAAAGGGTGAGAACGTCCAGCGCCGCCGGCGCAACCGTTGCCGCATAGGCCAGTGTCCAGGCAGCGCCGAACTGGCCATTGTGCCGGGGGTCGACATTCGCCATGGGGATACGCGATCCTGCCGGGTTGTCCTTCGTGGCGCTGCCGTAAGGATTTTGACGCATCGCGATCGTCGAGGGCCCAATGCGATACGGCTTGTTGCCGTAGATAGCACGGGTAGAGCTGACGACATGACGCAGCGCCTCGAAGGTCTGCATGACCGAAAGATCATCGGCAGCATGCACGAGCGGGTTCGTCGCGTGGCTGATATAGTCGATCTGATCCGGCGGCACGCGCTTGCGATTGAGCTCGGTGAAGTAACTCATCATTCCACCACCCAGCCGAAGATCGGGAAAGGCAACGCGCGCAGCAGCGTAGACGTCGCCAAGTGCTGGACATTCCGGCCACTTGCTCCCCGGCGGTGTCGACTGTCGATCGACAGACGGGCAAACAAACAGCGTATCGAGCTGGAGCCTGGCCTGATCGACCATCGCTGCAAAGTGCGCCATCTCTTCGCCGAGGGGCCTTAGGCAAGGCACCGCAAGCTCCAGCGTCACCTTGAGGCCCGAACCGGCCGCAATCGCCGCGTAACCCTTCAGTGCCTCGATGCCATGCCCTGCAGCGGGATCGAAATGGGCGATCAGATGTTCCGCCCCGATGGCCTTCAAGATATCGAGCGAAGCCAACTCTTCCCGGAGACACTCGGGTCGCAGCCCTACGCCAATCGCGGGAAGCCTGACATTCGTCGGGATGAGCCTGACGGATATCGCATCCGAACGGTCGGCTACAATCTCCGCATTCCTCTCGGCAAGGACCTCCACGGAGATCCGCTGACTGAAGCGCTCACCCATCGGCACGAGATAGGGCCAGGGCAACGCCAAAGGCCGCACGTACGTCTTGTAGGAGGCATCGGTCCAGTTGCGTTGATCCTCCATCTCGAAGACATCGCCAATGAACTTGGTTGTCGCCATGATACCGGGCGCCACACGGTGGGTGATCTGAGCAATGTTCTTGAATGGTTGCCACGGTTCGATCGTATCGGGCCAGCGTGCCTCTTCCACCGAGCCGTCATCGTGCGTAATTGCAACTGGTTCTCCTGCAACACCGATGACCGGATGCAGGACCACGAAACCAGCACGGGCGGTTTCGAAATCCGCATCGCTCACACAATCAGCAGAGAAATGCACGCTGGTCGCCGTGCCGGAGATCGCGACATCGCAATCGAGATTGGCACCGGAAGGGGCTGTAAAGCGTGCGGCATAGGTGAGTGCGAAGCCTCGCCCGTCTTCCGTGAGCCTCAGATCGCTCAGCCGAGCCCGGCAGGTGCCCCAATCCTTGTCGCGCACGAGGAACGAGATTGCACGCAGCACCTCATGGCCACCGAACCGCAAGCTGCGCAGGTTGCCGTCCTGAAAGTCGATGCTCAGTTTGCCGGCGACCAGCGTGCGGCTTTCCGGCTCGCATTCGGCAGTGCCATAGAGCCGAAACAGCTCATCCTTCATCGCAACAGGTCTCCGACGACGACGGTCTCTTCGCACTCGGCGCTGAGATAGGCAGCCTCCACCAATGCGAAGGTCTTGAGGTTGTCGCGCCCAGACGTATCAGGCGCGTGGCCGGAAGCCAGCCGCTCGATCCAGTGTCTCTGGATGAGAGCGACGCTCTCCTGGATGTTGTGCCACGGCTTCGACGCCCAGGGCAGCAGGTTCGGCGCGACGTCGCGTTCGACCGTTCCGGCCGGACCGTGGACGGTGAGCTTGTAGCCGAGCCCAAGGCGCAGCGTACCCTTGGTTCCGTCGACCTCGATCAAGGTTTGCGGGAACGGCTCCTCGGCAAGTTTCGTCGCATAGCTGACGTCGACGATCGAGGTGACACCGTTGTCGTGGCCAAGCATCATCGTCGCCACATCCTCGCCGGCGATATCCGGATTGATCCGGCGCGAGCGGGCAGACAGGGTTAGTGCGTCGCCGAACAGAAAGCGGGCGATGTCGAGGGAATGGATGCCGAGATCTTCGATGATGAAGCGCTTGCCCTTCGCAAGATAGGGCTGGCCGGAAAACACGTCGAAGCTGGAGCGGAACGACACGCGCCCCCAGAAGGGGGTACCGATCTCGCCACTGTCGATGACTTCCTTGACGGCCAGGATGGGCGTCTGCCAGCGGAAGTTTTCGTGGATCATCAGCGCGATCCCCGCCTCTTCCGCCGCTGCCACCATCACCTTGGCATCGTCGAGCGTCGGCGCGATGGGCTTCTGGCAGATCGCCGGCACTTTGTGGCGCGCGGCGAGTTCGATGAGAGCACGATGACTGCCAACGGTCGTGGCAATGTCGACGAAGTCGAACCCACCTTCTGCGAACATCTCATCCGCCGACGCGTAGCGGCGAGCGACGTCGAATTGGTCGCCGACGATCTTGAGCCGCTCGGGATCGCGATCGCAGATCGCCACAATCTCGACGTCCGGCAGCTCGCGCCAAGCATGCATCTGGTTGATGGCGAAGAAGCCGCAACCGATCAGCGCGCCCTTGATCCTCGCCATTTTCAGCCCGCCTTTGCCATTTGCATGAGCGCGACACGCTGCTGCAGGCGGCGCTGAGCCTGGTCCACCACGACGGCCACGATAATCACCAGCCCCTTGATCACCATCTGCCAGAATGAGCTCACACCCATCATCACCAATCCGTCCGAGAGAATGCCGATCACGAATGCGCCGATGATCGTGCCGCCGATCGTGCCGCGACCGCCGGACATCGATGTACCACCGAGAACGGCTGCTGCAATGGCGTTGAGTTCGAGATTGGTGCCGGTCGCCGGATGCGAGGCCATGAGTTCCGACGAAATCACCAGTCCGACGATCGCCGCGCAGAAGCCGGAGAACATGTAGACGAACATCTTGACCCGATTGACCCGGATGCCCGACATGCGGGAGGCACGCTCGTTTCCGCCGACAGCGAAGATATGCCGGCCGAGCGGCACGAAGCGGGCGAAATAGGCAGCCCCCGCAGCCACGGCGATCAGGATCCAGACCGACACGGGCAATCCCAGGATCGTGCCGGAGCCGAGATAGCTGAAGCCCTGATTGCCGAGGTCCTCGCGCCCCGTGAGATTGGGCAGGGTCTGGCCGTCGGAATAGAGCAGCGCCATGCCGCGCGCGACATACAGAGTGCCGAGCGTCGCAATGAAAGGCGCTACATTCAATCGGGTGATCAGCAGGCCGTTGACCGCGCCGATCAGGATACCGACGACCGCAACGATGACGGCAACCTCGACGACGTTGAAATACATCGTGTAGCCGAGTGGCAGCGCCACGCCGTACATGATCAGGCCGCCCGCGATCATGCCGCAGAGACCGACGATCGAACCGACGGACAGGTCGATGCCGCCGGTGATGATGACGAAGGTCATGCCGATCGCGAGAAACGCGTTTTGCGTCGCATGCTTCGTCATCAGGATCATATTCGCGGTCGAAAGGAAGTTCGGTGCAGCTATCGAGAAGAAGATAATCACCGCGAAGAGCGCGATGAATGTCCTCAGCTTCATCAGCGTGAGGAGCGCCGAGCCGCTGGAGAAGCTGTCGGCGGCGGCAGTTTGCGTTGCTGTCGTCATCACGCATGCATCCTTTTGGTTTTATGTCCCTCTGCGGAGGCCGAAACGATCATTTCTTCTGTCGCGTCCTTGCGGTCGACAACCGTGACCAGCCGGCCATTGCTCATCACCGCAATGCGATCGGAAAGCGCCATCACCTCTTCGAGATCGGAAGTGGAAAAGAGGATTGCCAGCCCCTCGCCCGCCAGGCGGCGCATAGTGAGGAAGACATCGGCCTTTGCGCCGACATCAATGCCCCGGCTCGGCTCATCCATGAGAAGGATTTTCGGTCCGGTCATGAGCGCCTTGCCGATCACGACCTTCTGCTGATTTCCACCCGACATCGACGTCACGTCGAATTCCGGGTTCTTCGCCTTGATCGAGAGGTTGCGGATGGCATCGGCGATCGCCTTTGCTTCACGCGCAAGGTCGATGTGAAAACCTGCCTTCAGGAACTGTCCCAGGCTCGCCATCGTCAGGTTGTCGGCGATCGACATGGACTGAACCAGCCCCTCGCGCTGCCGGTCCTCGGGGATGAGCGCCAGCCCCTCACGGATGCGCCGGGTGGTATCCCCGCCCTTGAGTTCCTTGCCTTCGACGTAGATCTTGCCGGTATAGTGTTCGTGCCGCCCCATGACGCATTCGAAGAGTTCCGAACGGCCGGCCCCCATCAACCCGTAGATGCCGAGGATCTCTCCTTTGCGCACACCGATCGAGACGTGATCGACGGCAAAGCCGCCCTGCGCCCTCGGCAGGCAGATGTTCTCGGTACGGAAGATCTCTTCGCCTGGCTTGTGATCGACCTTCTTCGCAAAGTCCTTGGCGTCCGAGCCGATCATCGAGCGGACGATCCAGCGCGTATCGATATCCTTGACCATGGCATGGCCGGTGATCTGGCCATCCTTGAGCACCGTGATGTAGTCGCCGATACGCATCAACTCTTCCAGCCGATGCGAAATGTAGACGATCGCCACACCACGCGCCTTCAGATCGGCGATCACGCGGAACAGGACATCGACCTCAGCCGCACTGAGCGCCGAGGTAGGCTCATCCATGATCAGGATGCGCGTGTCGAGCGATACTGCTCGCGCAATCTCGACGAGCTGCTGCTGGCCGATCGGCAGATCTTCCGCCAGCGTCTCGGCGGAGATCCCTGCCTCCAGGCGGTCGAGGAACGCATTGGCTTTCTTGACCTGGCCGCGGTGATCGATGCCACGGATACCGCGGGTGATCTCGCGGGTCGCAAAGATATTCTCGGCAACGGAAAGGTTGCCGAAGAGGTTCAACTCCTGAAAGACGATACCGATGCCGTGCTTGACCGCATCGGCGGGACTGTTGAGATGAATGAGTTCGCCGTCCAGCCAGATTTCGCCGAGTGTCGGCCGTTCCACGCCGGCGATAATGCGCATCATCGTCGACTTCCCGGCGCCATTTTCACCAACGAGGACGTTAACGGCCCCACGACGGAGTTTCAGATTGGCCTTCTTCAGGGCCACGATGCCGGAATAGGCCTTGGTGACATCCTTGAGTTCGAGAATGACATCCTCATTCGTATCGCTCATGCCCCACTCCCGACGGTGATCGTGGCCGGCACGAATTGCGGCAGTTGGCCCTTGGCCGGCAGCGGATAGGCCCCGGTCGCCTTGATCGTCTTGCCTGTCAGACCGTCACGCGGCAGCTTTTCGAGCAGCGTGCCGTTCACGTGGGTGTTGAACGATTTGCCGTATTGCGCCCATTCGATCTGGTTCTTGAACTCGTTGAAGTTCACGAATGTGAGGCTGTCGCGCAGCGCCGTGCCGCGAATGGCGGGACCGATTGAAACGCGGACATCCGCCTTGCCGTCACCATCGACATCCACGTCGACATAGGCTGCTCGCGATTTCGTTTCTTCCCCGACGATCACACCGTCTATTTTTGCCGCAAAGGTCCAGGGCGCGTTGCCCTGCTTCTCCTTATGCCCATACTTCTCCGCCGCAGCGTTGAGGTCACGTGCGGCAAGCGCCGAGACCTCCTGGAAGACACCGGCGCGTTGCTCAAGATAAGGCACGACCTTCGTGTCCCAGGCATCGGCAACCAGCTTGTCGGGATTGAACGCCTCAGCCGCCGTCTGCCTTTGCTCATCCTCCGTTTTGACGAGCTTGCAGCCGCCAAGCGCGAGCGCGCCGGCAAGCATGAGTGCGCATGCAGCCTGAAATCTGGGCATTCCCATTCTCCGTCATGAACAGTGAACGCAAGGCGGGGATCGGCCCGCCTTGCGCAGTCGCGGGAAGATTACTGGGAGAGCGCGAAGGTCTCGAGCTTGTCGGCATTGTCAGCGGTGATGAGCACGCAGTCCATCAGCTGCTTCTCTTCCGCCGGAGCCTTGCCGGTGGTGATGAAGTCGTGCGCCTGCTGCACAGCAAGCTGGGCCTGCGCGTAGGCCGGCTGCATGACGGTTGCCTTGATGCCGCCGGTGTTGATCGAGTCGCGCACGTCGTTCGAACCATCGAAGCCGACGACGATGACGTCCTTGCGCCCGGCCGCCTGGAGCGCTGCGATCGCCCCCATGGCCATCGTGTCGTTGCCGGCGATCACGCCCTGAATGTCGGGATTGGCCTGAAGGATCGTCTCCATCTTGGAGTAGCCCTCGGTCTGGCTCCAGTTGGCCGACTGCTGGGCAACCATCTTCATCTCCGGAAACTCGTCGATGACGTCGTGGTAGCCCTTGGAGCGGATGCCGGCGTTAAGATCGGCTTCGCGGCCGAGCAACTCGACATAGTTGCCCTTCTCACCCATCAGGCGGACAAACTCTTCCGCGCCGAGCTGGGCACCCTGGTAGTTGTTCGAGACGATCTGCGAGACGGCAATGCCGGTCGCGTTGATCTCGCGGTCTATGAGGAAGGAGGGAACGCCTGCATCCTTCGCCTTTTTCACCGCGGCAATTGACGCCTCGGATCCGGCATTGTCGAGAATGATCGCCTTCGCGCCGCGGCCGATTGCGGTATCGATCAGCTGCGACTGCTTGTTCGCGTCGTCGTCATGCACCAGCACCAGCGTTTCATAGCCGAGTTCTTTCGCCTTGGCCTCGGCACCAACCGCTTCCGCCTTGAAGAAAGGGTTGTCATGGCTCGGCGTAATGATGGCGATGAGGTCTGCCGCGAATGCCGGCATCGCGGCGCTTGCAGCCAGGACGGCAGCGAAGCCGACGGTGATCAGTCTGCGGGTAACTTTCATATTCTCCTCCCAGTTATGCACAAGACTTCCTCGGCCACCCCTCCATTGAAAGTGGCCCTCCCGTGCGATTGCTTGTTTCGGGCGAAAGCGCGGCCTCGAACGGCGCGCAATTTTGCCGTTTCGTCAGGTGATGCGATGGATGCTCGCGGCAATTTCTTCCGGCTCGAAGACCCGCCTCCAGTCGTCCTTCATGAGCACCGGCTTGCCGAATTCGATTGCCTTGTTGCAGGCGTCGGAGAACACTCCGGGCGTTTCCTCGAAGATGACCGCGCCAAGCACGTTCATGTGGCCGAGCAGGAAATCGCGGGCCGCCTCCTTCGGAACACCGCGGCGAACGCATTCGTCCATGGCTTCGCGCATCACGACGAGCAATGAAGCGCAGACCGTTTCGGAAAGGCCCGGCTCGAGCAGCGCCATCTGTTCGACCGTGACGCGGTGCGAGCGCATGACCGGCGCCCATATGACCTTGGCAATCTCCTCTCCAAGGGCATAGGCGCTTTCTGGGCCCTGCATCAGTGCGGACACGATATGCTGCTTTGCCGCGATGCCGCCGAAGAAGTCGCGCTTGGCGGCCGGATCGGTCTCATCATTGAAGATGGGCGGGTGGCAAGGGTGCGTGACGAAATAGGTCAGGTCGGTGCGCGCCGGCAAATGGCCTGCAAAGGGTGCTGCAGCATCGAGCGCAACGACCATGGTACCCGGCTGCAGCTTGTCTGCGATTGCAGACGCGACCTTGCCGATCACCGTATCAGGAACGGCGAGGATGACGACGTCGGCGCCCTTCAGACCTTCATCAGAGGTAACGCAGGCGATGCCGAGCTCATTCGCAAGCCGCGCTTTTCCGGCCTCGCTGACTTCGACATGCCGGACATCGAAGCGCGAACCCTTGAGGTTCTTGGCGAGCCGATAGCCCATTTTACCACCGGCACCAAACAGCGCGATCGATGTCATCGAGACCTCCCTAAATGCCGCACACCTCACCACCTCGGTCAGGTGCAAATTTCACAGCGCCATTCATCCGGCGCAGGGAGATATATTTCTCAACTGGTATAACATGTCAATAACTACCCTTGAGAATATGTTGCCGTAAGTGGTCATTGGAGGTGACGCGACGCGCCGGGAGGCGTAAACACACATGCCGGGCGTCACCGGGCCACGATTGAGGAGAGAGCGCGCCAGGCAGCCAACGCCACCCGATCGCCGCATTGAATTCCGCATCAGAGTAAATCTGGGAGATGTCATCCTGGAGAATGGCGACGACATCTTCCGCGACGGCGTGAACGTCGCGGCAAGGCTTGAGTGGCTGCAAGGCCGGGCGGCATCGCCGTGTCGGCCGCGATGCGCGATCTTGAAGAAAAGGAGGACTCACGCGATTTGAGCTCAGCGGAAATAATTTCCGCTTCGGCTGTCTCATTGACGCGAAATGTAATCGGCGGCCAATATTGTCGCCGCGCCGCTCACGATAAAGTGAGTGCTCGCCCAGAATAAGCGCGCAGCTTCCTCGGTCTCCTACTCCGGCGACGGACGTTCGAAAGGAGAACGGAAATGCGCAAGGACGAACAAGTGACCGATGCTGCCTTCGTGCTGACGCGCCGGCATGCGCTCGAATGCATGGTATGGGCGGGAACGGGCGTGGTGTGGACCGTCTCGGGCGGCATCCCCAAGTCGCTCAGCTTGCTCGACACAGCTCAGGCGGCCGACGCCGCGCAAGGTGCGATGACCTTCCTGCAGATCTCGGACAGCCATATCGGCTTCGACAAGGAAGCCAAGGTGACCGCCGTCGATACGCTGACCGAGGCGACCGACAGGATCAAGGCGCTTCCGGTGAAGCCCGCCTTCATGATCCATACGGGCGACATCACCCATCTGCGAAAGGCTTCTCGCTTGTCGGCGGCCGCGTCGACGTCATCGGAGGCAATGCCGTCCCGACACTCGTCTATCGCCACAACGAGCATCTCATCACGGTGGTGGCGGAGCCGGCAGCGGCCGGGACTTCCGGCCCCCAAAGCAAACAGACCGACGGCTACAACATGGTGAGATGGACGAGCAGCGGCTTTAGCTACTGGGCGGTGTCCGATCTGGAACGCGCCGAACTGGATGGTTTCGTTGAAGAGTACCGCACTGCCACAGGCGTGACGGCGGCGCCTGCAAGCTAATGCCTTAGCCTCGCGTTCCGAAAACCCGCGTCGGGATGGAATTCATCGGTAACCGCAACCCTGGACCTGAGCAGTTCCAAAGCGAGAAAGGCGTGCGCCCAAGGTCGCGCCCCCTAAAGCAGAAGGGCGTCAGCTTCGACGCCGGCTGGACGTTTCAAATTTTATCTCCCTATAGCGGCGACAATACCATTGCCTACTGCGATCTTTTAACCAGAAGGCCCAAGTTCGATTTAGTACCCGCACTCATGTGCCGACTTCATGGCATGCTCAGCCTGAACCATCGTCGACCAGGCTCCGCCTATCTGCGTTTCGGTCTTGCCGCTCGGCTTATGCTCGGAGATCGTGCACTTTCCGCCGGCATGGTGTTGAACGTAATAATGGGTCGCCGCAAATGTTTGCCCTGCGCTGAGCATCACACAGGCTGCCAAAACAATCCTGAACATGACTTTCTCCTTGTCTAGGGATGCCGCCTGCCACGACGGCGGGCGAAATTATACCCCGTCCTACCAGCAGAAAATCTTACATTGCTGTAATCTCGATCACATTATCCGGACTGCGACTTCCATTAGTTGTGTGAGGCCGGAGGATACCCACCCTGTAGCGCATTCGTCATTTCTCACATCCTCTCAACGATCCCTTCCGGTAGCGAAGACTGCGCTGTGGGACGATATGCGGGCGCTTTGCCGTGATGTCGGCGACGGGGCTTCGGCGGCGCTGAAATCGTGTCCCAAGTTTTCGTCAATCGCTGCTCCCGTCCAAGCCGAAAAAGGAGCAGATAGCTTGATGAACGCTCAAGGCCGCCGTTCCTTTGCTCATCGAGGACTTACCGGCTTGCTGGTGCGCGACCATAAAGCAGGAGCATCAGGATGATCACCACGCCGTAGATGATCTGGCGCCCGGCCTCGGGCATCTGGGTGACGGAAAGGATCGATTGCAGCAGCGTGACGAGGATGACGCCGGCGACCGTGCCGACATAGGATCCCCGCCCGCCGAGGATCGAGGTACCGCCGAGCACCACGGCCGCTATGGCAGGAAGAAGGTAGGCGTCGCCCATGGATTGCGCGGCTTTGGAGGCGTAACCTGCAAGCAGAACCCCGCCAAAGGCCGAGAGGCCGCCCGAGGCGGCAAAGGCGATCATGACGATGCGGCGGGTGTTGATCCCGGAAAGATAGGCCGCACGTTCGCGATTGCCGATACCGTAGACCGCCCGCCCGAAGCCCGTCCGGCGCAGAAGGAAGACCATCGCCGCGCCGATCAGCGCCCAGATGAAGACGACATTCGGGATGCCCGGAATCAACGCGCCGGTGGCCAGATAGCGCATGGCTCCGGTCGCGGAATCCTGTGGCGAGAAGCCGCCTGTGTAGACCACCATGACCCCTTGCGCGACGGCATTGGTCGCAAGGGTCACGATCATTGAGGGTATGCGCAGGTATGCCACGCCAACGCCATTGACGAGCCCTATGGCGATGCCGCACAGGATGCCGAAGGGAATGGCAAGCGCCGTGCCGAGGGATCCGTATGCCGCAGCCGCACAGGCCATCATCGCGCCCGTTGCTACGGTCCACGGCACGGAAAGATCGATCTGCCCAAGCAGGATGACGAGCATCATGCCCGTGGCGATGATGCCGAGGAAGGACGCCACCTTCAATTGCTGCAGCAGATATTCTGGTGACAGGAAGCTGCGCGAGTAGAAGCTGCCAACGACAAGCAGCAACACGATACAGCCAAATGCGGTGAGCACCGCCGGATCGAGACTGCGCATGAAACCCTGCTTCCGCTCCGTTGCCCGCGTCATTGCCGTCTCGCTCACAGGAACCACTCCAATCGATTGCGTACACGGAAGAGGGCGAGCGCGCCGAGGCTGACGGCCGCCAGCAGGATCAGCCCCTGGAACAGCGGCTGCCAGAGCGGATCAAGATCGAAGACGAACAGAAGGTCGCCGATCGTCCGGAACGCCAGCGCCCCGAAGACGGCGCCGATGGCGCTGCCCTTGCCGCCGAACAGCGACACACCCCCCAGCACCACGGCCGCGATCGAAAACAGCGTGTAGGCATTGCCGCTGGCAAAGGCCGCGTCGCCGGTATAGGTAAAAAAGGTGAGGAACAACCCGCCAAGGGCGGCCACGAAGCCCGAAAGCGTATAGGCGAGCAGCTTGCCACGGCGGATCGGCATGCCGGACATATAGGCCGCGGTTTCGGAAGAGCCGGCGGCATAGGCCGCCCGGCCATAGACCGACCGGCTGAAAGGCACCCATACTACGGCGACCACTGCCGCAAGTGCCACGAGGCTCCCCGGGACGACCCCGAAGATCCGGCCGGTGAGGGCATCCGCAAGTCTCTCGTTGACGGACCCACCCGGAAAAGGCCGCAGCAACAGGGCGAAGCCGAAATAGATCGCCCCCGTCGCAATCGTCGCTACGATCGGCTGCAGCCGCCCGTAAATGACGATTGCGCCATTGATCGCGCCGCACACAGCCCCAACGGCCAGGACAACAGCCACCCCGAAAGCCGTCTCGAGCGGCGAACCCACGACCAGCCATGAGGCCAGGCAGTTGGTGAGAAGGAAGATCATGCCGACCGAGAGGTCGATGCCTGCGGTGATCACCACCATGGTTTGAGCCATCGCGACAAAGGCGAGGAGCACGCCTTTGTTGGCGGCCGTCTGGATAACGTTGGCGGTGAAGCCGGCCGGATGGTTCGCCGTGTAGATGATGAACATCACCACGAATATCGCAACCGCCGTCAGCGTACCCCGGTGCTCCGCCAGTCGATATTCCCAGTCCTTCATAGCGCCGGCTCCCGCTGGGTTGGTTCCGCGGACGGGATGTTGAGCGCGCTCGCGATCAGGGCGCGCTCCGTTATCTCTGCTCCGGCCAGTTCCCGCTTCACCGTTCCGTCATAGAGCACGAGGACCCGGTCGCAGCAGCCGATGAGCTCGGCATAGTCGGTCGAATAGAACAGGATGGCCGCGCCCTCGTCCGCGAGGCGCCGCAGCAAGAGGTAGATCTCCTGCTTGGTTCCCACGTCGATGCCACGCGTGGGATCGTTTAGCAGAATGATGCGCGGCTGCCGCATCAGCCATTTCGCGATGACAACCTTCTGCTGGTTGCCGCCAGAGAGCGCACCGACGGGCGCGTCAATGTTTCCCGCCTTGATGGCAAGCAGCGCCATCATGTGGTTGATGGCGCTCTCCTCCTTCGCGCTGTCGATGATCCCCGCTCGTGTCAACCGGTCGAGAGAGGCGAGCGAGAGATTGTCGCGCACAGTCATCGGCAGCATCAACCCCTCGGTCTTGCGGTCTTCTGGGATGAGCGCCATGCCGATGCCGTGCTGGCGCGCCTGCGCCGGGCTGCCAATGCTGACCGGGCTGCCGTCGACAAGCACCGTGCCGCGCAGCCCACGCAAAACCCCGAACAGGGCCAGAAGCAGGTCGCGCTGCCCCTGCCCGTCCAGACCGCCGAGACCGACAATTTCACCCGCATGCAGCGAAAACGAGATGTCACGAAGGCGGTCCGCCCAGGAAAGGCCTCGCGTCTCAAGCACGGGCGCGGTTTGGGCAGGCCGATCTGGCTTTGGCGGATAGACGCTGTGATACTCACGGCCGATCATCATCTCGATGACCTCCGCGTCGCTCCTTGTGCCCGCCGCATAGCTCGCGACCTTGCTGCCATTGCGGAACACCGTGCACTCGTCCGCAAGCTCCGCAATCTCGTTCATGCGATGCGAAATGTAGACAAGCGCCAGCCCTTCGGCCCGCAATCGCTTCAGCACCGCAAAGATTTTCGACACGTCGGCGGCCGTCAGCGCCGATGTCGCCTCGTCGAGGATGAGGATGCGCGGCTTGCGAGCCAGCGCTTTGGCGATCTCGACGATCTGCTGTCGCGACAGCGGCAGGTCCTTGACGAGCGCCAGAGGGTGAATGTCGGCAGCACCGGCGCGCGCCAGCGCCTCCTCGGCCTGGCGCCGCTGGGCCTTTCGGTCGATCATGCCGAACCGCGTCGGCGGATCGGAAATGACGATATTGTCTGCGACGCTGAGTTCCGGAATCAGCGATAGCTCCTGAAAAACGCAGGCGATGCCGGCGGCGCTGGCCGCAGCCGGCGAGGCGAACTCCACCGGCCGCCCTTCGAGCGTCATCTGTCCCTCGTCGGGAGCCACGACCCCGGCCATGATCTTGATGAGCGTCGACTTACCGGCACCGTTCTCGCCGAGGACGGCGTGGATTGCCCCTGCCCTGACCGACACGTCAGCATTTTCAAGTGCCCGAACCCCACCATACCGTTTCGATATCCCTTCCATGCGAAAGAGCGGTGCGCCACTTTCCATTGATCTCTCCGGGATCCGTTCCTGGCGACGGGCATCGCAAAGGCATGCGATGCCCGAACTGGTTGGCCTACTGGTTTTCCTTGCTCTGCTTCATGATCTCCTGGGCGGAGAAATTGATCCCGCAAGTGGGGAAGGAGTTCCCGACGAAGAAATTGTCGGATTCGGACTGGAAGTAGTCCTGGCCCTCCTTGAAATTGGGATCTTCGACAATGGCCAACGGCAACTTGACCGACTGCGGCACCACCTGTCCCTCAAGCGCGGCGATCGCCGTCTTGATGGCAACGGCCACCTGTGCGGGTCCGGTTCCGGCTGACGAGCATTTCAGGCCGTCGGCGGCATGTGCCGCACAGAACTTGCGAAACCCGTTTTCGGTTTCGCCACCAAAAGGTACGAACGGGTGCTTGGCGTCGATCATCGCCTGGACGATGCCGGTATCGCCGCCCTGACCGGTAATGCCATCAAAGGGACCGCTGGTGGCGATCGCATCCGCCGTCACCTTCTGGGCGACGCCATCGTCCCATTTGCCCATGACCTCGACGACCTCGAAGTTCTTGCCCGACGCCTGGAGCTTCTCATGGATGCCGTCGTGCCTGTCGGTATCGACAGACGTGCCGGCGACACCGCGCACCTCGAGCACCTTGCCGCCATCAGGCAGATGTTTGACGAGCCAGTCGCCCCACAATTGCCCGAGCCCCTTCTGGTCGACGTTGACGTTGATGGCGTCCTCGGTGTCGAGGATGTTGTCGAAGGCGACCAGCACCACGCCAGCCTCCTTCGCCCGCTTGATGACGGGCGCGAAGGCCGTCGGGTTCTGGGCGTTGACGACGATGGCGTCGTAGCCGGAATCGATGAAGTTGTTGATCGCCGAGATCTGCGCGGGCACGTCCTCACCCGTCGAAACGACCTTGAACTCCTTCAATTTGGCCGCAACGTCGGGCTGAGCGGCATAGGCCTTGGCGGTCTGCACCATCTGGATGCGCCAGGTGTTGGCGATGTAGCCGTTTGCCAGCGCAACGCGATACGGGCCGTCCTTTTTTGGAAACTTGAAGAACTTGGTGTCCGCCGACCACGGCGCGAAGCATTCCGGCTCAGCCGCGGGCCCCGAGACGATTTCCGGATCTGCGTAGGCAGCAGAGCCCAGCATGAAAAAGGCAGTGGCGGCAACGATGCCGCCAGCGAGTGACTTCACCATCGACATTTCCTCCCATTGGCGCGCCACTTATTTTGTTCTCCAGCCCGGGGCGGAAATCCTTCCCCCGAACGGCACGAACTCCTGAGGCACCGGCACGCTGGATGCCTGCTTTCACCATTGACGAGGCGCTCTGGTCTCCTCCCGAAAACACCGCTGTCCCTTAATTAGGTAGCGCTACCACATCCGATTGTAAAGTAACATTTGCGGATTACAAAACGCCGGATATCCGAGATTTCAGATCAAAATCAGTGTCGTTTCGGCATTCCAGCAGGAAGGCTATTCCCTTCCTTTATGATAGCGCTATCATATCACCACGCTCAGATACCTTCTTTGTCGCATGAGGGAGGCCCCATGGCCGAGGATTTCGAGATCGTGGACCCGCGCTTTGCCCGTCTGGTCAACCACAGCGCCCGGGTGGAGCAGCTTTACACGGGGTGTCGCTGGGCCGAGGGGCCGGCCTATTTCGCGGCCGGACGCTATGTCGTCTGGTCGGACATCCCCAATGACCGGATGCTGCGCTATGACGAGACCGACGGGCATGTGAGCGTCTTTCGCCAACCGTCGAACTTTTCAAACGGCAACACCACGGATCGGCAAGGCCGGCTGGTCACCTGTGAACACGGCCGCCGCAGCGTAAGCCGTACGGAACATGACGGGAGGATCACCACCATCGCCGACCGCTGGAACGGCAAGCGGCTCAACTCGCCAAACGACGTCGTCGTGCGGTCGGACGGGTCGATCTGGTTCACCGATCCCGCCTACGGCATCGAGTCCGATTACGAGGGTCATAGGGCCGAAAGCGAGATTGGCGCCTGCTACGTCTATCGCGTCGACCCGGGGACCGGCGAGGTCGCCGCGGTCATTACCGACATGGTGCGGCCGAACGGCCTTGCCTTTTCCCTTGACGAAAGACAGCTCTACGTCGTCGACACCGGCCGCACCCACGGGCCCGACCATCCTGCACATATGCGCGTCTTCGATGTCAGCGATGCGGGCGTAATTTCGGGCGGGCGCGTCTTTGCCGATTGCACTGCTGGCCTCTTTGACGGCTTTCGTCTGGACGACGAGGGACGGATCTGGACGAGCGCGCGCGATGGCATCCACTGCTACCACCCGGACGGCACCCTGCTCGGCAAGGTGAGGGTACCGGAGAATACCGCCAACTGCGTCTTCGGCGGGCCTAAACGAAACATCCTCTATATCTGCGCGACCAGCTCGCTTTATGCGGTTCGGCTCATGGTCAACGGCGCAAAACTCTACTGAGCAGGGAGGTCAGCCATGCCATTTGTGCGCATCACCATCGTGCGAGAGACCCTCGCCGATGATCCTTCCGGCAAGAAGGCTGTCGTCAGTCGCAAGGTCGCAGCGGCGATTGCCGAAGCAACCGGACTTCCTGAGCGCGAAGTCTCCGTCGTGTTCGATGAGGTGGAGGCCAGGAACTGGTACATCGGCAGCACCGATGTCGAGACCCTGCGCAGGCGGAGCGCTTAGGAGTCGACGTGACGGACGACATCATCTCCAGGGACCAGGGTCGAAAAACAAGCCGGCGCAGCAGTGGCAGGCCGACGATCGCCGACGTCGCGAAACTGGCCGGCGTTGCCGCGATCACCGTGTCGCGCGCGCTGCGCGATCCGTCCCGAGTTTCGGCCGAACTGCGCGCAGAGATCGATACGGCGGTGACGCAGCTCGGCTATGCGCCCGACCCCAATGCGCGCGCGCTTGCTTCCTCCCGAGCCGACGTGATCGGTGTTCTCGTGCCGTCGCTAACGAACATCGTCTTCGCCGACACGGTGAGAGGCATTTATGACGGGCTCGGCGACGGTCCACTGCAGATACAGATGGGCAATACCCACTATTCGCCTCGCGAAGAGGAGCGCCTGGTCCGCATGTTTCTGAGCCAGCGGCCATCAGCACTGATCGTCTCCGGCATAGACCAGACCGAGAGGACCCGCAAATTGCTCGAGAGCGCGGATTGCCCAATCGTGCAGATCATGGAGCACGGCGACACTCCGGTCGACATGCTGGTCGGCTTTTCCCATTTCGAAGGCGGCAAAACGGCTACCAACCACTTGATCGAAGCTGGATACCGGCGGATCGGCTTCATCGGCGCGCGCATGGATCCACGCTCGCAGCGCCGACTGGCCGGCTATCGCTCAGCGCTGGAGGCGGCGCAGCTCTTCGATCCCAAGCTGGTAACCACCACTCTTACGCCGTCGCGCGTATCACTCGGCGGGCAGCTGCTCGCCGATGCGCTGGCGAAGGCGGCCGACCTTGACGCGGTCTTTTGCAACAATGACGACCTTGCGATGGGCGTACTGTTTGAATGCCAGCGGGCGGGTATCGCTGTCCCGCACCGCATGGCAATCTGCGGCTTCAACGACCTTGATATGATGCATGTCGCCTACCCGTCGCTCACAAGCGTACGCACACCGCGCTATGATATAGGCCGGCTCTCGGTGCAGATGGTGCTGGATCGACTTGCCGGCCGGCCAATTGAATCGCCAATCGTCGACCTGGGCTTCGAGCTTCAGGTTCGCGAAAGTACGACGCGATGAAGCGGCACATCCTCACGGATCGGCCGCAGCGCACATCCAGATGATATATTAGCGATCGCGGCCCTGATGATCCCACCATCCCGACTTCTGCGCAGTTGACGGCCGGTCGTGGCGCCAAAGATTTGCAGCAATTGCAGCGCCGGCGGCACACATTCTGGACAAGCTTTGGCAAAAGTGCCGCGGAGCGCTCATCCACAACAACCAGCTTCGGCCGAAGCAGGAGCGCCCATGCGATCGCGACGGCTCGCCCGAAAGAGTGTGCGCGTATAGTCGTGCTCCATGTCGCCAGCGCGCAATTGTGCGCGCGTCAGCGTTTCGACTGCGCGGGCGTTCTGCATCACCATCAATCGATCGCACATATAGGAGATGACCGCGAGGTCGTGACTGACGATGACAAAGGTCAGGTTAAGCTGACGACGAAGGCGGTTCAGGAGATTGAGGATTTCGGCCTGGACCGAAACGTCGAGCGCCGAGGTCGGCTCGTCGAGCAGCAGCACCGTAGGGGACAGCGACAGTGCGCGGGCGATCGCCACGCGCTGGCGTTGGCCGCCGGACAATTCGTGCGGGAAGCGGAACCGGTGTGCCGCCGTCAGCCCGATCATCTCCAGCAACTCGACCGTGCGGGCATCCACATCCGACATGCGGTTGATCAGCATCGGCTCGGCGATGGCCTGGCCAATCGTGTAACGGGGATGCAGCGAGGCATAGGGGTCCTGGAACACCATCTGCGCCACGCGCACGAGGTCGCGCCGCCTTCCCTTGCGTAGATCTATGTCGGCGATGTGGATATCACCGGTCCAATGGCGATTGAGACCCATGACGGTGCGCAAGACGGTAGATTTGCCCGAGCCACTTTCGCCGACGAGACCGAAGCTCTCGCCGCTCTCCACTGAGAGGCTGACGTTCTCAACCGCGACGGCGCTGCCGAAATGGACGCTGAGATTGTCGATGCGGATCATAAGCGGGCCTCTCCCCAGCTCGCGTCGCGCGCGAGAGTTGGCAGTGGTGTCAGCGGCCCATCGATGGCTGGCAGGCAGGCGAGCAGCCCCCGCGTATAGGGATGTACCGCCTCGTGCATGCGTCGCGCATCCAGCGTCTCGACGATCCGGCCGGCATACATGACCAGTACACGGTCGCAGAAACGCGAGACAAGGTTGAGGTCGTGGCTGATGAAGACAAGACCCATGCCACGGCGCCTGACCAGTTCGTCCATGATCTCGAGCACCTGCAACTGCACGGTAACGTCGAGGGCGGAGGTGGGTTCGTCAGCGATCAGCAGTTCCGGCTCGCGCACCACCATCATGGCGATCATCACCCGCTGGCCCATGCCGCCAGAGAGCTCGTGTGGATAGAGGTCGTAGACGCGCTCCGGCGCGCGGATATGCACCGCCTCCAAGACGTCAAGTACTTTCTGGCGCACCTTTGCCGGCGTCAGCGATCGAGCACCGAGCCGGATCGCCTCGGCGATCTGCTTGCCGACACGCATGACCGGGTTGAGCGAGAATTTCGGATCCTGCAGGATCATGCCCATGCGATTGCCACGCAGCTGCCGACGTACCCGCGGCGAGGCCGTAAGCAGGTTGATGCCGGCAAAGGACATTACATCAGCCGAGACGCGCGCATGCTCCGGCAGAACGCCCATCAGGGCGCGGCTGGAGAGACTCTTTCCCGAGCCGCTTTCGCCGACGATGCCGAGCTTTTCCCGGCCGACTTGGAAGGAAACGCCCTTGACCGCCTCGATCATTGTGCCGCCCTCTCCGGCAAAGCCGATGCGCAAGTTTTCCACGTTGACAAGCGTCTCTCTCATGCGCGCCTCCTTAAGTGCGGGTCGAGCAGGTCGCGCATGGCATCGCCCAGAAGATTAAAGCCGAGGCTAACGATGAAGATCGCAAGACCAGGCATCGTTGCCACCCACCATTGATCGAAGATGAACTTGCGGCCGGTCGAGATCATCGCGCCCCATTCCGGCAGCGGCGGCTGCGCGCCGAGGCCGATGAACCCGAGGCCGGCGGCCGTCAGGATAATGCCGGCCATGTCGAGCGTCATGCGCACGATAACAGAGGAAAGGCACATTGGGATTATGTGGCGGAAGACGATGCGGAACTCTGAGCCGCCGGCCAGCCTGACGGCATTGACGTAGTCACTGTCGCGCACGATGAGGGCTTCGGCCCGCGCCAGCCGCGCATAGGGCGGCCAGGCGGTGAGCGTGATTGCCAGCGCCGCATTAACGATGCCGGGGCCAAGCGCAGCAACGAAGGCGAGCGCCAACAGTAGTTTCGGAACGGCAAGGAACACGTCGGTGATGCGCATGAACACCGCATCGACCCAGCCGCCCGATGTTCCCGCCACCGCGCCGATGATGAGGCCGATCGGCGCAGATGTCGCAACGACCAGCCCCACGATGAGCAGGGTCAGCCGGGCGCCGTAGAGGATGCGGGAGAAGACATCACGGCCCAGCTCGTCCGTGCCGAGCCAGTTCTTAAAGCTCGGCGGCAAAAGGCGATGCACGAGATCGGGCAAGTAGGGATCATGGGTCGCGAGAAGCGGCGCGAAGACTGCGCTCGCCAACAGCACGCCGAGGATGGCAAGGCCGATCATGCCGAGTGGATTACCGACAAAGCGGTGCGCGAATTTGGTGAATTCACCGAGGCGCGCGCGCCGGAGCTGGCGGCGGGTCTCGGCATAGGTGAGGTTGACGGCGGTCATGGCAGCCTCCTACCGGCGGCGAAGGTTGGAGCGCGGATCGAGCATCTGGTAGACGACGTCCGAGACCATGTTGAGCAGAACGAACACGGCGCCGACCAGCACCGTGCCGCCAAGCACGGCGTTGATGTCGGCTCTAAAAAGCGACGAGGCTATGTAGTTGCCGATGCCCGGCCAAGCGAAGACGGTCTCGACAAGCACGGAGCCTTCCAGCAGGCCGCCATAGGAAAGTGCGATCACCGTGACGAGCGGGATGGCGGCATTTCGTAGCGCATGCAGCATCACGGCGCGATATTCGGTCGCCCCCTTGAGGCGGGCCGTCAGCACGTATTCCCGCGACAGCTGGTCCAGCATCATCGAGCGTGTCATGCGCGAGATGTAGGCGAGGCTGTAATAGCCGAGCAGCGCTGCCGGCAGCACGATATGGCTCAAGGCATTGCCGAAGACTTCCCACTCGCCTGATAGAAGCGAGTCGATCAACAGCGAACCGGTTACCGGTTTGACGATGCCCTGATAGAAGACGTCGATCTGGCCAGGACCAGACACCCAGTCGAGCCGTGAATAAAAGACGAAAAGACCGACCAGTCCAAGCCAGAAGATTGGCACGGAATAGCCGATGAGGCCGACAAAGCGGATCACGTAGTCGGGCCATTTGTCGTGCCAATAGGCAGCGGCCACGCCCGCCGGCACGCCGATGAGCGTGCCGGCCAGAAGGCCGAGCGTCGCAAGCTCCAACGTCGCGGGAAAGAAGCCGGAAAGGTCTAAGAGCACGGGTCGGTTGGTGACGAAAGACGTGCCAAAATCGCCCCGAACGAGCTTTCCGGCATAGGCGAGGAACTGCTGCCAGAGCGGCTTGTCGAGGCCCATTTCGAGAAAGACGCGCTGATAGACCTCCTCGCTCGCCTTCTGTCCGACAACCGACAGGACCGGATCAATTGGCACGACGCGGCCGATGCAAAAGGTGAGTGCCACCAGGCCATTGAGCGTGATGCCCACGGTGAGGAGAAGCGTGAGGATCCGGCCGGTGACACCGAGAACCCGGTTGATGAGAACTGCCGGCACGAACCACTCCGTTGGCTTTGCTGGGACTGACCTCGGACGCGACCGGTGCCGGAGCCCCGATCGCGTCCGAAACATGGGTTCGGACGGCTACTTGGTTACGTTCCAGTAGCGGTCGTCGGCGAACGTCTGCCCGAGGACGACCCCCTTGACTGAACTGCGTACGCCGACCTTTCGGACCTGCTGGAACATGTAGAGGAAGGGCGAGGTGTCGGTGTGGGTCTTCTGGAGGGTCTCATACATCGCCCGGCGCTTGTCCGTATCCTGCTCGCGCACGGCCGCCATCGCATCCTGCGACAGGCTTCCAGCGTTCCAGCCAAATCGATCAGCAAGGCCGGCGGAACCGTCCGGCGCGTCCTGCTTGTTCACGGCAAAGGCCTTGGCGTTGGAGTGCGGGTCGGGATAGTCCGGGCCCCACAGGCCGAGCCAGATGTCGAGGTTTGACGAGCGATAGCGTTCCAGCCACTGCTGACCGTCGACCACTTCAAGGTTCAGCTTGACGCCGGCCTGCGCCATGGTCGCTTGGATCGCCTGGGCGAAATCCGTGTAGGGCGGTGTGTTCCAGACAACGGTATCCAGCGTGAGCTCACCCGAAATTCCAGCCTCGCCCAACAGCGCCTTCGCCTTCTCGATATCGAGCTTGTACGGATTGTAGTCGATTTCGCCGAGGAAGCCCTTCGGCACCAGCGTCTGGTGGACTTCCACCGTGCCGCGCGAGATCGTGTCAGCGATGCCCTGGTAGTCGACCAGGTACTTCAGCGCCTGCACGACCTTGGGCTTGGCCAGGTGCTCGTTCCTGACGTTCAGGCCCATGTAGTAGATGGTTCCGGAACGACCGTCGACGAAGCCGACGTCCGGGTTCTCCTCGATAGCGCCGAAATCATCCGGGCCGAGTTTGTTGGCTATGTCGATGTCGCCCTTTTCGAGCAACAGGCGCTGCGCGGCGCTTTCGGGAACATGCTGGAGGAAGATCCGCTCCAGGCCTCCGGTCTCGCCGGTATAGTTGGGATTGCGGGTCAACATGATCGACTGCTTGGGCTCCCAGCGCGTCAGCACATACGGGCCGGAACCGGCGGAGTTCTCAACCTTCAGCCAGCCATTGCCGAAGTCGCCATTGACCTCGTGCTCCTGCACCAGCTTGGAATCGACGATGCCGCCGACATAGGAGGACAGACAGTAGTAGAGGAATGACGGCGCATAGGTGTCACCGATCTCGATGACCAGCGTCATGTCGTCAGTCGCCTTGATGTGATCCTTGACGTTCTCAGGCGTGAAACCGAACTGGGTGAGGATGAAGGCAGAGCGCGACTTCATTTGCACGACGCGGCGCAGCGAATACTCCGCATCCCTCGCCGTCACCGGGTTGCCGGAGGCGAACTTCAGGCCCGGACGCATCTTGAAGGTATGGCTCTTGCCGTCCGGCGACGCCGTCCAGCTTTCGGCGAGCACACCGATAATCTTGCTGGAATCGTCGGTCGCTGCAGTCAGAAGCGGCTGGTAGATCTGATTTGCCGCAAGCACGCCGCCAACCTCCGACACCTCGCCCGGATCAAGCGTGATGATATCGTCGATGGCATCGGCGACCACGAGCGTGTTCTTCGGCGTTTCGGCCAGGGCTTGGCCAGTCGCCAGTGCCAGCACGAGGGCAACCCCATTGATCAGTTTTTTTGCGCGCATTTTTCCTCCTTCAGGCGTGCAGGTTTCACCTGCGTCCGCCCGCTCCCACGTTGCGTTGTTTGAAAAGCCTTCCGCTTTTACGGTCCGGTCCCGTGAAGGTTCCCGCACCGGCCAAGCTGTGCGCCCAATCGAGCGGCCTCCACCGCTCCCGCCCCTCTTGAACTTTAGTCAGGCTAAAGTTCAAGAGGGGCGGTTGTCAATCGGGCTCGTGACAATTTTGAATACTGACCTCTATTCTCCCCGATCACCGCTCCGGTATGATCCGCGTTGTGCCAACCCAAAGTTCCCGCGCCTCGCCAGGACCGACATTGCGTGCACGGTGCGGCAACGATGCGAGAAAATGTAACGTGTCCCCGGCCGTGAGTAGATATTTGCGGTCGCCGACCTCGTAGAGCATCTCGCCCTCGATGAGATAGAGGAAGTCTTCGCCCTCGTGGCGTGTCACATCCGAGACGTATCCGGGAGGCATGTGCGTGATACAGCTGTTGAGAAGCGCCCCGGGAAAACCGCGCTGCAATAGTTGGTACACCCGCTCTTCCGCCTCGAGAGTGTAGTTGTGGCGCTCGCTGGCATGCGAGACCACGGAGTGGGTGCGCTGCGGCACTTGCGGCAGAAAGGCCTCAACACTGGCCTCCAAACTGGAGGCGAGGTTGCAAAGCGAGATCAAGGAGGGCGTCGAAAGGCCGCGCTCTACTTGACTGACAAAGCCCTCACTGAGGCCGGCCTCGCGCGCTACCTGCCGCATGGTCTTGCCAATCTCTTTGCGCCGCTCTCGAAGCGCACGCCCGAGTGAAATAGCAGGTGGAAAAAGAGGGGATCGCTGAGAGGCCTTCTGCTGCACCTCCCGATCGTTGAAGCTCATATTGTCTTTCCGCATTTTGCTGGCCTGAGAAAACTTTAGTATCACTAAAGTAAGCCATGCAAGTTAAAATAGTGCCCGAGATGTTGTTTTGCGCTGCACGCCGACCTGGGATTGGCACAAAGAAATGCCGCCCTTGGGATGTTTCGGTGGACTTGCCGCCAACGAAGTGATGCAGCAGCGTCAGCACATGGGTCGTGGTTGGAAGGCCGGAAATTCAGCACTATCCCTGCAGCACGGCGTCTTCGTGGTGTTAAAGAACAAGCGATGAGCGGCGCGCGCCTCATGAGACGTGCCGGGCACGCTCTGTTCAGCGGCCGGGTGGAAATCGATGGATTCTGGATGACATCTTCAACGGCAAGCCTGCCGAGGAGGAATGTAGCGCTCCAGCTCCGCTGCCTACCGGTGGCGAAAGACCAGCAACATGTTGTTGGCAGGCATCTCGATCGTCTCGCGGAGATTAAGTCCCGCGGCCTCACCCACTTGTTCAAGATCAGCGATATCGCGCACACCCCATGATGGGTTTCGCTCTCTTAGAGCCGCGTCGAAGGCAGCGTTCGAAGGAGCGTTGTGTGCGCCATCGCGCATGTATGGGCCATAGAGAACAAGAAGCCCATCAGCGCGAAGCAAACGGCCAGCTCCTGCGAACAGACCTAAGCTTGCCGCCCATGGCGCAATATGGATCATATTGATCGACACGATGGCATCAAAATGCCCCGTTTGTTCGTCGCCCCAATGTTCTGAGCACACATCAATATCCCGCGGTGCCAGCACATTCTCCTGCCCCGCGAATTTGATCCAGCTGGACGTGCTGGCGCGCGCGTCGGCATCCGGATCGCTCGGCTGCCAAGTGAGATTGGGCATTGCTCCCGCAAAACACACGGCGTGCTCGCCGGTCCCGCAACCAATCTCCAGCACGGCCCCATGTGGTGGAAGGATATGTTTTAGGGCCGCGAGGATCGGCGCGGAATTTCGCGCAACGGAAGGCGAGAACATGCGCTGGTCGGAGCTTGTGTTGCGCAATTCCAGCGCAACAGACGAGCGAACTTCCTTCTCTGTAGGCATGGGTCTTGAACCTCCTTTGGGCGATGTCTCCCACCTTATCGCTGAGATTGAGGGACTGAAACCTGGCTCAAGGGTTGCTTTCAAAAATCGGAGCGCGGAAGGCGACCGACCAGGTCGGCACATCGATGATCTTCAGATCCTCGGTGAAATCCGTCTCGGAGAACGCCTTGATGCCGAGGTAGTGTGCGTTCGCAGCCCCTGTCATGCCCTGACGCCACCAATTCGAGACCATGGCATCCGATCGTTTTACGCCCGCACGATTGAAGCCGCAGAAGGGCCCGCCGGTAACGTCCAGATAGAACTTTGATCTGTTTGCTGCCAAGGCAGCCCGAGACCCGTCGAAGGCCTCGATCGGCAGTCCGGTGCTGGAGTCCCTGCGGCGATTGCCGCAACACTGATGGTGTCAAGAGAACACCCATTCGTCCCAATATTCTTATCGCTGAACCTGGGCGGCTCGGCTGATGCCGGTGTTTTTCTGCTCGCGTTGCCAAAGCACGAAGGGACGGCGAAAGGTTCTGGCTTGAGACTCTTAGATTTTATTCGCAATCTAAATCTTGACACTTAGATGACGATCGAAATATAACTCCACAGTCGCATTTGCTTGGTTGGGGCTGAAATGAGAGTGAGCCGCGTACAGGCGGAGGAAAACCGCCGAACCGTCGTCGACGTCGCAAGTCGCCTTTTTCGGGAGAGAGGCTTCGACGGCATCGGTCTGAACGATCTGATGAAGGGCGCCGGCCTGACCCAAGGCGGTTTCTACAAACAATTCGAATCCAAGGACCACCTCATCCTTGAGGCCTCTTCCAAGGCCTTGGAGAAGGGCGTGGCGAACTGGGCGGGGGTCGATTCCAAGGCAGCCGGCAAGCCGCTTCGCGCCCTCGTTCATTTCTACCTTTCCAGACAGCACCGTCAGGAAACAAGCATTGGATGCGCACTTGCCGCTCTCGCGCCGGAGGCTGCCCGCCGCAGCCCTGCTTTGCGCCAAGCTTTCGAGGCCGGCATCAACAACCATCTCGATATTCTCGACGGGATGGTCCCGTCCGACCCGGGCGGCGATACGCGCAACCGGTCTATCGCCGCACTCTCGACGATGGTCGGTGCGCTGGTGCTTTCACGCGCTGTAGACGACGAGCAACTCTCAAACCGGTTTCTTCAAGCCGCGGCCGAAAGTTTGCTCGCCGATGAGTCAGCATCGACGGCGCCGCACTAAAGCGCAGGCACTGCCCGCAAGAGACCTCCGCCATTTTTCCTCCTGAGGAAGGGATTTCACATGTCCAATCCATCGGACCCGATCGTGATCGTATCTGCCGTTCGCACGCCGCTTGGCCGTTTCCTCGGCGATCTTGCACCGGTCCGGGCGAGTTCGCTCGGCGCTCACGTCATCCGCGCCGCTCTTGAACGGGCACAGCTCTCGCCCGATCGTCCCGACGAGGTGCTGATGGGCTGTGTGCTTCCCGCAGGCCAGGGACAGGCCCCGGCCCGACAGGCCGCTCGCGACGCGAGTCTGCCCGATGCCGTTGGCGCCACCACGATCAACAAGGTCTGCGGTTCCGGCATGAAGGCGACCATGCTGGCGCATGATCTCATTCTTGCCGGATCGATCGATGTCGCCGTCGCCGGCGGTATGGAGTCGATGTCGAACGCGCCCTATCTGCTTTCCAAGGCGCGCGGTGGTTACCGCGCCGGGCATGACCGGATCTTCGACCATATGATGCTCGACGGGCTGGAAGATGCCTATGAGCCCGGCCGCCCGATGGGCGATTTTGGCGAGGCCGCAGCCGAAGCCTACGGCTTCAGCCGCGCAGATCAAGACGCCTATTCGGTCGAAACGCTGACACGCGCCCGCTCAGCGATCGAAGCCGGAGCCTTTGCCGCCGAGATCGCCCCGATCACTGTCGCTACCAAAGGCGCAGACAGGGTCATCAATACCGACGAGCATCCGCTGAAGGTCTCGCCCGAAAAGATCCCGAACCTGAAGCCCGCCTTTCGCGCCAATGGCACGATCACGGCAGCGAGTGCGTCGGCCAATGCCGACGGTGCGGCCGCGCTCGTTCTGACCCGTCGTTCGATTGCCGAGCGCGAAGGCATGCCGATCCTCGCTGAAATCAAGGCGCATGCGACGCACAGCCAGGAACCCGCCTGGTACACGACGGCACCTATTCCAGCGATCCGCAAGCTCTTGGAAAAGACCGGCTGGAGCGTCGACGACGTCGACCTCTTCGAAATCAACGAAGCCTTCGCCATTGTCGCCATGGCAGCGGCCAGGGACCTTGGCATCGCCCGAGATCGGTTGAACGTCAATGGCGGCGCCTGCGCGCTCGGTCATCCGATCGGAGCCACCGGCGCGCGACTGATCGTGACCCTGCTTCACGCATTGGCACGCCGCGGGCTTGCCAGGGGTGTCGCAGCCCTCTGCATCGGCGGCGGTGAGGCGACCGCGATCGCCATCGAGCGCCCGCGCTGAGAGCACTGAACGCGGCCCGCAATCCAGAGCAATTTCGAGCAACACGAACGGCTTCCATTCGGTTGCGCAACCCAGGTCAGGAGAGCCGATGCGTCGGATCGTTGTAACAGGAATGGGGGCGATCAGCCCTTTGGCAGCGGGCGTTGAGGCAGGCTGGTCGCGGCTTCTTGCCGGACGCTCGGGACTTCGTCGTTTGCCGGATGAGGTCGTCGCCGACCTTGGCAGCAAGATTGCCGGGACGGTGCCTACGCCTGCCGACGACGCGGAGGCTGGCTTCGATCCCGATCGGGTCATCCCGCCGAAAGACCAGCGCAAGATGGACCGCTTCATCCTGTTGGCGCTGGCAGCTGCGGAAGAGGCAATCGAACAGTCCGGCTGGAAGCCGGCAACAGAAATCGAACAGCAGCGCACGGCCACGGTGATCGCATCCGGCATCGGTGGCTTCCCGGCGATCTCGGAAGCGGTGCGCACGGTCGATCAACGTGGCGTTCGGCGGCTCTCTCCCTTCACGGTGCCCTCGTTTCTGGTGAACCTCGCCGCCGGCCAGATTTCGATCCGCCACGGGTTCAAGGGGCCGATCGGCGCACCGGTGACTGCCTGCGCCGCGGGCGTCCAGGCGATCGGCGATGCCGCGCGGCTGATCCGTGCTGGCGAGGCGGATATCGCAGTCTGCGGCGGGGCTGAAGCCTGCATCAATACCATCAGCCTCGGTGGCTTCGCCGCCGCCCGCACTCTATCGACCAGTTTCAACGAGACACCCGATCGCGCCTCGCGGCCGTTCGATGTGGATCGTGACGGTTTCGTCATGGGCGAAGGTGCCGGCATCGTCGTGATCGAGACGCTAGAGCACGCTTTGGCGCGGGGTGCGACACCGATTGCCGAAGTCGTCGGCTACGGCACGACGGCCGATGCCCACCATATCACCTCAGGTCCGGAGGACGGCGCAGGCGCCCGGCGCGCCATGGAAATCGCCATCGCCCAGGCCGGCATTCGTCCAAGCGATATCCGTCACCTTAACGCCCATGCGACCTCGACGCCCGTCGGCGACAAGGGCGAAATCGAGGCGATCAAGTCGGTCTTTGGAAACAACGGAAGTATCGCCGTCAGCGCGACGAAATCCGCAACTGGACATCTGCTGGGGGCTGCCGGCGGCCTGGAGGCGATCTTTACCGTGCTTGCGCTGCGCGACCAGGTGGTGCCGCCGACGCTCAATCTCGAAACGCCCGATCGGGCTGCCGAGGGCATCGACATCGTCGCCAACGCGGCGCGAAAGATGTCACTCGATTATGCCATCTCCAACGGCTTCGGCTTCGGTGGTGTCAATGCGAGCGTTGTGTTTCGCCGATGGCAAGCGTGATCATAATTACGTCGGAGATTGCGGCCGATGTCTTCGTCGCGGCGAAGACCCATTGCATGCGGCGAACGCGTCAAAATCTGTCCGGACGGAACGCCGAAAGGGCGAAACCCGAAGAGCGATTTGAAGTCAGGTCAACAACTAACTGCTCAGTGATCCCGGCCATCGCTAGGCCCAGATGGCCATGCCCGAAGGCATAGACCACCCGGTCTGAGCGCAGCGAAAACCCAAACCCGGGTGGACTGAATGCCGACAGCCTCACCGACCGCGCCCCAGCCGAGGCTTCCTGCTGTCATCGCACCGTTGAAGACGGTCGGATAGACGGCGAGACCACGACCTCGCACCCAGGGTAGGACGGACTGCGCGGCGCCATTGAGTGTCGTCAGGGCGGTGATCCATGCGCCTCCGAGGAAAAGAAGTGCGATGAAGCAAGCGACAGGACATTAGCCAGGCGCTTGCGACATCGCGCATGAAGCTTCCTTGCCAAGCACGGTTGCGATCCAGAGGACCGCGAACACAGGCTGCGAGAGAAGAGCGAAGGTGCCCCTGGATGATTTTGCGGCGCTCATTTGCCAGCTTCCTTGGATAAGTCGAATGCGGCGACGAAGAGGAATGCGCCAGCGAGGCCGAGATGTTCGAAGAAGGCGTTGGTCGCCATCATGCGATCCAGGCCCGGAGCCATCTCCCAGAAGCGCAACGCGATAAAGGTCGCGAGAAGCGTGAAGCCGGCCAGCGCCAGGGAGCCCGCCCACCGCAGGAAACCGGAGATCACCAGGGCGGAAGCCGTCAGTTCAAATGCGATAACGGCGATTGCGAAGAACGCGGCCGGCTGCAGGCCGAAATGTTCCATCTCCGCCAACGCGCCATTGAAGTCGAAGATCTTGGTGAGCGAACCCTGGATATAGGCTGCGCAAAGTGCCAGCAGCGAAACCGTCCGCACAACAGGCGAGGCGACGACGCGTGCCAAACCGCTCCGGACTGAGTTGGATTTTAGAGATTGGTAGATCATATCTGCTCCTGCGTGGTCGCCGCGAGCGGCTGCATTCGATGGAGCGATATTGTCTGGTTGCCGCCTTACCAACAATTGCAGCAATAGTTTCGATTTAATTGCAAAATCTGCAATTATAGAGTGATGCTCGGGTGACCAGATCACCCGAGCTGAAGTTTGCTCAGACCGCCCAGCAGGAGCAGCCGAGAGCGCCGAAGAAACCTTTGAGATCGGCGATCGGGAGCTTGGATGTCCAGGCACCGGCGTGGTCATGGCCGTGAACGCCGCAATCGCTCGCACATCCGCATGTGGAGATCGCGGTGCGGCGCAGGGAACGAGCGCCCGCCCCTTCCGGTTCACCCCAGGCCGCATAGCCGCCGAATTTGCGGACAGGCGACCAGTCGGGCATCGCAGGCGGGATGTCGTTCTCGTCCAGCGTCTTGAAGTCGCCCGCGCCATAGACGATCTTGCCGCCGACCATGGTCAGCTCCGATACCAGGAAGGAGATCTCATCCTCGGCGCAGGAGAAGAAATCCTTGTCCGGCACCACGAGGTCGGCAAACTGGCCCTTCTCAATACGCCCCTTCTTACCCTCCTCATTGGAGAACCATGTGACCTTTTCCGTCCACATTCGGAGCGCGGTTTCACGGTCGAGGCAGTTGGCTCGCGGATAGAGCTGCAGGCCGCCAACGGTCTTGCCAGTCACCATCCACGATAGCGAAACCCAAGGATTATAGGAGGCGACGCGGGTGGCATCGGTGCCAGCCGAGACGTTCACGCCCTTGTCGAGCATCTTCCTGATCGGCGGTGTCGCTTCCGCGACGCCGTGCCCGTAGCGCTCGACGAAATATTCGCCCTGATACGCCATGCGGTGCTGCGTGGCGATACCACCACCGAGGGCGGCGATCCGGTCGATCGAGCGGTCGGAGATCGTTTCTGCGTGGTCGAAGAACCAGTTCAGACCTTCGAGCGGGATGTCCTTGTTGACCTTCTCGAACACGTCGAGGGCGCGAGAGATCGTCTCGTCGTAAGTGGCATGCAGACGCCAGGGCCAGCGGTTTTCCGCCAGGACGCGGACGACCTCTTCAAGCTCGCCTTCCATTTCCGGGGCCATCTCCGGACGCGGCTGGCGGAAGTCCTCGAAGTCGGCGGCCGAGAAGACGAGCATCTCGCCGGCGCCGTTGTGGCGGAAGTAGTCATTGCCCTGCTTGTATTTGACTGACTGCGTCCAGTTCAGGAAGTCCTGCTTCTCTTCCTTCGGTTTCTGGGTGAAGAGGTTGTAGGCCAGCCGCACCGTCATCTGGTTCTCGTCGGAAAGCTTCTGGATGACTTCATAATCGTCGGGATAGTTCTGGAAGCCGCCGCCTGCATCGATGACACCTGTCACGCCGAGGCGGTTGAGTTCGCGCATGAAGTGGCGGGTCGAGTTGACCTGATAGTCGAGAGGAAGCTTCGGACCCTTCGCAAGTGTCGAATACAGAATGCCTGCATTCGGCTTGGCGAGAAGCATGCCCGTGGGGTTCCCGCTGGCATCACGCGTAATCTCGCCGCCAGGCGGGTTCGGCGTATCGCGGGTGTATCCGACGGCACGAAGAGCGGCGCCGTTGAGCAGCGCGCGGTCGTAGAGATGAAGGAGGAAGACAGGCGTGTCGGGCGCGACTGAGTTGATTTCCTCGATGGTCGGGAGGCGTTTTTCGGCGAACTGGTGTTCGGTGAAGCCGCCGACCACGCGCACCCATTGCGGCGCAGGCGTGATCGCCACTTGGCGCTTCAGCATGTCCATGGCGTCGGCGAGCGAGCGCACGCCATCCCAGCGCAGTTCCATGTTGTAGTTCAGGCCGCCGCGCACGACGTGGGTGTGGTTGTCAATGAGACCGGGCAGGACACGCTTGCCCTTGAGGTCGACGATCCTGGTGCTGGAACCTGCGAGTGCGATGATCTCGCTGTCGGATCCGACTTCGAGAAACAGACCATCCTTGATGGCGATCGCTGTCGCATTCGGATTGGTTCGGTCAAGAGTGGTCACGCGACCATTGTGGAGGATCAAGTCGGGATGCTGCACCGTGGCTACTCCTGTCTGGCTGGGATCGGCGGCTTTCGCCGGTGAGAAGAGGTTCGAGAAAGCAAGGCTCGATGCGCCTCCAAGAAAGGATCGACGCGTCGTCATCAGCTCCGCTCCCCTACATGAACCTTCGTCTGATGAGCAACCTCGTTGCCCTTCGGCAGATGACCGAACATGTGTGGCTTGATCTGATGGATCCATGAAATGGCCGCCGGTTCCCTCGTCCAGAGAGATTTCGCGAGCGGGATGATCTGTTCGCCGACCAGGATGCCCAAAAGGCCAACGAGGGCGATTACGGGCGGCGCGGGTGAGCGGACATTGAGCAGGCTGTAGACGATGCCAACAAGCAGGCCTGCGCCTAGCGATAGGAGGTAGAGCTTCATGGGATGATCTCCGGTTGCGAAAGGGCCGCTCCGACCGTGTGATCGGAGCGGTTGGATCGGGCCCCTACTTTGCGGGGTTCGGGCCGATGCGCTTGCCATGCCTGACGCGTTCTTCTGCGCCATGAACCATCGTGTAGGCGTAGTCGATGCCCATGCCGTAAGCGCCGGAATGCTCCTTCACCAGCGTGGTGACCGCATCGTAGGTTTCCTTCCGCGCCCAATCGCGCTGCCATTCGAGCAGGACCTGCTGCCAGGTGACCGGGATCACGCCTGCCTGCACCATCCGGTCCATCGCGTACTTGTGCGCGTCCGCGGAAGTGCCGCCGGAAGCATCGGCGACCATGTAGATCTCGTATTCCGGAACATCATGGAGAGCGGAAAGAGCAAACGTAGTGTTGCACACCTCGGTCCAGAGACCGGAGACGACGATCTTCTTCCGGCCGTTGGAGGCATTCTTCGCCAGAGCGTCACGGACGTTCTGATCGTCCCAGGAGTTCATCGACGTGCGCTCGAGGAGGTCGTTCTCCGGGAAAACGGCAAGGAGTTCGGGAAAGGTGTTGCCAGAGAAGGATTGCGTCTCGACCGTGGTGATCGTGGTTGGGATATCGAAGATCTTGGCGGCCTTGGCAAGGCCGACGACGTTGTTCTTCAACGTCTGGCGGTCAATCGACTGGACACCGAAGGCCATCTGCGGCTGCTGGTCAATGAAGATGAGCTGGCTGTTCGCCGGGGTCAGGACTTCAAGCTTGGACATGGTTCTTTCCTCTTCGGTTGCGGCCCGTGTGCGGTGCCAGAAAACGGTCAGCAGCGGTCGATCGGACGCCGTCGAGCGGCGCTCGCTCTGCAATTCTTTGAGTGTTGCTGGCTCCGTTCCGGGCCGATGCACTCGTCGTCTTGGCTGCTGAAAACAAACTTACCGCGCCGCTACCACCCGAGGAATTGCAATAAAAATTTTGATTGAATTGCTATATTTGAAATAATCGTTGCTTGGGGGCACGTTAGAAACGGAAGAACGCCGCGATCCTTTCGGATCACGGCGCTGTCATTCCAAACTTTCGGTGACTGCTGCTTATACCGCCAGCGGCACGAGATTGGCCTGGATCTGTTCGCGGTATTCCTCGTATCTGGCCGGAAGTTTAAGGGCTTCCCCGAGGTGGGCTGTATCCTCGTCGCGGTTGAATCCAGGCTCGTTTGTGGCGACCTCGAAGAGGATACCGCCCGGCGTGCGGAAGTAGATGGCCCAGAAATAATCGCGGTCGATGACGGGGGTGACCTGGTAGCCGGTGTCCATCAGCGCCTTGCGCACCTCTAGCTGCTTCTCGCGGTTGTCGACGGCGAATGCGATATGGTGCACCGAACCTGCACCTTGTCGCGCGAACGGTGTCTTTGGCAACGCCAGTAGATCGATCGTGTCCGCTCCGTTACCGTTGGGCATGATGAAGCGTACGACGTCGCCCTCCTTCTCGGCGCGCTCGTAGCCCATGAAGCCGAGCAGCTCCTCCGTTGCAGCGGTGTCGTGCAGGCTGAAGCGCGCGCCAGCGAAACCGCGGATGGCTGCATCATCTGGAATACCATCTGCCAGCCATGGAGCACGCTTGTCGTCAGCGGACTCGATAAGCGCAAAGCTGTCGCCGTCCGGTCCCATGAAACGGAGTCGGTCGACGCCGAAGACAGTATCGCGCTCCAGACCGTCCACGCCTTTGGTTGTGAAGCGATCCTGCCAGAACTTCAGCGATCCCTCGGGAACGGAGAACTGGGTCTCGCCGACTTCACCGACACCGGGGCGGCCAAGCATCATGTTCGGGAATGGGAAGTAGGTCATCACCGTTCCGGCCGAGCCCGCCTCGTCTCCATAGTAGAGGTGATAGACGCTCGGGTCGTCGAAGTTAACAGTCTGCTTGACGCGACGAAGACCGAGCGTGACGGTGAAGAATCGGTTGTTCTGCCGCGCGTCCGATGCCATCGAAGTCACGTGGTGCAGTCCCTTGATGTCCTTGATCATCCTGAAGCCTCTCGGTTTGAGTTCCGGTGTTGATAAGAATGTAGACCCGTTGATCGTCGTTCAGAATTGCAATATTCCTTTTGATTGAATTGCAATTCATGAAACAATGAGATGAACGACTACAAAGCTCTCCGAACCTTTCTGCTCGCGGCTGAGAAGCGGAACTTTGCCCAGGTCGCCCGCGAACTGGACATGACGCCCGCAGCCGTCACACGGGCGATCGCCGCACTCGAGGCGGAACTTGGCGTGCAGCTCTTCGTTCGCACGACGAGGCAGGTATCGCTGACAACCGACGGCGCAATCTTTGCGGCGCAGATCCAGCCAGCGTTCAAGACTCTGGAGGAGGCGCGGCGCGAAGTAATGAACGCACACAAGTCGGACGAGGGCCGGCTGCGTATCAGTGCGCCGACATGGTTCGGCAAGACAGTGCTGCCGCCGATCCTGTCTGGGTTCAAGGAACGCTATCCGAAGATGAGCTTCGAGATCTCGCTGTCCGATGGATTGGTGAACATCGTCGGCGACGACTACGATCTGGCGATCCGCATCTCGTCGCAGCCTTCGGACAAGTTCACGATCTGGAGGAAGATCCGGGTGGTGCCGCGCATCCTGGTTGCCGCTCCCGGAAGCAGATACGTCGACATGCAGCACCCGAACGAACTGAAGCCCGATGACTGCCTCGCCTACAGCGGCGAAAGCCGGCGTGAGAACTGGGTGCTGTCGGACGGTGCGTCAAGCATCGCGATTTCGGCAGGTCGAGCCTTCAGCGCGAACAGCGGAGAGGTTCTGGCGGACATGGCCGCCGACGGCGCGGGTGTCGCGCTGCTTCCAGGATTCAACATCGCCGATCACATCAGTAGCGGTCGCCTCGTCCACGTCTTCAAGGGATGGGCGCCGCCGGAACTGTGGCTGACGCTGTTCTACCCGCCCTACCAAACCCTCCCGCCAAGGATTGCGTCATTCTCCAAGTTCTTCGAGGAGCAGGTCGCGGCAAAGATGGTCATGTTGGACTGACGCACGCAAATGCCCGTCACCATGCTCTGGCACACCCGTTTCAGATTGGATCATGCTGTTGGAGTGCTCGAAGCCTACCCGCGACTATTTGCTGTAGCTGCCATAGGTTTCGATCATAGATTTTGCGGTCCGCCAGATCTGAAACCGTCCGATGCAGGTATTCCGCGCAAGATCCGGCAGGTCCACAGGCCTGCGCGATCAACCCTGCCGCCTCTTCGAGGGGGATCTTCTGCGTGAGCGCAGATTGCCTGCCGCTCGCCCAGAACGCGAGCGCCCGCCGCACACCCGTCGGTGTCTTGACTGAAACCCACCGCACCATGTCGCACACTTCGGCATACCGTAGCTCTCGCGCCAGAAGAGTGCGCAGATCCTCCCTCCTGGTAGTGCACGCAAGCTTGAGGACAAGACCCGAACAGCTTCCTCCTGGCCGAAGCGCGAGCATGAGACCGGGCGCGTCGGAGGTGGCCCTTAGCCGCTCAATCCTCAACGAGAACGCACGGTGCCAGCCGTAAGCGACGGCCTCTTCGCTGGCAGTCACCTCGAAACCCGGGTTCCACATCAAGGAACCATACGCGAACACCCATATCTCCTCGTCACCGGCCTCTTCCTCAACCCTGCAGACGAGGTCGTCGAGCTGCTCGGGCGAGATCGGATGCCAATTGGGTTCCGGGCCTTCGTCTTTTACAATCCTGATGGTGGTGGCGACGAGCTCGGGGGTAAGGTCCATGGTAGCAGGTGCGGGCGCCTTGGCGGCCGGTGTCTTTGGCATCGTGTCAACCGTTTCAACGAGTTTGCCGCCGGCGGCTCATGGCCTCCGGCGGTTCTTGGGGTGGCTGCCGCCCGATCAATCAGCGGGTCGGTTGATGATTGCCCGGAACGTGATTTCGACGAGCTGCTCGGGGAAAGCCAGCGCCGAAACCCCGATGAGATTGCTGGCGCACTGGGGCACATCGGTGCCGTACATTTCCTTGCGGACCTTGGATCCAGCGGCAAAGGCGCTAGGAACATCAAGCACGTACAGCGTCTCTTCAACGACATCATCGAGGGTCGCACCGTATCTGGCCAGCAGCGTCTTTGCGTTGACGTAGGTCTGGCGGACCTGGCTCTCCATGTGCGAGAAGTCCACAGGCCGCCTATCCTCATCGAGTTCCGCCGGAGCGACAAGATTGCCGTCGTCATCGTGGCTCAACTGGCCCGAGAGATAGATCGTGTCCTTGACCTGCACGGCCTGAACATATCCGAAGGCGCGCTCCCAGGCGACGCCATGGTTCTCTACCTTTTTGGATGGTTTGCTGTTCGTCATGATAGCTTCCTTGCATAGAATGATGGCGCGCCGAGTACGCACTCGTGGTTCATGGAGGCGACGGATGCTTGGGAGGCCGCACCCGCCGCCGGAGCGATCAGGCCTTCACGAAGGCCAGGAGACCGGCATTCAAGACATCTGCGTTGATGGTCAGCATGCCATGCGAGAAGCCGGGATAGGTCTTGAGCGCGCCATTCTTCAGGAGCTTGGAAGACTTCAGTGCAGAGTCTTCGATCGGCACGATCTGGTCGTCTTCGCCGTGTAAGACCAGCGTCGGCACCGTGATGGCCTTCAGGTCTTCCGTCTGGTCGGTTTCGGAGAAAGCCTTGATGCCATCGTAATGGGCCTTCGCTCCGCCCATCATGCCCTGGCGCCACCAATTCTGGATCACGCCTTCCTGGACTGTGGCACCATCACGGTTGAAGCCGTAGAACGGGCCGGCCGGAACGTCGCGGAAGAACTGCGCGCGGTTGGCGGCAAGCGCCGAACGGAACCCGTCGAAGACTTCCATCGGCAGGCCTTCAGGATTGGCTTCAGTCTTGAGCATCAGTGGAGGCACGGCGGAGACGAGAACCGCCTTGGCGACGCGACCGCTCGGCTGGCCGTGCTTGGCGACATAGCGGGCGACCTCGCCACCACCAGTCGAGTGACCGATGTGGACGGCATTCTTAAGGTCGAGCGCTTCGACGACGGCAAAGGCATCCGCGGCGTAATGATCCATATCATGGCCGTCGGAAACCTGGGCGGAACGTCCGTGACCACGGCGATCATGAGCAACGACGCGATAACCCTTCGACAGGAAGAACAGCATCTGAGCATCCCAGTCGTCCGACGACAGCGGCCAGCCGTGGTGGAAGACGATCGGCTGAGCGTCCTTCGGACCCCAGTCCTTGTAGAATATTTCAACGCCGTCCTTGGTGGTGACATATGCCATTGTCTTGGTTCCTTCGGTTATGCTGGATGCTGATGCAGCCTTGGCTGCTAGATTGAGCGATGGTGAAATCGCAAAGGCTGCGACGGCGGCACCTGCGGAACGAAGCGCGCTCCTGCGTGTGATGGAAGAAAAGGTCTGGGTCATTTTCGTCTGCCTGCGGCTTCTTCATTGAGGCTTCAGTCGACACTAAGTTCGTCTGACGGGCTGATAGTGCCGCAAGCGCATGGCACTCACAATTGCGCCAATAGTTTCGATTTTATTGCGGAAATTGAAACGGTGAGGCGATCGATGGTCCGATGGTTCCTCAACATTTCGCCACGCTACGGTCCGATCAGCCCCGGTCCTGAATGCTCAAGCGGAGACAAACGCCTTGGTCTGGTACAGACGCGTCGCGCAGCGGCTTGGAGCTAGGCCAATGGCCGATCGTGAAGTGAGGGTGGGCGATCAAGCACCCTCCCCCTCACCTGCCCGGCCGCGCCAGCGACCGGGCAATGTCGATGATGTCGTCCCGTGACGCCGTCGGATCTTCCTTGTTCCAGGCGACGCCCAGCCCGATCTTCAGATCGACGCCGCGCACGGACTTAAGCTCGAAGTTGCGGTTCGGCAGATCCTTCGTCCATTCCGGCGCAAAGCCGATGCCGAGGCCGGCTGAAACCAGCGACACCAGCGAGAACGTGTCGTCGCAGCGTTTTTAGGATGAACCGAGTGCGGTCGAAGCCTTGATCTTCCTGCGGCTGTAAGGATCGGGCAAAAGCGGAAAAGCCCATTCTCGCTCATAGTGCATGCGACGTCATCAAAGCTTTCCACCAGAACGAGCATTTTCACGAAGACTATTAGTCTGACATTAACAACTATACCGCCTTCTTGTGCTGTTATTCTCGCACAGGTTGCTTGTGATGGCTGATCATACTCATACCCAGCGATTCTTTTGGCCRGTTTGGGCGTTCGTTTTCGCCTACGGGCTAACGCATATTTTTGTTTATGCCGTTGACGTCAATCCGTCCGTCATCCTTTACTTATTCCCAATTGTGGGCTTGGCCTTCTTCCTGATGCGCCTTGGGCGATCGGCCCCAAATGCAAGGTCCGACGCCGGCTGGTGGCTGCCCCTCGCCCCGCTTACCCTCTGGATGATTTGGCATGTTTTCGTTCAGGTGTTCGGCGCCTTTTCGATACCTGCTATCCTATTTCACCTTCAATACGATCTCGGCTCCAACGATGTTGCCTCCGAAGTCGCTCTGCAAATAGCGAATGCCATTCTCCCATTTGTTCTTGTCGCGACCTGTTGGGTTGCGTTTGCGCGAGGAAACAGACAGCTACAACGATTTGGCAGAGCAATGGTCTTGCCCTTCCTCGTGGTCAACCCGTTTACAACCGCAACGGCAGCGTACCTTAAGAGCGCCTATTCCACATCCAGTATTTCCCTGGCTTCCTACTACACCGACCCGTCCCTTGCGGCGGCGCCGACGGAGAAGCCCAAGAACCTGATCCGCGTCATTCTGGAGAGCACCGAAAGAACAATCTGGAACGAGGATTTGTTCGGCCATGTCGCAGCACCGCTGAAAAAGCTCGAACAGCGTGGATTCTCGGCAACCGGAATTCACCAGATAGAACTTACGGGATGGACGCTCGCTGGAACGGTGGCGAGCGATTGCGGCGTGCCCCTCTTCAGCCTTGGTGCAATCGACCGCAACGAGTTCTCGAACATTGCCGATTTTATGCCGAACGCGACATGCCTGGGCGACGTGCTCGCACGGGACGGCTACCGACAGGTTTTTATCAAGGGAGCTCAGCTTAGCTTTTCGGGCACCGACCGGTATCTCGCCGCCCACAAATATGAAGAGACATACGGCTTCGACGAGCTCGCGGGCGAAGAACGCGTCTCTGACAATGATTGGGGCCTGGACGACGAACGCGTTTTTGAAGCTGCGTTTCAACAGATCGAGCTGTTGAAACGCGAAGCAAAGCCGTTCCATATGACGCTTCAAACTCTGGGTGGCCACAGCCCACGCGGCTATATATCAAATGGCTGCACAGGACGTTCGGACATTATGAGCTATCCGAATGACACGCTCAGGGCTCTGGCGTGCACCAATGCCTTGACTGCCGAGTTTGTCGACCGCCTGGAGCGGTCTGGCCTTATGGAAGACACTGTCCTTGTCATTCAAAGCGACCATCTTGCCATGCGCAACGAGATATATTCGATGCTTGAGGGTCAGGAGCGGCGCAACATGCTGATTATTATCAAAGAGGGAATTTCAGGCCAAACAGCCCCAAAGGCCGGAAGTATGATCGATGTCCTTCCGACGATCCTGGAGGCCATGAACTACGAGCTTCCGAACGATCGGGCCGGCTTGGGAACATCGTTGTTTTCCTCCGCACCAACTTTGGTAGAGCAGATAGGCTTGCCTTTCCTTGATCATTCCATCCTGGCCGATACCGCATTGCGCGACCGCCTATGGGGCCTGAAACCATCGACTTGATCGGCCGGAAGCCGGACACAGCTACTTCACTCGGATATGTGAGCCGATATCCAGAGCGGGGACGACCGTCCTCGAGAAGCATTTATTGGTCACCAAGCGACCGCCGCTCAATTGCGGCCAGATACGTGGAAGAGGGTCAAGTGCAGCCGTTCGAGGGCGTCGCCGAAGGCCATAGCGCGGCTGTCATGCCGCATTTGCGCGAATGCGGGTGATCCCCCACTGGAAACAACCCGGCTCGTATCATCGATGAGCGCGACGCTTAAGAACTTTGACCTGGGCCGGGTGCCCATTTCGTTTTGGTTCGCATGCCGCCCAAAGCGGCATTATCGTTAACGTCGAATGAACCACACATATTGAGGAAGACCCAGGTTTGGTTGAACTCGTCAATGATGAGAGATACTCTCCCGAGCTTGAAGATTGGCCCACGCGCCGGGCAGGAACCGTGGTTCTTGTGGTCGCATCTTAGTAATGGCAGCCTAGGGGTTGCCCAGTGTCAGCGCAGCGTATTCGTGAAATTCGAGTCGGCAACGATGGTGTTGAAATTCCGTCAAATGATGTGCGCCACCTCTTTTTGCGCATGGGCCGGGCCTGGGAAGGCGGCACTTGCCACAAGCAAGTGATCGAACGCGCCTCGACGCGGTAGGTTTTGCGGATCTAACCATCGCCGCTTGATGTGGAGCGGCCGCGATGGGGAACCCGGTCCGTTTTTTGTGTTTCGCAGGCACGGGGACAGCCGTCGATGTCGTGCGAAGCCGGCTATCGGAACTCGGCTTTCAGGACGCGCTTGCAGAACGCGAAGGCGACGCCGAGTACTGCATTGCCTTCATCTCGGACGTCGATGCCGCGCTCATCGCCTATATCGGCGAGCTGTCACAGCGCTTCCAGCTCATCGTTGTCCTGATCCCGGGTTCAAACGGCGCGGCAGATGCGCGGTGGGAGCTTCTCAACGCAGGCGCCATGGACGTGCTCGACTGGAGCGACGAGCGTGCGCTGCCCGAGGAAATCGCGGCGCGCCTCACGCGCTGGATCGAGATCGCGCAGCTGGTCGAGAGCGACACGCTTCGGCAGAACCTCGTCGGTGGCTCCCTGTGCTGGAAATCATTGAAGCGCAAACTGGTCGAGGCGGCCGCATATTCCTTGGGCAACGTGCTCCTCGTCGGCGAGACCGGCACCGGCAAGGAGCAGATCGCCAGAGCTATTCACAAGCTTAGCAAGCGGGCAGGCAAGCCGGAACTGGTCGTCGTCGACTGCACTATTTTGTCTCCGGAGCTGTCGGGAAGCGAGCTGTTCGGGCACGAACGCGGCGCCTTCACCGGGGCTATCACGGAGCGTGACGGCGCCTTCGCACTCGCCAATGGAGGCTCGCTCTTCCTCGACGAGATCGGCGAACTGCCATTGCAGCTGCAGGCGCAACTGCTGCGCGTGATCCAGGAGCGTACCTACAAGCGCGTCGGCGGCAATGTGTGGAACCGCTCCGAGTTTCGCCTGATCTGCGCCAGCAACCGCGACCTGGAGAAACTCGTGGCGGAAGGCGGCTTTCGCGGCGACCTGTACTACCGGATCGCCGACTGGGTGATCAACCCGCCGCCGCTGCGCGAGCGGCGCGCCGACATCCTCCCGCTGGCGCGGCATTTCCTGACGGCTGCGAGCGGCGACGCCGCCGCTCCCGAAATCGAACCGGCCCTGGCCGACTATCTCGTCAGCCGTGACTATCCAGGTAATGTGCGCGATCTGAGACGGCTGGTAATGCGTCTTCATTCGCGCCATGTCGGCAAGGGACCGATCACGATCGGGGCGCTTCCGGTCGACGATCGGCCGGCGGGCGGGCGACCGCCCGAACCATTCGGCGAGCCCGGCTTCCTGCTGGCAATCCAGCACGCCTTCGACTACGGCATTGGCCTGAAGGAAATCGGCCGCGCCGTTTCCAACGCTGCCATCAACCTGTCGCTCGAACAGGAGCGCGGCAACCTACATCGCGCCGCGCGCCGCCTCGGGATCACCGATCGCGCGCTGCAACTGCGCCGCGCCGGTCAAGGCCAGCCGGCCGTGGCCGGCGCACGTCACGCGGCGACCGAGAACCCCTGAACGCGGCTGACAAGCCTGAGCACATTGCCGCCGAGGACCGCTGCACGGTCTTCGGGGTTGAGACCAAGCGCCTCGATCTTGGCGATCTCGACGCCGGGATGCAGCCAGGGCCCGTCCGACCCAAACAGTATCTTGCTGGCGCCGGCGCGTTTGACCGCCTCTTCGAGAATGTCGAAACGACGCACGCCGGCAGTGTCGGTGAAGATATTCCTGTGCCGGACCAGATGGTCAATGAGCGCACTCTGCGCCTTCCAGTCGTCGGCGAAACTACCGAGATGCGGAATGATGAACGGCACGTCCGGATATTCTTGGGCAAGGATTTCGGCGACCGAAACTTCACCCATGACGTCATAGAGGACCGGAAGCCGATAGCGGCGCGCGGCTTCGCAGATCTCGCGGGTTATGTGCCCGTCGTGACGATGAACCTTGATGCCGACGAGGCCCAGCGACACTACCGCCTCGCGGATCATCATCTCGACGCGGCCCTTGTCGGCGACCGGGTGAACAAAGGCGAAGCCGAGAAGGCGATCGGGTCTGCCGGCAATGATGCGCGCCACTTCCCGATTGGCCAGAAGGTAGCCGTCGGAAAAGGCCGCGAAGATGATGGTGCGGTCGATATTGGCCTCGCGCGCACGGGCGAGATAACGGCCAAGCGGAGCGGACGTGTCGGCAGGCTGCGTGAGCCCGTTGCCCTTTCCGGCGTGACAATGGCAGTCGATGATCATGGCCAGAGAACCTCAATGCGGTTACCGGACCCGGCCCGCCACGGCCGGGCTCATCCCGAAAGGATTGGGGACAGCCGTCCGCGGCGGACAGGATGTTTACACGCCTTCGATGACCACGGCGTTGCCGCGGCGCCACCACCTGCCGCCCGCAGATCTTCCGGCGATCGCCGAAGCCCCACCCGATGCGGCCAGCCCTTTCGACGGGTACGACGTGCGGGCTCCGGACGCGACCTGCCGCAGCACGGTGGCATTCACGCCAGGCACATGACGGCGCGTTGCGTTGGCCACGACGCTGCGCGCAATCTGCTCGGCAGGCGCAGAACCGGGCACGACCGGCGAGGTTCCGAGCGCCGCCGAGGCATCGGCGATCGCGGTTGCTGCAATCCTGATAAAGCGGCGAGCCTTCTCGATGTCGGCCTGATCCGGGCTCATCCCCGCGGTTTCCAATTCGAGCGCGCTGGCCACAGCCTGGCCCAGCCCCCGGCCGATCATCGTTCCGACCCCAGGAATGGGGATCAGCGAGCCGAGCGCGCCGCCGGCGATCGGCAGCGCGGCCTTGGCAAGCGACTTCAGCGCCGGGCCGACCACCGGCAGCACGTTCTTGCCGACGAACTTGCCGACCGATTTCAGACCGGCGCCGACTTTCTTGAAGAGACCGCCAAGGAATTGCTCAAGCTCCTGTTCGTTCTGGGCAGAGAGCAGTTCCATGGCCAGTTCGAACTCTTCGTTCTCTGAGAGGAGCTCGCCGGCCTCGAAAGCTCCATACAGTTCAAATTCCCCTGCCGCGGCGCGGCAGTTTGGGCAATTGCAGCTCAGCGGATGCATACTAGCCTCCTGTTGTTAGAGTGACGTGATGATTGCGTGTTCAGATTTCATTGAGCGCGAGGACCTCCAGCTCGGTGACCCTGTTGAGGCGGTTGTTGTCGTTCTTGTGATGCTCGTTGATCTTCTTTTCGAGCGCACGGACCTGCGCTTCCGTGGCGTCCCTCATGAGGTGGAGCGCGAGCTTCATGCCTCTTGCGGTCTTCCCGAAATGCGACAGGCACCACATGTGCTGGATGAGGCGGCGGCGCAGATCGACGGCCTTGCCGGTGTAGAACTTGCCGGTGGGCGTGTGGAAGCGGTAGAGACCGGGAATCTTCTGGTTGCCCAGCGCCTTCAACACGAGCGCCACGGGCTTTGCATTGGCAACCGCGAGCGCGTTTTCCGCCCTCAGCGCCTCACCCGATAGCTCCCATTCGAATTCGAACTCGCGCTGCTCACGGTCGCGCCGGACCCTGCGTAACGCGGCCTCGGTATCCGGACCGATGAAGCCGCTGACCGGCAAGCGACAACGCCGCTGGAAGGCGCGTATCCATTGTCGTAAGGAGTTGGTCATGACGCCGTCGACACTAAGCGTGGTCCCGAGAGCGGTGTTGAGCGTGTCCTGCACCCAGCGGACATATTCGGAGCTGCCCGGACGCGCCGGCTCTCCGTCCGCCATGCGCAGCGCTGGCTGCGGATCCGGCTCGTCGTATGCAGGGCCGATCGTCGGGTAGCGCGGGCCGCCAGATCGCCGCCTGCGCCAGGCGGGAATGTATGGCGGCTGGGACGAGCGCGTCGGGCGGGGCGGCTGTCCACCCCTCGGCCCCGCGGCTGCGCCACGGGCGGACCTGGATGAGCGCTCGAATTCCAGTTGCGCCGGGAAAGGGTCGATGGTTCGGATCGTGCTCATAACGCCTCCTGTCTCACGCGGCCGAAATGCCGTCCGCGATGCGCTCCAGTGCGGCCAGCAGGCGGCCGATGTCGGCCGGCGCATGACGCGCAGTCACCAAAAACGAAAGGTTCGGATTGCCCTCGCCGCACGAACGGGTCGCCAGCGCGCGCACGCCCATGCCGGCAAGCGACTCCAGCGCGGCTCGCGCCGCGTCGGTGGAAGGCATGGCGATGGTTTGCATCGGAACCGGCAGCAGGCTCCTGACCTGCAAACCTATCCGCCTCACGCCGGCGCGAAACTGCTCGACAAGCAGCGCGACGCGCGCCCGCAAAGTGTCGCCGGCGCTGCAGTTTGCCGCAAGCGCGGACATTGCCGCGGCAATGTCCGCGACCGACGGCGGGCTGGTGTGAACACGGGTTTCCCCGTCACGCGCGGCGCGCGCGATGAAGTCTTGGGTGCCGCACAGCACGGCCAAAGGCACGCCGAACGCCTTGGCGAGCGATGCACCCGTCGCAATGTTGGCACAGGACAGGCCATGCCAGGCGAGCGAGCCGCCACCGCCGAGGCCAAGCGGTTTGGCCGGCGACGGGTTGCGGCCAAGCACACCGAGCGCCTGGGTGTCGTCGATCACAAGGCGCCCTCCCATGTCGGCCGCCAGGCGCGACAGAGCGGGCAAAGGCGCTACCTGGCCGCAAGATGGGCAAAGCCCATCCGTGACGATGACCGGACGCTGGCCGGCGCGACGCGCCTTTCGCAGCCGCCGCTCCAAGCTGGCCGTATCATGGTGCCGGTAGGTCTCCACCGGCACCTGGTCGAGCTGGACGCGCTCGGCGCTCCAGCGTGCGATCGGATAGGATGAAGCGTCGAACAGGAGAAGGCTGTCCTTCGACACGGCGGCCTGGAACAGATCGCGGAACAGGTGCAGCGTCGAAGGATAGAGCAGCCCAGCCTCCTCGCCCATGAGCAGTGCCAGGTCCCGCGCCAGCGGGCGCGCGCCCTTGGGCTCATCGAGGGCGGCGGGCCGGCCGAGCGTCAACGCCTGCCACGGGGCAAGCGATGCGCTCGGATGGTCCAACCCGAGATAGAGTGCGGACGTAAAGTCCAGCATGGCACACACTCCCTCGCGGTCAGACCAGGCGCCGCTGCTCGTCCAGGCGCCTGACGAGATGCACCGAGGGCATGGTGGCGTCGATCCGCGCGTTCTGGACGTCGAGCGACAAGTCGATGCCGGTCGCCGACCGGTAGGCATGTAGGTAGCCCTGGACCTCGGAGCGCCAGTAACGGGCCCAGTTCAGCGCGCTGTAGGGATCGTTGACGTCGGCCCAATTGCCGAAACGGACCGACAGCAGCACCTGCTCGCCAAAGATCGCGAGGTTGCGGAAGTGCAGGCTGCTGGTGTCCGACCATCCCTGCAGCTTCTTCATGGCATCGACGCGATCCATCCAGGGTTCGGGATAGGCGACCATGATGCGCGTCGGCAGGAACTCGCGGAACTCGGGTCGAGCGAGTATCCACTGCTGCATGAGCATCTCGATGCGCGCCGTCGAAGGCAGGTCACCGAACTGGTTGTGCGCGCCTTGCGACAGGACGAGATGCGCTTCCTTCAGGGCGTTGAGCACCGGGAACGCGTCCGCCTTGACGGTCGTGTCGTCGTCAAGCCGGTAGAAGCGCGACACGACGGAGAGCAGCGTGTGGAAGGCCTCCAGGAATTTCGACCGGCTGTCAGCAGGGCGCATGTTGTTGACGGCCTTGCCGGAGAGCCTCAGCCCGTAGTGGTGGTCATATTCGTAGTTGCGCCTGACGACGCTCAAGCGGTGCTGCTCGTCCTGGATGTAACCCCAGAGCAGATTGTTGAGCGGCCGCAACGGGTCGACCTCCATGTTGGCAAGAGGATCGTTCTGCATCGGCCCGCGGATGTTCTGGAAGCGCCGCGTGATCGAGTTCATCGCTTGGACGAGCATCCCTTCTTCCTGCCAGTACGACCAGATGAGTTCGAGCAGGCAGGGCTGTGTCAGCCGAGACCTGAGTATCCCGTAGCAGCGGCTCACCTGCTCATGAAAATCGTTCGGATCAAGCTCGAGGTCGACGTCGCCGATATCGGTCAGCTTGATCGGCTCGTCGGCCATCTTGCGCCGGATGACGGCAAGATAAGGAAGCAGCCCCGCCTGCGCCTGGAAATCGAATTCGAGATAACGCCCGAGCCAGGTGGACAGATCGCCGATGTTCGTCGGCACGACCACGCGGTTTGTGATGAAGTCAGCGTCATCCTGGGAATAGCTGGTCCCATCGCCGAGAAAGCCGCAATTCGCCATCACGAACGCTTCGGTCGCGACCTTGATGTTGCGGTAGGCGTCGGTGTCCGTGAAGGGCAGCGCCCGGCGCCTTGTGGTCCGTGCCAGCGTGTCCCTGGTTCGACCTCTATCGATCGGATTGCCGGTTCCTAGCGGATCGCCGCAGAACACCCAGTCCATGAAATCGAAGTAGTTCTTGAACAGGAGCGCGTCGGTGCCACGTCGAATCTCCGGCCCGACCGAGATGTCGTTGGTCGAGAACGAGCTTGCGCGCTGCATGGTGACGGTGACGGGGCCGACAACGGCCGAGGGTTCCGGCGGTGCAACAACGCCGGACGAGGTCGCATCATTGGCGAAGTCGAACCCCTGGGGAGGCACGTTCCCGAAGCCACCGACCATGTGGACCTCGCCTTGGCGGTCGGCCGTCAGGACGAACTCGCTGTCGAGCATGCCACCTTCTTCGATATCTTGGGCAGCCGGCGCAACGCGGCCCAGCGAAGCGCGAAGGTGTGCATGCACGATCGCTTTGCCCGTGGGCCAGCGGAACTTGAACGTGGCGCTCTTCCCCACGGGAAGCGTCGGCAATCGAGCGCCAACCTCCACGAATGAAGTCTGGTCGGGCGAGGCCACATAGAGCTTGAAATTGTCGGTGAGGTGAAGCTTAAGCGCAATGCTCGTCTCGCCGTCCTGGTTGAGCAGGAAGGGCTTTTGCTCCTTTATGTCGTCGTTATGGAAGCGCACTACGACAGCATAGTCCTCTTCCATGTCGTCGGGCCTCGGGATCTCGAACCTGGCTTTGCCATCCGCCTTTGTCGTCTCGTGATGGATCGTGTCCCAGTTTTCAACGATGTATCCAATGACATCCTTGCCCTTCTTGATCTGGGTAACGATCGTCCGGTCATCGATGATGGCGACCTCCACGCCGGTCAGGCACACGCGAAGGCCGGTGCTCAGCAGGCCCCTGACATGGACGGTGATGCGAACTTTGTCGGAAACGGTGCTCGGGCTCATCTCATCCTCCTTGGATGGTCAGACTGGGGTTCGTGGATCGGATAGCGGCGGGGAAAGGTCCGCCACGCAGGGTCTCGCCCGTGAGGGCGCATGCGTAACTGGTGTCGAGCGTCGACTTGAGCGCCCAGAAGGTCAGCAGCTTGCCGATCAGCACGCTCTCGTCTTCCGGAGAGAGCTTGCCGTCGGCGCGGGCCTGACCCAGCACCGCGAAAACGACCGTCGGCCGTGCCCGGTACATGCCAGCCGGCGACCGCGACCATGATTGGAACATCAGCGAAAGTTGCATCGGCGCGCGGGTTTGGACCTGCAGCACCTCGGGCAGCGTCTGTCCGCGCAGCTTTTCCGGACGATGCTCGACGAGCCGCGCCACGAACTGCGGCATATGGGTCTCGAGGCGTTCGAACAGGGTACGACGCTCGAGGTCGAGCCCCTCGCGCGGATAGAGCTGTTCCCAAAGGGCCGAGATGCGGGCCCATTGCGGATGCGGGTAGAGCGCCTGGCCGATCGCAGCACTGATTTTCACGCGCAGCCACGGTGTTGGATGCGGATCGTTGACATCGACGCGAAACACAAAGGCGCGCGGCAGGCTGACGACACCGATCAGGCCGATCGTCGAGGTAATGCCGACACGGGCCACCGAGAAGAAATCCGCGACGATCTCGGAGATCCAGCGATCCCAGATCGCCCACAGATCCTTGTCGGGGCTGGCCTGCTCCTTGAGCGGTTTCAGCATGGCGCGCAACGAGGGAACGAGCTCGATCAGGGCTGCCGCCTGATGCCCCGTCTCGTGAATGAGCGAAGAGGCGATGCCGCTGCCGACCATTCGCTCGCGCGGGACACGGATGACAGCGACGGGACTTGTGCGACCACCGGGCAGTCGCGTGCGCGCCCGGCGGATAGCGGCGCCAGGCCCGCGCTCCAGGTGACACACGACCGGCGGCAGGTCGTAGAATTGGCCCTTCAGAGTGAGCGCATCGGCCGCGACCGAATCGAGACCTGAGAGCCAGGGCCCGTTGTCGTGCTCGCTGCGTTGCGTGATGACGTCACTGTACATGTCGAACTCGTTGAGCACCTGGTGGAACCTGAGGCGCAGGATCGAGAGGCGTCGTTGCGCATCGGCCGGCGTCGCCACCGCCCTTGCGCGTTGCAGCCAGGCAAGGAAGCCTGCCATCAGTCGTCTTAGCTCCCTTCGCCCGTCGATGAGGGCCCTCTCGATCGCCGACTGCGCATTCGGAAACAGATTGGCGGCCGGCACCATCGGCTCGAGCAAGGCGAACGGCTTGACGCGGTCGAGCCGCGTCAGTAGGCCGCGCGCCTCCTCCTCGAGCATGCGAAATGTGAATGGGTCGATCGCCATGGCAGCTCAGACTCCGTATACGACGATCCTGTTGCCCTGCCTGACCCAGCGGCCGGAGGCTGCACGTTGGCCGAGCATGCCGCCGGCCCTAGCCGTCAAAGCCGTTCCGCCTGCAGGCCCAAGGAGCCCTGGGGCATGCTTGCGGGCGGCGGCCACCACGGCCTGCTGCGCCGCAGTGCGCGGATCCGTTCCGGCGGCGGCCGCGCTGGTCGCTTGCCTGGCAGTGTCTGAGGCGAGGCGGACGAACTGGCGGGCGCCGGTGAACTCCAACTCCTCGTTCTCGCCGAATTCGAGCTCAAGGCCGATCGCCCTGCCGGCCGCATTCGCAAGGCCGGTACCTATCTTGGCACCCAGCGGCCCGGCGATGTAACCGCCCAATGCCTGGCCGGCCATGGGCAGGGCCTTCCTGGCAACGCCCTTCAGCGCGCCGCCGATCGCCTGGCCGATGGGCGACTTCGCAGCCTGACCGACGACGCTGACGGCTTTCTTGATGAAGTCGCCGAGGAATTGCTCGAGTTCCTGCTCGTTGTTGACGGCCAGAAGCTCGTGGGCGAGCTGGATTTCCTCGTTCTCGCTGAGCTCCGACTGGCCGGAGCCCCATTCGAATTCCTGGAATTCGAACTCCTCGTTCTGGAATGGGGAAGCTTCCTGGAATTCCAGTTGGGTACGGTCGATGTCATGCATGACGCTCTCCTGGGTTGAGTTTTCAAGCAAAGCTCTGACGTCTGATGGCGCGGCGCGCCCGGAACCCCGGCACAAGCTGGACGAAGTCCAATCCCGGTGCGTGGCGACGTGCCGCGACCCTGGCCGCGGCAGTCGCAATCGCGGCCGGCGGCTGGGTCCAGGGCGCCCGGGCGGCGAGGCGCCCGGCCTCCATGGCGAAGCGCACGAACGCTCGCGCAGTTTCAAATTCCTTATCCTCGTCGCTCAGACCTTCCAGCTCGGCGCCGGTGATGCGCTCCATCGCCTCGGAAAGATCGGCGTCGGATGGACCCGCAGGCGGCGCCAGCAAAGTCCTGACGGATTGACCGGCTCGGTTTAGGCGCGATCCAAGATGCTGCACGACCTGCGGGTCGATAGGCCTGCCGGCGAGCAATGCGCCATGGCGAAGAATCCGGTTCACGACACTGGCCAGTTCGCTGTTGCTCGTGGCTTCGAGAAAGGCGCTGCCGAGTTCGAGCTCCTCGAGCTCGGTCGATGGCTGAGGCTGCGCCGCTCGCGTCGGCACGCCCATTATGAGAAGGCCGTCTGCGCCCTCGGTCTCAGGATTGTAGGTGAGAAGCCTGTTGCTCATGCCAACACTCCATTCGGCAGCCACCAGCTGCACCGAAACAGAGATCGCAAGGATCGTGCCAAGTCGCCTCGGCCGGGATTCAAGCAAAATCAGGCCCGCCAGGCGAAGACAGCTTCGCAATCAGGGCGATGGGTACCGATTTAAGGCGAAGTCCGATTCGCCTCTGGCCGGGATCACCCGGTCAAGCGCAAGCCCCTCCGCGCTGCTCTCTTGCGGGCTGCCAAGGTCGCCGCTGCCCGGATCGCTACCGGCGGCGAAAGCCAGGATTGAACAAGAGATTGCGAGCGCCCGCTCCTATGCGCGCTCCGTCCTGCCACAAGTCGCTGCTTAGCGACGCACGGGTTCGCTGCTTCGTCGGGAAGTCTCCAATCGTGGGATCACGAACCGACCCCGCCGGATCGTGGTAAACGTCGATGGAACTAGGGACGAGAGGGATAGCGATCTTGTCAGCGAAGCGGATTCGCGGCCGGTTTGCCAGTGGTCCAGCAATGATCGCATATCCTCGTCACCGCCCGTCAGATAGGTTATCCTCATCCTACTGTCGCAACTGACCGTAAAGCACTTCCGAAGCATCCGTCGGTTCATGCCAGGCGATACCGACCTTGCAGGCGTGTCGCAACGCAAGCTCATCCAGCTTGCTCGCCATCTCAACGACCAGCCGCGAAAGTGCCTCGACTACAGGACGCCCGCCGAAGTGTTCCGCGCACATTTGCAAGAGGGAGGCTGAACCCCTACCCTGAAATCCGGCGTGTTGCACTTCAGTTAGGATCTCCCTAAGCCGCGCGCGCGTCGAACGTAGCCGTTCTTCTCGCTGTTGCTCTTCACAACCGGTTTTTCCTCCTGGTCCTGACGCTCCTTGATGTAGGTCAGGAGTTCACCGAGCCTTTTGTTCTCGATGATCGCCGCATGCGTCACCCGCTGGTCCTTGTCGAATACCCGGTAGGGTAGGGAATGCCCCTTCCAGCGCACATCCAGCCTGCCGTCGGCAAGCGCGTAGGTCTCGACATAGCGACCGACCAGCCCGCGCGTCACCGCGGTCTCCTCCAGCATGATCCGCTGGCGCTCGAACGAAAACGTCAGCTGGGCACCGACATAACGCTGCTCACGTTTGCACAGAACGTCGCGTAGCCGATCCGGGGCAAGGTTCAGCGGTCGGGGCGGATCAATGCATCGGCATCGTTGCCGACGTGTCTCGGCCCACGAGCCTGGCCCGAGGTGTCCGCCGTTCCGAAATAACTACGCATCCAAGGAAGTACTTTAGATGAGCGTACGTCGTGCGCTCCTGCTTTTGACCCGATGGCTACGCCTGTTCAAAGCCAGTCTTCCTGCCTCCTCCCCTATGATGCCGCTATCGCGTGGGAGACCGAAAATGATTGCAACATAAAACATCATCGATATGATGTTTTATGTTGCATGGAGAGGAGTCGGCGATGCGAGTGACCTCAAAGCCGGTGGGCACCCAAGGACGAACACAGCAAGAGCGACGCGACAAAACCAGGGCGGCTCTGCTCGAAGGGATGATGTCGGCGCTGGTCGAGCTTGGCTATGCACGCACAACGACCGGCGAGATCACGCGCAGAGCGGGTCTGACATCCGGTGCACTTCAACATCACTTTCCGTCTAGAGAAGACCTTGTTCTTGCACTCGTCGATCATCAGTTTGAGGCAGTCCACGCGCAGCTTGAGATGTTCGCGAGTGACGGAAACGCCGTGACTGATTGGAAGTCTTTCATTGAGGTTCTGCGCGACATCTATGCCGGCCGTAGCTACATGGCGATATGGGAAATTGTGATTGGAACGCGCGCGGACGCGCACCTCCATACATTACTCATGCAGCACAGAATCCAGTCGCAAGCGACACTCGAGAGATATTGGGATGCGGTCTTTGAGGCTCGTATACCAGACAGCCAAAGGCGCTCGGATCTCATGCATTTCACGCTTTCCAACCTCCGCGGGAGTATATTCTACAATGTTCTCGCGCCCGATGCTGAGTTCCTGAAACGGCAAAAAGAGATACTTATTTTCATTCTTGAAGCCGAAATTGGTGTCCCTGAAAGGGCTGTCTCGGCAGCTTCGACGATGAAACCCATCCGTAGTCACATCCATTCCGATGGTTTCTAATAGGAGAGACTCGCTCATGCGTTTGAATAGATCCGATTTGCGTATCGTCGCAACGTGTCTCGCTCTGGCAATCAGCGGGACTGGCGCCATCAACGCTGTTAAAGCTCAGGCATTGGGCACATCCAAGCCGCCACTCGCAACCGGGATAACCGATAGCGGTGCGGCAGAGGCCCAAGTCGTCGAGGCTGTTCGCAACGGCGACATCCTTACGATCAAGATCCGCTTTGCCCCAATCGTTCCGAACAAAATGGAATCGATCTACGCTGCAATTTCCGATCAAGACTATGAAAACAACTTTTATGTCCTTGCGGGTGACAAGAAGTATCTCCTGCTGCGAGACAGCCAAGATACACCCCTGGCAAGCCCGCAACTTTCCATTCGAAATACGAAGGAATCTACGGTTTCCGGGACCTGGTACGGCCGGTTTCCCGCTCCACCGAAAGAGATTTCTGAAGTCTCATTGACCATTCGCGGCGTAGAGACGATCGATGGAATTCCTATTGCGGACAAACAGCAATGAGCAAATTTGCGACAATATGCGCTCTTGTGATCAGTGCGGCGGCCTTCCATTCGAGCAGCTACGCTTCCAACTACAAGCGTGACGTCAGAGACCTCAAAGCGACCGTCCTGAGCTTGAAGGGCCTCGAGTCGGAAACAGGGGCCTCGGCTTCAACACTGTCGGGCAGGGTAGAGAGCCTTGTCACCAACCGCAGCGACTTGACGGCACGACGCGAAGGCAAGGCCATAAGGGTTTCGATGTTGGGTGACGTGCTGTTCGATTTTGACGCCGCTGATATAAGGCCCACCGCCAAACCGACATTGCAGGAGGTTGCACGCCTCATTGTCTCCGCTCCGGGCGGCAGAATCTTGGTCGAGGGACATACGGATTCGAAAGGGGCGGCCGCCTACAATCAGATCCTCTCCGAGCGTAGGGCAAAAGCGGTCGCAAGATGGCTGACAGCCCACGGTGTCGACCAGACAAGGCTGGCTGTCGCCGGCATGGGGCCCGACCATCCCGTTGCACCCAACGAGGATGGAGAGGGACTAGATAATCCAGAGGGACGCGCACTGAACCGGCGCGTCGAATTCGTCTTTCCGGACATCAAGTGATGTCATGGCGTTGCGGGGACAGCCGCCGCGGTCGATGAGCCCTACCCGAGCTAAAAAAGACAAAAGTATTTCTGCTCGAATAAAACGAGCCTGAAGTGAGTTTCTACCAGCGAATTTAGATCAATTCTGACAAAATCCAAAAATATCAGAATCTTGGCGGGGGGATATTCGCTGCAATAGAGCATCAGTTTATATGTAACATCAGCCGGGAGACGATTCGGGAAATTACGCCGAAATGCTTGATCTGAAGACGGTTCTGGTTGTCTCACTGGCGACCGCAAGCCTGCAAGCGGTCGCCTGGATCTTCGTATGGCGGGCGTGGCGTCATCTCTACGAACTCAGGTTTCTCGCCGCAGGCTTTGGGGCCATTGCCCTCGGCCTGCTGTTGATGATCGTCCGCGGCCCTGAGCCGTCGGCCTTGGCCATCGTAGTGCACAATATAGTCATCAAGCTGGGGCTCGTCCTGCTTGCAGAAGGACTTGCTCGCTTCCTCGGGCAGCCGCGTTACACTTGGATCGGCGTCTCGCTCCTTTTCTGCCAGATCGTCGTCTGGAGCACGGCCGTTGCAATCGACACCGACAACATCGCGATCCGCATTCACAGCTCGACTATCTTCACGGTCGTCATGATGTCGGTGATGTGCCTGGGTCTCCTGCGAGACAGGACGCAGCCGTCGCTCCTGCGCTGGATCACCATCGGTCTTCTCGCCGAGTATATGGTGGCAAGCATCCTTCAGAGCGTCGCCGAATATCGCCTGTCCGCTGATTTCGACGGCGGCCCGATCCTGGCCGATCGCAACGCATGGTACCTGCTGCAGGGTACACTCTTTCTGATCGCTTTTTTCGCCTGCCTCCTCTTCATGGTCAGTGCGAGGCTCTCCGCCGATCTGCGCGGGAAGCACGATGCCCTGCTGCGGGAAGTCGAAGAGCGACGGAAACTCGAGGGTAAACTGAGTGCCAGCCTCGAGACCGAGCGTGCCTTGCGTGACGAGCAGGCGGACTTCATGCGCGTCGTCAGTCACGAGTTTCGAACGCCCTTGGCGATTATTCGCAACGCTGCCGACATGATCGGCCTTGTCGGCGAAACATCCTCCGCAGCGAACCGAGAGCGGCTCGCTGGCATCGACGAGGCGCTCAACCGACTCTTCTCCCTCATCGACAGGTTCATGGCAGATGACCGGGAAAATGGCTTCCAACCCGAGCCATTGCAGCTCGGCTCCCTGATCGGGGATACGCGGCTGCATTTTGAGATGACGGAGCGCGGTGATCGTCTGCACTTCAGTCCGATCGATGAAACAATCTTGCTGCATGGCGACCCGGACATGCTTGGAACAGTGATCATCAATCTGATCGACAACGCCTTGAAATACGCGCCGGACGACCCTTCAATCCGCATTGAAGCCTGGGAAGAAGTGGATTCCGTCATAATCCAGGTCCGTGATCGGGGCATCGGAATTCCCAGCGCCGAAATCAGCAAGATTGGGCGCCGCTTCTTTCGGGCGTCCAACGCCAAGACGAGTACGGGTACTGGCCTCGGGCTCTACGCGGCCCGCAAGTTTCTGGCCTATCACGGCGGCACGTTGCAATTCGTCACGAACGGCCAAGTAGGAACGACAGCCATCGTGCGCGTACCGTCGTCACGTGAGGCGCGCAGTACCTATCTGCGAGAGGAGATGACAGCGTGACGCATATTCTGATCATCGAGGACGAAACCAGGCTACGTAAGGATCTGGTGGATTTCCTCGGACTATGCGGATTTGCGGCCAGCGGAGTTGCGACAGCGCACGAGCTGCAGCAAGCCTTGCAAGAGGGGCCTACGCCTGATGTCGTCATCCTCGATGTCGGACTGCCGGATGGCAACGGCTTCGAGCTCGCCAGCCAGCTTCGCAGAACCCATCGCTGCGGCATCATCATTCTGACAGCGCTCGGTGACAGCGACGACCGTATCCGAGGTTTCGAAAGCGGCGCCGATATCTATCTCGTCAAGCACAGCACGCTGCGCGAGATCGAGGCTGCGACCCGCAGCCTGCTACGGCGCAACGGGCCACTGTCCGCTTCCACGAACGGCCACGGCGACCAATGGGTGGTGGATGGCACCAACTGGCTTTTGACCGCCCCCAACCACCGTTCGCTCAAGTTGACGGCGACCGAGTTCGCGTTCATGCGTGCACTGTGCAGCCGCGGTGGCACCTGCCAGCGCGAAGACCTGCTGGAAATCCTCGCGCGCCCCAGATCGAATTTCGGCAACGGGCATCTCGATGCCATCGTCAGCCGGCTGCGTCGAAAAATCGAGGAAGGCACCAACCTCACGGCTCCGATCAAGGTCGTCTACGGCGTTGGATACACCTTCACGGCGGCCGCAGTCATAGAATGAGCATCCGTAAAACGGTGGCGCCGGATGTTCGTCTCGAGCATTCGGGATGATCCACGCCGAGAACGAAATCATTGATGCGAGCAGGCGCGTTTTGCGTATCGCTCGTACGTATTGCTGCAAAAAATAGATTGCTGGCATCGCGGTGCGACAAATTCTCTGTTGCCGCACGGACGGGAATATCAGAAGTCACGCCTGCTGCGGCCGGACCTATGATGATAAGGCCGCCAAGACACTTCAACCTCCTTCAGAACTTGTAGCCAATCCGCAGTGTGCCGCCATGGCTGGAATAGGTGCCGGAAAACGCGCCCTGGTAACCCACGCGCAAACTGAAGCCTTCGTCGTTGGCGATGTCGACGCCAGCGGTTAGTCGACCTGTCACATCGGCCAGCGGAACCTTACTGTCGAAAGCGCCGACCCCAGCCGGCGCATCGGCCAGCCGCGCTGACGTATCCCAGCTGTCAGCACTGCTGAAGCTCACCCCGGCACCAGCATAGGCCCGCATGACCGTCGTTTCGTTCAGATCCACGCGCGTGCCAACCTCGATCGCCGGGGTGGTGGTGACGCTCCATTGGCGGGCGTCGTCAATCAGGAGGTTCAGCGCACCGGCACCCGACTCGCGGTATCCACTGGCGTGCGAATAGATCAAATCAAGGTCCACCAGCGGTCGTACATAGTAGGCGCCCTGTGCGAAGGTGTAGGCGGCGCGCAATCGGGCGCTGACGTTGTAGACCTCCGGATCGCCCTCCGCCTGGCCGGCGAAGCCCGGAATCCGGATCGTACGCTCGCTGTCGTACCAGCCGTAGCTGCCGGAAACAGCGCCCGACAGAAGCCACGGACCGGCCTCGTGCTTCAGCGAGACGCCGGCATAGAGGACGTCGCCGTCGGCGTTGACGCGACCGTCGTCACCACGAATGGCGCTGCGATCGTAGCCCCCGGCAAAGCCGACGAACCAGTCGGGTGACAGTTCGACCTGAGCGCCTGCCTGCAGCGCATAAGTCGTGGTACCGAAACCCGAGACGCCGCCGCTGGCCTTCTGGTCAAGCCTCTGTGCACCTGCTTGGCTCCACACGCACTCCGTCTCCGTCAGGAACGAGGTGCCCGCGGCAAACATCGGGCAGCTCAGCAGCAGATCGAGATGTTGCCGCGTCGTGGCGATGCTGCCGGCCGCGGCCGCTCCCGCGACACCAGGCGACAAATCGGACAGGGCCGACCCGTAGTCACCAGCATCACCGTCGGCAAGCGAGCCGAGTGTGCCAAACAGCGTGCCGAAGCGACCGCCGCCGGCATCCCAGATCTCCTGCAGGTGGTCGGCGACGTTGTCCTGGTCTCCGTTCAGTTCGAATCCCGGCTCGGCGAAGTGGGCAGCCCCCGCCGCGACCGACAGCTCGTTTCCGGTTTGGGTGAGCACGAAGTCGAAGATCGCGGATTGCGCGCTCAGCGAGTGATCCAGGGTGCCGCCCGCAGTGAGAAACGACAATGTGATATCCGGCAAGACGCTTTCGGCACTCACCTTGAACTTGCCGGCAAGCGTAACGTCTCCGTCAACCGCCAGTCGATCGATGCGCAAACCGGCGAAATCGGCGTTGATCGCCAGCACGCCGTCCACGCTCTGCACGAAGTCGCCTGCTATGCTCGTGGCGTCGATGGCCCCCGAATTCCCGACCGCCAGCCGGCCATGATTGAACACATCAGCCTCGTAGATCTCCGCACCCGTCAACAACCCACCCGCCTTGTTGACAACGGATACCACCGGATCGCTTCCGACGCGGGCCGTCTTCGATATTTTGGCGTCGACGGTGCTTGCCCCTTTGACACTGCCGTTGATGACACCGGCATTGTTCACAACCATCAGCGTACCCACTGGGGAAGTGTTCATTCCGCCTGTATATTCCACGGCTACGCCCGAAGCTGCCGAGATCATACCTCCAGAATTGACGGTCAATCCATTGTTCTGCCCGCCCGAGATCCAGACCCCGGCGCCATTTTCGCCCGAACCGCCAGTCACCGAACCATCCACCGTCACGCTGACCGTGCCGTTGTTTGCCGTGCCCGCGTCGCTTTGCGCAAATATGCCGATCGAGTCCTTGCCGGTTGCTCGGATTTCATTGCCGGCATCAAGCTTGATCGTTACGTCCCCGCTTTTTCCGGCCGAAGATAGATTGCCGTTCGAGCCGATGAAGGCACTGGTTGCGTTGCCGCCGAAACCGCCGCCGCCGCCGATGGATTGCGCCAGCACGCCGAAGGAATAGTCGCCATCGGTGAAAATGCCACCGTCTATGGTGACGGAGACATCGTCGCCGTCACCATAGCTGCCGGGACTGTTGCCTTTGAAGGAGAGCGGCGCGCCCGAAGCGCTGCCGCCAATGCCGCCGCCGCCGCCAATCGATTGGGCAACGATGCCGTGTGCGCCGATGCCGCGCGTGTGGACCGTGCTCTCGCTCGTCAAATCGACCGTGACGGCGCCGCCGTTTGTGTCGCTGCCGCCCGATCCCCCGACCACGATCGAGGCTATGCTGTCGGCTTCACCGGCGCCGCCTATTCCGCCGCCGCCGCCGATTGATTGTGCGACGAGACCGAACGCGCGGTCGCCAGAGGTGCTGAGCGCGGTGCCGATCGTCAGATCGACCTCGCCGCCACGACCGCCGACCCCTCCGCTACCGCCGACAATGAGGTCGATCGCGTGGCTGTCTTCGTCCTTGGCAGCCTTGCTGCTTCCGGCACCGCCGACGCCACCGCCACCCCCGATAGACTGTGCGGCGATACCATGCGCATCGTCGCCGCTGGTCGATAGATTGATCCAGCCCTGCGCCTCAATCAGGCCACCCGAACCGCCTGAGCCACCCGAGCCGCCGAAACCGCCGCCGACGGTGATCTTGCCCGCCGCCTGATCCGAACCGTCGCCGCCCTGGCCGCCGCCGCCGCCGATCGACTGCAGCAGCACGCCATAGGCGCTGTATCCGGAAGTGTTGATACTGTTGCCGTGGTTGTCGTCGAAGGTAATGTCGACCTTGCCGCCATTTCCCCCCGCACCGCCGCGACCGCCGACGCCGACGGTTATGTTGGCTGTTGCCTGGCTACCAGACGCGGTGGAGCTACCCCCGGCGCCGCCACCGCCTCCGATCGATTGGGCAACGATGCCGTCGGCCCAATCGCCCGTCGTGTTTATACCGCCGGCATGCGTCAACGTGACCGTGCTGCCGTTTGCGGCCGTGCCACCGGTCCCGCCGTCGTCGATCGCGGCACCGACATTGACGTCGAAGCAGTAGCCGGATTTACCATCGCCGTCGTCGCTCAGGCAATCACTGCCGCCTTGATCATCGAGCGGCTCCGTATCGCCGGAGCTCGCCTGCCCCACCGAGCCGCCCAGCCCGCCTCCGCCACCGATCGACTGCGCAAGCACTCCGTCCGCATCTGCGCCGGAGGTAGCAATATTGCCTGAGGTGGTGACGTTTACCGTTCCGGCCGAACCACCACTGGCGCCGGTCCGGCCAACGGAAACGCCGACCGATGCGGAAAAATCGCCACTACTCCCTTCGGTTTCCTCGCCTCCGGGCAAACTGGCGCTGGCCGACAGCCCGACGCTGACGCCCTGCGATGTGCCGCCGCCTCCGCCGATCGATTGGACGAGCAAGCCACGCGCACCCGTCCCGTTGGTCTTTAGGGCCGTGCCTGCGTCAAGATCGACAGTCGCCGCCCCGCCGCTGGCACCCCCGCTGCCCGAGCCGCCGACCCCGACATTGGCCGTCAGGTTGAAGCCACTACCGATCTGCTTGCTGTTGACGCTTCCGACACCGCCATTGCCGCCACCGCCACCGATCGACTGCACCACGATCGCGTTGGCATAGTCGTTGGCCGTCGTCACCGAGGCGCTGTCTTCAAGCGTGACCGTGACAGAACCACCATTGCCGCCGCCGCCACCCGAGCCCCCGACCGAGACACCGATATCGGCGCTGGCGGTATCCACTGTGCCGGCGGTCGCAGCCATCGACGACGCGCTTCCGCCATTGCCGCCACCGCCGCCGATCGATTGTGCCATGAGACCATGCGAGGAAGCGCCTTTCGTCGAAACCGCGGTGCTGCCGTCCAGGGTCAACGACACGTCATCGGCGGAATGGGTCGACCCGCCGCTGCCGCCGACGGCCGTGGAGACGCTCATAGCCAGGGAGACGTCTTCGCCGGTTGGAACCGCCACCGTGAGCGCTTCGGCAATTGAGGAGCCGCCGGAGCCGCCACCGCCGCTGATCGACTGTGCAAGCACGCCGATGGCGTCGGTCACATCTCCGCCGTCCTGGCCTGTGCGAACAATGCTGTCGGTCAGGCCCACGGAGACCGCGCCGCCGGCACCTCCGGAACCGCCGGTGCCACCGACAGCCACCGACGCCGTGAACCCGAGACCTGCGGAATAGGAGCTTGCCGAACCACCGGTGCCGCCGCCGCCACCTATCGACTGGGCCACGATCCCCGCGGCGTGCGAGCCCTGGGTTGTCAGCGTCAGTCCCTGAAAGCCGACATTCGCGGTATTCGCGTAGCCGCCGCCACCGCCGCCACCACCAATCTGAAAGCTGCCGAGTCCGGCATCGCCACCCGTGGCATTGCCGCCATTGCCCCCCCCACCACCGATCGACTGCGCCAGTACGCCGACTGCGCCCGACCCTGCCGTGGCGATGGAAACCACCTGCGGGGCACCGGAGCCCGTGGAACATTCGTCGCCCGTATTTTCATTGGAGACGCAAACCTTCCCGCCGTTGCCGCCGCCCGAGGCGCTGCCGCCGACACCCAGTGCCGGGATCCCGACCGACAGGTCGATCGCATTGCCGCCATTGCCGCCACCGCCGCCGATCGACTGTGCCATGATCGCATGCGCCATCTCACCCCGTGTGGTGACCGAGCCGCCGGTCAAAAATATGCCAGCCTCGCTGCCGTCGCCGCCGGCGCTGCCCGACCCTCCGACGGTGGCGATGCCCGCCGCCCCCCCACCCGAACCGCCGCCGCCGCCAATCGATTGCGCGAGGATGCCGATGGCGGCATCCCCGCCGGTACTGATGACGCCAGAATTCTGAACCTGCGCATTGCCGCCATAGTTACCGGAGCCGCCGGAGCCGCCGATCGACAGAATTCCGCCAGCCATGCCCGCCGCGCCGCCGCCGCCGCTGATCGATTGCGCGATAATGCCGTGTGCCGAATAGCCAGAAGTGGTGATCATGCCGGCATTGAGGACGCTGGCCGTGTCAGCCGCCCCGCCACTGCCGCCATCGCCGCCCAGCTCGAGCGTGAGTCCGGCGGCAATGCCGCCCGTGCCGCCGCTGCCGCCGATCGACTGGACCAGGATACCGTAGGAATGCGCGCCCGCAGTCGCGATCGCTGCGTTGTTGTTGATGATCGCAGTGTTGCCACTGCCGCCATTGCCGCCATTGCCCGCTCCGCCACCGAGCACGTCGGTGAAGTCGCCGCCAGTGCCACCACCGCCGCCGATGGAATGCAGGGTGACGGCGGCGGAGTAGTCGCCGGTTGTCGAAATCCTGGAGGCGGCGCTTGTAAAGGCGCCCACGCTACCGGCGTCCCCTCCATAGCCGCCCCCGCCACTCGTGCCGACAATGGCAGTGTCGTCGCCGCCATTGCCCCCCTGGCCGCCAATGCTCTGGCCCAACAGGCCGTAGGCGTAGCGGCCATCCGTCTGAACGCTGCCCCCGGACAGGTTCAACTGGATCTGCCCCCCGTTCCCCCCTCGCCCGCCGGAACTGTTCTTCTCGCCATCCTGGCCATTGCCGCCGCGTCCGCCCTGGCTCAACGCGATTACGCCGCCAAGATAATCGCCTTTCGTCGAAATGGCGCCCGAATGGACCGTCACGGTCGTTGCGGCGATCCCACTGCCGGGCCTGCCGCCCTCGCCGCCGGCACCGGCGACATTCGAACTCCAGCCATCGCCACCATCTCCACCCCGCGTGACCGCAACGACGCCGCCCGAAAGCTCGACCACCTCGCCGGTGGCGACGATCGTCATGTCTGCGTAGGTGTCGACAATTACGACCGAGCCGCCTCCGCCCACGCCGCCTTCATCGGAGCTGTCGCGCGAAGCCGTACCATCGCTGCCTTGGCTCTGCGCATGGATGCCGCGCACGCTGTCGGTATCGTTCGCGTAGATCCCGATCGCGCCGACGGTTGTATTGCCGGAAGAACCGTTCGCGATATCGATTAAGCCACCCGCACCGCCCGCGCCGTTGTCGTGGCCGCCCTGCTGGCCGATGGATTCGGCAGCAAGACCCCACGCATAGTTGAGGCCGTTCAGCGAGCTCGGAGGGCTGCCGAGAGTAACCTGCCCGGTGTTGACGATGCCGATGGTGCCGCCGTTACCCCCGCGGCCCCCAACCTGGTCGCCGGTCGCGCCGCTGTTTTGTTCGCCACCGCTGCCTCCCTTGCTCACGGCGAAGATCCCAGCCATACCTCTAGCCGTGGTCGACTTGAGCGATTCCACGGCCAGCATTCCATAGTTGGTGATCGTTATCGCGCCTCCGGCGCCACCAGCGCCACCGTTCGATTTGTAATTGTCATTGTCTCCGTCTCCCGAACCGCCGAAACTCGTTGCCGAAATCAAACTGCCGATGGACCCCGGATCTGCGGATTGAGACAGGGTTATGGGGCCGTAGTTGGTGATCGTCACGGTCCCGCCGGCACCAGCGCTTCCCTCGTCGACACCGGCGCCACCCATCGTGTATGTCATGATGGCACCGCCGGCTGAGCCCGACGGCATGACGTAGGGGAGACTTGCGCCGGCGGTATACGACGCGCTCGTGTTGATCGTTATGTTTGCTCCGGCGTCTCCGTCCTTTTCATCGTCGTGATCGACACCGCTGTCGCCCCAACAGGCCGACCAGGTGTATCCGTAGTTACCCTGGCCAATTGTCTGGTTGGGATCGCCACTGCAGCCTGCATAGGCGTCGCCTGCAATGCCCGCTCCACCCATGCCAAGCGCCAACACGATCAAAATGTGCGGCACGTGAACGCCATGACCGTTGACCGGGTAACCATTATTGCTGGGCGCGCGGGTGGTTAATCCACGCTGGACGCCGGCATCCGCGAGAGAAACTCGAGGAAGGGAAGTTTGAAGGAATGGCGATTGTTGCGGGACCAGGGACGAAGCGGCGCGCGACCGACGCCGAAATGCTTGCAAGACTGTCCCCGTGCGTTCGGCATACTTCATGCGACGAGCCCCCTTAAAAAAATGGAGCAAGCGAGGTCGGCTCCGGCGCATACGCAAGATGCGCGCGAAGGGCTCGACTCCAACCAAGAAAATGCAAAGTCACTGTGACGGGACGGTAAGCCAAACTCGGGAAAGGAATCTACAGAACAAAACTATCGAATTCTGATGAAAACTTGCATGGGAGAGCTTGAGCCCGTCCGAGGGCATGCTGAATAACGACAACCCACCGACGGTTGGGACTCGCGGCACAAGAAGGCTTGCAATCCCAAAATGGTTTTGCGACCGGAGAAAACCCCTCCCTCGAAATCGCAACAGATATTAACCGCGACGACTGACCACCATCCTAGCCTTTAACGGCCCCGGTCGTGAGGCCAGAAGCCCATCACTGCGATGTTGACGGCGAGCGAGACCATGCGGGCGGCGGCATCACGAGCGTCGGCAGGTGTATCCGATGATCCAATCGAGCGTTTGTGGGTCTTGTTCCGGTCAGTGCGAGACTTACCAAACTGCGCAGAGCCTTGATTGTGTTTTTGGAACATATCTCCGATTTCAAACCTGGACCAAGTGTCCCAGCGAAACCTCCCGGTATTGGCGCTTGGGCGGCACGTAGCCGACAGACTGCACCGGACTTCTGATCTCGTCGGTCGTAATCGATCGCTTGAAGTTGCGCCGAGCCGGATCCGGCACGGGGACAGCCGCCATCAGTTTGCGGGTGTAGGAATGCTGCGGGTTTTCGAATACCGCCTGGCGTGGGCCGATTTCGACGACTTCGCCGAGATACATCACGGCGACCCGATGGCTAACCCGCTCGACAACGGCCATGTCATGGCTGATGAACAGATAGGCAAGATTGAAGCTTTGCTGGAGGTCGAGGAGCAGGTTGCAGACCTGTGCCTTGATCGATACGTCGAGCGCCGACACGGCCTCGTCGGCCACGATCACCTTCGGATCAAGCATAAGGGACCGCGCGATGGCGATCCGCTGCCGCTGGCCACCCCCATCTCAAGGCAGGTGGGCAAATCGTGGCCAAGACTCTCGGTACGGCACGGCATAGAGCGCTGATCGCGCTGCTTGTTGAAAAGCGTGAGGCCGCAGGACTCACGCAAACAGAACTTGCGGCAAAGTTGGGGGAGTATCAGTCCTTCGTGGCGCGCCTTGAAAGCGGTCAACGTCGGGTGGACGTCGTCGAGTTCCTGGCGTTCGCCGACCTCTTAGGCTTCGACCCTCACGACGCATTGGATGAGCTCACCCGCATCAAGGGATGACCTCAAACATCGGCTCTCTGGAGTCAAATCCGGCTTGGGTGCCACAATTGCTAGGATGGCGGGAGTGGCGCGTAGCTCCCGCCCGGGTCGGTCGGCTCTGCCGCCAGTGACTACGCGCTGGACTTTGTCGCGTACAACCCGCCAAGTAACAGGCCGCTAGAGCCCTCACCTGCGAGTGGCGGGGCTTCCCCGCGAGGCCGACGACAGCAACTGGATCCAGACGGCGCCCGATCGCAACTTCATCGCGACGGTGCGTCTCTATGGAACCGGGGTCGAGTTCTACGACCAGACCTGGAAGCCGGACGATCTGGTGAAGGTGAAGTGACGTCAGGGGCGCCTGCTGTCGCCCCTTTTTCTCTGAACCGTTACGTCACCCTAACTCGTGTCACAAGATGCCTGTGCAGGTGGTATAGAGCTATCGCCTTGAAAGGAATTGAACCGGCGATAGCCAAAAGAATTGGCCTAGGATTCACTCATCGCCGAATTCAAAGGGCCATACCTGGGCACCGTGCAGAATACGCAAAATGCGAACGCGGTCGACTGCCACCGTGTACGCGGCGATGTAGGGAGTGCGCGGAATCACCAACTCCCGCGTTCCCTCAATTCGACCAGGGCGGCCGCTTTCGGGAAAGTCGAGGAGACGTCGAACTGCATGCGCAATCTCCTCGTCGACGTGCACCGCCGCTTTCGGGTTTTCACTTTCAATGTAGCTGAAGATAGCGTCTCGATCGTCAAGCGCATATTGCGCCCAGACAAGCCTCATCGGTCGCCAGCCCCGGCCTTACGCAGCGCGGCCGCCCGGCGCTCGCGAAAACGAGCCTCAGCATCCGCATCCTCATAATCAGGTCGCGTATCCTTGAGAGCCTCCAACACTTTGGCGCGGAACCAGGCATCGTGGGCATCACTGCTACCGACCATCTCGAGCGGTAATGCGCCCTCGTTCGCCGTTCGCGTCAGAAGGATACGAACGGCGTCCGATACAGTCAGCCCCATGTTTTGCAGGACAGCCGTGGCGCGGTCCTTGATGTCAGCATCAATCCGCGTCTGGACCAGTGCATTTGCAGCCATGACGAATCTCCTTCACAAGTCAATGTAATTCGCCTGCATGACAAAATCCAGTATCAGCGCGAATGGTGAGACGTCGAGGCCAGCCGCTTCCCTACGATACATTATGCGATTTTGGACGTACAGAACGGGAACATCCTATGGCAAGGCGTCCGCCTTGCGTCATACGAAGCGCGAGCGTGCCCGGCCATTGCTTGGTGATGTTCTCAAGAACAATCGACATGTTGCAACCGTGAGATAGTCGACGGGAACGCCACCGTAGATCGCCCGGCCGCCTGAGATCATGAAGCTGATGCCCCACAAAATGGAGCCGGCCGCGAGCGTCGCGATCAGCGAGGGAACACCGACGCCGACGACGAGCCCCGAATTGATGAGGCCGACGGCAAGGCCGGCGACGAGCGCGCCGACGATCGACAGAGGGATCGGCACACCGAAGGTCGATCAGCTGACGCTCGGTGACCTCGTGGCCAGCGTTGGAAAGGTGGCTCACCTTGCGGCCGTCCTGCAGTACGGTGATCTCGTCGCAGAGATCGATCACCTCCTGCAGGAAGTGACTGATGAGGACGACCGCCATGCCGGCATCGGACAGTTGCCGGATCAGCGTCCAGAGGCTCTGCTTTTCCTTGGCAGGCAGCGTTGCCGTGGGCTCGTCGAGGATCAGATGCCGCCCGTCCATTTCGGAGGTTGGCGGACTTCATCAGCGGTTTCCCCGGCGTCGATACCGCGCAAACGTTGAACCCCGTGCAGGACTTCGCCACACGCTATGGCGAAGAGATCAACGCTGTCTGGAGCCATAGACCCGGTAGGAGCGAACCTTGATGCCCGATAGTTCGGCGGCACGGGCATTGCCGCCGACGGCATAGAGGTAGCGACCGAAGGTCGTGCGCTCCATCACGAACCACGACCCGCCAACGATGACGAGCATGATCAGCGCTCGGAGGCGGCCATTGCGCGATCAGCGTTGCCTTACTGCTGATGCAATTGCAGGAGACCGATGTCGGCTCAGAAGCTGCGCCGGGAGGGCCAAGACACGCGTCGAGCACCGGTATAGCGGGTGATTGCGCTGGCTCTTTGTGGCGCCCCGCCGTCGTTCTCCCACTGTTCGAGATTTGCGGTTTCAATCTGCCGCGGGGTTCGCAGCCCATTCCGGCTTTGCAGTTCGGCAAGCAAAGTGTCTGCCGCGATTACGCCGGCCTGAAACCGTCCGACCAGAAAGAGCGCGGCAAGGCGAAGGCTCTCGTGATCATCGATCTCAACGCGCTGGTGAAACCCGGCGCGTCGCAATACGCTATCTAGCATTGCCAGATCGGAAGGAGCCAATGAATGCTGGCGCGCGGATGACATGAAGCCACTTCCTGTTGCCGGGAAAAATCGTATCGGATGCACGGTCCGCAGCCCCAAGCCTGGTCGCTGCGTGCATGGAGGCTTCGCGTTTCGTACCAGGCGCATTCACCGGCGCCGCGGTTTACGACCCGGCTTGAGTTCGGGCACCCCTACAACCGCTTCGCAAGCAGCATGTTCAAGGCGCCGCGCCTTGAGCTTCTCGGTCTTCTTTTCGCGGGCGATCTTTTCGGCGGCAACGATTGCTCTCGCCGTATGATCGGTGGCCGCCGCTTTCTCGCTGGCAGAGGTTTTGGCCGGCTTAAATGCGGCGTTGGGGTCTGGCTTCATGACCTATCTCCTGATGCGGACGAACGCGACACGGAAAGCTCAGCGCGGTCTCGCCGCTTTCTTGGGCGCCGGCAGCAGGCCCTCGCGCTGGAGTTTCTTGCGCTGAAGCTTGCGTTGGCGCCTCACCGCTTCTGCCTTTTCGCGCACACGCTTTTGCGAGGGTTTCTCGTAGCTGCTGCGCGCCTTGAATTCACGGAACAGGCCTTCGCGCTGCATCTTCTTCTTCAGAATCCGCAAAGCTTGATCGATATTGTTGTCTCTGACGAGGACTTGCAAAAGACGTTCTCCTGTTTTGGTCGCGGAAGGCCATGGCCCGCGTGCTTATCTGCCACGCCTGGCGCTCAATGGCTTGAGCCAAGGCCCGGTGTCGGTCGCTTCAGGGACGTCGTCAGTCGCGGTCTCGGCGTGTTCTATGTCAGTCGCCAGTACACATCGTTCGAACATCTCGCCTTCCACCCTGACGCGATAGCGGGCCTCGCCACGATCTCCCGGCAACAGGCCGACAATCTGGCCGACGCGGCTTTTTAAGACCGACTGCGTCCCACTCACCCTCAACGTGACCTTGTTGCCAATCTCGTAGGCCACAAAGCGCATAACAATCTCCTGAAACCGAGGGGTCCTAAGACGCAAAAAGGTCGGGTTATTCCCCCGACCTCTTCCCGTCATCCAAGCGCCTCCCTGCCAGTACATCCGTGGTCAGAGAAGGCGAATGACAAACTATTCGGCCCTGAGATTGTCGGCCGAATTCTTTCCCGACTTGCGGTCGCTGACGATGTCGAAGGTCACCTTCTGACCGTCGGCGAGCGAGCGCAGGCCGGCGCGTTCAAGCGCCGAGATATGGACGAACACGTCTGTGCTGCCGTCATCCGGTTGAATGAACCCGAAGCCCTTGGTGCTGTTGAACCACTTTACTGTGCCTGAAGCCATGATGGTTTCCTTTCAATCGCGGAGTTTGCCAGAAATATTTCTCTGGCTATGATCGATATTTGAAAGGAGATCTGGCCGCGCAAAAGCGCCATGTCAAAGTTCACAAGCAATATTCGATGAACTGATATATAGACGATACTTTTTTAAATTCAATAAAAATATTAATTCTTTAAATTCCTATGCCGATGAAATGCTCTTTAAAAGCCTGAAAAATCGGGCTTTTCATGTGTTTATTTTACTTTTATTGCACCCTACCCGGTCGTTCTGGCCAGAGTATTCTGTATCGCGACAGGCATGAAAGCCGTCTTGGTCGGGCTCTGGCCGGCGCAACGGGCAAGTCTTCCCGCCTCCACAAACATGTTGCAGAGAACGCATTCAAACTGCCGATTGACGCCTAGGTGTAGATGCCGGTAGAACGATCTATCGAATTTGCTCGCTAGCTTTGGTTATTGCGCGATTGGCATCGCGCTGTGAACGAACCTTCCTTTCAAAATCGCCATCGAGGCCCTGTTTCGCACGGCGGGCTTCAGTATTGCTGCGGAAGGGCTCGTCATGATCACCAGTACAGTTAAATGCTCCCATTAAGGGCTTCTACCAACCTGACAGGGAGGCGCCGACGCGTCTGCCGGTAATTCCACGGCGGTCCCGCTGCTCGTCGAACGCCGAAAGCTGGTTTCGAAGTGGAGCGAGATGTCGCCCCAAAATCATAAGGCTGCCTGATGCGTCCGTAGCAACGGCCCACGACGATTATGTCAGACCATCAACTAGGAAGACGCTTTGGCGCGGGTAACGATTCTGCGCAGCCAAGAAACCGCAACACGCGGGTGACCGTCGGTGGGTGGGTGCCCGCCTCCAGTGGTCATTCCCCTCTCCATCACCAGACAGATTGAAGGTAGACAATGAAGAGCTTGGACGAAAAACTTCATATTATTCTGAGTGCCTTCCACAGTGTTCGATATGGGATGTCGCCATCCGTCACACGGGGGGCTGCTGAAAATCATTCCAAAAAACATGGGCTGGCGGGAGCCGATTACAGCCAGACCCTTGAAGCGGCCATCGGTGCCGGGCTCATTGGTCTTTCGTCTGACTCATCCCTTTCAATTAGGGCCGCTGGACGAGCGAGGTTAGGCAAACGCTAGCCAGAGCGTGCCCTGCGACGCACTGGAGAAGGAACGAGTGAGATCTGTTTGCGGTTGGTTGGAGCTACAGGATGCTCCGGCTGTTGAGCGATCGTCCGGCAAGCGCCATTCCATCATTGCCGACATTGACCAGCTCGATATTGCCTTCATCGGTCACCCGTTCATGGCATTCGCCGCTGCTACGTATGCGGTACTGGAGCGCATTGTCGCGGATCGGCAACGTCGCGGTGATGCGATAGGTTTCTCCGGCAATCGAGTCTTTCACCGGCGCCCCCTTGGCGCGAACAAGCTGGCCAACGTGGAAGCGGTGAACCGGCGTCCGGTCGCGCGGACCGCGGATGATGCGTTTCGTGAAAGATAATATGTTCATAACGGTCTCAGACCTCTTTGAATATGAGTACTCGCGACGAGTTGAGCGAGCATGCGATGTCGGTTGAACTGTTCAAAGCCGAATACGCCAACAAATAGCGATCGAAGCCAAGGGCGTGATGTTGCCGACGAATAGCATCCCTCGTTTCGTCAATTAAACAACTGCCGCTTTGACTGAAAGGCGGCAGGACGCCGGCCATCTCCTGTCGCTGCTACTGCAATCAATCGGAACAATCGGGCGAAGCCAATTCCTTTGCTTCGGCGTGCAAATTGATCTCTGGCTCGTCTAGTCGCGAAGCAATTCTGCCATACCAGAGGCATGGGGCCTAGAGATACCGGAGGCAAGCCCGCAAATTGCCAGATGTCATCACTCCATACGGCACGCCTCGTTGCTGACCCGATACGGCCGGTTGCACTCCCAGCCGTTACCGGTATGATCGAGATGTGCGTTTTCAGGAAGCTTGATTTCTGAGCATGCGAGTCCCTTTGCTACAAAGCCGCGGTCACATTTCCATTTCTGCCCGTAGGCAGTGTCCGCGAAGCTTGCGTTTTTGGGAACCTTTACGGCAACACACGCTTGGTCCTTCACTTCAAAGCCGCGGTCGCATAGCCATTCATTACCGCTGGTTGTCAGATAGGCATGCTCAGGAACGTCCAATGCGACGCACTTGCCACCGACAACCTGGTAACCACGCTCACACTCCCAACCCTCGCTATAGCTTGAGTCGGTCAGGAACGCATTGTCCGGCACCTCGATAAGGTCGCATCCAGTGCCGTTGCCGCGATATCCACGCATGCATCGCCAACGGTCGCCAGAATACGGATCAAGATAGGCGTTGGCAGGCACCTCAACTGCAAGGCACTGGTCGCCGCTTTCGGCAAAGCCGTAGTGGCATTCCCAGCCCTTGCCATAGGACTCGTTTGTCAGGAAACCATGGTCGGGCGCCGTCACCGCAACACAGGAATCGGCTTCTCTTCTAAAGCCACGAATACACTCCCACCCTGAGCCATAGCGATTTGCTTCGGCATTCGCGGGCAACGTAAGCGTCCCTTGGCCATAAGCGCCGGGGATGGCGAACAACGTCGCAGATAGAAGCAGGGTCATTTGGAGAGCCACTGCAAGACAGGATAGCTGGCGCATCAATTAATCTCTCCAAATGAGCCTTCAAATTATTACGGGAACGGGAAGCCATTGCGGCTGCTCCTTCGCGGGAACGGCACTTCCGTACCATGTACGCGTCGCTCACTTGGTGAGGTGTTGCAGCTCGACAGGCAGCCCTTGAATTGCGTAGCGCCCTAACCGAGAACCCAGTGGTTGCCTGTGCTTCCCGGCTCGCCCGAACCGACATTCGAGCCGCACTGCTAGCCCCGAGCGGGACTGAACTCCCTCGAGCATCAGCACAGTTACCAGCAACGAAGCAGTCTCAAAGAGCCCCGGATCTTGGACAAGAAGGTCGGCGCCGTAACCAGCATCATCCAGGACCCACTGCATCTTTGCTCGTTCGGAAGGCGATATTTGGCGTGCGGGGAAAGACATGGCGTTCCCTTGCTTGGGGCCAGGGTATCGAGCCCTCAAGCAGTAGCGCCCGTTTCATCTGCTACTGAAGGCTGGACACTGCGCCTTTGCCGTTCGAATAGCAACCGCATTCGTTCCTACGGCGGAACGTCCGCCATAGCTGCCCCGGTATTGGGGCACCCATAAGATTTAGAGGCCGATCCGTATTCGATCGTTGCCAAAAAAAAGGCCGGGCGGACCCGACCTTCTAAATACCGCTTCAATGGCCACAGCAAGTACATCCGTGGACATGGCCAGAAGCGTGTTTTTAGGCAGCTACGAGGTTGTCGGCTGCGTTCTTGCCGGAACGAGCGTCCTTAACGATGTCAAAGCTAACCTTTTGCCCTTCGACAAGCGAACCCAAGCCGGCCCGCTCAACTGCAGACGCGTGAACGAATACGTCCGATTCGCCGTTATCGAGCGCGATGAAGCCGAAGCCCTTGATGCTATTGAAAAACTTTACAGTTCCAGTGTTCATGACAGTTCCTTTTCAAAATCATGATTGAGTCACCCGGCCAACGAGATGACAGCCGAGCCTGATAGATCGATTTTGAAAGGAAAGGTCGGCTTGGACGCGAAAGGCGAGAAAACAAAGCTCAACAAGCAAAGATCGATGACGGTGTAGCTATATACACAATGTGTCCTCAACAAGTCTGTGACGATTGTTCATTCCAACGTCGCCTCTGGCGCTTCGGGACTCAATAAGGCCAGGCGGCAGGCGGTGACATCGACATGAACGACGCCGCCGACGTACTCGACCAGAGGTTTGATCGTGTTGCGACCACTGAGATCGCGCACCGTCGCTGGCATGCCGCCAACCATGCGGTATTCTGGGCGGAGGTCTTCCTGCTTTTTCATCCCGGCGACCCTAACCGCTCCCCCCACACCCTTTGGGGGAGCGAATCTCGATCGGCTCACCGACCCTCGGCGGGTCCGCGATGAGGCCTGTCTCAGGCAACTGAGAAGAATGATGAGACGCGTAGCTATCGGGCGTTCCGTTTGATCCCATACGCCAAGTCCAGACGATCGATTCTTTTTCTACAGGCGCTTCGCAAGGTCGATTTTGTTGCTCGGCCGCCTTGACGAGGATTCGAACCAGCTTCCATGCCCATTGTTTATTAAGCGAGCACGCTAATTAACAGAATTGCTGCTTTGTTTATTAAGGCCCATCGAATGCCCCATGATCGCCTGTCGGCTCGTGTCTGCCGGGAAGGACTCCTCGACGAGGGCTGGCAATTCGTCAATGAGATAGGAATAGATCCGATAGTTCTTGGAAAATGACTCTTCGGTGGCGTCAACGTAAAAAGCCCGCGCCCTTGCCGATCCGCCAAATATCGGGCACGTCCTCAACCTCGCTCCGCGGGCTTGTGTCAGGACATACCACGACTCGCCGGGGTTCTGCGGCTATCCGCCGATTTTCACCCTTGTCCATCACACTTGCATAGGTGCACGTCAAACAGGTCGTGGACCTGACGCCGCTTGCGGGGGCCTCACCCTCTCTTTGCGTACCCCTCCTCGTCGCTCGGACCCTTCGCGAGATAGACGGCATGGACGGCTGCAAGGAGAGAGCTTTCGGTTGAAGCAGACATGTTGAATTCGAACATAAGAAACCGGGCGAGATGTTCCGCGCAGTTTCCCTCCCTCGGTATCTGATGCTCCGCGCAAGTCGCTTCGAACACACGCCTCAGCAGGTCGATTTCCGCGACGCTCATCAAGACATTCCCATTCGCGTTAAACACGGGCACTTATCTCGCCTCCCTTTGGATCCGGTGTGGCTCGTTAAGCATCTGAAGCACATCGGAGGCTAGTTGTTGGTCGAGGCCAATCATTGTCCAGGAGTCGATATGCACCGGCACTCCCGTGAATACGTGGTAGATCGTCCAGGACCCGTCACATTCCACACGCCTGCCGTATTGATAGAGTTCGCCCATGTTGTCGGGTGCCCCACCGTGTAGCTGCCAGCGCGCGATGACAATCTCATGTTTTCGATCGGGCGGTTTCATTGGCGCCTATCTCCCTGTCATGACGCGGGTCACTTGCATTACAGAAGCCGGTGCCGCTCCTGCGTGTCCCGGCTGCGTTTCAATGTGCCGGAACTGTCATCGGGCTCCTGCTGGCTGTCGCGGGCCTGCTGAATGGCCGGCTTTGCGGTTGTCCGCCGAAGATTGCGTTGACGGATTTCAGATTTGACTTGGAACAGTCGCTTCAATGTTTCGACGTAGCTCATGGCATTCCTCAGTGGCTGCGGGTCATTCCCCAGTCGATCGGTTCAAGATTGTTTTCAGCGCTGACGCGGTCCTGTCCGAGTTCATCGTTGCGAATTCGATATTGGGGGGCGTTGTCGCGTAGCGGCATCATTGCCGTGATGCGATAGGTTTCTGCGGTTCTCGGTGAGAGATGACTACGGTCCCTGAGGCGAACGGACAGTCCCACGGGATAGCGATGCTGTGACATGGTTCTTGTCCTCATTTTCCTGGCGTATTTGATATCTCGGCGCCACCAAGCGCGATCAAACGCGCCAGCTCGTCGGGTTCGATTTGAATCATCCGCATGCGGTAGTGATTCTCGACTGTCGCGGGCAGCTTGATGAAGGTGGCAACACGGCGATAGGCGAGCCAGGAAAGCCCTTCAATCGGCACCTCGTCGTCATCCATTTCATAATCGCCGGCGACTATCGTCTCATCAACGCCCGGCAATCTGAACGGCCGGTCGAAATGGATTGTCCGGTGAACCGTTCGGTCGAACATGACATCTCCTCTCGATACCGGAAGCTTGTCGCCGGCACGCGATCTCGTTTCTGATGGTAGTGATGAGCCGATACCGCTGCATGCGGCAGCGCTACATGCGACGATCTAAGGAGGAAATGGCGGGTCGGGTTTGTGACGCCGCGAGAAGCCAAGAAGGCTTAAATCGATTTAACAAGGGTGCGCGTCAATTGAGGTCAATTCAAGGTCAAGATGAGGCAGACCTTTCGAGGCCCGGAGCCGGAACCCCTCACGCCCCCCTGACATCCGGCCGGTCTCGAACGACATTAACAGCTGGCTCCTGAGCAAACTCAGGTGCCCAGAGGCTCCGATTTGCAATAGCACCAGCTTCTGCCTACCGTCTCCATTTGTGGCGCCATCAAAAATCTTCCTGCCGCAACAACTCGGGGGCTACCATGACAGATACACAACCAGCAACTTTTGACCAGGTCCTGGCCKACTTGATCAGTGGCCAAATTGAGCAACGCCACACAAACGAACTTCGGGCAATTCTCTCGACTGGCAATGAGATCACCATGCACGGAACGTTTACGGTGGGACGCGACTTCATCATCTACAAGACCGCAAAGGATAATAGCGGCAAATGGGCAATGACGCCCTTTGCCCACATAGTGCAGTTGGTAATTTGACACAGAAACTCCCTCGCCTGCCCCCTTGCGACCACGTACCGATAAATTGTGGCACGGTTGTCCTGTTGCCATGCGGCGACCGGACAATCCGATCTCTCCCAAACCGCACGGACCGCGAGGCCTTAAATGGAACTTGCGCGTCTCATTGCCAGAAATGCCGTACTGACAATGGCAACGAATGCGATCCTGCATTCACAGCGCTCCATCAAGGAGGGATGCGCCATGTCCAGTCGTCTCGTTTTCTCGCTTCTCATCGTCTCCATGAGCATCCTGATGGTCTGGGCCTTCAGACCCGCCCCGACGGCCCTTACGGGCTATAGCACGTCACCGAAAGCGGCCCAGGCCGACCAAACAGATAGCATACCCCGTTGATGTGATCGAAGTGATCCGTCAAGCCAGCACCCAGACTGCATCCTGGATTGCTTTGAGGTTGGACGCGGCGAAAACGATCACGCGTGCAGACATTGGCTGCAAACGGCACCGGGCCAGCCGAGTAGGAGACGCATCCTGCTTCCTATTTGATGCGCAGGACATTGCGTCCTTCAGCGTGACCTATCTCGAGTTTTTTGGCGAGACGTCATAGCCACATTTATCTGGGCGCGGTTGTTCGACGGCCATTGCGTATGGCGGTCAAATAGCACATGCTCTGAAGCTTCAGCAGCCATTTTCAGGGCGCTGCTGCTTCGGGGCGCGAATGTCCTGGCCCCAACGAAAGGAGGACTGCGTGTCTTCCGACCTTCACCTCGACACTACCGCACGTAATCTCGTCAGGGTCAGCGGGGCTGTATACCGCGAACACGGCCGGACTCAGCGAATTAGTATGGGTGAACCTGCGGTCGCGCTCCGCATCAGGCGTCTCAGATCGACAGCACGGGACCCGAGGCCTTCCTGCCTTCGTGGCGCAACGTTTCGTCCTTGCTGAGTGGGCCTGAAAGCAGGGTTATGCCGCAGCATTGAAGTGCTGCAACCCACAATCAACCGAAAACCCAGGAGTATCCGATGGCCAAAGGCCAAGTAAGAAGCAATCGCGAAGTTCGAAAGCCGAAAAAAGACAAGACCGTGGCACCGACCGCCGTCGTGCAAGGCACTCAGGTCAAGTTCGCCAACAGCGGGCTCAGCCTCGGCAAGAAGCAGAAATAGCTCAATGGGAGCGGAGGCGGTGGCGCACCGCCTTGAAGAAAACCAGAGCCAACCAGCTTTCCGACTGCCGAGTGCCATTTGCTCTGCAATGGGCAGGGACGTGAGCCGCCATGCACTTCGGCCACTGGCTGAGCATGGTCCTTGTCGCCCCTGCGGCGGGATTTCTCTTGCGCTTGTTCATGCTTCGACATGACTGCGGTCACAGTTTCTTCTTCAGCCGGCGCAGCTTGAATGACTGGAAGGGCCGGGCGATCGGCGTGCTGACATTGACACCCTATGACGACTGGCGCCGCGCCCACGTCGAACACCACGCCGCGGCAGGCAATCTCGACGAGCGCGGTGTCGGCGACATCACAACGCCCGCCGGCGCCGAGTGCAGAATTCTCACGCGAAGAGGACGGCTCATTAGCCACATCGGTCCCGTCTGGCTCTTTCTTTTCAAACAGAGGCCGCCGTTCGGAGTGATGCGCTCCGGCGCCCTGTCATGGATTTCCACTATGGCAACGAATATCGCCGTTTAAGCGCGCGGATGACCAATGCCATATCTAGTGGTCATTGCCGCCTCCGTCACAGGATAGATTGAAGGTAGACAATGAAGAGCTTGGACGAAAAATTTCTTATTCTTCTGGGTGCCTTCCACAGTGTTCGATATGGGGTGTCGCCATCCGTCTCACGCGGCGCGGCCGAGAATCATTCCAAAAAACATGGGCTCGCTGGAAAAGAATACAGCGAGACGCTCGAAGCTGCCATTGGCGCTGGACTTGTCGGTCTTTCGTCTGACTTCTCTTTCAATTAGGGCCACGGGGCGAGCGAGGCTAGGCAAACGCTAGCCAAAACATGCATTATGGCGCGCCGGATAAGAGGGCGACACTACCAACGGCCGGCAGCCACCCGCAATTTATAGACAGGCGTACGAACACAGCCCCCCGATCCAGTGAAGAGTTGATCGTGGATTCGAGTCAGAGCTCCTGAACGAATTCAGTCGCGTGTACGAATCGCACCCACCAGCCGTTCCCCATCAGGGTGGTGCGATCGAGGGACCGAAATAGCCTTTCGCCGGCGAGCGGGCCACACCTCTTCGAAAGCGACGTTGCAGGGGGAAGCAGCCGGATGGCGCGCGTCGATGCCAATTCGACGTGCTACGCCAACAATATCCATCGGAAAGATTGGTAAGGCGGTAAGATGCTCCGCTCGGGGCTCGATGATAAGCACCAAACCGAACCAATCAACTGCACTGGCCGCTACAGCTTCGGCGAGCTTCAAATCAGCTACCGTGCCCGCCCTCTCGGCATGCGCCCGCATCTCGAGTAGTCGCTCTTGCCACAGCTCAGAAACGTTCGCGGCCAATGCCCGTTGTGGCCGGCGCGGTCATATTGATGTTGCGCCCAGCAGATTTATGGAGGACACGCGCCGCCCTGCACCTAGAAGGTCCAATGGCTGTCGAGGTCTGGGATTTATGGGGTTACATCAGGAAGAGCTGGCGTTCATCTGGGTTTTCCGGGTGTGCTTCGAAGCCCAACCCCTGCGTTGATCCCGGATCGTCAAGCCTTACGAAGAACTCACTGGTCTTCGAAGCAAAGGTCAGCATCCACCGTTCAGTTTGTCTTGAAGCGTTCAAGCATTTCTTGAAGCAGCAGGTTTTCCTGCCGAAGCCGTTGCGCGAGCAGCGCTTTCAGACGGCGGTTCTCTTTTTCGAGTGCGGCAAGGTCGTCAATTGCTTGGGGAGTAGCGATATCCGTCCGACTGCCAATAGGACGACCACGGCGCGCCGAGCCCTGGCGCTTCAGCTTCGTTTTTTGCGGGATAGCCTTCGGGCGATCCACTTCCAAGGGCGGGATCAGAGAAGGACCGGAAGTATCCTCGCTACCAGCGCCGCCTTCTGTCGGGTCCACCAGATCTGCGATTGGCGCAGCAGCCTCGATCGCGGCGCCCTCGTTTGGCAAAATTTCTGCAGTGGTCTCTGGAGAAGGCAGCTCCATACGCTGAGCCGGTTCGAACAGATGCGGTGCTTCTGTCTCAGCCGCGCGCACGAGGGCCTTGAGGTCCGTGTCTCCCCAAATTGAAGACTGGCTGGTAGTCGACCGCCGGCGAGCCGATTTGACTTCGACGATAAACTTTCGCTGCTGCGGTTTCATGCGGCTCCAACGTTTARGGGTGCGATATCAGTTCAGGGCGTGTCATRCCGCCCAAGCATTTTTTTGAGCTGCGTATTCTGCAACCGCAAYTTTTCTGCAAGCCGGCGTCTTAGTTGCCTGACGTCCTCGTCCAGTGCGGTCATCTCATCGACGAAGGTCATCGGCGGCTGTGGGGCACCGGAACTGCGATCTCCATACTCGACGACTTCGGCCACTGCAACATCGCCAGCGCTTGTTTTCCGGCTGCGCCTTCGCCTTTTGGTCGGCGGTGGCTGTGGTGGCCCGGCGGGTTCCGGAAGCATCCCCTGAGCGTCGGCAGGTGACCGGTCGACGATTGCAGCGAGCGTCCCGTCATTTTGGTCAACCGCAGCAATTTCGGTGTCGATGTTCCGAGCGTCGAGACTGCTTGGCTCCTCGTTCGAGGCTTCAACGACCAAGTCATCAACTTCGCCTGCCGGGTCCTCGGTCTCGATTTCAGGAGCGTTCTCCGACGTCTTGACCGTTCTTCCCAGGGACGCCAGCTGGGCCAGATATTTCCACGGTGATTTCATAGTGCGCCGCCAAACTGATCAATGGCACCGGCATCCTTGGCCGCAACCCTCAAAGGAACTCCAGCCAGAATGCGATGACAAGGGCCAATCAAGTTATCCGATCGGCCCTTTATCAATTGATCAGGCAAGGCCCAACCGCTTGCGCAGGTCGGCGTTCTCGGCCCGCAGTTTTTCGGCCAGCGCCTTGCGCAGCCGCGCGTTCTCTTCTTCGAGCTGGAGAAGATCTGCAATGTCGTCGAGGACTGGAGCTGCCCCCTCACCGGCTGGGCAGCAGCTGCCCCCGGTACGTCTGCAGTCGTCTCCGCAACGACGTTCTTGGGTCGTGGCCCCCGACGCTTCTTAGGCGGCGCGACTTCGGCCGGCGGCGCGGTCTCCACGATTTCGGTATTGCTCTCGTCTGCCATGATTGTTTCCCTCTCGAACCGATCATCTTTTTCCATTGGGCGGATCGCAGAGTCAACAACTACACATCGCGACATCATCTATCAGTTGGCGCATGACACCGTTGCCGGTCAATACGGGAACCGAAGGCGGAACAGGCGCCAGCCGCGAATGCGGCAGTTCACGCTGCAACGCTCGTGGCCGAGTTTTTCTGCGGCAGCGTACCGGAATCGAGGAAACAGACCTTCTATCCGCTTAGCTATGCGCTTATCGTATATGCGCAGTTTCTGTTGGACTGCAATCCTCCCCGCGCCCAGTGAGCCATGTGCTGCGATACTCGCCCCGCCTACCGGCCTATCTTTCCGACACGAGAGTTCTCGTCGCTAGAGCCAGGCATCAGGATACTCCGAGAGGCACTGCATGAAAGCTGAGGAAACTTCGCTAAAGTATCCCACTCTCCGGCCCGACGGCGCTGTTGTGGAGATCGAGTTCAATCAGGAAATCGCTGCAACGCTCGCGCGGCTCCCGGATGACCCTTCGCTTTACTTCGATCTGAGCGAACCACATCTCCTTATTCCGCTCCGGCAGTTGGTAAACGCGCGCGCGCGCGAAAGAGGCATCGTCAATGCCAACCGCCACATGGTGGCGGCAGTGAAAGGCAGTCTGGAGAAACGCAAACCCCTCACGGTTCAGTCGTTGGGCAACGAGTTGTGGCTCGTCCTGGATGGGAATTCGACTCTGCTCAACGCGCGTCATTCTGGTTGGCGGGCGATCCCTTGCTGCATGAGATGACCAGACACATCTGAATATCTCGCCGTCGATCGAACGGGCACTCACAGGCTCGGGAGCCAACTTCACCGAAAAGCGGCGATTGCGTTGTGGAAATCCTCGGCATTTCGCTCCTCCTCGCTGGGACGCCAGATGACAAAAGGGATTTCGTCGGGCGAGACTTCCCCGTCATCATGAGGGGAAAAGAATGACAACAACCAATGAGATTGCAGATAAGATCGCGACCGAGCACGGCTTGACCAAAGTCCAGAGCAAGGCGGTTGTCGAGGCGGTCTTTGCCGCCGTGACCGCCGCCGCAAAATCCGGCGCGGAAACGTCTATACCGGGCTTTGGCAAATTCAAGGTCAAGGACACGCCTGAGCGCGAGGCGCGCAATCCGGCAACCGGTGCGGCCATCAAGGTTGCTGCTGCGAAGAAATTGACCTTCGCGCCGGCCAAAGCTCTCAAGGACGCGCTGAACGGCTGATACGACTGGGAGGTTCGGGGCGAGAGAGCGCACCACCTCACGGTGATGCAATCTGGTCGCCTCGAACCTTAAACGACTTGCGGATTGTGCGGCAGAGCCGGTCGGCTGAGGCACTTGAGCGATGTGGGACCCGCGATGGCTATAGGTCCCGCCGCACGCGGCTCCCGATGATATATTATGCGTTCCTGAACGCTCAATGGGAACAAACGTGGCACAATCGTCATGTGAACCATTCGCAGCTGGAAACCAGGATTGGACTGACCGCTTCCAGTTTTCCGTCGAAAACCTGCACTTCCCGTCTAATTTTACCTAGCCGTGATATGTCCCGGGATTGGAATAGCAGGAGCGCCGTGCTTTTCGGACGGAGCCGGGAATAGGTCACCTTGCCGTAACGGGCAGGCTGATGAGCGGATCATCGCTCATCGCGCCGACGCGTTTTGTTGGTCGTGACTAGCGAACCTGCGGCCATTGCTGGTGAGCGTGCAGACGGTGAGGATCTCGACGTCCCGACTTATGCGGTAGGGAATGTCGGCTAGCACGAGCTCGCGCGTGCTCTTGATACGACCAGGCCCACTGGCAGGGTACTCGGCTAACGCATCCACGGCAGTGACAATCCGCGCCACGACGCGGGCCGCCGCATCCGGATTGTCTTTCTCGATATACGCGCCCCGCCACAACGCCCGAAGCGTCCAGCGAGTACGCTTCCCACTCATGATTGGCGGGCAGATTTGAGGGACTTCCCGACGACTTTCGCCACATCTTCATCGCTGGCGAACTCCCCCCGGTCGGCCTCGGCCAATCCGGCTTCAATCTCGGCAAGCTGCCATTCCTGCTGCTCAACGAAGGCTTCGATGGCCTCGGCAGCCATGTGAGAGCGGGACCGATCCAGCTTCTCAGCGAGCTGATCCAGCTTGCTCGCCGTTTCGTCTTTTATACGCACGGTAAACGCTGTCATGGGACCCAACTTTCCTTGGTTCACTTTGACATCAATGAACCGCACTGGTGCGTCAAGGTTCAAAACACTTCTTCAAAGCATCCGCTACGCGACTGATCCATCGGTTTTTCTGTGTTTAGAACGTCCTGGTGGGGCCTGTAGCTCAATGGTTAAAGCCGTCGGCTCATGACCGACTGCTTGCGGGTTCGAGCCCTGTCGGGCCCACCATTCTACCAAACTCATCGCAAAACAGCGCAGTCACCCAATTGTTCAAATAGTGAGCTCGCCGGCTCGCGGGGAAGCGGTTCAAGTGGAGGTCGATGCATTGTGCGACTTTGAACGCCCCGAAACGGAGGCGATTCAGATTTCGGATGGAAACACTCCAGCTAGGCTGCTCGAGCAGCCGTGAGTGCCTGCTCCAGATCTGCCTTGAGGTCGTCGACATCTTCCAGTCCGATTTGAAGGCGCAGGACCGGCCCGTCGGTCGGCACGGGCGTCACCTTGCGCTCGTCAAGATTGACGTGAAGCGCGAGGGAAGCGAACCCGCCCCAGGAATACCCCAAGCCGAATATCGATAGGGCATCCAAAAACGCCTGGGCTTTCGCTTTAAACCTGTCTTCATGCTCTGTGCGAAGGACAAACGAAAAGACACCACTCGCGCCCCTGAAATCACGCTTCCAGATCTCGTGCCCGGGAAAACTCGGAAGGCCGGGATGCAGCACGCGTGCGACGTCGTTGCGACTTTCAAGCCAGTTGGCGATCTCAAAGGCGCTCGTCTGGTGTCGCTGCAGTCGGATTCCCAGTGTCCGCAGGCCTCGAAGCACCTGGTAGGCATCATCGGGTGCGGCACAAAGACCAATCAACCCGTTTGCCTCCTTCAAGCGCGGCCAGTGTTCGGCACTGGCCGACACCGTTCCGAACAGGATGTCGGCGTGGCCAGCCGGATACTTGGTGGAGGCCTGGATGGAAACATCGACCCCGAAGTCGAGCGGCCTGAAATAGAGCGGTGTCGCCCAGGTGTTATCCATCGTGACGAGCGCGCCGCGACGGTGCGCCACTGCGACGATTGCGGGAATGTCCTGGATCTCGAACGTGTTGGAGCCCGGTGCCTCAGTATGCACGAGACACGTGTTCGGCTTGAAAAGGGCCTCGATGTCCGCCCCCAACGAGGGGTCGTAGTAATCCACTTCGATGTTCAGGCGTGCCAGCATGACGTCGCAGAACTGACGGACATTGCCATAGACGGAATCGACGATCAGCGCATGATCGCCGGGAGAGAGATAGGCAAGCAGCGGCACCGTGACGGCGGCAAGCCCCGAGGGCACGAGGATCGTGCCGGCTGCCCCCTCCAGTTCATTGATCGCATCGCACAGCGCGTCCGTGGTCGGCGTGCCGCGTGTGCCATAGGTGTATTTCTGCCCGTGCGTTTCCATCGTATGTGCGTCCGGAAAAAGCACCGTTGACCCGTGGACGACAGGTGGATTGATGAAGCCGCGCTGGCTGGCCGGGTCATATCCGGCCTTGATCAACTGCGTTTGCGGACCTGGCCTAACGCCGGCGTTTGCTTTGTCATTCATGATCGCATGCCTTTGAAGGAAGGAGGCTCGATTTGGAAACTATGGCCGATCACCGGCGAGATGGCGCTCGAGGAAGGACAGGTTGTCCTGTCCCCAGTAGAGCTCATCTTCATAGCGATAGGTCGGGAACCCGAATACGCCGCTTGCAATGGCGTGATTGCGATCATCGGCCCACTTTGCCTTGACATCGTCATCCGCCTCGCGCCGCACGAGCGCCGCGCCGTCAAGACCCGCGGTCCGCGCAAACGCTTCGCGCACATCCGGACTGCCGATATCCCTGGCTTCGGCCCAGAAGGCATGCTGCAGCGCGCTTGTGAGCGCCAACCCAGTCCTTCCCGTCGAGAAAGGCCGCAATCACGATCAGCGATGCGGATGTCGGGTCGGAAAGTCCGCCTCGACCTTCAAGCTGCAACGGCTTTCCGCGCACTCGCGCCCACCGGGTAAGGTCGCGCGTCCCATGGGCGCGGCGGACATCCGGTCGATTTCGGGAGAAAATCCCGCCATTCTCTTCGATGACGGTGGCCAAGTACGGCCTGATCTCTGCGCCATTGCGGGTCGCGAGGCCAACGAAGGTGTCGAATCCGATATAGGACCACGGCGAGCCGATGGAGAAAAAGTAGGCGATCGTCCTTGTCATTCCTGTATTCCTGTCTGCCATTCATTCCACACGAGATGTGTCTCTCCCTCCTCTTGCTAGGCCGCCCTTTGGTCGGCCGGAAACCACCCGAGTTCCGGAGCGATGCGGGTGACGAAGTCATGAACGATCTGGCGGTAGTCGTCGTCTTCGAACTCGTAGGGGAGTTCGAGCCTGAGTTCGTGGACACGCGGCAGGATCGGGTCTGCAAACAACCGTTCGAGAATCTCTTCCGAGGTGCCGACGAGGTCACGGGCATAAAGCGTTCGTCGTTCACCCTGCGGCGTCAGCGTTCGTTCAGTACGCCCGTCAGCATAGTCCAGATAGCGCCTGCGCGTTTTCGCATCCGCGCTGTCGAGCGGAACAATCACCCGACCCAAAGCGACCCTTCTGTCCGCGCCGCCGGCCGCGCGATAGGTCTCGAGCTGGCGCCGCTGCGCGACGAAGAAATCGTCGGTCCCCTCCCCGGTCGTAACGTTGCCGATCAGGAGGTTGAGATCATTGCGCCCCGCCCAGCCGGCGGACTTCAGTGAGCCACCGCCGTACCAGATGCGATCCGTCAATCCTTTTGCATGCGGCTGAAGCCGGGGCCGCTGCGGGCCGAACGGCGTCTTGATGAAGGCGTCTTCGTCGCCGATCGGCCGGCCGCGCAGATTTTCGACAAAGCGCAAAACCCGCCCGTAGGTAAAGTCGAAACTCTCCCAACCATCGTCGAAGACGAGGCGGCCGATCAGGTCGGCATGCAGTGGCCGTCCGGCGCTGAGACCAATGTTCAGGCGCCCCCGCGAAAGCACATCGACCGTCGAGAGATCCTCGGCGAGCCGGTAAGGGCTTTCGTAGCCGATCGGTATAACCGCCGTGCCAAGCTCGATGCGGCTCGTCCTTTGCGTCGCGGCAGCGAGAAAAGCGGCGGCCGACGATATGCCGGGCTCCAGGTGTCGCTGGCGCACCCAGGCGCTGGCAAAACCGAGCGCCTCGCCATACTGCAGCAACGCCAGGGTCTTCTCCAGCCCGTCCAACGGGTCGTCCGCCGGGTAGTTGCCCGGACTCAGGAAGCCTATATGACTGATCGATATCTTGTTTCGCGTCACGCCAAGGCTCCTTAGAATTTCGGAAGGCCGGGTGGATTGGTCTCGGATTTCGGCAAGGCCTCCTCCTGGAGGTGCCAGCGTTCCAGTACCTTGCCGTAGGTGCCGTCCTCGATCAGGCCATTGGTGGCGATCGTCAGAGCGTTGGCGAGCCCGCTGCCCTTGCGTGTGGTGATCGCCACGTCAGAACGCTCCGGCCAACCAGCGCTCAAGGTCCCGACACGCTTGATGTTGTTGTCGCGGGCGGCGATGAAGACGAGTTGCGCATGCGGCTGAACAATGACGTCGGCCCGCCCGGAGGCAAGCGCCACGAGGCTCGTCGCCTCATCGTCATAGTATTGCAATTCCAACGGTTTCAATCCCGCGGCGACATTCTCGTCGCTCCATTTGAGCAGGATGCGCTCCTGGTTGGTGCCGGCGCCGACGATGATCCTGAGACCCGCGGCATCCTTCGGCTCCTTGATCGAAGTGATACCGCTATCGGATTTGACGAAGAAACCATGCAACCCCTGGCGATAGGTCGAGAAATCGAACTTTTCCTTGCGCAGTTCGGTGACACCGACATTTGAGATCACGGCATCGTACTTGCCGGAGGTCAGCCCAAGCGGCCAGTCGATCCAGGCGACGGGAACGAGTTCGAGCTCGAGGCCAAGGCTGTTGGCAACTGCACCGGCATATTCCGGATCCGCGCCAATCACCGTGCGTGCGTCGGTCGCATAGGTGGCAAGCGGCGGCCCGCCCGGACTGACGGCAACCGTGAATTTGCCTGGGGTCACGAACTTGAAGTCCGTGGGGATGGCCGCGACCGCGGTTTCATTGCGAACGGCATGGACCCGACCGGGCTGTTCGGGGCTGAGATCAAAGCCGGTATCGGCCTGCGCCGACCCGACATGAAGAAGAGCTGCCGCAGCGGCGGCGAGAAGAGTGCGAAGGCGGGGCGTGCCGTTCATACTGTAGGTCTCCGGATGAGTGCGGAAGCTGGACCGGCGGCGACGCCGCCGATCCGCTGAGGTCGGATCAGGAACCGCTCTTCGGCAAGCCTGGCGGGTTGGTCTGAGCCGCGTCGACAGCCTCGGCGCCGAGGCTCCAGCGCTTCAGCACTTCGCCGTATTTGCCGCTCTTGATGAGATCGTTGAGCGCGATGGTGACGGCGTCGGCAAGGCCCGCTCCTTTTCGCGTCGTGACGGCGATTTCGGCGGTGAGCGGCCAGCCACCGCTGGCGATACCCACCACCTTGGTGTCGTTCTTGATCGAAGCGGCATAGGCTCTCGTCGCGTTGGGATTGAACTCAACATCGGCACGGCCGGATTGAAGCGCCAGGTCGCCGGCGGCGCGATCGTCGTAGTACTGCACCTCAATCGGCTTCAGCCCGGCGGCGACGTTCTGCCGGTCCCACTCCAGGATGATCTTCTCCTGGTTGGTGCCGGCACCGGTGATCACCTTGAGCCCTGCAACGTCCTTCGGTTCCTTGATCTCGTTGATCTTGCTATCGGACTTGACGAAGAAACCGAGCACGTCCTTGCGGTAAGTGGAGAAATCGAACTTCTCCTTGCGTTCCTCTGTCACCGTGACGTTGCTGATGACAGCATCGTACTTGCCGGAGCTGACGCCGAGCGGCCAGTCCGCCCAGGCGACGGGAACAAGCTCCAGCTCAAGCCCGAAGGAGTCGGCAAGCAGCGAAGCGATATCCGGATCGGCGCCGACCACGGTCTTGGAGTCGGAGGCATAGGTCGCAATCGGCGGATCCCACGGGTTGACGGCGACGGTGAACTTGCCGGGGTTCACGAACTTGAAGTCGGGAGCGATCGCCGTGACCGCCGCCTCGTTCTTTTCGGCGCGAATGCGGTTGGAGGTATCGGGGCTGAGGTCGAACTTTTCCTCAGCATTGGCCGTGGCGATACCGAGCGTCGCAGCTGTGACGACGCCGGCAAGCAGCAACTTCGCAGTGTCAAGCATTCTCATTTTCTACTCCTTTTCAATCCTTGGTTGACTATTTCGACAAGGCTCGTCTGTGGGATAGGCAGCCAGGGTCTTCAAAGAACGCGCGCTAAAAATTCGCGGGTGCGCTGATGTTTCGCATGAGTGAAGATCTCGGCCGGCGGACCTGCTTCCAGTACCCGGCCCGCCTCCATGAAGACCACGGTGTCGGCAACCTCCCGGGCAAAGCCGACTTCATGGGTGACAATCACCAGCGTCGTGCCGGTTCGCGACAGTTCCTTGATCACATCCAGCACTTCGCCGACGAGTTCCGGATCAAGTGCGGAGGTCGGCTCGTCGAAGAGCAGCACGTTCGGTTTGAGGGCCAAGGCACGGGCGATCGCGACGCGCTGTTGCTGCCCGCCCGAGAGCTGGCGCGGATAGGCATTGATCTTGTCGCTCAAACCGATGCGAGCGAGCAGTTCCTGGGCGATGCGCACCGCCTCGTCTCGCCCGAGGCCGCGCACGTGCAGCGGCGCCTCAATCAGGTTTTCGAGAACGGTCAAGTGTGGGAAAAGATTGAAGTTCTGGAACACCATGCCGATATTGGCGCGACGCTTCAGGATGTCCTTTTCCTTGAGCTCGTAGAGGGTGTCGCCCTTCTGGCTGTAGCCGACGAGTTCATCGTCGATCGAGATGAAGCCGTCGTCGACGCGTTCGAGATGATTGATCGTTCGAAGCAGCGTGGACTTACCCGAACCGGAGGGACCGAGAATGGCGGTGACGCTGCCTGCCCTAAGGTTCAGCTCGACGTCATCCAGAACCTTGAGAGATCCGAAACTCTTGGAGATGCCATGCACATGCACGGCACCGCCGGAGCGGAAGGCCTGCGCGTCGCGAAAGCCGGCCTTAACCACGGCAGTGGTCTGGGGAGCGACATCCGGCAACGGTTGGCGGAAACGTGCGATCAGCGCCTGGAACGGCAGGGGCACCGGATTGCGGACAGCCCCTTTTGAAAAATAGCGCTCGATGTAGTGCTGGGCAATCGAGAGCCCGGTCATGATAACCAGGTACCAGACGGTCGCGACCATCAGCAGCGGGATGACTTCGAGATTGCGGCGGTAGATGACCTGGACCGTATAGAAGAGCTCGGGCAACGCCAGGACGTAGACCATCGACGTACTCTTCGCGAGACCGATGATCTCGTTGAAGCCCGTGGGCAGGATCGAGCGCATGGCCTGCGGGAGCACGATGCGAAAGGCCTGGCGGTGGCGAGGCAGGCCGAGAGCTGCTGCCGCCTCATGCTGTCCCTGATCGACGGCCAGTATGCCGCCGCGCACGATCTCGGCGAAGAAGGCAGCCTGGTTGAGGGTCAGCCCCAGGAAAGCCGCGGCAAAGGGGGTGAGAAGCTGCGTCGTCGGGTAGTTGAACCACACGGCGTCGGTAAATGGCACGCCGATGCTGATCGTCTCGTAGAGATAGCCGAGATTGTTGAGCACCAGCAGCAGCACGATCAGCGGGATGGAACGAAGAAGCCAGATGTAGCCGAAGGAAAGACCCGACAGCAGCGGCGACCTCGACACGCGGGCGAGCGCCAGCGCCGTTCCGAGCAGCGAGCCGGAGACGGTCGCAAGCGCCGTCAGAAGCAGGGTGCGGCCGAGGCCTGCCAGGACCGGTTCGGCAAAAAACCACTCCGCGAAGACCGACCATCCCCAGCGCGGATTGGTCAAGACTGAATAAAGCACGCCGGCAATGACGAGAGCCGCAAAGAGCGTCCCGAGCGCACGCCCCGGGTGGCGCGCCGGCACGATGCGGTAGTGGGCGTAGCCGGGGTTCGGCTCGCTGCTCCGCCTGGTGCCGGGCACGCCGGCGAGATCGGTCAGAACTGCCATGATGGATTCCTCTCCTGAAATCTGTTGAGGCGGCCGTTGGCGCTAGATGTGGTTCACGGCTTGGGGATTTGACCGAGGCGTTTCGCCGATGAGCTCGAGCGACACGAGGAGATGCGTGATGTCCTTCTCGAACGGCAGCGTCTTGTAGACCTCGGGATCGGCCTCGACGTCAAAGAGCGCGGCGTAGCCGTTCGCAAGGTAGAGGCCGACGGCTTCGGGCTGGCGAAATCCGGTCGTCAGATAAATGCGCGAATAGCCTTGCCGCGCCGCCTGCGCTTCGAGCTCAAGCAGTACCTTTCGCGCCAGGCCTTGGCGGCGCAAATCCGACCGCGTCCAGATGCGCTTGAACTCGGCGGTGCGGTCGTCGTAGTGCTTGAAGGCGCCGCCACCGATCGCTTGCCCGTCGCGGATCAACAGCACGAAGTTGCCATGCGGTGGCGCAAAAGCTTCCGGCGGATATCGATTCATCTCGGCGGCCGCCCCTTCTTCGCTGAAGTAGGTGCCGTAGCGGCTGTCATACTCAAAAATAAGTTCGTCGATCAGCGGCTTGGCGCTCGGATTGAGGGGTGTGGTGTAGAGAAACGTGTCGCTCATGTCTTTCGCCATCCCGTGGTCGTCATGCGAGGAAGGTTTCCACCAACCGAACCCAGTAGCGGGCGGCCGGTGCGATGATCGCGTCGTTGAAATCGTATTGAGCACTGTGGAGGGACGCGCTGTCGCCGTTGCCGACGAAGGCGTAGTTGCCGGCCTTCTCCTCCAGGAAGAATGCGAAGTCCTCACTGGCGGTGCGCGGCCTGAAGTCGGCGACGACCGCCTGGGGGCCAAGAGCCTGGAGCGCCGCGTTGCGGGCGAAGGCCGTTTCGTCCGGGTGGTTGACCAGCGCCGGAAAGCCCAGCCGGTAGTCGACATTCGCGGTGGCACCGAAGCTTTCGGCCTGTGCCCACGCCAGTGCCTGGACACGCTCCCCGAGCAGACGCCGGACATCGCCATTGAAGGCGCGCAAGGTCAGCTTCAGCGAAACGCTCTCGGGAATGACGTTCGATGCCTGGCCGCCGTGAATGGAGCCGACCGTGACGACGGCCATGTCCTGCGGATCAACATTGCGCGACACCAGGCTTTGCAACGCGGTGATCAGCGATGCCGTCGCCAGCACCGGGTCGACGGTCAGATGCGGCTCGGCCCCATGTCCCCCCTTGCCGACGATGGTGATGTTTGCCTGATCGACAGAGGCCATGGCCGGCCCGGAGACGAAGCCGAAACGGCCGGCCGTCACACCCGGCCAGTTGTGCAGGCCGAAAACGGCGTCCACGGGGAAGCGTTCGAACAGGCCCTCCGACAGCATCTTGCGGGCCCCGGCGCCGATTTCCTCGGCCGGCTGGAAGATCAGCCTCAACGTGCCGTCGAACCGCCCCTCGGTCGCGAGAAACCGGGCAGCGGCGAGCAGGATCGCCGTATGCCCATCATGGCCGCAGGCGTGCATGACGCCCTTGTGGCGGCTGGCATAGGCTAGCCCGGTCGCTTCCTCGATCGGCAGCGCGTCCATGTCCGCGCGCAGGCCGATCGCCTTCTCTCCTTGTCCGCGCCGGAGCGTGGCAACGATACCGGTTCCGGCGATACCGCGGCTGACCTCATAACCCCAGGAGGCGAGCAGATCACCGACCACGCTGCTGGTACGCTTTTCCTGGAAAGCGAGTTCCGGGTGCTGGTGCAGGTCGCGCCTTATCGCGACGAGCTCGTCGATGAAGGTGGCAAGGCCTCGTTCGACCGCGGCAGATCTCTGGGTATCGGTGAGGATGAGGTTCATGGGCCCGTCTCCGCCGACGCCGTCAGGCCCCGACGGCCCTTCCGCGCGCGACATCCGCTGCCGGGGCGGCGTAACGACTCTCGCGATAAAAGAGCCCCAGATGTTCGCGCAGTGTTTCGCCTTCGAGCTTGGGCCTGAAATAGCCACGACGTTCCAGGATCGGCAGCACATACGCGGCGAAATCGGCGAGACCTTCGGCAATCACCGGGAAGCCGAGGATGAAGCCGTCGGCAGCATCCTCGTCGATCCAGCGGATGATTTCCTCGGCGATATGTTCGGCCGTGCCAATGAAGGCAGTTCTCGGCGTTGCGACATCGAGTGCGATCTCGCGCAGGGTCGCTCCAGTTTCGCGCGCCGTCTTCTTGATGCGGTCGGTCGTCGCCCGAAAACTGTTCTTGCCGATATCCCCGATATCCGGAAACGGCGCGTCCAGCGGATAGGCGCTGAAGTCGTGATGATCGAAGAAGCGACCGAGATAGAGCAACGCCTCCTCGATCGTCACGAGATCGCGGATTGCGCGGTACTTGGCCTCCGCCTCCTCGGCCGTAGCCCCGACGATCGGGCCAATGCCCGGGAAGATGCCGATCTCGGCGGCGCGGCGACCCTGCGCCACAGCACTTTGCTTGACCTGCTTGTAGAATGTCTTGGCGTCCTCGATCGGGCCGCCATTGGTGAACACGGCATCCGCATGCTTGCCCGCAAGCCGGACGCCGGAATCGGATGCGCCTGCCTGAAACACCACCGGCTGTCCCTGCCTGGAGCGCTCGATGTTGAGCGGCCCCTCGATCCGGAAGAACCGTCCCTTGTGGTTGAGCCGACGGAGCTTCGTCTTGTCGGCGTAAACGCCGGTTGCCCGGTCACGCACGAAAGCGTCGTCGTCCCAACTGTCCCAGAGCCCCTTGATCGCATCGAGATACTCGTCGGCGATCTCGTAACGCAGCTCATGTTCCGGATGTTCGCGTCCGTAGTTGCGACCGGACCCTTCGAGCGGCGATGTCACTGCATTCCAACCGGCGCGGCCGCCGCTGATGAGGTCGAGCGAGGCAAACTGGCGGGCGATCGTGAACGGGTCGCTGTAGGAGGTCGAAACCGTGCCGACGAGACCGATCTTCGAAGTCGAAGCGGCGAGCGCCGACAGGATGGTTAGCGGCTCGAAGCGGTTGAGGAAATGCGGGATCGACTGTTCGTTGATGTAGAGGCCGTCGGCAACGAAGGCGAAGGCGATGCCGGCGGCCTCCGCCTTTCGCGCCGTTTCGACGAAGAAGTCGAAGTTGACGCTTGCGTCCGCCGGGCCGCTTGGATGCTTCCAGGCGTTCATGTGCCCGCCCGGCCCTTGCAGCATGATACCGAAAGTCACGTTCTTCTTGGTCATGACAGATCCTTCCCGGAAAATTCAGGCGGCGAGAGAAAGCCGTTCGCGCGCGATGAGTTCGATCGAGGCGAGGCGCTCGCTGGCGCTGACGGCGGGGGTGTCGATGACGAATTCCTTGATGCCGTAGCGTCGGTGCAGATCATCGAGTTCCTGGCGAACCCGCCGCGCAGTACCGGTGAGCACGCTCGGCGTCTTCTCCTCGACGCGGAAGTCGGCGATTCCGGCCTGCCGGGCGAATTCGGCAGCTTGCTCCTCGCTTCCGACATTGACGCTCTGGCCATTTGCAAGCAGCACCTTGAAGATTTTCAGGTCTGCGACGCGCTCGCGCGCCCGCTGGTCGCTTTCGGCCGCGAAAGCTGCGAGAGCAAGGAGCGGCCGCTCGCCGTTCGTTGCGCGGTCATAGGCGTCGAAGGTTCGTTGCAGATTGTCCGGGTCGCCGTTGAGATGACCGGCAAAGACAAGCTTCCAGCCCTTTTCGGCAGCAAGCAATGCGCTGTCGACGCTCGCTCCCAGCAAGAAACGGCCCGGCGCGACGGGCGGTAGCGGCGTCGCCAACAGCTCCGAAGCCGAGCCGCCTTCTGCCAGCAAATAGCGATTGAGATCAGCTAGTTGCTCGGGAAAGCTCGGCCGCAAAGCCGGATCAACACCGACCTGCAACGCTTTGGTGGAGAACGGAAAACCACCAGGCGCCTTGCCGACGCCGAGATCGACACGGGACGGCGCGAGACTGGCAAGCAGGTTGAAGGTCTCGGCGACCTTGTAGGCACTGTAGTGCTGCAGCATGACGCCACCAGAGCCGATGCGGATTTTCGACGTATTGGCGAGGAGGTACGCGATCAGGATTTCCGGCGCAGAGCTCGCAAGGCCGGCAATGTTGTGGTGCTCCGCGACCCAGAAGCGGTGGTAGCCCCATTCTTCAGCCTTGGCAGCAAGGTTGGCCGTCGCATGCAGCGCTTGTGTCGGCGTGCCTCCAGGATCGACCGGACTCTTGTCGAGAAGGCTCAGCAGATAGGGCATGGTTTGCAGTTCCACCACGGTTGATGACATCAATACATTAAATACATAATTTTTATAGATTATAGAAATGACGTTCTCTTTGGCTGCCCGAAACGAGAAAAGCTGTTGCTCCCATCACGCCCCAGGACACACTTTTCGCTGTCCTGGAAGCCACCTCTGCCAGGCGCTATCGAACCATAACATCTTTCGGCATGCCGCCAGGACTGACGGGAGCATGGCGAAGACGACCGGCGTTGGATCTGCAAGGCGCTGCTTCACTAGGTTCAACGTCTTGAACCCGTTTGGCATGCGACTCCCGCGATCTGATCGGAAAGCATAGTTTTCGCCGCGCAAGCGGCTGTCCGGCGCCCTCACCCCAGTTCGTTGGGGATAGCCCGCATGAAGACCTTGGCGCCGATGCTGATCAGATCATCGGGAAAATCATAGTCCGGATTATGCAGCCGCGCATGGTTCTCGCCGGCCCCCAGGAAGAACATCGCCGAGGGTCGGGGTCGCCGGCACCGAGAACGCGGCCGTGCTCGTCTTCGCCGGCGGAGACCATCCTCCAGCAAAACCGGTGATCTGAGCACTTTTGAAATAGTGTCCTACGGCTTGAAGGGATCTGAACCGGAGATCGACCACGTTCAGATCGCGTAAACAGGAACGCGATTGCGAATCTGTATCGTGCAATGATACATGTTGGTTGACTTTCACCAGTATCACCATATGATACAAACATTAAGAGCCAGGCGTGATCAGGTCATTTAAGGATGCGAGAACTGAAGCCATTGCCCACGGCAAAGCGCCGAAAGGCTTTCCTTCAGACATCGTGGGGTCGGCCGTTCGCAAACTGACAATCCTGAACAGCGCTGCAGCTCTTGAGGACCTGCGTTCTCCTCCCGGCAATCGACTAGAAGCGCTTAAGGGGAATAGAGAAGGCCAACATTCGATCCGGATCAATGATCAGTGGCGCATATGCTTTGTATGGACTGATGCCGGTATCGAGGACGTTGTAGTTGACTACCATTGAAGGCCAAGCGTGGCAGACAGGGAGCTTGAGATGACCGATATCCTTCCGCCGATCCATCCGGGCGAAGTCCTCCGCGAGGAGTACCTGCTTCCTCTCAACATGAGTGCAGGTGCACTCGCGAAAAAGCTCAATGTTCCACGCACCCGCATCGAACGTCTTGCAGCAGAGCAAACACCGGTAACGACAGATACCGCCCTGCGCCTCGCCAAGTATTTCCGGACAACACCGGAATTTTGGATGAACATGCAGACCAGCTTCAACCTCAAGACGGAGGAAGTAGCGCTCCATGGCGAACTGGAGTTGATTCCGGAAATCGATAGGGCAGCATAGTCGGAAGTGCGGCATCTTCCAGTCGATACATTATGCGATAATTTTGGCCCAAAAAGTGAACATCACAGCAACGCGCCGTGCAAGGCTCTTGGGAGCACGATTCTGTCCGCCCCTAAGGCGACGTCCACGCTTAGGTCTGTGAACGGCAGCATTGCGCGCCCATGTCGGCCGTGGAGCCCAACTTGGCCACTGCCCCAAAAGCAGACGTTTGGCTGGACGACTTAATTTGCGCCAGAGAAGACATCGAAAAGAATAGCCGCCTGTTGACAAAGGCGTCATATCCATTAGTCTGGATATATGGATAACAACGAAGCAATCGCGGCACTTGCCGCACTCGCCCAGACCACCCGGCTTGAGACGTTTCGACTTCTCGTTCGGCACGAGCCTGATGGCGTTCCTGCCGGCGAACTCGCCCGCCTTCTCGACGTGCCGCAAAACACCATGTCGGCACACCTCGCGACGCTATCGCGCGCAGGCCTCGTGACAAGCGAACGTCAGAGCCGTTCGATCATCTACCGGGCAGACCTCCAGGGACTGCGCGGCCTGACCCTCTTCTTGCTTAAAGACTGCTGCGGCGGATCGGCGGAACTCTGTGCGCCGCTCATCGCAGAACTCACGCCCTGCTGTGCTCCCGAGGTGAAGCCGTCATGAGCGACATCAGGCTGGAGCCAGTTCCGGGGAGCGATCCCAACCTGAAACTGGCGCTGTCGGCTTCCGGTCTTCCAACCGAAGACCTCGAAGACGCTGGGCGCTCGTTTTTCAGGGCGGTTTCCTCCGATGGCGGCACGGTTGGCTACGCTGGCATCGAGGCGTGCGGCGACGATGTGCTTGTCAGGTCGATGGTCATCTTGCCCGAGCATCGTGGCAAGGCGCTTGGAAAATCGCTGACCAGGGAAACGCTGAAGGCCGTCAATGTCAGCTCTACAGTCTTCCTGGCGACGACCTCCGCCACGCCTTTCTTTGAAAGCCTTGGCTTCGTTGTGATCGAGCGGGCAGATGTGCCGCACGCCGTTCTCGCGACCCGTCAGCTGTCGGGCATCTGCCCGGCATCGGCCACGATCATGAAACTCAACAGACCTCCGACGTAACCACGGATCAGAACCATGACCGACAAGACTTACAACGTGCTCTTTTTGTGCACGGGCAACTCCGCACGTTCTATTCTCGCCGAATCCATCCTCAACAAGGAAGGCGGCGGGCGCTTCCGGGCCTTCTCCGCGGGCAGCCAGCCCAAGGGCGAAGTCAATCCGCATGCGCTGAACGAACTCGAAGCCCTCGGCTATTCTGCGACTGGCTTCTCGTCGAAGAGCTGGGAACTCTTTGCCGAACCAGGCGCGCCTGAGATGGATTTCATCTTCACTGTCTGCGACAGCGCCCACGGCGAGGCCTGCCCGGTCTGGATCGGTCATCCGGTGACCGCGCATTGGGGTGTCGAGGACCCGGCGGCCGTTGTCGGTTCCGAGGTCGAAATCCAGCGCGCCTTTGCGACGGCCGCCCGTTTCCTCAAGAACCGGATCATGGCCTTTATCAGTCTTCCGCTGGCATCGATCGACCGCCTGGCGCTCGAAACGAAGCTCAGCCAGATCGGTGCGATGGAAGGCTCGACGATAATCCAAGGAAAGTCCGCCTGATGTCTACCTTCGAGCGCTACCTCACCATCTGGGTCTTCCTCTGTATTGTCGTCGGCGTCGCCCTCGGCCATCTGATGCCCGGAGTTTTCCAGGTCATCGGCGCGGCGGAGGTCGCGAAGGTGAACCTGCCAGTCGCCATCCTGATCTGGCTGATGATCATCCCGATGCTCATCAAGATCGACTTCCGCTCGTTGGCGCAGGTCAGCACGTACTGGCGCGGTATCGGCGTGACCCTGTTCATCAACTGGGCCATCAAACCGTTCTCCATGGCGTTGCTCGGATGGCTCTTTATCGGATGGCTGTTCCGTCCTTATCTGCCGGCTGATCAGATCGACTCCTACATTGCTGGCCTTATCATCCTTGCGGCTGCGCCCTGTACCGCGATGGTGTTCGTCTGGAGCAACCTGACGCGCGGCGAGCCGCTGTTCACGTTGTCCCAGGTAGCACTCAACGATGCGATCATGGTCGTCGCCTTCGCCCCAATCGTCGGACTGCTTCTCGGATTGTCGGCGATCACCGTACCGTGGGACACGCTCGTTCTGTCGGTCGTCCTTTATATAGTGGTCCCGGTCATCATCGCTCAGGTCCTAAGAAGGCGGCTGACCGCCGATGGCACGACGAAGGCGCTGGACGCCATGCTGGCGAAGCTGCAGCCGCTTTCGCTTGTGGCACTGCTGGCGACGCTCGTCCTTCTCTTCGGTTTCCAGGGCGAGCAGATCATCGCGCAGCCGACGATCATCGCACTGCTGGCCGTCCCGATCCTGATCCAGGTCTACTTCAACTCAGGCCTGGCCTACCTCCTGAACCGGATGTCGGGCGAGCGCCATTGCGTCGCCGGGCCTTCGGCGTTGATCGGGGCCAGCAACTTCTTCGAACTCGCGGTCGCCGCAGCCATCAGCCTATTCGGCTTTCAGTCCGGCGCGGCGCTGGCGACCGTCGTCGGCGTGCTCATCGAGGTTCCCGTGATGCTCACGGTCGTCTGGGCCGTGAACCACACCAAGGGCTGGTACGAGGCAGCACCCGCCGTATCCCGCAACACCATCACCGAAAGGACATGACAATGGACGTCACCATCTATCACAACCCCGCCTGCGGCACGTCCCGCAACACGCTGGAGATGATCCGCGCAGCCGGGATCGAACCGACCGTGATCGAGTATCTCAAGACACCGCCGGCGCGCGACGAGTTGGCAAGGATGATCTCTGACGCCGGGCTGACCGTCCGGCAGGCGATCCGCGAGAAAGGTACGCCTTATGCGGAATTGGGCCTCGACGATCCCAAGCTGACGGACGACCAGTTGCTCGACGCTATGTTGAAGGACCCGATCCTCATCAACCGTCCGTTCGTGGTCACGCCGCTCGGCACCAGGCTTGCACGACCCTCCGAGGCCGTGCTCGACATTCTGCCGGACGCCTTCAAGGGAGCCTTCTTCAAGGAAGATGGCGAGCAGGTGCTCGATCAGGAGGGCAAGCGCGTTGTCTGAGACCTTTCCCGCCTTGCAGGAGCGGCATCTTCATCAGCCTGACATCGACGCGTTGCGTCCAGCGTTTTCGACGCATAAGCCGCGCATCCTGATCCTCTACGGCTCGCTCCGGGAGGTTTCCTACAGCCGCCTGTTGGCGCACGAAGCCAGACGTCTGCTCGAGCGGTTGGGGTGCGAGGTGCGGATGTTCGATCCGAGGGGGCTCCCGCTTCCCGACGAGGCTCCGGTCAGCCATCCGAAAGTGCAGGAGCTGCGCGACCTGTCGCAATGGTCGGAAGGCCAGGTCTGGGTTAGCCCCGAGCGCCACGGCGCGATGACGGGCATCATGAAGGCCCAGATCGACTGGATTCCCCTGTCGCTGGGATCGATCCGGCCGACGCAAGGTAAGACGCTGGCGATCATGGAGGTGTCCGGTGGCAGCCAGTCCTTCAACGCCCTGAACCAGATGCGCGTGCTCGGCCGCTGGATGCGGATGATCACGATCCCCAACCAGTCGTCCGTCGCCAAGGCCTACCAGGAGTTCGACGCCGACGGCAGGATGAAGCCGTCGTCCTACTACGACCGTGTTGTCGACGTCTGCGAGGAATTGGTGAAGTTCACGCTGCTGACACGGGACGCCTCGGTTCACCTGACCGACCGCTACAGCGAGCGGAAGGAGCATGCGGCCGAGTTGGAGAAGCGGGTGTCACTGAGGTCGATTTAGTCAAAGGCCATCGGCAATGTTCCGATAGCGGTCATCTTGCAATCGCAATGGCCGCTATTTGGCCAAACCGAACCAACGCCTTGTCCGCTTATGGCGGCCCATTGCAGCCTTTCGAAAGACTTACCTAGCGCCCATGACGCAAAACTATGCACGAGGCGATATTTCCAATAGGCTATTTAGCAATGGATGGCGGGCGTCATCTGAAAGCATCCGTTGCCGAGGCACAAAGAGTGACCATACAGCTTCGATCAACCCTCACCTGTCCGAATTGCGGCCAGCGGGCTACGGAAACGATGCCCACCGACGCCTGTCAGTTTTTCTATGATTGCAATGGATGCGGTACGATGCTCCGGCCAAAATCCGGGGACTGCTGTGTGTTCTGTTCCTTTGGCGACGTGCCTTGCCCGCCAATCCAGGAGGCCAAACATAACAACGGAGCCGCAAGTTGTTGCGTCGGTTACTAACGTGGGATGAGAGGCAAGGCTGACATCCCTATTGGACTATGCCGGCGCATTCCGGGCGATAGACAAGCGCCCACGCTGCTCCCTCACGGACGCCGAGGAGTTCCACGATGAGCGAAGACGCCTTCAACATGTCGATCCGCAAGTTCCTGAAAGAAGTCGGTGTCACCTCGCAGCGTAAGATCGAAGAGGCGGTGCGCGAGGGGCAGTTCGGCGGCGAGAAGCTGAAGGTGCGCATGACGCTGACGGCGGAGGGCACCGGTCTCAACCACGTGGTGAACGGTGAGATCGAACTTCCATAGGTCTGGCGAAGCATAGATCGAAACGCCCAGGCCGATACTCATCAATGAGACCAAGATCGGTCAGGCATCGCGCCCGCACTGAGCCGGAAGCTTCAATCTCCCCACCGAGCCAAGCCTACAGCCCGCGCACCACTGCCCCAAGGTCGTTCTCGACGAGCGTGACGTTGGTCGGACGGACTTCGTGTGCGCGACATGAGCAGAACAACTGGCAACCGCACGCCGACGCTGCAATAATTGAGCTTCATCGAGGGAGGCAATGATGCGGAAAAGTGCGCCGGATTTCAGCCTTGAGGGCAAGGTGACTTTGGTAACTGGCGCGAGCCGTGGCATTGGACGTGCTTGCGCACTTGCCTGTGCTGCAGCAGGCTCAGATATTGTCTTGGGGGTCCGCGATGTCGCAGCATCAGCGGGCCTGATCGCCGAACTCGAGGGCGCGGGACGAAAGGTTCTCCCCGTTGAACTGGACATTCCCAACAAGGCCCATATCGCGCAAGCCGTCGACGCGGCGGTTTCTGCATTCGGTCGGATCGACGTCCTTGTCAACAATGTCGGAGTGGCCCCGGGCAATCTCGCGGAACTCGTTGAGGAGAAGGATCTTGACGCGATACTCGATGTCAACATCAAGGGCACCTTCCTGATGACACAGGCAGTGGGCCGTCACATGATCGCGCGAAATGGTGGCCGGATCATCAGTATTAGCTCACAGGCCGGTACGGTCGCACTGCGCGGAGAGGCAATCTATTGCATGAGCAAGGCGGCAATTAATCACCTCACGCGCTGCCTTGCAGCCGAATGGGCACGCTATAATGTCACCGTAAACACCGTGTCGCCGACGTTCATCCACACGGATGGTACAGCGCCGTTTCTATCCGATGCCGAAAATCGCAAAGCGACGGTCGATCACATTCCACTCGGCCGGATCGGGGAAACCGATGATGTGGTGGGTGCCGTAGTCTTCCTTGCATCGCCGGTTGCGAGCCTGATCACCGGCGCGAACCTGCTGGTGGACGGCGGATGGTCCGTCGCTTGAGGCCACGGGGCCGAACTCGAAAAGCGCGTCAAATTGATCTAGGGAAGAAATGCTATCAGCCGTGCCGCCAGACCTTCATGGCTTGACAGCAACAAGATCACGGCGAGTGCGGGAAGGAGGATCGAATTCGGGACAATACCGAGGAGTAGGCCGCCGACAAACGTCCCCACCACCGATCCCGCGGCCATGATGAGGACGAACACCCTGTTGCGACCCAGAACCGAAAAGCTCTGGTCGCGGCTGTAGCGGGTAAAGCCTACGAGCATTGTGGGAAGGCTCACCGCCAGTGAAAGGCTCCCGGCGAGCTTTATGTCCGCGCCGAAGAGCAGAATAAGTGTCGGAATGAGCAATTCGCCTCCGGCGACGCCCAGTAGCGAGGCGACGATGCCGATCACGAAGCCGGCGGATATTCCGGCGACAATCTGCCAGTTTCCGGTCAGAAGCGGTTGCCCCGCCGAGGTGCCGTGGCCAAGCACCAGCACGACGGCGATCGCGACAAGAAGAACGGATATCACCCTGTAGAGGGTCTCCGATTTCAACCGTGTGGCCCATCCTGCGCCGAACCAGGCACGGTTCAGTACGATCGGCCAATTCGATGCGATCTGACTGAAAGGGATCGTGCCTGCTCGAAAAGGCAGGGCGGAGGACACGACGACAAGGCTCATTGCCTTGTTCAGGATCACCGCCTCGAGGGCCGCAAAATTGAATGCGCCGATGAGCAGCGGCAGACGGAATTCCGCCCCTCCAAGCCCTATCAACCCGCCGAGTGCGCCGATGGTAGCACCGCCGCCGAAAGCGGCCGGATGACTGCGTGACGTCGTGGATTTGATCGGAGTGTTCACGGAGGCTCGGCTTTCATGGCGGTGATCCGCGGACCCTTATGTACGCTCTTGCATTATCAGGCAACGCGGTCGCGACGCACCGATGAGGCGACAGCCACGAACGCCAGGATTCCAAGCGTACCCAGCGCGGCGATCACGAAAAGCGAGATGGTTGTCCCGAAGTGGTTCATAGCGGCCGCGAACGCAAACGGGGCGGCCGCGCCAGTCGCCAACCTTGCCGCAGCCATCCTGCCCGTGATCGCGCCGTAGCCAGAGGACCCGAAGAGATAGAGCGGGAGGCTCCCCTGAGCGATGCTGTTGATCCCTGACCCAAGGCCAAGACAGATGGCGAAAGCCACCGCACCGGGCAGCCAATCACCTGACACCCCGAGTATTACCGCACCGGCGACCATGAGAGCGGCAGAGACAATCGCAAGCGCGGGCGGTGACAGGCTCTTTCCGAAGACCATGTTGATCAGGCGGCTCATGACCTGGGCCGGACCGAACAAGGAGCCGATCACGACCGCCGCACTGCCTAGTCCGATCGCGCCGAGCATCGGCACCATGTGGGCAAGGATCGCGGCGAGGGTGAAGCCCGAAAGAGAGAAGGCAAAGGAGACCAGCAGCATGCCACGGCGACGCGCCTGGGGTTCGAGAGCGCCGACAACGACCTCGCGGGTTCTTGTCTCGTCCGTCTTGGAACTCAGCCTTCCGGCACGCATGATCCAGTAGTGTAGGGGCATGCAGACGATAAGGTTCAGGACGGCGAACACCAGATAGATTTCCCGCCAGGTCAGATATCCGGTCAGTGTCGCGGCGATCGGCCAGAAGATGGTGGAGGCAAAGCCGCCGATGAGTGTCAGATAGGTGATGCTGCGGGACGCCGTGCGAGGTTCGCTTTCGACCAGTGTTGCGAAGGCTGCCTGATACTGGACCATCCCGGAGGACACTTCGAGGAGGACAATCGCAAGGGCGAAGAGCGACACAGACGGCGACCATGCACACAGCGCCAGCGTGAACGCCGCAAGGGCGGACCCCAGCGTCATCACCGTCGCCGCGCCGATCTTGTCCATGTGCCTGCCGATGAACGGGGCAGACAGACCACCGATGAACAGCGAGGCCGAGAATATGGCGAAGACCCGCTCCAGGCTGATGCCGAGGTCCTTGGCCATTCCGGGGGCGACCTGAATGAGTAGTAGAGGGTGCCGTAGCCGATGATCTGCGTGACACCGAGAGCGAAGACGATGCCCGCCGGAACCTTGATGGTTTGCAATGACATATTTCTCGGCCGTCTATGCTTCGCTTGAACAGCAACTAGCAGATCGCTCGACGGACCCACGGATGCCGGGATGCCCCGCGCAGCAGTCTTCCATTAGGAACGTCACCAGGTCGGCCAGTGTGTCGTAGCTTGCGCTATAGACGATCGAGCGCGACTCCCGGCGCTGGGAGATGAGACCGGAGCGCTCGAGTTCCTTGAGGTGGAACGAGACGTTTGATGGAGAGACGCCCATACGTTCGGCAATCGCGCCGGCGGCCAGACCTTCAGGGCCGGCGACCACCAGGGTCCTCACGATGGAAAGTCGGGTCTCCTGCGAAAGCGCGGCGAAGGAAGAGAGGGCTTGACGATCATCCATATTTTAATAATCCTTGAATTATTGAAATCGAGGATAACCGCAAATGAGCACGATCGACAATAGCCAATCCGACAAACCCGATATCTCGCTTGGGGAGTTGCTCGGCAGAGCCGCAGAGACACCGGACCTGCCCTTGGTCTTCCTGTATGACGGAAAGCCCGTGAAGCCCGGCTATCACGTGACAGAGGTCAAGGCTGGCCAGTTCTCCGCGCTTGATTGCGGGGCAAATCCGGAAGCCTGGTCGGAGATTTTCGTGCAGCTGTGGGACATCGAGGAGGGCGAGCGGACCCATATGACAGCCGGGAAGTTCACAGCCATCGTCCGCAAAATTTCCGAACACCTCCGCCTCGACGGCTCTGCCAAGCTGACCTTCGAAGTCAGCGATGGCGTCCGGCCGATGCAGTTGTTCTGCGCGAACGCTCCTATCAGGGAAGACGGCGCTCTCCATGTCGCGTTGACGCCGCGTCCCGCGAGTTGCAAGCCTCGGGACCGTTGGCTTGCAGAGCGAACGTCCACCGAGAACCCATGCTGCGGCCCTTCGGCGGACAGGAAGTGTTGCCCTTAGTCAAGCCATGTACGCTTGGGGTGTCATTTCGGGACCTTGGCGTCAAGAAGTTCGGTGTCCGCTTGTCGTGTTGGATGTCCTAGCGGCGGACAGTCCGATTCCGGCCCCTAAGCGGACTTTCAAACCCTCGCCTTGACCCGATCCGAACCGTCGGCGACGTTTATGGTGTTCTGCACCAGCTTTACTGCTTGAAACAATTCTCGCGATGCCAGCGCAGAAAATGTGGATGCGGCCTCTCGAATGCCCGCGTCGGCACGATCGCCCGCCCGGTCTTGTTGATCAGCCCTTGAATGCTGTCTGGATCGTTGGCATGTCTCGAAACCAGGATGTCAAGGTCATCGGAAAGGCTGATCATGCCGCGATCAAACATCCAATGCGCGGTGCCTGACAGGGCGATGCCATTGGTCAGGATATCAGGCCCATTAGCCTCAACCGGCCGTATGTGCGCTGCATCGACTTCGGCGCGTCCCCCGCCGTTGATGAGCTTCAAGCCAGTGATTGCACAGCGTTTGTCGTAGGCCTGAACGACAAGGCGGCGAAACAGACGGTCACGAACAATCCGGGACGTGAGCTGTGTGACGCGATCGCGCTCCTGCTCGAGCACGAACGGCGCTTGGGCGCCTTCACCAAATCCTTCAACGGAGATCCTGGCGTCCAATTCTCCGGTCCGAGGCAACTCTGGCACTTGCTCATCTAGCCCAATGCCCACAATGCGATTGAAGTCCGCGCTTGAAATGGGCCTTACCGCCGACTGCGCCCTGCCCGATATCCGCCCCTCCTCGTTCAGGAGGCCGCGCTCAACCACACCGTCGGCTCCGCTGAATGGAACCGCATTGATGAAGTCGAGATAGCTACCCGGTTCGATGAGCGCGAGATACATGCCCGGTGCCTTCGGGTCTGGGATGACCTCGGCCACCTTGGCAACAGCGAAGTAGCCTCGAGTGGCCACGATCTTGCGCGGTTCGTAGTAGATGATCCAATCGCCAAGGCAGGCTCGCACCCTTCCAAGATATTGGCTTGGAAACTGGTACTGTTCTGCCGGGCTGTCGTCGTAGATCGAATCTGAGCGATGAATGAAGACCCCGAATCCCATGATTGACGCTTAGCACAGCCTCAGCGTTTGCCGATACGATTTCACACGCATCTCTAAGTCGAATTTAGAGTTCGTTTACTACATGGCCTTAGCAGGCCACGCCCCGGCACCCGTGCCGATCAGCGATACGAATTCTGGATCTCATGAAAACCCAATCTGCTTCATCACTTCATTTTCAGCGTAAGATTTCCGACTTCTGCGATGTCCGCATCGCGCCGCTTGTCTCCCGGCGGACACTAGAGAACATAAAGCCCTACCTCTCCAGCTTGATCCTTTACCGCAAATATCCGCCGACGCGGATGGGCCGTATCGACTGGCGATCCGTTTCTGATGCCTGCGGCTTGGAAGACGAGATGACCCCCGCTCTCAAAAAGGGCCTGCAATCCGGGCTCGAAGCGATCAGCCGCTGGATCGATCAGGAGCGACCGGTCGAGCACGACCGACCGATGCCTACACCGCCGATCGAAAGGGCCCGCAGCGCGACCCGCGAACCTGACGTGAAGGCGAGCAAATCTTCGAGCGCAGCACGACCAACACCGCCGACACAGCCGAAGACAAAGCCAGGTGGCCCACCACGGGCGATCGAGGAACATCCGACTCCTCTCTTCGATTGGACTGAAGACCCGTCAGGTTTAGACGTCCCTGCCACTCATATTCTGAAGCAGACCGGATCCTACGAGCAGGCAAGCTACGCCACCCAGGACACACCGGAGATGGTTGCCAGCCATTACGGCCGCTTCTTACCACAGGACAAGGCAGCGCTTGCTGCCAGGATTTTGAATCAGGTATGGGAAGCAGCATAGTCTCCCCAATTTTCCCCGACAACTTGATAGGTGTAGCACCCAGTGCTATATGAAGCGATGTCAGAACGGACTTTCAAAACGGCGTGGTTTTCCAAGGCAGCGAAGAAGGCGCGGATCTCCGACAAGGCCCTTTGCAAGGCGATTGAGCAAGTCGCACGCGGACAGGCTGACGATCTCGGTGGCGGCGTGTTCAAGAAGCGGCTCAACGATAACATGCACCGTTCGATCGTTCTGGCAAAAGCCGGTGAGTACTGGGTGTTCGCCTATCTGTTCGCGAAGAGGAAACGCGCAAACATCGATGACGACGAGTTCTTGGCTTTCCGGAAGCTCGCTGAACTCTATCGGCGCAAGACACAGGCCGAGCTTGATGCCGAAATCGGGACCGGCGCCCTATTGGAGATTTGCAATGGCGACTAAGCGCAAGTTCAAGAGCGATGCCTTTGAGGCGATCCATAGCGCCGTCGAAGACATGTATGCGGCAGGCACCATCGACAAGGAAACCATGAAGACCTTCGATGAGACTTGCCTGTCCATCCCACAGGAACTGACGCCGGGTGAGATCAAGACGCTGCGCGAGAATAATCATGTCAGCCAGCCAGTCTTCGCGCGCTACCTCAACACCAGTGAATCGACAGTGCAAAAGTGGGAGACGGGTGCGAAGCGGCCGAGCGGCCCCGCATTGAAGCTGCTCTCGATCGTCCGGAAACACGGTCTCGAGATGCTGTCTTAGAAGGACGCTGCGACGGAAGGTGCGCAGTTCCAGCCGATACATTATGCGATCATTTTGGCCCAGAGGGTACATTCTAATTTGAAGTGCGACATGCCAATGATTTCAATGGTTTCCCCTTGGAGATTTTGGCATGTCCCGACGCTATTCGCAGCTGAATCTGGCCGATCGACGCCGCCTCTACTTTACGGAAATTTACAAGACGCCCCCGGGGCTTAAATATGGCCAGAAAGAAAGCAACGCGGTCGGCGCATAACGAATGGTTGCGGGTTCGAGTCCTGCCGGGCCCACCAATACACCCCACCTATGTTTCACGGCCTCCGCGATGGATTTTCGCGAACCAGTTTACCAAGCGCGCTCGGGCACGGGTCCGTGTGCGGGTCAATAGGATCACCGCTTGGGCTTGCGGTACGAAGGTGACGGACATCTGTTAGGAGCAGGAGCGATTGGTCACAAGTCCCCATGCAGCACGACGGGCCGTCCGTGGGGCGTCCGCAAATATGCGCGCTCCCAGGCGTCTCGCCGCTGGATTAGTTCATTGCCGGAAATCGCGTGTACTTGATCGAGGAGACTTTCGAGCGCGGACAACACGGCACGATAGTAGGTCTCGGTGTCATCCGACTGTCCGGCGAGATGTGCCTCGCGCAACTTCGCTCCCAGTGTTTCAGACCAATGCGCTCCTGATATTACGCCCGAAGCAACCAACAAACTTGCCATCGCGGAAGCCTGAGCATGCCACGGCTCGGCGAAAGCCGGTTCGCCGTCCCTTTGCGTCAGGTGGGCCGTCCTGGGATCAGATTCGCTCAAGATAGCTCTCCCAGAGATCGACGAAAACTTGATCGCGGCTGTCGTGGGCTTCCGGCCACAACTCGGACGCGGCAAAGCCAACCGTGTAAAGGTGCTCGCCTCTGGGCGTTCCGGCGGCTGACGCATCCGGCAGTACATGGGCGCCGTGATGCGCAATTACGCTTCCACGCCTTCCCCGGGCATAGGACGGCAATCGCGTATGTCCGGGATGTCCCATGGATTTGCCGCGCACCGCATCGCCCGCGACGAACAACGGCGGCGCCTCGGAACCAAGCGCGTAGCTGCGCGCGGACTGGACGTAGGCGCGCGCCTCGTCCGCGGTTTCAGGCGGATAGCCAGGCTGGCGTACAAATGACGACCGGCCAGCATCGAGTTCCTCCAATGTAAGATAGCCGGCATCAATCATTTGGGCTGTAATCGTCACCACCCATTGATCGAAGTATGGCCGCGTCAAATATTCGGCCGGAACGATCAACTCGCGGCAATGCCTGAACCAATCAATCGACCAGTCCGCATCGCCAGCGGCAGCCTGGGCAAGACCGAAAGCTCGCATTTCCCAATCCGAACGGAAGGGACGCTCGTCATCCTTGCCTAAAATGGGGCCAAATCCTTCGCGCCCGCCAAGATCGTGAACGCCGTCCATCAGGCTGCCCTCCTGGTTGGAGAAAGATCCCTTTGCGTTCCGATCATAGAATTACGCGAGACCAGCTCCGCGAGCTGCTCTTCGCTCCAGGATTCCACACCGTTGGGCTGCTGCGGTATCACCAGATATCGTCTCTCCGACGTCGAGTCCCAGACCCGCACCTCGACAGTCGGGGGAATTTCCACGCCAAATTCCGACAAAACGGCACGCGGTTCGCGCACAGCGCGCGCCCTGTATTCGTTCGACTTGTACCACGCAGGCGGAATTCCCAGAATCGAGAATGGGTAGCAGGAACAAAGGGTGCAGACGACGAGATTGTGTATCTCTGATGTATTCTCAACCGCCTGCAGGTGACCCGTTCCGTGCCCAGCAAATCCGAACTGCTCGATTGCAGCGGTCGCATTTTCGAGAAGAGCCCTTTTGAACGACGGTTCTCTCCAGGCCCGCGCCACGACCTTCGCCCCGCGCTTGGGTCCGATCTCGTCGCGGTACATTTCGATCCAGGCGTCCATAGCAGCGGGATCGATCAGCCCCTTTTCCACGAGAAGGCTTTCGAGTGCTTTGGTTCTCAGCACGGACTCGGAGGGCAAGTGCTGATGCAGGTCGTGATGAATACTGGAAATGCGTCGCGAATCGAAGCTTGTCATCGCCTTGCTCCAGGAGCGTAGTCTGCCAAATCAACAAGCGACCCTACCATTTTGAGGCGGGTCGAGGCGTGAATGATCGAGCGGTTTTTCACCAAGGTCAAGCAATGTTGCACCGGCCATCACGAGGCAATCGTACCAAACCCAGGAAGGCGAAGGTCTCTGGTATTCGCTCACCACGTCGTTGTCGGGATAATTCGGCGAACCCCGCAAATTCCATTGGCCGCGTCTTGCCCTCATGAGCGCCATGACCAATTTCGCCAAGCAGTTCCTTGAAGGCCACGAGCATCTCCGCCCATCATCCTTCTTCTCGGAGCCGAGACTTTCTCGATTTCACCGAAATTTCAGAACTTGTTCGGGACATGAAGGGAAGAGGATGACTTATCTAACCTCCTCCTCCCAGCTTCGTCAGAACGGCGTGGTGATATCCTCACCGATCTGGATGGCACCGTAGGTGAGACTGTCTCTAAGGCGGTCCAGCCCCTCTGCCGTCATCATGCCAGCCCCTGCCCTGATGGCTTCCTGCCAGTGCGGTCCGCGCTCCCACGCCTCGTTGTAGACGAGGGCCAGGTCCGACGTCCGTCGTGTCTGCTGCAGGGCTTCGAATAGAAGCTCCGCTTGCCGGATATCCTTGTCGCGCTTTGCCGCCCCCTGCCCGTCAGTGTGCCGGCGACTGGCCACGATCAACTTATGGACTGCATATCGCTCAGGCGCTGGGACAGTCACCGGGACACCGGACTTGTGAAGCAGCATTGTCCGCACCGGATCGCGGATCAGGAAATCGAGGAAGCGGAGCGGGTCGGCGCTCGCACCTCCCAGCGCTGGCATCTTGGCGGGCTGGTCGAGGTAGTCGTCCGAGCCGCGGTTTGACGTCAAGAACTCCACACGGTAGCCGCTGGCCGTCTTGAATGCGGACGAGGCGGCGGCTCCGGATCGATGGAGCACGGGCGTGAACGTCGGATCCACCGACTGCAGCAGATCGATGATCGGGGGCAGAGTGTCCTTGACCTCTCGAGAGATGGCGTAGTCCTGGGCGATATCCGCATCGCCTGTCAGGAGGGCGGCCATGGGCAGGCGCACCCCGAGTATTCCTGCATAGGTCTGGAAGGCGACCGTGCCGATCAGGACGCCCCGGAGCCGGAAGAGGCCTGCAGCCGCCAGCGTCTCGACGATATCGCCCGTCATGGCGTCGGGCGCGATCATGCCGCCTTCGCGGGTGAGCGATGCCACCATGCGCCTGCGGGCGCGAAGGTCGTCTTTCTCCCTCTGATGAGTTTCGACCCGCTTGGCGATGTCCGGATCGTCCGCAGGACCGACATAGCGACGTGTCTTACCCCCCCTCCCATCCGGGATGTCGAAATACCAGTATTTGCGGTCCTTCACCTTAACAGGGGTGAACCTGCCTTCCGGTGGGAAGTCGGCCGTCCATGCGGCGTCGATCGAGCGCTGGCCCAGTTCGGCCAGCATCGTCTGGTACATGATATCTATCGACTTCACCGGCGGACCCCGTTATACCTTTTCCGTGGAAAGGAATAACGGGGTCCGTAGGAGGATGCAAGGGCTATGTCGCACGGACTGTCGGATGGACAGCGCGTTATACCGTTATTGCGAAAAGGTATAATATAGTGCCGCGTTGGCCGCAAGGACTGTCCGTACGATGTCAGTTCTGGGTAACAAGAGTCGCGATGGCCGCCTTGAGCTTCGCACAGTCTTCGGCTACCCCGCCCCAAGTCACTTTAATCCTTTGCCCAGGGAATGCTTGAGTTCTGGACTATGTTGACGCATGTGCGACAGCTCGTTGTCTCGGGCCCTCGTTCGACCGGACGCGGCGACTTGAAGCCGAGCGCGACGCTGAGACCTGGCAGCGGGACAAGCGCGATGTGGTCGAAGTGCCAGGGCTCTCGCCGCGCAGTGAGGGCATCCTGAAGCAACTCGATAGCTTACCGCAGGCCCAGAAGGCGCAGTTCGTGGAAGAGCTCGGTCGCAATCCCGAAGGTAGAGTTCATGTAGGGCCTGTAGCTCAATGGTTAGAGCCGTCGGCTAAGCAGTCTACTGAGGCGCGCGCAACCGCTGGCTGGGCAGTCAATCCAGGCGCCAGCCCACTCACTTCGAGCAGCAGCTTCTGGCGGACGGCGCTCGCAAGGTCCTCCGCCGTTCGCACGGGAATGCGCGCGTTCACGGCGCCGTTATGCCGCGTCCAAACAGCGCCTCAGCAGTCTCGTCGCGAATCCAATTTCATCCTCGGTCGATGCGGCGAAGCCGACAAGAAGTGCCTTTCGCGGCGACCTTCGGTTTGCATAGTAGTAAGATAGTTGTTCGACGCCGAGATTGTTGTGCCGGCAACGGATCAGGGCGGCATCCTCATCCAACGACTGATCCTTGTAATAGCAAAGATTGTAGAATCCCGATGCGAACTCGGGCGGCTCGAAGATATCGGCAAAATCGGACCTCAGGATTTGGAGAAGACAGTTCTGGCGCTTAGCGTAGATCCGGCGCATCCGGTGAAGATGACGCGCGTAATGACCGTCCTCGATTAGGCGGCCGACGATCTGTTCGGTGAATTGGGGTAATGCCCTGTAGCGAACCTGGATCAGCCGGCGGCATTTTTCCGCAAGCGCCCTTGGCATGATCATGTAGCCAACGCGAAGGGATTGCAGCAGCGTCATGCTGAAGGCGCCGATGTAGATGACCTGACCGGCCTGATCGAGCGCCTTCAGTGGTGGAATGGGACCACCTCGATAGCGAAACTCGCTGCCCAGATCGTCCTCGATGATCAGTGTCTCGCGGTCGGCCGCCCAATGCAGCAATTCCAGCTTTCGCTTCATCGGCATCGCAATGGTCATTGGCTGTTGCTTGGCGGCCGTGACGAAGGCGAGCTTGACTTCGCGGCTGGCGATGGTGTTCGGGTCAGGCCCCGACTGATCGACGTACATTGGCTCGATCTTGCAGCCGGACGACTGGAAGATCGATCGTATCGCCGCCATCCCGGGCTCTTCGAAAGCGACAGTATCGCCGCGGTCGAGCAGCAACTCGGCCAAAAGCGTGACGGCATGATGCGCCCCGAGCGTGGTCACCACTTCCTCTGGCTCGCATTGGATGCCGCGGCTCACGGCAATGTGCCGGGCAATCTGTTCTTCGAGCAGGGATGGACGCAGGATCTCGCGATAATTGACAATCCGGAAATCGCATTGCGCATAGACCTCCTTTGTCAACTGCGACCAGATTTGCACCGGAAACAGCCGGTGATCAGGGGTCGCCATGTGCAGAAGCTGCGACCCGTCATTGAGGGTCAGCGAGGTGCGCCATGTCAGCGCCTGCCCGCGCTGGGAAAGCAGCTTTTCGAAGCGATCGGGCGCCGTAGTACCGCTTTCGCAGGATGTGCCGGTCTTGCCCGATTGGCGTCGCGGGACTGTCTCCACATAGGTGCCGCTGCCGCGCACAGACTTGAGATAGCCTTCCGCAACAAGCTGGTCGAGCGCGGTCACCACAGTGAAACGGGACATGCCAAGACTTTCCGACAGGACCCGTGACGAGGGGATGCGCATCCCGCCAGGAAGCGCGCCCGACAGGATCATCCCCCGCAAGCCGTCATAGAGCTGGAGGTACAGAGGCCGTGCGCTGTCGGCTTCCAGTATCAATCCATCAAGGCTGAATCCGTCGATCGTGCGGGCGATATTGCGCCTCCATGCGGTGTGTCCCAGCCGTGACAAGTGGACTGGTCATTTTTGCGTTTTCTGGACATGTATACAGTACTCTTGCCGATTAATATCCATCCCGATCAAGCACAGGCGCCGTTGGACTGACCGCGGGCCAGGCCAATTCGGCCGTATCGGGGGACTATCGATGGATGAACTCAAATATCTCTCCGGCCTCGTTGCGAAGGGCCGGATGTCACGCCGCGACTTCCTGGGGCGTAGTGCCGTGTTTGGGGTCGGCCTCGTTGCGGCTGGATCCTTGCTGTCGGAGGCCGTAAGGGCCGAAGGTCCGGTGCGCGGCGGAACGATCAAGATCGGTATGCAAGGCGGCGCATCGACCGACAGCCTGGACCCCGGCCTTGCCACCAATCAGGTCACGGCGATGATCAACCATCTATGGGGCGAGACGCTCGTCTGGCTCGGGCCGGATGGTGCGCCAATTCCCATGCTTGCCGAAGAATGGAGCGCTTCGTCCGATGCCAGAACCTGGACCTTCAAGATCCGCAAGGGCGTGCAGTTTCACAACGGCAAGACGCTGACGCCCGATGACGTGGTCGCGACCATCGAGCGGCATTCGGATGAAAGCGCAAAGTCAGGCGCGCTCGGTGTTCTCAAGGGGATCGAGACCGTCAAGGCAGACGGGGATACGGTCGTCTTCACGCTGAAGGAAGCGAACGCTGACATGCCCTTCCTGATGATCGATTATCATCTGGTGATCCAGCCAAACGGCGGCAAGGACGATCCCGAGGCGGCGGTCGGCACGGGCCCATACACGTTGGCCGACCGAGAGGCGGGTGTGCGCTACAACGCGACGCGCTTTGAAGGCTATTGGGCCAGCGAAACGGTCGGCTTCGCCGAACAGGTGGAGGTTGTCGTCATCAATGACGCAACGGCGCGCATCGCCGCCCTGCAGAGCGGCCAGGTGCATATGATCAACCGGATCGAACCGAAAACCGTCGGGCTACTCAAGAACATGCCGCGGGTGACGATCCGGAACGTGTCGGGCCGCGGCTTTTATCCTTTCAACATGTTCTGCGACACGGCCCCTTTCAACAACAATGACCTGCGCCTCGCGCTCAAATACGCGATGGACCGGGAGGCCATGATTGCGCGCATCCTGCACGGCTACGGCTCGATCGGGAACGATGCGCCGATCAACAAGGCCTATCCGCTTTACGAGGAAACCGAGCAACGGACCTACGACCCCGACAAAGCCGCCTTCCACTTCAAGAAGTCCGGACATAGCGGCGGTATTGTGCTGCGCACGTCGGAAGTGGCGTTTCCCGGCGCGGTTGACGCTGCGGTCCTCTATCAGCAAAGCGCCAGGAAGGCCGGTATCGATATCGAGGTCAAACGCGAGCCCGGCGACGGTTACTGGTCGAACGTCTGGAATGTCCAGCCCTTCGCAACGTCTTACTGGGGTGGCCGACCGACGCAGGACCAGATGTACTCCACCGGCTACATCTCGTCGGCGGACTGGAACGACACACGCTTCAAGAACGAGACTTTCGATAAGCTGGTCATCGCCGCGCGCGCGGAACTGGACGAAGCAAAGCGGCGGGCAATGTACCGCGACATGTCGGAAATGATGCGCGACGAAGGCGGCCTGATTGCGCCGATGTTCAACGACTTCATCGACGGTGTCGGCGAGAGCATCCAGGGCTGGATGGACAATCCCGCCGGCGAACTTATGAACGGCGATGCGCCGCTACGCTGCTGGCTTAGCGCCTGAGCGAACACAAGGATCAAGCGCGTCGCCCTGGCGGCGGCGCGTCACATCATGCCAAGGACAACGAGATGCCGCTACGCAACAAACTTCTGCTGATCATCCTTGACGGCCAGCCCTGGCGTAACGCGCGCCGGCTGATGGGCAATCTGGAAGGATGGGTCGAAGCCGGCGAGGCGCGTGTGTGGAAGATGCGCTCGGTTCTGCCATCGACGTCCGCCTCCTGCTACGCGTCGATCCACACCGGTGTGCCGCCGCAGATACATGGCGTTCTTTCGAATGAAACGCTGTTTCGCGTCGAGCAGCCGGACATTTTTTCCGAAGTGACCAACGCCGGCGGCAAGACGGGCGCCGTAACCCATTCCTTCTGGTCGATCTTCTTTCAGCGCGCGCCCTTCGACATGGTGCGCGACATCGAATATGACGATGCGGAAGGACCCATTCATCATGGTCGCTTCCATACCATGGCAGGGTACAATCACCAGAACCAGATGACCCCCAGCGATCTCGACCTCTTCGCGACACTGACCATGCTGACCGAGCGCCACGCGATAGACTACGGCATCCTGCACACCTGCACGCTCGACAGTATGGGGCATCGCTACGGCCACGATTGTTCGCAGATGGACCATGCCTGCTTCACAATCGACGCGCAGCTTGCGGCGTTCCTACCCCGTTGGCGCAAGAACGGCTACGAGGTCATCGTAACGGCCGACCACGGCCAGACAAGCCGGGGACATCATGGCGGTGCCGACGAAGAAATGCAGGACTTTGCACTCTATTGGTTCGGCGGCGGTGACGGTCCATCTGCTGACACGCTCCTAAACCAGCTGCAACTCGCTCCGACGGTGCTGTCGCGTCTTGGTGTACCGCAGCCGGAGGGCATGAAGTTCAAGGCGTTTCTAACTTGATTCACAGGCGCCGGCAAAGGTCAGAAACCGGGACCGAGCCCGCAAAGCTGCGAACATCAAACAAATCGAATTGGGTCAAGTTGCCGGATTTCGAACCTCGTTGCGTGACACTGCCGCGTCGCCACGGCGACGATCAGGCATTGACCTCGTCGCGACCTAAAAGACACGACGAGGTTCTCTCAACCGGGCGGCTGCGGATCACAGGATCCTTCGCCTTGAAGGGAATCGAACCTGAGGCCTATTGGTTATCGAGACCTTGGAAGTCTCAAGAATGCTCGGGTCTGAAGACTGAGCGAAATTCTCACGCGCTACCGCCACAACGCCGATATTGGCACAGCGGACAAACGTTCTCCGAAAGGGACCACTTTGTGGTGGTCATACAAGACCATGCCCGAAACAAACCGTTCTCCGGATGCTTCGGCCAAAATTCGCAATCCGGAAAAATCGGAATTCGAGACGGATGCTGCCGCCTTTATTTCGATACCGACGATCCGCCCCCTTGTATCTTCGATGACGATATCGACTTCGTTCTGCTGCTTGTCTCGAAAATGCGAAAACTCGAAACGGGTTTGCCCGCCGCTGGCGAGTTTAAGGATCTCGGCAAAAACGAACGTCTCCAGCAATGCCCCGAACTGACCCCTGTCGTCGTGGAGGCGGTCGAGAGAGAGGTCACGAAGGGATGCGAGAAGACCAGAATCGAGGAAATGTATTTTCGGTGTTTTCGTGAGGCGTTTCAGTTTGTTCGAAAACCAGGGTTGTACGGTTCGAGCGAGGAACAGGCTCTCGAAGATGCCGACATATTTTTTCGTTGTGATGTGGTTCATCCCAATGGCCGCGCCAATTCCAGAATAGTTCACGAGCTGTCCCGAATGCTCTGCCAGAATGCGTAGCAGGCGCGGCATTTGAGCAATCTGCTCGATTTGCGCGACATCGCGAACGTCGCGTTGAACGATCGCCTGGATATAATCCGCATACCAGTCCTGTCTGCGGTTCAAGGTTTTGCGGGCCAGCGCCTCGGGATATCCACCGGCCAGAACCGCAGCCATAAGGTCGTCTCCGAAGAATGGCTCTCCGGCCTTGGCTTCGTTTTGAAACGCGTCGCGCAGGAAGCTGCTGCCGGCGGTTCTGATCTCGCTTTGCGCAAGCGGCAGCAATCGAACGACCTCCATTCGCCCTGCGAGCGAGTCTGCCACGCGTGGCAACGTCATGAGATTGGCTGAGCCGGTCAGAAGGAACCGCCCTGGGCGCTGGTCGGTATCCACGCTTTCCTTGATGGCCAACAGCAGTTCGGGCGCGCGCTGAATTTCATCGATGATGGCGCGATCCATACCTCTTACAAAGCCAACTGGATCCTGTCGCGCTGCGTCCAGGATCGTTGCATTATCCAGCGTGTAATACTCCATCCCCTCGTTGGCCATTTCTTAGCCAACGTCGTTTTTCCTGATTGTCTGGGACCTACGATCAGTACGACTCGCGTGTCTGACATGGCGTCGGCAACGCGTTGCTCAACGAGCCTTGGATACAGCGCCACAGCTTCATTCCTTTGATGACTGTTTGAAACTACAGCAATGACCAATTGAAAGCCAAGACGTGACTATTTGAAATCTACGTGGCGGCTGATTGAAACTCGAAACCAGAAGTGGGTGGCATGTCAGATTGCGGCATGAGGGAAGCCACAGGCCATGCAAGTGCCGCTTTCGCTGATTGGTCGCCGGAACTGACCCAGCTGGTCCTCTATGAGGGGTATCTGATCAGAAGAGAAGCAAAAGCAAATTTGTGCATATTTCGATCGCATCGCCAGGCCTACCAGCCTTGAACAAACGGAAAGAACGCAGCTCTTGAAAGGAAGCGAACCCGCGACCCCTTCTTATAGTGAGTTCCAGGGATGTCTTTACGCTAGGGTTCCACGACGGGCAAACATGTCCGCGTTCCTGGCTTGCACGTCCAGGAGGGATCTTTCAGAGCGCGGATTAGGCGTGGATTTCATCACCAAATGGTGCTATTTGTAAGCATCGAACTCAGGAAGCCAACGATGCGATCGACTATCAATCTCGACGACACGCTCATGGAAAGGGCTAGGTCCCTAACCGGCACAAAAGAAACCGCCGCTCTGGTTCGCCAAGCGCTGGAGACGCTTGTTCGTGTTGAGTCGGGAAAACGCCTCATCGCGCTCGGGGGAACTATGCCGGATGCGGAGGCAGCCCCGCGCCGCCGGAGCGCAGCGGCCAAGTGATACTTGCTGACACCTCCATCTGGATCGATCATTTCCGGCACGGCGATGCAGAGTTACGTGCGATTATTGAGGACGATCGTCTCCTCTGCCATCCGGCTGTAATTGGTGAATTGGCACTTGGCAGCCTTCGGGATCGAGGCAGCGTGATAGCTTTTCTGGCGGCTCAACGTGAAGCGTTCGTTGCAACCCACGACGAAGTCATGATGATGATTGATCGCCACGCCATTTTCAGTATGGGTATTGGCTACACAGATGCCCACTTGCTGGCCTCAATTCTCCTTGATCGGCGAGCGGCCTTGTGGACCCGAGACAAACGTCTGCGGGCAGCCGCTGAAAAGGCAGGGGCTTCGCTTTATCCATCTGCCAATGCGCGAAACTGAACGCTGAGCGAACGATAGCCGTCTCTCATGGTGGACAGAGGGTTGGGCCGCGAGGGCGGGTGCCAGTCGATACATTATGCGATCCCAGACGCACAAAACAGGAACATCGAATGAACAAGCCCTTCGCTCAAGGTTGAAGGCACAGCTGCCGCGCCTTAACGTCTTCTTCGAAGTTTCGGCGCTGATCGCACAGGACCTCGCTCAGTTCGACTGCAATCGGGAAACTGATTACACCCACAAAACACCGAACCGTCCCGATTGCGTATCTCGACGATCTGCCCCACGAGGCAGGTGGGACATTGCCGCAGGGCGGTCCCTTCGGTCGTCTCGAACCGGACCTGATCGCCGGCGATCTCGCAGAGCTCCCGGATGTATCGTGATGGCTGGCGGCTGTCCGTGACGAGGAAAACGCCTCGGCTGGCACGTGTTAGCGCGACGTAGAACAGGCGCCTTTCTTCAGCGTACGCGAACGTTTCGGGGCGAGGAATCACCAAGTTGAGCAGTTCATCGTCCTCGATGCGGCTCGGCACACCATAGTTGCCCTCGCTGACATCAAGCAGGATCGTATAGTCCGCTTCGAGTCCCTTCGCCCGATGAAAAGATTGGCCGGAAACCTCGATGTTTGTGAACGTCGGTACGCTTTCACGGAACGGATCGACGTGGTTGTAACGCCATAGCACCATGACCTTGAGCTTAATGCCTGGTTCGGTCCGCCATTTGGAGGCAATGTCCTCCAAAAACATGTCGAGCCGCTCGAGAAGGCGATGACACGCCCATCCGAAGTCGGGCTTGTCACCTTTGCCTTCGATGGGGATCACCCTTATGGAGCGAGGAACCGCAGCACGTATCGACCGCACCGATTTCCTGATCTGTTCCGGATTGCGTTGGACGAATTTCGCAGCTGTCTCCGCAATGAGCTGGTTGCAGCGATAAGTCTGCTCAAGGCGCCCCATCCAACTGGCACCAAAGTTCGCCTCGAATTGAGTGAAGATCGTGATGTCAGAGCCTGCAAAGCGGTAGATCGACTGCCAGTCGTCTCCCACCGCAAACACCTTACTGAACGCCTTCTGCTGTTTAAGCGCCTTGATGAGGTTAGCGCGCGGCTCGGAGATATCCTGAAACTCGTCGACGAGGATCAGAGAATAAGGGCTCACATACCGGCCCGTCTGAACCAGCCTTACAGCATCGGCGATCATCGAGTCGAAATCGATCCGTTGGGATTCGTCGAGTTTGCGGGAATATTCAGACGTGATCATCCATACGACACGCGCGAAGAGTTTTGCACGTTCCTTGTCATGAAGGGCTTTGGCGCGCTCGATCAGCATTTCCAGCGTAAGGTGGCTGGCGCGAATGTGCTTGATACAGGTCGAAATGAGCTTGTGGTAATGCTTGATCACCACCGGCTCGAGCGTTTTGATGATCTCCTTGTAGCTCTTTCGCTCGAACGGGATGGCGCGGCGCGTCAGTTCCGCTTCAAGCGTGCTCAGCATCGTTTCGCTGATAGCTTGCGCCGAGGTCGTCTCGAAGAAATCTATTCCTTTCCGGCGATAGGCCTGACGTTTGGTCTCCGCGTGCTGGGCATAGTCTGCGAAAGGCGAGCTCCCGTCCGTATTGAGCGCGAAATGCTCGTGTACCGTGTCGGTCAGCGGATAGTAGAAATCAGGATGCACGTGCAGGCGGGTACCGTCGCCATTCTTGATCTCAATCTGCCGCTCATATTGGAAGGCGACGGTATGCAGCCATAACCAGTTGGCGATCTTTTGCTCTTGCAGCGATTTGACGATGACCCCGGGAAGCGATCCGATATTGGCCGCGCCCTTTCTGACCCGGTCCGATGTATAGCGGCGAAAATCTGCGTCAGTGTCGAAAACGGTGGCGGGGATGTCCGCTTTAGGATGAACAATCAACAGGTCGGTCCACATTCTGGCAAACTCCAGGTCCGCCTCGACAAGACCGCGGATAATCTCTTCCAGTACTCTGGTCTCTCCGCCAGGGTGGTCTACCCAGTTCGCAAGCTGGGGCGGGYGCCCCTCAACGTCTTCAATGATACCGCGCCCCAACGCATGAAACGTGGTGACGCGGCACTCCAGCGCGCTTTCCTCGACCTGAAGCTGTTGTGCAATCCTGACCTTCAATTCATCGGCAGCGCTCTTATTGAAGGCCAGCAGCAAAATCTCGTCTGGACGGTAGAGCTTCTTTTCCAACACATAGGCGACCTTGCCGACCATGGTCGCCGATTTGCCGGATCCGGCGGAAGCAACGAGCAAATTGTTGTCTTCGAGACGGATGCAGGCTTCGCGCTGCTGGTCGGATAGGGAGCGCGCGTCGAGATCATCGAAGAAGAGCTGGAACTTGTGCAGCTCGGAGATGACGAAGGCTTCATTGTAGGCGTGGCGAACGCCCGGATCGGTCAACATGGCGAACGAAGCCGGGAGAGAGTTTTTAAGGCCGACCGGCATCAGTTGCGGATCGAGAAGCGGGTGCGAGAGGGCAGCGGCGGCATTGCCGGGAACGCTTGCAATAGCTCGACCTAAATCGGCTTGCGCGAGATATTGTCGGTTGCCCTCTGTGATCTCCCGAATCTTGACGTCCACATCGAACAAGCGCTCTCTTTCTGTGCCTATAAGGCTGAAGAGGTAGGTGTTGATGAAAGCACGCACGTCTGCGACGAGCTGCGCGGCCGATTCACCACTTAGCCCCGACAGGATATCTGTTCTGCTCCGTGATCTGATCTCGACGGTATGCCAGAGTAGAGCCTTGCTGGTGGAGAGCGACACAATATCGAGGCAGCGGAGTTCTTGATCGCCATCCTGACGCAACCGGGCAGAGTCTGATCGCCTAGGGTCTAGAATCAGCTTCCAGCTCCTCGAAGAGAATAATCTCGCAAGGAAACTGGGGCGATATGTACGCGCCCGGCCAGAGAATAAGTTACCTAAAGCCACGTTCGATATGCCCAGAATAGCAATCCTCGGAATCGTGTAGCATCAACATATTGAGATGTTCCAAACCATCGCTAGGCCGGCAACGAAACCCTGATCCTATATGACCACGAGCGCGCCATCAGCTTCAGCTTGCGAGAAACGTGTAGCGAGCTTCCCGTTGCTCCAAGTCGAACGGCAAAACATGCAACAGGAGTCTATCTGACAGTTTGAACGGTGCCTGCATCATCGGAAAATCGGGCACTGCCGGATAGACAAGAAACATCTCACCGGCGCCACCAAGGTACTTTTGCCCGTACGCGAAGAGCTGATAGAAATCGGCTTGGCTCAGTTCATAGTTTTTGTCGCGATCAGTGCTCAGCCGTTTCCACTTGGCGTCGATGATCCATCGTTCGTCGCCGTTCTTAACGAGGATATCCGGTTTCATCTGAAACCAATCCTCTCCCTCATGCGAGCAAAGATGCATGGCACCATGCTGGGGATGGATCTCAAAATCATCGGGCGCAACCATCCGCAGCGAGCCCAGCACGTAGCGCTCAAATAGGCGCTCCATCGGAAACAGCATGCTCACGCCGTGATAGTCTCCGGCCAGCGCGAATGGTAGCCGATGTGTCAGTAGAAGCTCGCACAGCGGCCTGATATCGGCATAGTCAGCCAAATGGCGGTCGCGTCCCCAGCATTTAAGGTCCGCTTGAATATTTCGGCTTTCCGGAATGTCGGCGAACAAGACCGAAAGCTCGCGCGCCAGACGCCAGTTATCACTTGAGATCGATCGCCGGGCGACGTGTTCGATGGCCGAACGAATGAGACGGTTTTCGGGCCTATCCAGCGAATAGACATCGTGCGTGATGTGAAACACGTGGGCGCCGCCTGCTGCCGCACGAAGCTGGCGATTTAAATCGAGCTTGCCTCGAAGGAATGGCTCTCGCGCTTCGACAAGACAATACGCCTGGCGTGGGCCCCGCCTGGCCAGTTCGAGCGCCTTCGCCAGGAAGCTCGCAGCCAACCACTCCGTCATCGGGAGATCGAACGCCTCGATCGTGGCCCCACCTCCGATCCTGGGCGTGAGGTTCAGCGCTTCGGAGATCATTCTGAACAGGAGGCGGCGGGCTTGTCCCACTCCCTCCGACGAGCCAATATGCTTTGGCAGGATTTCAATTCGAGTTCCGCACGGCGTCTCCACCACGCCGACATAGTTGCGAAGCTTAAGGGTTCGCGGCCCCTCGAGTTTCACAAGCGATGGCGCCCCTCCCCGATCGCGCCCGTGACGGGCGAGCCATTCGAACGCGCTCACGGGAATAGTCGCCTGGTCCATCGACCCGGCAACCTCGTCAATCGTAAGCCTGGCAAACTCCCTGACCGTCAGCACGACAGCTAACCGATGATTTGCTTATAGGCCGATGGTCTGTTCAGAGCTTCCGCGTTCAACCGCCAGACTTTGTTTGTTGGAACAGAAACCTCGCCCGCCCCGAAAAGTGATATGGAGCCATCAGCACTCTCGACGATAAATCGATCTGCCGGATCCGGCTTTCGGTGATCATTCAAGACGAGACGTATCCGCTGCCAATCGTCGAAGAAATACTCCTTCAACAAGGGCAGAATACGCCGAGAGAAAAGCTGTTTCAGCTGGCTGACGTCGTCCGCAGCCTCAAGGTGCAGGAAATAGGCGTGGCCTAGCCTGTGTTCCCGGTCGAGCAATGCCTCGATGCGAGCGTTCATAACACTTAGCAACGAGCCAATGTTAACTCCAGCAAGCTCGATCTCGTCCAAGGTTTCCGGTTGGGGCTCGATTTCCTCGAACACGAAGCGCCTGCGCAATGCCATGTCGATCGAGGCCAAAGACCGATCCGCTGTGTTCATCGTGCCGATAATGTGTACGCCAATCGGAACTCCGAAGGGAGTTTTGGAATAGGGCAGCATCGTCGTCAGCGCTTCGTCAGCGCCGAGCCGCTTAGATGGTTCTATCAGCGTGATGAGCTCGCCAAGGATCTTGGAGATGTTGCCTCGGTTGATCTCATCGATGATCAGCACCTTCTTGCGCTCGTGATCTCCCGTCCTCACGTCGCTCGCAACCAGCCGCTCAACGATCAGCGGGATGATGTTGTTGTAGCCATTCACAAGGAACTTCTCGAGACGGCTCTCAGGCACCCGATCAAATATGAGCTTGTCGCGAATATCCGCGATCGAGATGCGGCCCTGACGAACCAATCCTGCGAGTTCATCAAGCAGTTCCCACGGAAGCGGCAGGCTCGAACCGTTTGGCTTTTCGAGCCAGAGGATCTCTGGTGTTGCCCTCGTGACCACATAGCCGCTGGAGAAGCGCTCACCGACCGGGATACGCGCGCGATCGTCTGACGGCTGGCAGAGTGCTTTGAATATACCGTCCTGCACGTGGTAGCGGATTGCACCCTCCGGAGTCGTCTCGGCTCGCAATCCTTCGACAAACTCTTCGTAGCTGAAGCTCTGATGGAAGGTCACAAAGCGAATGAGCCCCTCGGCGACGAGATCATCGAAACGCTCCTTCAGTGCGTCGCGATCGTTCTCCCATTTGGCAGCGAATTCGGGGTCAAGGACAGCCAAGGCCCGATCGACGACACGGTAGGTCTTGCCAGTACCAGGTGGTCCGTAGAGGATTTGATTAAGTGGAGCGGCGACTTTGCTGACGAACGTGGGAGCATCGGCCGCCAAGGCCTCGCTCGTGGCGGACTCCTCGACCTCCTGCTCCTTCAGCCACACTTCTTTGATATCCGGCTGGTAGAAATCGATTGGACCACCGCGCTCCCGCTCAAGGTTGTGCCGGACAGTCAAAAGCCCGCGATCCTGCTCCACCTTCGACATGCGTCGAAGGGTCTGGCGATCCATGCCGCCGAGTTCTAGAAGGATTTTTCGGACGTGCCCGGGGCTCGCAATCCGTTCGAATTCGTCGGGGAACATGAGATGCGGCAAGATGTGCCGTAGTTGCCGGTAGCCTTCGTCCGGCACTCCGTCGATCCACTCCGCAAAAGCCCAGGGGTCGCTCAAGATATCTTTGCGCTCGGATGACTCCATGGCCTTCAACGCGATCATGGCCTTGATTAGGAACCGAAGCTCACGCGGTTTGTGGTTCATGAAGCCGGGACCAGCTGAACCAAGGCCACGCAAAACGTCGTCGGTCATCAACTCATCGGCTAGGGCGCCCGAAAGGGCGTCTCCTGACCATCCCCATGCGGTCAAGATTGGCCGCCGCTTGGCATCCGGCCCCATGTTCGTTGGAAAAAGGTTCAAAATCCAAAGCATCTCCGCCAGCAGCTTGCAGGTGGTCGGCGACGCATCGTGAAACTGGCGCTCGAGCTTGACATGAAAGCTGTCCTTGCTGCCATCTGGACGACCGTTGAAACAACTATCGGCTTCGGACAGTGTTTCGCTTGTCCAAAGCGGCTCTTCGGTGAAAAGAGAGCCATCAACCTTCAGGCAACGGTCGAACCATACGGCGGCGGCCTTGAGCGTCGCCTCGGAGTTCGAATGGAACGGACTGTATCTCGTCATATGCCCCCAGCGTGCCCGATGATTTGGGCGATGTAACCTGGATACCGACAGGGACGCATAGTTCGCAACTAGAAATTTCGCCACACGCGATTGACCACTACTGATCAATCGCGTTGCAATAGAAAAGCCCGTTCTTCGGTTCTTCCTCTTCGCCTTGAACGGAATCGACCAGCTATCTCGGTAGTAGCCAACTCGATTACGCGCCCTGTTTGTCAATGCTTAAAATCTCGGCCACTCTGTCTTTGACAAAGCGGGAAAGTTCGTGCTTAGTGTCCTCAGTCCTAGGACAGAGGACACCAACCATGAAGAGCCAAGACATAATCGTCCTGCTGAAGCTGCTTAGCCTGCAAGACCAGGAACTCACAAAGGGCACAGATCAACTGCGATCTGAATCTCTCGGGGGCGACCCATATTCGGTGCGAAACCTTGAAGCTCTGCTCGGGATTAGCAAAACCGAAATCGCGCAGTCGATCAAGAGAAGCGTCGCTTCCGGGATCGCGCGGAAAGATAGTCGCACTAATCAACCACGGCCACATCGGCGAAACCTTTTCGAGTTCATCACCCATGGCCTTAGGTTCGTGTTTCCCGCACAGGTAGGGCCGATACAACGCGGCGTCCCCACCGCGTTTGCTGCGCCGATGCTTCAAGAGCTTCTCGTCAGCGGCGGGACCTATAACTACGTCTGGCCCTACTCCGCTGGACGAGAGATGGGTCAAGCGGTCGATCCCCTTTTCAAAAGCGTGCCGGAGGCCGCTTTGAAAGACGAGCGACTATATGAGTCCCTGGCACTGGTAGATGCGATTAGGCTCGGGAACCAGCGGGAAGTCGGTCTCGCCACCGATCACCTCAAGTCGAAGATCATGAGTAAATGACAGCGATCCGCGCTCAATTGCTAGAAATGCTCAAAGCCGTTGCAGCCGCACTAGGCGAGGACCTGCGTGAGCGCCTGGTCTTCGTCGGCGGCTGTACTACCGCGCTATTCATCACCGATCCCGTAACGCTCGAGGATGTTCGCGCCACCGATGACATTGATCTCATCGTTGATCTGACAGGCCAAGCGGGCTGGGCGCACCTCCAGGAAGAGCTTCGACAGCGCGGTTTTATGGAGGCGGCTGACGAGGAGGTGATATGCCGGATGCGTCTTGGTGCTCTCAAAGTCGATTTCATGCCCGACGACGAAGAGATCCTCGGCTTCAGCAATCGCTGGTACGCGAAAGGCATCGAAACGGCGACGAAACATCAGCTTTCAGAAGACCTATCCATCCAGGTGCTGACGCCGGCGTTGTTTCTTGCGACGAAGCTCGAAGCCTTTGCCGGGCGCGGAAACAATGATCTTTTCATGAGCCGGGATGCGGAAGACATCCTTCTTATCATCGACGGAAGAGAAAGCCTCTTCGACGAAATCACCACAACAGAGGACGACGTTCGGGAATTCATAGCCGGCCAATTTCGCACGCTGCTGGAGCACCGTGACTTCGATGACTTCCTTGAAGGCAACATCCGTGGTCCCGCCGGTCGCGTCGATATCGTGCGGGATCGGTTCGTCGCAATAAGCCATAGTGCGGATGGTGTCATACATGGACATTGAAGCCCTCTGGCTAACTCAACAAGGCACCCGGACCTCCGACAATCGCGATCATGCTGGGTTCGGCATGCGCCAGAATGAGTTCTTGGGCGTCGTGGTGGACGGGTCCACGAACGGTGCAGCCAACGGTGGCTACGCCCGGGCAATCGTACAGATGCTGGTGGACTGGTTTGTCGAAACCGCCGAGGCGATAACCGCTGATCTGATGGTGAATGTTCTCAGGCAATTGCATGAGAACTTGCGCGAGCAGTTTCCAAGAGGGTCCGCCAGCGTCCTCCTCATCCATGCGAAAGGGCGCAATTCCATCACCGTCTTTAATTCCGGTGATTGTGTGCTCGGGGAACTCGACACGAACGATGTCATCGCCTGGCAAACCAGCCCGCATACTTTGACTAATGCTCTGGCCGAGATGCCCCTGAAGGTCATCGCACAATCCCCCACCCGACACCTGCTGACGAAAAGCTTCCGCTCTCGGGCGTTCGAGCCCCCCGACATCCTCGAACGCGACGAGTTTTCGGGGACGCTTCTGCTTGCCTCCGACGGATTTTGGGCTGAGCTGCCCGACAAAGATCAGGCCAAATTCCTTGCGGGCGAACAATCATCGGCTGAGACGGACCGGGACGATCGCAGCGTTTTGCGGCTGCGCATTTCGTTCAGCGATCACCTCGTGTTTGCCATGCACGATAAGTCCTCAACGAATCTCTATCTTCGAACCCAACCATAGGGCCGACGCGGATGATAAAAAGGAACATGCAACCAACCCGTCGTTCAGCCGACTAAGTTCCCTGCCGCAAAGCGATCTAAGGTCCGCCTTGCGCGGTCGATCGACGAATCCAGTCGATACATTATGCGATCATTTTGGCCCAAAGGGTGAACATCACAGCAACAAGGCTCGCAGGGCTCGTGGAAGCACAATTCTGTACGGCCCGTAAGGGGCGCGTCCACGCTTAGGCCCACGACAGCATTGCGCCCTCAGTTCGGCCGTTAAAGCGGACTTCGCTTCATCCTTAAAGTAGACGCTGCTGGCACATATCCTGGTTCCGCCGCCGCTCGCGGAGCCGACGCCTCACTTATCTTTCCGCCGCGATCGCTGCAGCCGCCTTCGATTTCGCATCTGCGGACACTGCCCTTAGGCCCTCAGCCGAACGCGTTCGGCACATGACCGACGCCATCCTTTCGGGGGGCTCAAGGAGGCAGTGCGCCGCGAAGCAGTCATTGAAGCGATCAAGCCCGACGCCGGAGGCGGCCCTTCACGTTTCAAAAGCTCTGCTCTAGCTCGGTAATCCTTGTCGGGCGTGAGTTGCAGATCAGCACGAGCTTGCCTTTGACGCCTCCCAGACCGAGCAGCTCCTGGGCGCGACGAGCCTCGGTCAAGGGCATCCGCTCGGCCACCATCGGCTTGATCTTCCCGTCGCGAAGCAGCTCGAGTAAGGCGCCGAGATCTTCGCGGAACCAAGCGAGCTTCCACCGCTTCAAATATTGTATGCTGTAAGGGAGTATGCGTCGTCGGCCTGGTGAAACGAAAGCGCGGACCGCGTACCACGCAGGTCGCAATATCCCCCGTAGACGATAACGTAGGCCCCCGGCCAGTTGGCCCTTCTGCAAAAATGAAGTGAAGCCATAGGCTATGACGCGGCCACCAGGCCTCAGAGTCCGAAACGAACGCCAGACATTGGCTTCGCCGACCCCGTCGAAGACGACATCCACGCCGTCGTTTGTCAGGCGATGGATCTCTTTGACGAAGTCGGCCCGCTCGTAGTCGATCGGCGTGGCCCCGAGATCGGATACGATCTGATGAGTTGCAAGAGATGCAGTCCCATACATCTCCAGACCTGCCAGGCGACCAAGTTGCAGGAGAGCCGTGCCCACTCCGCCGGCCGCGCCATGAATAAGGACCCGTTGTCCCGGTGAGGCATGCCCAAGCCGATGCATCATCTGATAGGCCGTAACGTAGTTCAGCACGAGGCTAACTGCCTCGGCGGGATCAACACCAGTTGGAACCGGAGTGAGTTCATCTTCCGGCAGGCAGATGAACTGGGCGTAGCCACCATGAATGGGCAGCGCCGCAACCATTTTACCAACCATCGAATGGGACGCTCCCTCTCCGGCCTCGTCAACGACGCCTATAATGTCCCATCCTGGCGTGAATGGCAGGGTCGTCTTTTCCGGATGAATCCCCTCCCGCATCAATAGCTCTGCGAAGGAGACGCCAGCGGCGATTGTTCGCACCCGCAGCTCACCTGATACCGGATGGGGCGCGTCTTCCTCCACGATCTCCAGAACTTCAGGTCCGCCATAGTGGCGAACAACGATCCGCTGAGACTTCATTGGCGGGCTCCGTCCAGATTAGGCTCCCCCACTGAGGCAAACTCAGTCTAAAAAGTAGCGTACGCTGGTCTGAAGCGACTTGCTCCAGATCAAACCCACCAGAAATCGGTCGCCACCCACGAATAGCTGCTTATTTGCGCAGAATGAGATTGGGACGCAGCCACTACAGTGGCTGGACCAGCTGCCATGGGGCGTGAGTGGAAACAAATGACCGTTTGGGCTCACGAGCCCGACCCGGCAGGTTGAACGTCTTATATCTTCGTTGCGAAGCCGGAAAGCCGCCAGTCCGTTTCCGGCCCCAGTCAAGACGCTCGCCCCTATCCTTCGCCTTCAGCGGAATTGAAGCGTCGGCCGTTCCATTCTCGGCTTGGGAATGAATGCGCGGCCAGCGCCGCCCACAGTCACACATAATTCGCAACCAGGGACAGCCTAGCCTCCGCGGCACAATCGACGTAATGCTCGACTACTAAGTAAGCAACACAGGGCGGCGCCTTGAGTTATCAGTGGTAAATGTCGGCTAGCTTGTCAGCGCAGTCCCTGGCGGACGAACGGACTGAAAGAAGGCGGTCAAACCGTCGGGAAGCGGAGATTTGGTTGCCATACCACCTCAATACGCAGGAAGAGTCCGAGCAACGGGACTACCAACGTTTCGGCAAGGCATTCTCGGGCAACATCGAGGACTACGAGAAGCGCTTCGGAACAAGGGGCGTCCTCCATTGCAAGGTGAGTAACAAGGACGATCCGACCGAAGACCCCCGTTTCGGGCGCGTCGGCAAGCAAACGATTGAGGACACCGGTCCGCTCATCCAGGAGCGCATGAAGAACTTCGACGCCGGCGAGGTCTCCCAAAGGCGCTCGATTTCATGGGATCCGCAAAACAGGCGAACGAACCGTTCTTCGTCTGGCTGAACACCAGCCGCATGCACCTCTATACGCGGCTTAACGACGAATGGCGGTATGCGGCCGAGACCTATACGTCCGAGGCTGACTTCCATGGTTCGGGCATGCTGCAGCATGACCACGATGTCGGGCTCGTGCTGAAGTGGCTCGACGACCAGGGCCTAGCCCGCCGTGACGCGAGAATTGCTTTTCACTTCTTCACGAACGACGTCGAGGTGCATTGCGTGATCAGGCAGCGCGTCCCGAATTCACGAGGAAAGGTCTCGTTCGGCTGTCATTTTGGAGCGCCCCAGGGTTGCGGATTGGTTTGAAATTTTCGCAGAAAGCCATGTGTGGGCAAGGCCAAATTTTGCGAACAGGGTGGATCACTGCCATCATCTTGCTCACTCGCGTTTCATACCCACGTCGCCATCGTTCTGGAATGCAAACCCTGTCCAGTTCAGGACCAGTTGCTCCTTCTTCGGCGACGAAAGCAGCTGGCCGCTGAAGAAACAGGCCTCGCCCGCGCTTGGTCTGTCGGCCAGCCGCATTGTTTTCAGGGTTGCAATTCAACCTTGACCTCTTTGAGCGCCCCTTCAAAGTTGGACGGCGTCGTGTAGTCATAGGTGACGGGCGTGCCTGTATCGCTGCCGATATCCTGGTTTTCGGAAAGCAAATACTTGAATGGCGTCGTCTTTTCGATCTTGCCGCTGGCGGCCTCTTTTCCGTCGACCAGCAGTTTCAGGGTGCCGCCTTTGCCGTATTCCTTCGCTCCGTCATACACAAAGGCCATCGTCACATTGTGACTGCCAGCCGGCAAAGCCTTGTCGGCCTTCACCGAATAGAGCTCGACATCGATGTAGTTATGGGCAGCCGCCAGCTTTCCGTCCTTCAGATAGAACGCCATGCCGGATTTCGCGACGCCCCCGGCAAAATCAGGCGGCTATACGAGCTGATCAACAATCTTGGCACCTACCTGGGGCAGACGCACCTTCGATCGTCAACTACTGTCGGCGATACTGATCCGGTCAGCCGAGGCCGTTTGTGTTTTTGCGCGACGGCAAATTAATGCATGTCGCCCAAAAGTACGCAGCGGTTTTGGGCGACATGCATCAAAACAAAGACTGAAGCGCGTCGCTTGAATTCGTTTCAGCGCGACGCGCTTTAGGTCAAAAGTCTTAGTCCATTAGCTTGTTCTAATTGATACTTTTCCAACACCAGGGAAAAGAGTAGCATTGGTGCCGTTCCAGAGGGGATGGGGCGAGCACAACGGGCCGCGCAATTGCATTCTCCGCCTCGGTCTTGCACGGCCAGATCATATCTGGGAGGAATGCATGACAAGAACAGCTCGCCTTGGGCGCTGCGGCGTCCTCGTTTTAACCGGTCTTTTGGGGGCATGGCTTGGCGCCGCTACGGCGCGGGCCGAAGATACGAGCAAGGCCGACCTCGAAGCCTTGAAGAAATCGCTGGCCAAGTATGAGGACTACACGGCCGCTGTGCGCGACCTCTATCTGTCGACCGTCGGCTGCGTCTACTACAGCGGCGAGAAGATAGCCGGCGCGATGGACTATCCGAAGGGCGCCATGGGCATCCATTTCGTCAACGTCCCAAGTATCGGCCAGAAGCTCGACCCGATGAAGCCCAACGTCCTGATCTACGAGCCGACGAAGAAGGGCTTGAAACTGGTCGGCGTGGAATGGCTGGTGCCGTTGACGCCGGACGTCAAGGAAGCCCCAAGCCTGTTCGGCCAGAAATTCATGGGGCCGATGGAGGGACACTACCCGCTGATCCCGAAGGAGTTCGTGCACTACGATCTTCACGCCTGGCTGTTCACGGACAACCCGAACGGCATGTTCAGTCCGACGAACCCGAAGGTGAAATGCAGCAGGGCCGATTTTCCGATGCTGGAGAAGCCGACCAAGATGATGCCCGGGCCGATGTAAGAGACCGTGAGGCACACAGCGAAAAGAAACGGCCCCGATCGGGGCCGTTTCTCAGACTGCTGACAAACCCTTGGCTTTAGCCGGGGGTTTTTGATTCACTGGGTCATGTTGAAGCGACCCGCCCCCAAACAGACCGCCCTTGGGCATTGTAAACTTAGCGGCGGCGGCCACAGTGCCGTCTGTGGGGTCTACGATCAGGTAGTCTGGAGACGGGCGATCTCACGCCACATCCGCATCGCGGCTTCTCGCAGCTCGCGATGATGGTCAGATGGAACGTCGTGGCGCGGAATGTGAAAGAGGTTGGCGATGGGATCGTGGATGGAGACGAAGCGCTGAAGCTGTCGCGCTGACTTGAACCGCTTCATGATCCTCTCACGTCGTCGGACCGGTTGGTGAGAATTCTCCGCCCTGTTGTTGAGGCCCTTATGTGAGCGATGCTCGACACCGGGTATGATATCGCGTTTTGCTGCGCCATAAGATCGGAGCTTGTCCGTAATCATCACACGAGGCGATCGGCCTTGCCCTTGCAGAAGCTTTCGCATGAGACGCCTGGCAGCCCTGGTATTGCGGCGGCTTTGCACCAGAACGTCCAGAACGAAACCGTCCTGATCTACGGCACGCCACAGCCATTGTTTCTGTCCACGAATGATGACGACAGCCTCGTCGAGGTGCCACTTGTCGCCGAGCTTTCCGACTGAGCGCCTGCGGATGTCATTGGAAAAGTGCCTTCCGAATTTCTCCGCCCAAAGACGCACTGTCTGGTGGGAGACGATGACGCCACGCGCTGCCAGCAGATCCTCGACCATTCGCAAGCTGAGCGGAAACCGGAAATAAAGCCACACAGCATGGGCAATCACCTCAGCGGGAAATCTGTGGCGGCGATAAAGTGGATCACGGGCAATCTTCGTCATGCCGCGAACGCCGCGACACCAGTAGCCGAGTTTTTATGCGAGGGCGTACCGGAATCGGGGAAACAGACCTTCCCTCCCTCGAGTTACGCGCCTAGCGCATGTGAGCAGTTTCTGTTGGACTGAACCTCCCCGCGCCCAGTGAGCCATCTGGGTGCGATACTCGCCCCGCCTACCGGCGGGCCTTCCATTTTCGCACATTGGATTGATTGAGCGCGGTCGCCAATCTTGCCGGCGTTTCAGGCACATCCCCGGATATCAGTGCCGGCAATACGGCAAGGATTTCCATGGGTTTGAAAGCGGCCTCGGGAGAGGCAAGGGAAAATCGCATGCCCCAACTACCTTGCTGAGCGTTCGTGTTCAGAGGCTTGATAAGCGCCGACGGCTGGGGCCATTCCAGCGATGGACGATAGGTCATCTTGAAATCACCTTTGGATGGACCAGGTTGTAAGGGTGTTTCGAAAGCAACGGGAGGCAGTAATGAATTGCTCCGATAGCTTTGAAAGCCGGTGCCAGACATGCGGCGCGCGAGAGCACCTCGCATTCTCCGAGATGGAGGCGAGAGAAGAGATTCGGTGCTCGGTCTGCGGGATAGTCCGGAGCATGGGAAAAGAGGATGTCCTGGAAATCTGCCGCGAAGCCACAAAGGTGACCCGCCAACGACTATGAAAAACAAGAAAGGCCTTAGATCCGAAACGGGTAGAATCCAGGGCCTTCCGTCTGAGCGTTCGAATTCACAGACGCGCCATCTTATGGCTGAAAATCGGGTCATCGTCACGCCGTACCGACGCGGAAATTGCGCATGACGACATCAAGTCAGCCAAATTGGTAGGTCTCAAAAGTCGGCTGATCGACTTGACGCCCGGTCGGGCCGTTTCCCAGCAGCCGAAGTCACCCCCTCGCCCCTTTTGGTGATCTTGTCGGATCGACAGCCCGATACTATTTTTTCTTCACACTCGATTTTCGAACTACGGGGCTCCGGCGGAGGGAACCTCGCGCCGCCCCCTTTGAGATAAGGAGGTCGCGCATGCATTCCCTGAACAGATCGATGGCGCTTCTCCCTCACGAAATGAACGAGATCGATCAGATCTTCCAGGACATCCTGCGCGAACGCGGGCTGTCGCGGGATTGTGAGACGGCAGAAGTGATCGCAAGGCGCATTCTCAACTGTTACCAGAGAGGCATCCGAGAGAGCAGTGCCCTGAAATACATGACCGGTTTCGACAAAAGATCGGTGGCGCACGCGAACGCGGAAGCACTCGTCCACGGCAATCAGGAGATCTCGATGCAGGAGGTTGCAGGAGAGCCAACCACCGAGATCAGCCCAGACGATCTGGATATGCTCCAACGAACATTCGATAGGGTATGCACCTGGTGCAACATTCCACGCTACGGAAAGCGCGCCCACCGGTTGGCGCGGTACATAACCGATCAATTTCGCCACGGGGTGAGCGATGGGGATGCACTGTTCGAGAGCGCCATGTGGCAGGAGCAGCACTCCGACGCTGCGTGGCATAGACCGGACGCGTAGGGAACTTTCCGGATCGTTGGCCGTTTTGATTTGCCGATGATCCACGACGCCGGATGATCGACCGGGCCCCGACGCGAAGCCGTGCGGGGCCTGCCAGGTACACGCTCGCTTGGCCCCGTCGTCGCCTTTCGGGGCCATTTTTTTTGGGTTCGCTTCCGTCCGACAGGAACCTTTTCAGCCCATGGGCGTTTTCTCGCTTGTCTGGATCCCAAATGTCCCCTTGGGATCACATGGCCGGCTCCACCAATCCCCGGAGTGAAGTCCGAAGTAGCCCCTGGCCTCGTCACCCCCGACGGGGCCATTGCTTTTATGATCCCTGGTCGACCATCTTTACCGGATGGATTTGCCGTCCGGATTTTCTGCCGGGGCTTCGCTTGTGTCGCGAGGTGGCTTCTGGTCCTCGGGCTTCCGACGATCAGGACGACCCGCTCCAGGTTTTTTCGGATCGTCCTTCCCTGGCGCAACTGCAATCTTCTCAGTCATCGGGGCTTATCCCCTCGTTTCCAGTACAAAACCGTCTGGTGGACGACAAGTTCCGATCTGTTCGATTGCATTATCAATGTCCTGGCGCGGCGCTGATCTGAAGATCCCGATGGTGGCTCCGGCCGACCTGGGGATCGCAGCCGCCCGCCACCTGGCAACGCCTCTCGACGACATCGGAGGGCCGGCCCCGGCGACGATCACGGCAAACCATTAGCTTGCCGTTCTTCTGGGCTGCGATCTTCAACAAGCTATGGATCACCTCTTGCCGCCGGCGTCAGCGGTGCTGGCCGGTATTGTCATTGCTGGTCCCTCGTCATCGCCTCGTCAGCATGGCACCATCCTGTTTGTAGATATACGAGGCTTCACCGCCTATGCGGAAAAGCTGGATCCAGGGAAGTTATCCGTATTCATCTCCTCGTTTCGGCGGCGCGTGATGAGAGCAACCGAGGCTTCTGGCGGAATGGTGGACAAATTCATCGGGGATGGCGCCCTGATTGTTTTGGTATTCCGGAGCCGCAGAGCGACGATTGCCCTCGCGCAGTTGCGTGCGCGTACCGGATCCTTGAGCTTATCGATCTGTGGAACAGCAAACGTGGTTTCGACCCGCCTGTCCGAGTGGGGATCGGCATTCACAGCGGCGAAGTGTATTATGGGCTCGTGGGTGATGAGCATCGGCTTGAATTCACTGTGCTTGGCGACGGCTGCCAAGATAGAGCAGGCGACAAAACGCTTTGACGCTTCGCTGCTTGCGTCTGAGGTGGTGGTGCTGCATGCGGGACACCAATACGCGTGGGAACCGGTCGGACGAGAACCCCTCGGCAGTCGCGGAGAGCATGTGGCTCTTTTTGCCGCGAAGGCATTGAAATCCGGCAAATGACCGAGGTTTACTGGTCGGCTTCAAGCGTAGTTGGAAGCCCGCCCGTGTGCTGGGTCGAACCTCCATTCCTTATGGTTGTGCAATTCGAGAAGGATGGAGGTGCACATGATCACGAGCGTGCCGACTTCAAAAACCGGGGCCGTGCAATTCGAATTGGCAACGCGCGGCTCTTGATATTGACGGCACTGATGTTCACGGCGACCATCGCTGCCGCGGGGGAATCCCTTGTTGAAATGCCGTAGCAGCGCGAAACTCCCAGTATTGGTTGCTTAGTTGTGAGGCGCGGAAAGTCTGAGTGGGCTGACCAATGTGACGATCTGGCGACGCTGCTCGGAGTCCACGACTTCCAGATTACTAAGCCCATCAGGTCCTTCTCTAACCGTTATAGCGGTTGGCTTGTGAATGAGATGATCGAGGCCCTCCAAGGCGATTTCGAGCAAGTCACCTTTGTGGTCAAACGTGATGCCGAGCAACATCACTGATTTCGCTTGAATCTGGTCGCCGAGATTCAGTCCGATCACTTCGACCAGAACGCGCTTGCCTTGGAGAGCCTTTGCAATCCGGTCAAAATATAGATGCCATTCAGATTTGGCTAAGACACGGCTAGTCATAGTCACGACTCCTCGACGGCAAGCGCTTCTCTAAAGCCGACCGGCGCCCCTTGCCACATTTTGGTAACGATCACATTGTGTCAGCAGGGGCCGACGACGATCAAATGTAGCCGGCGAGCGCGAACTTAGCTTTGTCGCCGATCAAACGCCGGGACTAATTTCGGCTCGCAGCCGCCACCATAGTACGGGAGATCTCTTTCTCGGTTCTCACCGCTAGCGCATCTTTGGCAACACCAAGCGCGTACGCCTGTTCGACCGGCTCTCCTCTTGTTGAGAACCAGGCAGATCACATCAGTGCTGGTCAGTGACTGTGCGTCCCAAATCAGGCTGCATTGATCGGCATCAAAGACGCAAGCAGCGGTCCCCGATAACATTGCACTCTCGAAGGGGCCAACGCGTTCGCTTTACGACGGTTTGTCGGCTCGCCCGTTGAGAAGAAAACGGCAAGCTGCGTTCATCAACGCGGAACCCGGCTCGTCGACGATGTAACACCGACTTCAGTTTAGAAGGGATCGCTCCAAAATGAAGCGGCTGATCTTTCTGAATGGTATTTGGATTTCCATCCTCCTACACATCGGCCATGTCGCCGCGGCTGATCTCGCCCAGGGACGCACAATAGCGGTTCGCTGGTGCAGCGAATGCCATATCGTTGCACCAGGACAGGGGCACGGCTCCGACTCAGTTCCGACATTCGCGGAGATAAGTCGGACGAAGGACTTTAACGAGGCCAAATTGTCGGCTTTTTTGTCGGCACCCCAGCACTCACGGATGCCCAATCTGTCATTAACGCGTTCGGAGATTGGCGATCTTGTCGCCTACATCAAGGCCCAGCGCCCGCGATGATTGGCAGCCGAACAATGACCGGTGAAGCGCGTCGTGCAACTTTCATGTTCTCGAGAATACAAGGCGCCGCTTAGTTTTCAGGCTTCATCACAGATGTTCGCGAAAGCGCTCGGTCCCCGCACTCAAACTCGAACCGTCGCTAAGACCTCGGTGAAGTGTCTCCGGCTATAATGACACTGCACCTTCAATCAACGAGGCAGACATGGCTGCAGAAATTGAACGAAAATTCTTGGTGCTTGATGATCGGTGGCGGCAGCAGGCTTCGGAAGGATTTCTGCTACAGCAAGCCTACCTTGTAGCGACGAAGAACAGAACGGTCCGGGTCAGGATTATTGATGCCAGGTGCGCCAAGTTGACGGTAAAGATTAGAAGCGGCCAAGCCAGACGCGAGGAGTTCGAATACGACATTCCATACGCGGATGCGAAGGAGATGTTTCAGTATGCTCAAGGTGTCATTGAGAAAACGCGCTTCGAAGTGGAACATCAAGGCCACACCTGGGAGGTCGATGTCTATTCCGGGCAGCATCGCGGCCTCGTAATCGCAGAAGTTGAATTAAGGGACCTCGCTGACAGTCCCGTTCTTCCCGATTGGCTCGGGCCCGAGGTGACTGGGAACTCACATTTTTCGAACCGGGTTCTGGCCACAACAAATGGCAATCCGTCGGATCTGAGGGTCGCTTCAGCGACCGACCAGCGTCCATCTTCAGCGGTGCGGTCTCAGGGGCGCGGTAAACAGGGCGAGTGATGGGTCGAAACGACCTGCATCGACCCGATGTTCTTACATGAACATGCGGCCTTTTTGACGGCCGTCAATGCTTTTCCCCTTCGGGCGCGGTTCAATATTGCTGTCAGGCGGTGAACGGCAGATTAGTCGAAACGTAAGGCGATCATGCCGCCCACCATTTTCTGCACAGGCCGCCGGCCACCAAACTTCATGCGAAGGAGAAACCAGCCATGGCTGAAACAGCAACTAAACTCCCCATCAAACAAGATGAAACCGCAACCCGGCCCCGTGCGGAATCGTGGGTGCCCTTTAATAGCCTTCGAGCCGAAATCGATCGCTTGTTCGATGATTTCACACCGAGCTTCTGGCGTCGGTCGTTTGGCCCCTCCAGTCAGCAATCATCCCTACTGTCGACGTGGGCGATCGCGCCTGCGGTAGATCTCGTCGAAAATGGCAAGCTACGAGATCACCGTCGAGTTGCCGGGCATCGAGGAGAAGGACGTCGAAGTGAAGGTCTCGAACGAAATTCTGACGATTCGAGGTGAGAAACAAGAAGCAAAAGAAGAAAAGGGCAAGGAATATGTTCTGTCGGAGCGACGCTACGGCACGTTCCAACGCAGCTTCAAGATGCCGGACGGCGTCAAGGCGGACGAAATCGCGGCAACCTTCTCGAAGGGAGTCCTCACCGTCACCTTGCCAAAGAGCAAGGAGGCTAGACAGAACGATCGCAAAATTCAGGTGAACGCGATGTGAGGATTGTCCACCGCTCCGCCAGCAGAACAAGCACTTGCGGAGCGGCGCATCCACGAAAGGAGGAAGACATGCCATTCAAGACCATTCTCAGCATACTTGGCGAGCATGGGATCGAAAACGACATGCAAGTCGCAATGAAACTCTGCGGCGAAGTGAGAGCTCATTTGAGCGCTCTTCTCGTTGCCATGTCCCGCGTGCCGACGGGGCGCTACGAGACACTCTCGCCGAGTTGGCTGGAGGCGCGCGATCACAACCTGCAGAAGCTGACAGAACGCGTTTCCATGCTCCGCGAACGTCTTACTGGGGCCGAGTTGTCGTTTGATGTCGATAGCCTGTATGCTGAGGTTGCTGGCCCCGGGTACGACATCGGTGAACGAGCTCTCTATGCGGATCTGGTTTTGGCTGGACCCGGCGTCTTTGGGAGTGAGGAGTTGAAATCGCAGGTCGTCAGCGGCGGGCTTTTTCAAGCAGGGCGTCCCGTCCTGTTCGTTCCTCCAGACGTTAATGCGACCCTGAGGCCAAAGATGATCCTCCTTGCGTGGGATTCGCGGCCGAGTGCAGCTCACGCTTCAAGGCACGCTCTTGAAATGATGAAGATGGCGCAGTCGGTTCACGTCACGATGGTCGACCCGGTTGCCGCGGCAAGAGCAAGTGGTGACGAGCCGGGAGCTGATGTCGCAACTTATCTTGCGCGCCATGGCATCAACGTCACGGTCGCCACCTTGTCGAGCTCGAGCCGTTCTGTGACGGAAACCCTGCTAAGGCATGCATTGGACATCAATGCAGACATGATGGTCATGGGCGCCTACGGCCATTCAAAATTGCTGGAGCTAATTCTTGGCGGCGTGACAAAATCCATGCTCAAAGAAGCGAACTTGCCAATTTTGATGGCCCATTGATCTTCACCCCAGGTTGAGAAGCCCCATTGAGGCGGCGGTGGATGTGGCCGCCCCACCTAGCAACCCGCGGTGCGCCGAGGATGCAAAGGCCGTGGGCTGCGACGCGATTACCGCAAGTGTAGACCGCGGCTGCCGGGCCGAAAGTGGGCATCGGCATTGCGGAGCATCAGCAATTCACCAATCGTTTCGTAGTTCATGAGGCCGACGACGCGGTGGCTGCGGTCGACTACCGCTGCAGCTGGGGCGTTCGCATCCTGCATCAGCCGCAAGATTACCTCGATGTGGGACCGCTCGTCGACGATGGGGATATCGCGCCGCATAGCAGCTACGACAGGCATGTTGTGGCTGTCTTCGGCCATGGCTATCGGTTGCGACCCATGTACTCCATTTCACCTGTCAGATACGGGAAAAAGGTCAAGCATCTTCCTGCATTGCCCGCCGCATACGTCTAATGACCACGCCACGTGCCTTGTCATCCGCAGCTTTCGCCAACTCGTCCTGAAGATCGAGAACAAGTGATTGGAAATCGTTGTTCCAATCCGTCCGTCCCGCACGAAGTGGATCGATGCGCGGAGGCGGCACATGCTCGAAAATCGAGACCGGACCCGTCGGTTCCAAGCGGAACGCGGCATCCAGACTTGGACGAACCACCTTGTCTTCGGGAAGGAACTCCAGCAGCCTTTGCCGTAATCCCTCCAGGCCATCATCTTCGCCGTGTACCAAAAAAACGCCGGCACTTATCGGGCAGCGCGTCCGCACCCACTGGGCAAGCTGCCGACCATCGGCATGCCCGCTATAAATGTCTAGCTTCCGTATGCGGGCGCGCACGCGCATGTCCTCGCCCTGAATGCGAACCATGGATGCGCCCTCTTCGAGGAGTCGTCCCAAAGTGCCTGCGGCCTGGTAACCAACAAGCAGAACTGTTCCCTCATCCCTCCAAAGCCAGTTCTTCAGTCGGTGCCTGATGCGGCCCGCCTCGCACATCCCGCTTGCCGCGATGACGATATGGAATCCCCTCATGAAGTCGATAGCTTTGGATTGCTCCGGGGTCTCCGTAAAGCGCACGTTCTTGGCACGTAAGGCCCTGGACAGCATGTCACCATTTTCGAGCTCGGCGGCATGACGACGAAAGATCTCGCTGGCCCTCGTCGCGAGAGGAGAGTCTATGACGATGGGACAGTTGGCGATCGTGCCGGCCTCCATGAGGTAGACCAGATCGGTGAGCAGCTCCTGGGTACGTTCCACGGCAAAAGACGGTATGATCAACGCGCCATTTGGATGCTCGGCATCGGTCACCACCGAGCGCAAGATACCCCGCCGCGTCTCATCGCTCGCGTCGTCTCGTTCGACGTCACCATATGTGCTTTCGCAAACCACATAGTCCCATCCCACAGGTGCGGTCGCGTCATATTGTAGGAGTTTGTGACTGGGTCCGATGTCGCCGGAAAAGAGCAACCTGAGAGATGACGGAGAGGTGCCGATTTCGACTTCAACTGAAGCCGAGCCGAGGAGATGACCGGCATTCCAAAATCGGAAGCGTATTCCGTCGGCGGCCGTCTCCCATGTGTTTAGCCGCACTGGTCTGAAAAGTGTAACTGCAACGGCTGCATCTCTTGCGGTATAGATCGGAGTCACCGTGCGCCGGCCGCGTCGAAGGTTTCTTCGGTTGAGCTGGTCGACTTCGCTTTCCTGGATGTGGGCAGAGTCCGGCAGCATGACGGAACACAGATCCGTCGTCCCCGGTGTCGCGAAGATCGGACCGCTATATCCCGCGCGGGCAAGCTTCGGCAAAAGTCCGGAGTGGTCGATATGCGCGTGTGTCAACAGTACTGCGTCGATTGTATCGACGTCGAAAGGGAAAGGTCGATAGTTAAGTTCCTTTTCGGTTTTGGAGCCCTGGAAGAGCCCACAATCGACCAGTATTTTCGTCTCGCCGGACTCTATCAGTTGGCACGAGCCTGTCACGGTTCCTGCAGCGCCGTGGAAGCGAATGATCGGATAAGTGGTCATCGCAAAAACTCCGGATCAAATTTCGGGTTGACCGTCCATTGTCGCAATCAGTGTCGCCTTGATGGCGTGCATGCGATTTTCAGCTTGCGTAAACACAACCGACGACTTGGATTCAAAAACGGCATCGCACACTTCCAGGCACTCGATGCCGAACCGTCTGGCAACACGTGCTCCAACCTGATCTGCGGCAGCATGCCAGGCAGGCAGACTGTGCATCAGCTTGGTGCGCGGATTATCAGTGGCCTCCATCACGTTCTCTCTGACCCCGAACGGTGCAAGCTGCCTGACCCGATCTGCCCAGCGAACATCTCCCTCGGCAAACCAGGGAGCCGTGCAGACGAAGTCGGCTCCGAGGATGCCGGTGCCAACATGCTCTAAAACCGTTATCTGTCCGCCGCATTGCTTGGCAAGCGACATAACATGGTCGACAAAAGGCGCCTCCGGCCAGAAGGTCCGCGGCGAAACGATGCGGAGGTCGATGCCAAGTTTTGACGCGACCACCGCGAGCGTTCTTGCCACATTACTCCGTCCGTCACCCATGAAAGCTACGATTAACTTTTCCAGGGGCTTGTCGCTGCACTCCTGCATCGTCAGCAGGTCAGCCAAGCCTTGGGTTGGATGGAACACATCCGTTACACTATTGAGAACAGGCACTGTCGCCCAGTGGGCCAACTCTTCGATGTCAGTCTGCGAATGTCCGCAGTATCCAATTGCATCATATAGTCTATCAAGAAAACGGGCGGTGTCCTTGATCGTATCCCGGCGCCGTGCGTAGCCTGTCGCGTGCCCGATCAAAGTGAGATTGGCCCCTTGGTCGTGAGCCGCCACCTCGAAGGCAGCGCGGCTATGAAGCGAATCTTTTTCTAAAAGAAGTGCGATGTTTTTCGCACCTAATCGCTTGGTTTCGCAACCGGCCTGCTTTTGTGTTTTGAGTTCCGCGGCCAATCGAAGAAGGAAGCGTATCTCCTCCCCAGTGTACTCATCAAGGGTCAGCATGTCACGACCGCGAAGATCGATTGGCATGACGTCTCCTCCTGCGATGTTCCCGAGGACGAATAGAAAACGGAAATTCAACCGCTGGCATTGATGCCCGTCAATGACGCCTTGCCGCTTTGCAAGAAAACTACGAACTATCGCTCAAGCGGAGCGTGCGATCATCCACCAGGCCGTAGCGCCTTGGGGCACTTGAGGCTGAGTGGCACGTTCCCCAAGCGATTCAATGGGAGGGGAACAATGGCTTCCGCCTACGCCGTCGGTCCAATCAGACCGATGCAAGTCGACCAGGCCTACTGTTTGATTGAAGCCGTTGGGTACGGCATTGGCCTAGATGCATGGCGCGAATATTGTGCAGTCGGCCTGCGCCCGCGCTACCGATCCCCCTATGTTGAAGAGATCGTGACTAGTGAGAACGCATTCGGTTACGTCAATGGCATCGCCATAATGCGCGCCAGACATAGTGCCCGGCTTGGTTTCCACCTTTCTGTCCCTGTCTTTGTTGTCGCCAGCGCCGCTGACGCGCGTGGCGTCTCAAGTGCTATGCTGCGTTATGTGACCACTGCGGCGCGAAACAAGCACTGCAACATCATTCACATTGCAAATCCCACACCTGACCAATGGTCTGTGGGAGGCGAACCGCTCGATAGTACATCTTCCGGAATCTTCATTCCCGTGTGATAGGCAAGGACTAAAGCGAAACTTAAGCGTCCTGTTTTTCAGTGCGCGCGCTAAAAACGTAGCCTACTCCCCGAATGGATTTAATGAGCTCCGGATGCCGAGGATCGCGTTCAATCTTGCGACGCAACCTCGCGATTTGGGCATCGATTACGCGATCGTAGGCTTCAAGTGTTCTGCCTCGGGTGAGATCCATTAACATGTCACGATTGAGGACACGGCCAGCATGCGCGACCAAAGTGGAGAGCATGTCGAACTCAGCCGTGGTTAAGGCAATTTCCTTTCCGTCCTGTGAGGTCAGTCGACGGCAAGCGATGTCGAGGCGCAGTCCTTCGAAACAGAAGATCTCACCGAACCGCTCCTCACGGATCTGCGGCTGCATTGGCGAGTAGCGGCGGCGACGAAGGGCACCCCTCACCCGTGCTAGAACCTCTCGAAGATGAAAGGGTTTTGTGACGTAATCGTCCGCCCCGATCTCAAGGCCGACGACACGGTCGACCACATCGGCCCGTCCCGTCAGCATGATGATCGGAATATCAGAGTGTGCCCGAAGGTCTCGAGCCAGCGACAGTCCATCCTCACCCGGCAAGCCCAGATCGAGCAGGATGATATCGACGTCGCCTTTTTCGACGGACTTGCGCATTTCCCGGCCGTCGCCAGCGAGGCTCACGCGGTAACCTTCCGCTTCGAAATAGCGCGCTAGCATCTGCCTAATTCGTGGATCGTCATCCACAACGAGGACCAGCTCCGGCTCGTTGCAAGCGTTTGCCATAACCTACCCCGAATATCGGCCCCGGCCGCTGTCACATTCCGTCACACAATAGCACAAATCGTCTCAGGCGCGTCGATCCCAATTCACGCATGCGTGCTGAAATCATCCGTCAACGTCAGATGGAGGATGCGCGATGACCCTTCAATCAGTTGCTAGACGCGGTGGTCTGGGACATGAGGGCTGCTCGCTTGTTCCCGGTGATTTAGCCTCAATGTTCAGCTTGCAACCTTTAGTCGAGGCAGCGCCGGGCGAAGCAATCTTCTGGGAGGGGGATGAGGCCAGATACGTTTTCCAGGTGGATGATGGCATGCTGCGGGCGCTGCGCGTACTTAGGGACGGCAGACGGGTCATTGTTGGCTTTCTCCATACGGGAGATCTGTTGGGAGTGTCCCTTAGGGATCGCTATCTTTACACAGTTGAGGCGATCACTGAAGTGAGACTGCGCCGCTTTTCTCGTCATCGCTTCGAAGACGAAGTCGCGCGCCAGCCGCATCTGAGGGAACAATTCCTATCCAAGCTCTGTGACGAGATGACGGCGGCACAGGATCAAGCGGTGCTCTTATCCCGCCGTAGTGCTGACGAGAAAGTCGCCAATTTTTTGCTTTTGATGATGAAGGACAAACATGCCGATCCGATTCCCTTCGTCAATCTTCCGATGACGCGGCTCGATATCGCAGACTACTTGAACATGACAATAGAAACCGTGTCTCGTACGATAACGAAATTCGCGAACTGCGGGATTATAGTTGCGCCTGATCGGCGCTCGATCATAATTTTAAAAAGAAACTCGCTTCAAGCGATCGCGGACGGTGACGATACAGATCTTCAGTCGGCTCACATGTTTGGCAGAGGCGAGCGAACAAGATTTGCTCAAGAACGTGGCGGTTGACGATGGCGCAGGCACGGATGACAAAGATCGTAGATCTGCTCAGGGGCGCGAACTTGGTCGTCCATGGGCCAAGCGGTATGATCAGTCACTGGAGCAGGGGCTGCGAGGAACTTTACGGTTGGCCACGCGATCAAGCGGAAGGCGAAGTGATCCACCAGCTGCTCGCGACGACCTTCCCGGAGCCAATCGAAGCAATCCATGAATACATGAAACAGCACGGAACGTGGTCCGGCGAGTTGGCACAAAAGCGTAGAGATGGAAGCAAGGTCTTCGTCGTGAGCCTCTGGGTAGGACTTCAAAATGGTCAAGAAGACCTTACAGCGCAGTTCGACAACGACATCTCGGACTTGAAACATGCCCAAGCCGACCTTGTCTCACGGGAGGCTCATCTCCGGTCGATCCTCGATACCGTCCCCGAAGCGATGGTGGTAATTGACGAAACTGGGGTAATCACATCTTTCAGCAGCGCGGCAGAACGGCTCTTTGGTTATGCGGAAAGTGAGGTCTGCGGCCAAAACGTCAGGGTGCTCATGCCCTCTCCGGATCGAGAGGCGCATGACCGCTATATCTCGAATTACCTTCGCACAGGGGAACGGCGGATCATCGGCATAGGTAGAGTCGTGACCGGCAGGCGCAAGGATGGCACCACCTTCCCGATGGAGCTATCGGTCGGAGAAGCTCGATCCGCCGATCGTAGGATCTTTACGGGCTTTATTAGAGATCTGACCAGTCGTCAGCGTATCGACGAGGAATTGAGACAATCTCAAAAGATGGAAGCCATCGGCCAGCTCACCGGAGGGCTCGCGCACGATTTCAACAATTTGCTGACAGTTATCGTCGGTAATCTCGAAATGATCGAGGCACGCCTGGAGGATCAGGATCTCCGGCACCTCTTGCAGGAAGCACAAGCTGCGGCCGATGATGGTGCAAAGCTCACGGCGCAATTGCTTGCCTTCGGCAGACGCCAGCCCCTCGCCCCGGAACTCATCGATGTCGGTGCGCTTGTCAGTAGTTTTGCCAACTTATTGAGCCGCACATTGGGTGAGACGGTGGAGCTTTCCACGTTGGTTCGCGGGTCCGAAAACGTTGTCCTTGTCGACGTTCCTCAACTTCAGAATGCTCTACTCAACCTCGCACTGAATGCGCGCGACGCAATGAAGTCTGCTGGGACGCTCACTGTCGAGGTTTCCAAGGCGATGTTGGATCAGGATTACGTGCTGATGTATCCGGATGTTCGAACGGGGCAGTATGTCCTCGTAGCCGTCAGCGATACGGGCTCGGGCATGACGGAGGATGTCAGGCGCCGCGCATTTGAGCCCTTCTTCACGACCAAAGCCACCGGCGCTGGAACAGGGCTTGGGCTCAGCATGGTCTATGGTTTTGTCATGCAGTCCGGCGGACATGTTCAACTTTATAGCGAACAAGGCCGAGGCACCACAGTACGGCTGTTCTTGCCGGCTGCAACTCAACCGTCGCAACCAAACGCGGCAAGTGAAGCGAAAGGCCCAGTCCGCGAGGCGGTCCCGCGTGGGCACGAAACAATCCTCGTGGTCGAAGACGATGCACGTGTTCGCCGCATCGTAGTCGCGCGTCTATTGGACACGGGCTATAAAGTATTTGAGGCCGAGGCGGGTACACAAGCTCTTCAGCTTCTTGCTGAACACCCAGAAGTCTCACTTGTGTTCACAGACATGATCATGCCCGGCGGTATGACCGGCAGCGAACTCGCTCACCACATCCGCAGATTTCGTCCCGACATGAAGATACTCCTAACGTCCGGCTACGCCGCCCCGCGTGTTACCGAAAGACAACTGCCGGATGGTTCGGCCTGGTTACTGAAACCCTATACTGCACGTCAACTTGCAAAACGCCTACGAGAGTTGCTTGATTGAAACGTAAAATCCGTATTGACCCCGAGGCGGTTCATCAAAGAGACAGCGTGCCTTCGATATTCGGAGTCTGTTTCAGCGAAGTTTAGAAGTATTCTCACTCGCCCGGCTTTGCCATCATCGTGACACCTCTAAGGCCTCTGCCGGAGGTCGTGCATGCGCCTCGGCACGCTCAGCACACGAACCGCTTCGTATTCCAACTTTGATTGGCGTCAATGCCGGCTTCGATAACACGCCTAGACTGGTTTTACGCTCAATTCCTAATTCGGGAGAACAGAGCCATGACGTACAAGACTGTCCTGCTCGTCGCTGATGCCGACAACTATGAAAGCGATCTGAGGGCCGCGGTGGATCTCTGCGTGGCTGGAAACGCCCATCTGACCGTCCTCTTGATGATGCTTGCGGCTCCGGTGCCATTAGGAGATTACGCAGCCATGTCGGTTGCCTGGATCGAGGTTCGTGATGGCGACACCGGGAGGCTTGGCAAAGCGGCCATGAGTGCCCGCGCGACGCTCGAAACACTTGGTGTTTCGTTCGAAATCCATGGAAGCTATCCTGAGGAAGCATGGGTGGAGGACGACGTCGGAGAACGCGCACGTTATGCCGACCTGACCCTCGTCGGGACGAGCCTGCTAGCAAACCGGAGGCTTCGCTCGCACGTCGTTGAGGGCGCGCTTTTCAATTCGGCTCGACCGGTCCTTCTTTCCGGTAACCGCCAGTCGGTGACGCTATCCCCCAAGAAAATACTTCTAGCATGGAACTCTACCATTGAGGCGAGCAGAGCCCTAAGGGAGGCACTGGAAATGATGAAAGGCGCTGACATCGTCAACATAGTTCTGATCGACCCCAAGGCCACCCAGGCTGCGAACGGGGAAGAACCCGGTTCGGATGTAGCGACCTACCTTTCCCGACACGGCATCAAGGTTACTGTCGATCGTCTTCCAAGCTCCGGGCGCGAGGTTAGCGAGGTTCTTGTCCAGCACGCGATTGATATCGCCGCAGACCTCATTGTAATGGGCGCATACGGCCATTCACGCGTTCGCGAACGGGTGTTCGGCGGCGTAACCAAGGCCATGTTAAACGCGCCGGTCGTGCCTGTTTTGATGATACATTGAGTCAGCAGCGCCACGATGTGCCGTTCCTTGGGCGGCGTATATGTTTTGGCGGCCAAGCCCTTTTTCGTGATGGGAACCGCGACCAAGCAGCTCAACGACATCTTTATTGAAAAAGAGATGCAGGTAGCAATCACCGACCTCCGGCGGATCCGGCCTTCAAGACGCTACGCTCCCAACTCGCCCTCGTTTCGAGAGAGGACCAGGCGTGCCAGGTATTCGCTACGTCGCCGTCCGCTAGACGCGAACTCCTGAAAAGGCGCATTGGATGATGACGCTTTTCCACTCATTTCCGGAAAGCTCGTCTCGGGTTCTTACCATCCAGTCGGATTGGCTTACAGCAAAACAAGATGCGTCACTTGCCCGGATTGGAAAATGAGGCTGGTTTCGTTGACGGACATTCCTGACGATCGTGCTCCACCTCGCTCAACGATTTCATGCCCTACTCAAAAATAAGGTCCCGTCGCTATTGGCCTTTGACGCCCCTCAATGACCGATCACGGCTGATCAGCGACAATCACGGTACGTCAATAAAGACGAGGCCCTGGAGGTGATCGCCATGAGCGACTTGAGTCTACGACAAGACATCCTTGACGAGCTCGAATATGAGCCCAGCATAGATGCCGCCAACATCGGCGTAACGGTTGAGAATGGAATCGTGACTTTAACCGGTCATGTCCAAAGTTACCCGGAAAAGCATACGGCCGAGCACGTTGCCCGACGCGTTAAAGGTGTTCGCGCGATTGCGGAGGAAATCGTCGTACGATTGCCGGATCATAAGAGAACCGCTGATGATGAAATAGCGAGCCGCGTCCTGAAAATCCTCGACTGGGGTGCAGCAATCTCAGAACCGAACAACATCCAGATCAAGGTGGAGCGGGGGTACGTGACTCTCGTCGGCACTGTCGATTGGTATTTCCAACGCTCGGCCGCAGAAAGCGCGATCTACCAGTTGACAGGCGTCACGGGCATCGACAACCAACTCAGAATTCGTCCCAGAATGGATGTCGTCGACATTCGGCTTGGTATCACGGAGGCGTTGAGACGCCACGCGGAGATCCAAGCCGCAGAGATTGGCATCGAAGTCTCAGGCAGTCACGTGACCCTCCGGGGGAAAGTCCAAAGCCTGCGTGAACGAACAGTGGCTGAGCAGGCCGCCTGGTCTGCCAAAGGAGTGAGCGGCGTGACGGACTACCTGGAGGTTGTAGGTAAGTAAGGATGTCATATACCGCCATCAGCGGGCGAAGATGACTTTTCCGCCACCTCGCCTTGCGGAACACCGTATCAGCGGCCATATCCTAAATGGACTGAGCGGTAATCGAACCCTGTATCGGCCATAGAGTTGCGGTCCCAACGCCCTGCCTCGGTCAGAGGCAGGCTTTTCATGGCGATGAGAGTACCTGCGACCGCAGATTTGCAGATGTGTTATTGAAATATCACGAGATATCCGCTTGCACCGGCACCCGCAGCGAATAATGAGACGAGCGCGAGTGGGAGCCAATATCTTGGGGGGCCGGATAAGACCGCCACAAATATCCGCCCGCCCGCGTTGGCAAGTGCGGCTGCAAGGACGGCTGTTCCCACGGTTTCCAGTGGCATCGCGCCACCGAACCGCAGCGCAGTTAGAACCGCTCTGTCGACGTCAAAAACTCCCGATGCCACCGCAACGCCAATCAGGCTCTCATTGCCGATCCCACTAATCAACGCAGCTCCAAGCGTCGCCGAACCTGCGAAAAGGCCCGCAAAGATGAAAAGCGACCCAACTTCGAACGGGTTTCGCGCGACAATGGCCTCACCTGACGCAGGAGCACCCTTCGCCATGAGACCACCGCCACAGGCCACAAAAATTGAGGCGGTGATGAGAAGCGGTAACAGCACGATCGGAAGAACTTGAGGGTACAGGGCGAAAACCACCGTGAGCACGCGCAACAGGGAGACCGCCGCAGCGAAGCTTGCAGCACCAGCAAGCGGACGCGCTGCCTCGCCGCTGCGCGCCTTCTGCCCGAAGCTTGCCGTCACAGCAGTCGAGGAAACGAGGGCGCCCGCAAAGCCACTGATCAAAAGCCCCCGAGTTGAACCCAAAAGGCGCGTCGCAACATAGCCTGCAAACGAAATGGTGGCGCTCAGAACGGTGAGGAACCAGATCTCACGGAGGTTGAACCGGCCCCACGGAACCGCGCCGTAAGTGCATGACTAAAAGTCAGCAAACTCGCTGAGGCGAAACCCGGATCGGGTATACAACTTTCCACACCTGCCATTTGGGCTTGAGCACTTCAAGCCTTTCGCCTCTCCGGATGTTCAGGTCCGGCTTCATCTATTCCCTATCCGCACCATCGAACCTCAACAACCGGTCTGCGGATCCGTCGGGGAGTGCAAGGAGGGCCACTTGCACCCTGACAACAGTCGGCTGCAAACGACCGGTTCGAGGCCAGGCCCGTTTTCTCAACGGCAGCGCGTCGGAACTTATCCACCCCCTCTACTGGTCCCGCATGAAAGCCTTCATTTCCTCTGGCGTTACTTTCCCATCCTTGTTTGCGTCGACCTTGTCAAAGATACGCTTATGGATCGCGCTAACTTCTTCAAACGAAAGGGCGTTGTCATTGTCGGCGTCGGCAATGGCAAACATGAACTTCATCATATGACCTTGCATCATGCCTTGCCGCATGCCGCCCATCATACCGTATTGCCTTCCGCCGTTCATCCCGTCCTGCATCACGACGGAACAATCAGCCTTTTCACCCTTTCCCTCTTTTGCGTCCTTCTGGGCGAATGACGGCGCTATGTTGCTTGACAGGAGCGCAGTGATGATCGCGATAGATGCGAGTCTTGCAGTTGTCATGTGACTTCTCCTTCCAAATGCAGGAGATTCGCTCCGAAACGAGAATTGCGGCCTCGCAGTGGCGCGCACCTGCAATCATATCAACGCCATTAAGTTACCTCCGATGCAGGTGTAGTTCCTTGCGCTGCGTCAACTGGATCACAGCACAATAGCGTCGGGGGAGGCGTGACCTTGAGACGCTAGGCTGCAGTCCAGCCTATCAACGCCCGTCCCTGGACTCACCATCGTATAACCTAACGAACAGGCACCACCCGAGCGAATTGTGCTGCCCCCCCGGGCTCAGACTTGGTCGCCTCGGTCGACGGGGAGGATGCGGAGGATTGTCCACTACGAGGGTCTTCAGTATCGCCGTCGGTTCCGCAGAAAAGCTTCAAGAGCAGGTCCATAACCGCCTCGACCCGTTCATCGGCGATAGAATAGTTGATGGCCCGCGATTGCCTGCGCGTTTTGACGAGACCCGCCTGGCGCAGTTCCGCAAGCTGTTGTGAAAGGGCCGGCTGCTTAAGTCCAAGTTCATTCTGGATTTCACCTACCGAACGTTCCCGCTGCGCTATGTGGCAAAGCAGCATCAGCCGGCTTGGCGTGCTGAACAGGCGCATGAATTCAGCCGCCTCGGTGGCCTTGTTCTGCAGCCTTTCGATGGGGATGTCCTTCCTGCTCATTCAGGCCGCTCCCTATAGTACCAGGCACTTGTCGGCCCCTCGGTCGCTCCCGCTTCCTCTATCGTCGTTGCCGGCTGTTCCAAAAGCGCGCCGCCGGACCGCCAGCCCTCAGGCGTGGATGCACCTTCGCGCTGAGAGACCTGCAAGGCTTCGACAAGGCGCAGAAGTTCGTCTACGGATCGACCGATGTTCGTGGGATACCAGACAATAGCGCGGATGACGCCTTTGGGGTCGATGACATATGTGGCCCTGACGGTAGCGCTGCTCGGCGCAGCACTGTCGAGCATGCCGTAGGCCTGCGCAATCACCATCGACGGATCCTCGATTAGCGGGAAATCCACCTTGACACCAAAGCTCCGCTCGATATCGCACAACCAGGCAAGGTGCGAGTAGAGGCCATCCACCGAGAGACCCAAGAGATCGCATCCGCATGCGGCGAAACGTTCTTTTGCACGCGCAAAGGCGATGAATTCACTCGTGCAGACCGGAGTGAAATCGGCAGGATGGGAAAAGAACAACACCCAACGGCCCCGGTAATCGGCAAGCGACACTTCTCCCGTCGTCGATCGAGCCGAAAAACCGGGCGCGTTATCGTTGATCCTGAGAGAGCGCGTCTCGGCTCGTGAATCGGTGTCGGTCACGTCAAGCCTCCTGAAGACTGTTTCGTCGGCTATAGCGCAGAAGCATGCGCAACTTCAACAGATACACACTTGCATATTTATAGTAAATATATATGTATTCCTTAACCAGGAGATCAGCCATGGCGGATGCCGCACTTTCCCACGCCCGCGAAACTATCCTCATCGCTCAAGCCGAGCCGGCGAAAAGGCCGGTCATAAAGTCCTTCTTCGACCCCGCTACGTTTACCGTCAGCCATGTCGTGCGCGATCCGGGCTCCAGCGCCTGCGCCATTATCGACAGTGTGCTCGACTATGATGCCGCCTCCGGGCGGACAATGAATGCTTCGGCACGGGCACTCATTAATTACGTAAAATCCGAAAATCTCGAAGTGCAGTGGCTGCTGGAGACGCACGCCCATGCGGATCACCTGTCTGCAGCTCCACTTCTGCAGGCCGAACTCGGCGGCGCGCTCGCGATTGGCCGCGAGATCATCCGGGTGCAGGAGGTCTTCGGCAAGATCTTCAATGCCGGCTCGGAGTTCCAACGGGACGGGAGCCAGTTCGACCAGCTCTTCCAGGACGGTGACAGTTTCAAGATTGGTGGTCTCGATGCGACGGTATTGCATGTGCCGGGGCACACGCCCGCCTGCCTCGCCTACGTCATCGGCGACGCCGTATTCCCCGGTGATACACTCTTCATGCCCGACTATGGCACCGCGCGCTGCGACTTTCCGGGTGGCGATGCACGCGAGCTTTATCGGTCGATCCAGAGACTGATGCTTCTGCCCGACGAGGCTCGCATGCTCATGTGTCACGACTACAAGGCGCCCGGCCGCGAGAACTATGCTTGGGAGACCACCGTCGGCGCGCAACGGACCGGCAATGTGCACGTGCACGAGGGCATTGGGGAAGATGCCTTCGTCAAGATGCGGACAGAGCGGGACGCGACCCTTTCGATGCCAAAACTGATTTTGCCTTCAGTGCAGGTCAACATGCGCGCGGGCCGCTTGCCACCCCCCGACGACAATGGCGTGCATTATCTGAAAATCCCTGTGAACGGGTTGTAACAGCGATGAATGAGATCAACTATCTCTGGCCACTGGCCGGTGGCCTTCTAATCGGCCTGTCAGCCGGCCTTTACCTCCTGCTAGACGGACGGATCGCCGGGATTTCCGGTCTTACGGCCGCGGCGATGGGCCTGACGGATGGCGGGACCAGCAAGCTGGGACTGGGCTTTCTCGCAGGCATCGTTGCCGGCGCTTGGTTCACGTCCCTCCTTGTTCGACAACCCCACATCGCCATCACCTCCTCACCCACGCTGCTGATTGTTGCCGGACTAATCGTCGGCTACGGCACGAGGCTTGGATCGGGTTGCACGAGCGGTCACGGCGTTTGCGGGATCGCACGGTTTTCGCGCCGTTCACTCGCAGCAACAGCAATCTTCATGGCCATCGCAGGCATCACCGTCTTCGTGGCCCGCCATCTTCTGGAGGGGCTATTGTGAGCGCCCGCGTCCTCGCATCGATCGTCTGCGGCGTCATCTTCGGAGCCGGCCTGGTCATCTCCGACATGATCAACCCGGCACGGGTGCTCGCCTTCCTCGATGTCGCCGGCAACTGGGATCCGTCACTCGCCCTCGTCATGGGGGGAGCGCTCATCCCCTCAACCGCCGCATACATCATCCGCGGCCGCCGCGCGGCACCCCTGTTCGACAGCCGCTTCCATGTGCCGGCAAATGCCTCGATCGACTGGAAGCTGGTCGCTGGCGCGGTCCTTTTTGGGCTGGGGTGGGGATTGGTGGGGCTCTGCCCCGGTCCGGCGATTGCCGCACTATCGACCGGGCGCTGGGAGGCCGTCTTGTTCGTTACAGCGATGGTCCTCGGAATGGCAGCCTATCGCGCTTCTCTCGGCAACGCTTTGAAAATGAGCCCTTCCCGCAACACCAAGGCCTAAAGCCCACGGAACCGCCCATGTATCTCGACACTCTACAATATCTGCTCGGCGGGCTGTCCGGTGTTCTCGTTGGCTTCACTCTCGGCCTCTTCGGTGGCGGTGGTTCGATACTCGCCGTCCCGCTGATGGTTTATCTTGTCGGAGTACCAAGCGCGCACCTGGCGATCGGCACCAGCGCCCTCGCCGTTGCAGCTAACGCCTTGGCGAATCTGGCCGCCCACGCGCGCCTCGGAAACGTCAAATGGCGCTGTGCCACCGTCTACAGTGCCGCGGGGATCGCGGGGGCGTTGCTCGGGTCAACACTTGGCAAGATGGTGAGCGGCCAGCACTTGTTGATGCTGTTCGCCCTCCTGATGCTTATCATCGGCGCCCTGATGTACAAGCGAGGGGATGCCGAGGGCAATCCGGGAGCCCAATGTAATACCGAGAATGCATCTAAAGTCCTCGGTTTCGGCGGCATGACCGGTATTCTTTCGGGTTTCTTCGGGATTGGCGGTGGGTTTCTGATCGTCCCTGGGCTCATTGCGGCGACAGGCATGCCGATCATTAATGCCATTGGCTCCTCGCTCGTCGCCGTCACAGCACTTGGGCTCACAACGACCCTCAACTACGCCTTTTCTGGCTATGTCGACTGGACGTTAGCAGCAGTCTTCATTCTCGGCGGTGTCGCAGGCGGAGCGCTTGGGTCATTCGTCGCAGCACATCTTTCGGCCAGGAAAGGCGTCCTCAATAGACTGTTCGCCTCACTGATCTTCGTGGTCGCCGGCTACATGATCTACAAAGGCGTGTGCCAGATGATTGCGGGTTGATTGCAGCGCGATCCGAAAATCAATTCTGACGGGACGCCTGCAAGAGTGCTTGAACCGAGTTGCAATGCACCGACGAAAACCGATGAGAGGAAGTGCAATGAGCTACTATTTCGCAAAGACTTTGGCGTGCGAGTTTGACGAGGCCGTTCGACGCACGACGGAAGCCTTAAAGGCAGCCGGCTTTGGCATCATCTCAGAGATCGATGTCACAGAGACACTGAAGAAGAAGATCGAAGTGGACTTCCGTCCTTACCGGATCCTCGGCGCCTGCAACCCGCGCATGGCTTATGAGGCGCTCAGCATCGAGGATAAGGTCGGCACGATGCTGCCGTGCAACGTCATCATACAGGATACTGGAGGCGGCCAGACCGAGGTTGCCGCCATTGATCCTGTCGCCTCGATGCAGGCGATCGGCAATTTAACACTTTTGGAGACGGCCAAACGGGTGCAGTCGAGTCTTCGGAGCGTAATCGAGGGACTTTGACCGTCGCCGCGGTTCGGCCTTGCATGCCCACTGTCACCTACCGCCGAAACCTGCCGGCACTGACGCAGCATCAAATCCTTGTTGTCGTCGGCAAACCCGCGCCAGCTGTCGGTGCGACGGTTGCATCTTTGTCCAGCCATTGAAGAGGCCAAAGCGTGCGTTTGAACATGTCGTTGTTTGAAGAAGCTGGTGGATTCAGTGCTGCCGATATGGTGTATGTCGATCTGGCATTAGCCGAACTGGCCGACGTAACGGACGTCCAAAGCGTCTATGACAGGCGTTTCCCTGAAGGCCATGGGCCGACGCCCGAACTGTTTGCTGTTTCAAAGCGCCGTTGCAGAAGCCCTTGCAGATGACAGACCCGCGCCAAATTGCGTGGTCGTCACGCGATTGTCGGTGAAATCCTTAGCGCACGAAGGGCGTTCAAGATTACAGCGACATCTATGGCCTCCTGGAGCAGTGCGCCTTCGACAGGAAGCAGATAGCCGAGCGCCGCCGCCACCATGGCGAAGACCGAGAGACCGATACCGAACACGACGCTTTCAATAGCAATACCCCGCGATCGCCTGGCGATCTCGATGCCGGTGAGAAGCCTGTCTATCCTGTCAACCAGAAGGACAACATCGGCCGCTTCTGCGGACGCTGCGGCTCCTCGCGCACCCATCGCAACCCCTACGTCGGCAGCGGCAAGCGCCGGTGCGTCATTGACGCCATCGCCGACCATCATCACGGGGCCGTTCTTACGCTCGCTCAGTACGGTCAGTACTTTCTGGTCCGGTGTCAAACCGGAGCGGATTGCATCGAGGCCCAGCCCCTCACCAATTCTTTCTGCGACGGCGGCACGGTCACCCGTCGCCAGGACTATGCGTTTCACGCCTTCCTGGCGCAAACCACCAAGGGTCATTGCGACCTCAGTGCGCACGGGATCTGCCATGGCGATGTATCCTGCCATCTTGTTGTCCACCGCCACAGCGACGAAAACTGAACCGGCTTCCGTGTCCGGAATTTCGATCGGCATGGCTTTGGACTGCTTCGCCACAAAGTCGTGCCCCCCGACGGCCACCGCCCGGCCGTCGACATACCCTATCACTCCGTCGCCAGCGAACTCTGTAACGTCTATGGGCAAGACAAGATCTAGACCTCGCCCTAGAGCTGCCATAACCAGAGCCTGGGCCATTGGATGTTTCGATACCTGATCGATGGAGGCTGCATGCCGCAATATATCTTCTTCGCTGAACCCCGGCTCTGCGTGGACCAAGGCGATCTGAGGGCGCCCGTCGGTCAACGTGCCTGTCTTATCCAGCACCAGTGTGTGAACGCGGGCCATGCTCTCCAGCGGACGAGCTCCCTTCACCAGCACACCGAAGTGAGCTGCACGCGATAGTCCGGCCACAAGAGCAACCGGGACGGCAAGGATGAGTGGGCACGGCGTTGCCACGACGAGAACCGCAACCGCCCTGATCGGATCTCCAGTGAACCACCAGGCGGCAGATGCAATCAGTAAGGTCACGATTAGAAAGCCAACCGACCACCGATCCGCAAGTCTCGACATTGGAGCCTTCGACCGTTGGGCGTCTTCTACCAGACGAACGATGCTGGCATAGGTACTGTCCTTCGCCTCGTGCTTTGCGATCATATCGAACGCATCACCGGCATTCGTCGATCCACTCAGTACCGCAGCCTCCCGCTTCAGCGAAACAGGAAGCGGCTCTCCCGTCAGTGCAGACATGTTGACGAAGGCACTGGCGGACGAGACGGTTCCATCGACGGGAACGACATCACCTTGGCGGATCAACAAACGATCGCCGCGCCGAACGGAATCCACCGAAAGCTCCTGGAGGCTGTCGTCGACATAACGCGTCGCGGTTCGAGGCACGCGAGAGAGCAGATCGTGCATCTCGCGGCGTGCCTTTCCCTCGGCGAAACTTTCGAGGAAGGCGCCTCCCGTGTACATCAGCGCGACAATCGCGGCCGCCAAAGTTTCGTCGAATGCGAGCGCGGCCGACATCGACAGTGCCGCAACGATGTCAAGGCCGAGTTCTCCCCGCCACAAGCTTCGCAGTATCTCGACGAACAGGGCCGCCAGCACCGGAAGAGTGGCAATGCTCCAAGCGAGCTGAGCGCCTTCCATTCGACCCGTTAAATAAAGGCCAAGTCCGACAATCAGGCCGCCGAATGCGAACAGTAACAGGCTGGCCTTGAATCGATCTTCAGCCGAACGTGTCATGGGTCAGGTCTCCGCAGAGGAGGTTGCATCCGGGCAGACGATTTCCGCATGGAATCCGCCTTCGGATCGATTTTCCAAGATCAGGGTCAAGCTATAGAGGTCAGCGATTTCCGACACGATCGCCAGACCCAAGCCCGAACCGGGCTTTAGACGATCAAGACGGACTCTTCGGCCCGGGAGTTCCGGCAGTTGTTCAGTCGAAACACCGGGCCCATCGTCCTCGATCACGAGGCGACACTGGTCGCCACGATAAGCGGCGGTGACGAATACGCGGCTGTTGGCCCACTTGGACGCGTTCTCGAGAAGGTTGCCTGCGATTTCCCGGAAGTCATGCGGGTCGATCGGCACCATGACGCCCTTTTCTAGGTCGGTCTCCCAAATCAGCCGCTCTCCTGCCTCGGTGTGTTGAAGCATCCGTATGGTCTCGCCGACGATTTTCTGGACGTCAGCGTCACCGCTACGCTGCTCCGGCGTGGGGCTAATCCGGGCGCGGGCAAGTTCGTGCTCGACATGGGAAAGCATGGTTTCCGTCAGATGGTCGAGTTCATCGGCGATTTCAATCTCACCTCTCTCGCGAAGGGTGAGAGCATTGTTCGCGAGCACTGTCAGGGGCGTCTTCAGCCCGTGCGCAAGGTCACTTGCCCTACCCCTCGCCTTCTCGATCGCCACGGCCTGGCTTTCCAGGAGCGCGTTTAGTCGATCGACGAGCGGTTTGACTTCGCGTGGGTACGATCCTGTCAGGCCGATAGCCTTGCGATTACGTACGGCTTCCAGGTCCCGTCCAAGGTGGTCGAGAGGCCGCAGTCCAACCCAGAGTTGGCCGATGGACATCAGAACCAGGAGGACAGCAAGAATGCCGAGGTAGGGCAGGATATCGAGAGCGAACGCTGTGCGCGCGCCATCTACCTCGTCCGCATTGATCGCAACCGCGATACGGAGTGGCCTTTTACCCTCAGGCGCGGCTAACAGCAGAACACGCTCCTGGACGAGTACATCCTTTCCTTCAGGTCCTGGAAGGCGATACTGGTGCATCGCGCCAACAGGATGCGGTTCGACCGGCAGCGGCAAGGCATAGTCGAAAAGCGAGGGTGACCGTAGCACATCTGTCTTGAAGGGGTCGTCGATTTGCCAATAGAGTCCACCATAGGGAAGCAGGAAACGGTCGCCTTCGGGATTTGCGGAGACCTGCGTTCTTCCATCGGCGGAGAAGCGGATAACTGCCGCGAGGCGGTTGATGTGTCCCGTTAGCTCGTTCTGGATGCGGCTGCTGTAGCTATTGGCGAATATTTGGACCAGAGCTATTGCGGCCGCGGCGAGACAGATCGACACGGCGATCAAAGACGTCAGGATGAAGCGACCGTGAAGCGACATCATGTGGTCTCGTCCGTTGCAATCTGATAGCCGAAACCTCTGCGCGTTACGATGGCATCTCGACGCAGTTTCTTCCGTAATCGCCCTATCAAAACTTCGACGGAATTGCTTTCCCGCTCGAAGTCTTGGGAGTAAAGCTGGTCGGTCAGTTCCATCTGTGAGACCGCTCGGTGTCGGTTCTGCATCAGGACCGAAAGGCACTTGTATTCAAGCGGGGTGACGTCGACAGGCAAGCCATCTACCAAGACTGTCCTTTGCCGCGTGTCGATGGAAATGCCGCCCGACGAGAGAACAGCGCTGGCCTGGCCGGAGTATCGCCGAAGGACAGCGTTTAGCCTGGCCAGAAGCTCTGCGATGCGGAACGGCTTGCCAAGATAATCGTCCGCGCCCGCGTTGATACCTTCAACGCGCTCCTCCCAGTTACCTCGCGCCGTTAGGATGATAACGGGCATGTCGCGGCCGTTCGACCGCCATTTCTTGAGGATCGTAAGTCCGTCAATCTTGGGTAAACCGAGATCCAAGATCACGGCGGCGAAATCGTCATGCTCGCCCGCGAACAATATAGCTTCGCCGTCGGACTCGTGCACGACATTGAACCCGGCCCTCGTGAGATGTGTGACGACATCACGGGCGATGAGCGGATCATCTTCGGCAAGCAGCACGCGCATTATTCGTTCTCGATTTCGACGATCTTGCCGACGGCAGCATCCACCTCTACTTCGGTGACTTGGCCGCCGCTTCTCAAGACCCGGAATTCGTAGACTAAGCGCTCGTCTTCACGCTCGACACTGACATTGATCAACTCGCCGGGGATTCGGCGCAGAACCAGCTCCTTCAGAACCGCCAAGGGCAGAATTCGTCCCTCACGCACCTGCCGGGCCAGCTCGTCGTTGGACGGCACAGCCGAATTTCCTGCGGACACGCGATCGTCGCCGGCACGCAGGGCTGACACGGGGAGTAACAGACCCACCACGAGCAACACCAGGCCAAGTTTGTGAAAAAGATACATCGTCGAGCAATACCATTACCGAGATGACAAGAAGCTGACAAATTCGCTCAGGTGATCGTCAGGTCGCCCCTCATAGGTTGAGAGCCGACCAGAAGAGCAACACCGCTCCTGGAGCTAACGGAGACCGACCCATGAAAAAGATCATTCTCGCAACGATCCTGGTAGCGACCGGCCTGCTCGGCAGCGCCCATGCCGAGGAAGGACAAAATTGCACGCAAGCCGCCAAGGATAAATGGTTGAGCGAGGACGCGATCAAGGACAAGGCAAAAGCCTCTGGAATTGACGTGCGCCGGGTCAAGACCGAGGGCAGCTGCTACGAGATCTATGGCATCGATGCCAAGGGCAACAAGGTTGAGACATTGTTCAATCCCGAGACCGGCGCATCGGTCGGCAAAGAGAGCGAATGACCATGGACAGGAGGGAGCTCAAGACGGCGAGCGGGGGCTCGCCTTCGCAGGTTAAGGTCTGGGACCATCTGGTCCGGGTGTTTCACTGGAGCCTGGTTGGGCTCTTCGCATTCTCTTACCTCACTGGCGATGAATGGAAGCAGGCCCATTTCGTGTCCGGGTATGCCATCATCTGCCTCCTGGTCGTGCGGATTGTCTGGGGCGTGGTCGGCACCCATCATGCACGCTTCTCGAGCTTCATTTACAGCCCTGCCACCACGTTAGGGTTTATCCGGGACAGCATCAGGATGCGCGCCAAGCGATATATTGGGCACAATCCTGCCGGGGGCGCGATGGTGATTGTGTTGCTGGCGGCGATTTCCGGAATCGTCGCGACCGGATACATGATGACGACCGACGCCTACTGGGGCGTTGAATGGGTGGAAGAGGTTCACGAGGTGCTGGTGAACATTACGCTTGCTTTCGTTGCCCTTCATATCGCAGGCGTGCTCCTCGCCAGCATCGAACACAAGGAAAACCTCGTCCGAGCGATGATCACGGGCCGGAAGCGCGCCAACTGATGAGGACGGAAGAAGAAGACTGTCATCAAAGGGAGAGCGGCTCCGCGCCGGACCCACTGGCATAAGTGGACGCCGCCGCGCCCGCCACATCCTCGGAGGAGTTTACGGCCGTGCGACGGCTTTTACCATAGCATCGGCCTCTCAAATCCCGCGTCGGCGAGCGCCGATCGAATTCCAGCAGAAGCAGAGCCTCGTCCTCGGCGAGCAGTAAAGTTACGTTTTCCATCGTACCCTGCAGACGCATTGCCCCGATGCGCCAACGTCGGGTAGATCGCCTCGAAGATCAGCGCGCGGAACACCCAAGACATGCCGCAACGGCCAGAGTTCCAATAATGAAGATGCATTGAGCGGCGTCAAGGACACAGATGCCGGGGCTCGATAGCGTGCACGTTAGTTTCGCCAACGTTTCGGCGCGAGCAGTTACCAAAAGACTGGCCATCCAATCAACAGCAATACCGGGTGGAGCAACATGCACGCAAAGAACAGTTATGCCCAGCGCCCGACAATAGGTCGGCGGAGCAATGCGAATGTTCAACTGCGACGCGATCGAGAGGCGACATGACGACAGGAATAGAAAGTCCACCGATGCCCCGTCCTCGCAGGAATTTTTCGAGGACGATGGTGCGTCGCTTAAGGCCACTCGCCCCTTTCGCGCCGGTTCAGCTCACCGAGACCTTTGGAAAATTCATCTGGAGTGTCACCGGCCTCCATCAATTCTACGTCGGCGCCGTCGCTATTGGCGTAGCGCTCTTCAACTTCATTCCGATTGAGTTGCAGCGCAGAATAATCGACGAAGCCGTTGCCACCAAAGATATGAGGCGACTTGCCATTCTGGGCCTTGTCTACCTCGCAGTTCTGGGCGTGTACTCCTGCCTGAAATATGTACTGTCCATCTATCAGGGCTGGATTGCCGAAAGCGCAATCAAGACCACTCGCGATCATCTGGCTTCAGTCGCGTGCAACCGTGTGAAACAACCGACCGAAGTAAGCGGGCAGACTGCCAATGTACTTGGCAACGAAGTCGATACGGTGGGCGGGTTCGTCGGGACGAGCATCTCGGAGTTTGTTGTCAACACCAGCATGATGCTGTCTGTCGTAGCCTATATGATCTACATGGAGCCGGTGATCGCCCTTTTCAGCGTTGGCGCCGTGATCCCTCAGTTTCTTCTCGCAAAGTACCTGCAACAGAGCCTCAACAAGCGGGTCGAGCGGCAGATCGGCTTGGTACGCAAACTTGGCGATCAGGCTGTTGACCATTCGTCCAGAAAAGCAGCCATGCTCCATGCCACGCATCGAACCATCCGAACGATCTTTGGAACCGGATCGAGCTCTACCTGCTAAAATTCGGATTGAAGACCCTGCTCAACATCGCCAACTCGCTCGGCTCGCTTATGGTGCTTATGGCCGGCGGTTATCTCGTGATCAAAGGACAGACGACTATCGGAACGGTCATGGCTTTCGTTTCCGGGTTTCAGCGCCTGTCCGATCCGACAGGAGATCTGTTAGATTTCTATCGGACGTATTCGCAGGCCAAGGTGCAATATCGCATGATCATAGAATGGGTAGCAGGCATTGACGCCTCCACGACATAATCGAGCGATGTTTATGTTGTCCGTCTAAACCCAGTCTCTAAATCAACGCTGCGCACCAGCTTGAGCTAGAAGCCTCGGTTCGGCAGATGCTTCGTCCGTTCCGGCGCGAAACAGATGCCGGGACAAGCCGCGGTCGTCCTTGGCGAACTCCCAGGCGCAAAGGCCGCCGGAACCAGCATGGCGATGGTTGATGCAATTGTACCCCGCCAGTTCCTGCGGGATCCTGGGTGTCGGGCTTCGTGCGAAATACTCAGGTGAACCGACCGCCACGAGCCGCCAGTCCGGCGCGATGCTTGTCCATCCCGCAGGAGCTGACGCCGGGTGAGATCAAGGCGCTGCGCGAGAATAATCATGTCAGCCAGCCAGTCTTCGCGCGCTACCTGAACACCAGCGAGTCGACAGTGCAAAAGTGGGAAACCGGCGCAAAGCGGCCGAGCGGCCCCGCACTAAAACTGCTCTCGATTGTCCGGAAACGCGGCATCGTTGGCGCTGCACATGTATGCACCTAGGAGCGCAGCGCCCTCAGAATTGCGCCTGCGCGTGCCAGTGAAGCTTCGGCGGCACGCAGTTCAACGGAGACAGATAACAAGTCGCGGCGTGCTAGTGAGAGCACAACCTGCAACACCTCATCCGAATGTCTGGCCAGCAGAATGAGGTGCCATCCATCTGGGCCGCGATCGCCGGCTAACCAATACCTGGCCGTTCGGCCACTCGCGCCTGTCCAGCGCATGATCGTCTTTATGGCACGGCCTCCCCCACCCAACTCATGGCGCAGCGCCGCGGCGATGGCGGCAACGTAGTCATCCCTTGCGCCCCGCGTCTGTGCTGGAACAATTGTGCCGGTATTCGGAACCATACTGCCCACCTCCCCGGTCTATAATCGCGCCTTCTGGCCTCAATTCACGCGCGATATACCGGCACGCCATGGTCATTGTTTGGACTGAGAACGGCGACAACCAACCATCCCCGGCCGAGCAACCCATGGTTCGCGCGGCGATTTACGTGCGGATGTCGACCGAGCATCAGAAGTATTCGACCGACAATCAGACCGCCGCCATCAATCGCTACGCCGCCAAGCACCACTTCGAAATCGTGCGATCCTACGCCGACGAAGGCAAAAGCGGACTGAGACTGGTTGGAAGAGATGCGCTGCAGGCGCTGCTTCGGGATGTGGAAGAGGAGACCGCCGACTATGAGGTCATCCTTGTCTACGATGTCAGTCGCTGGGGCCGGTTTCAGGACCCTGATGAAGCAGCGGAAATCGAACTGCGCTGCAAACGTCATGGCATTCGTGTGCATTATTGCGCCGAGCAGTTCAGCAATGACGGCAGTATCGGCTCTTCAATCATAAAGACGGTCAAGCGGGCGATGGCAGGAGAGTACAGCCGTGAACTTTCGGTAAAGGTCTTTGCGGGTCAGGCAAATCTCATCCGGCTCGGTTTTCGCCAAGGCGGCGCGCCCGGGTACGGTTTGCGGCGCCTTCTCATCGACCACGCCGGGAACTCAAAGGCGCTTCTCACTCGAGGAGAGCATAAGAGCATCGCGACCGATCGCGTCATCCTCGTACCCGGTCCCTCAGACGAGATCCGTGTGGTTCGCCGAATGTACGAGCTGTTTGTGACTGAGGGACGCATCGAGTCCGAGATCGCTGAGATCTTGAACAACCAGGGTCTATGCACCGATCTAGGGCGTCCGTGGTCTCGGGGCTCCGTGCATCAGGTCCTCATCAACGAGAAATATGTCGGCAACAACGTTTGGGCCCGGACGTCTTTTAAGTTGAAGCAAACCCATGTGAAAAATCCCGAAGCAACTTGGGTTCGCGCCGATGGAGCGTTTGAGGCAATTGTCGATTTCGAGACCTTCAGCAAAGCACGTGAGATCATCGCGGCAAGGTCCGCACGGCTGTCAGATGAGGCGATGCTCGACAAGTTGGCCACTGTGCTTGCCCACCACGGATATCTGACGGGTTTAATTATCGACGAGGCGGAGGGCTGCCCATCGAGCAGTTCATACGCTGGACGGTTCGGCACGCTTCTCAGGGCCTACGCCTTGGTCGGATTTATCCCCGATCACGATTATCGCTATCTTGAGATTAACCGTGCTCTCCGCTGCATGTTTCCTGACGTGCTGGCCACCATAGTCGCCGGGCTGCAAGCGGCAGGTGGCACCGTCTTTCGTCACGACGACACGGATCTCCTGACCATCAATAGCGAGTTTACCGCCTCCATCTTGATCTCACGATGCTTCCAGACGAGCGCGGGCACGTTGCGGTGGAAGGTTCGACTGGACGCGGCCCTTAAGCCCGACGTGACGGTCGTGGTGCGCATGGATGCCGATAATGCTGCTCCCTATGACTATTACCTGCTTCCRCTGCTCGACATGCCAGAGGCTGTTCTGCGCCTCTGTGACAGCAACGGACTTTCCCTTGATGCCTATCGCTGCGAAACGCTCGAGCGCTTTTACGTGATGGCCGCTCGCACGAGCCTTTTGGAGGTCGCCTGATGGTCGCCGTTCCCGCCCAGAAGATCGATATGATCCCGATCGACCGTGTTGTTGTCGTCAATCCGCGAATTCGAAACAAGAAACAGTTCAAGGAGATCATCGCCAATATCGGTCAGATCGGCCTGAAACGACCGATTACCGTAACGCGCAGAATGGATGCGGAAGGCCCGTTCTACGATCTCGTATGCGGACAAGGACGCCTCGAAGCTTTCATCGCGCTTGGTCAAAAAGAGGTTCCCGCAATCGTCGTGAACGCGAACTCTCAGGACTGCCTGGTGGCAAGCCTTGTCGAAAACTGCGCGCGGCGGAAACACCGAGCATTAGATCTTCTGCGCGACATTGGCGGTATGAAGGACCGCGGCCATAACGTGCCCGCCATCGCGCGGATGACGGGACTGTCCACCGAATACGTCTATGCCGTTGTGCGTCTTCTGGAAAAGGGCGAAGATCGGCTTCTGAGGGCCGCCGAAGCAGGGCAGATCCCATTTACGGTCGCTTTGGAGATTGCTGAGGCTGAAGATCATGAGGTTCAGTCCGCGCTTCAAAACGCCTATGAAAACAAACTTCTTCGCGGCAAGAAGCTGATGATCGCCAAACGGGTCGTCGAAGCGCGTCGCAACAGCGGTAAATCGCTCAGCTATCGGCGTAGCGCTCCGCAAAAAACCATCTCTTCGGAGGCCCTGCTGCGCGCGTTCCAGGACGATGCGGATCGCAAGCGAATTCTCATTCGACGGGCCGAGGCCGCAAAAGCACGCTTGACGTTCATCACCGAAGCTGTGCGCCGATTGATCGGCGATACCGATTTCAAGAACATTCTTGAGGAAGAAGGTCTCATCAGCCTTCCCGAAGCACTCGCCAAGCGGCTTATCGCTGAGAGGGGGCCGCAGCATGAGAGACACTGATCCGAGGCCAGCAGTCCCACTTGCTTTCGAGACTACGAGCCTTCGCATTCCCATTGCCGAGATCTTGGCACTGAAGGAGCTATCACAAACGGCGATCCGATCGATCAAGTACACGCAGATTGCTGCGTCGATAGCTGAGCTGGGCCTGATTGAGCCTCCGGTCGTCATCCGCGATCGCGCGGATCCGACGGTGTTTCATCTGCTCGACGGCCATGTTCGCGTCGACGTCCTCAAGAAACTTGGCCAAACGGAAGTCGTCTGTCTCGTTGCAACCGAAGACGAGTCATTTACCTATAATCGCCGTATTAGCCGGCTGGCGACAATCCAGGAGCACAAAATGATCCTGACCGCGATCGAGAAGGGGGTCTCGGAAGAGAGGATTGCGCGCGTCCTCAACGTCAATGCTTCCAGTATCCGGCAAAAGAAGAACTTGCTTGACGGAATCTGCCCGGAGGCGGTGGAGTTGTTCAAGGACAAGCACGTGCCGATCAACACGCTTGTCCAGTTCAAGAAGATGAAGCCGTTGCGCCAGATCGAAGCGGCCCAATTGATGGCCGCAATGAACAAATACACAGTCGCCTACGCTCGGTCCCTGGTGGCTGCGACGCCAGAAGCCATGCTGGTGCGCCCGAAGAAGCCGATCAGAGGCCTAACAGTGGACCAAATCGCCTTGATGGAGAACGAGGCAGCCAGCCTTGACCGTGAATTCAAGGCGATCGAACATGACTATGGCACCGATCATCTCGATCTGGTGTTGACGACCGGGTATCTGACCCGCCTGCTCAGCAATGCTCGGGTCGTTCGCTATCTCGCACAAAACTTCCCCGATATCCTGGCAGAGTTCCAAAAGATCTCGGAGCTGCGAAAGGCAGCTTAGCGGCCCGACCCCCTGTAGGCTACGGATCGCCCGTATCAAAAACTACCGGGCGCTGCCCTATTTTCCCGCCCGCCTGGTGCACTGGTTCTGCTGCTTGATGCAGGCGATCTCCGCCGTCGAGCATTCGGCGATGCCATTCACGACCGCGCAGTGCGAGCATTGATCGGTGAACTCCAGGCAGTCCGGATTGGCCTTCATAAAGTCCTTGAGGCTAGCATTCACGGTCTGCTGCCGCTCAGGAACAGAACCGGCGCCGGGCGTATCGGCCGCGCGAGCAGTCGCTGCGCCCGCGACGGCAAGCGCCAGGTAAAGCGCCATACGAAAGCTGGACTGCGTCATCCCCCCGCTCCTCCTGAGCGTAAACCCGGACGCGGCGCTAAACGGCTTTCCGTCCGGGACTGCACAATTTCAAAGATTGCCGTCACAACGTCTGCCGCGCAAGCGGCCGTCCGCCGCCCTCACCCAAGTTCGTTGCGGATCGCCCGCATGAACACCCGTGCGCCGATGTCGATCAGATCGTCGGGAAAATCATAGTCCGGATTGTGCAGCCGCGCATGGTTTTCGCCGGCGCCCAGGAAGAACATCGCCGCGGGCGCGACCCGGCCGAAAAGCCCGAAATCCTCGGAGCCCTTCATCGGCAGGACGTCCTCGCCCTCGTCATGGCTGACGCCCTCCGCATCCATGGCGCGCTCGAGCGCGGTCACGGCAACGTCCGCATTGCTGCACTGGTGGAACACGTCCTCGTAGCTAATCTGAACCTTCAGCCCGGCAGCTTCCGCCTCTTTGGCGACAAGCGCCTCGGCGCGGGCCACGAGGTCGGCCATGCGTTCGTCGGTGAGCGTGCGGAGCGTCGCCCAGACTTCGGCATGGCCGGGGCTGATGCCGAAGGCCGCTTCGCCGAGCCGGGCATGCGTCACGGTCACCAGCATGTAGTTCTCGTTAAGCGGCCCGTTGTTGCCAAGCGCCGTCAGGCCGGAAAGCAGCGAAGCAACAGCAAAGGTCGGCGCAATCCCGTCCTCCGGCGTCGAGGCATGCGCCGTTTTGCCCGAAAGCGAAATCCGCATGCCGCGCGAGGCGCAGTTCACTGGCCCGCTGCGCAGCGCCGCATGGCCAAAGCTTAATCCCGGAAAATTGTGCAGCGAGAAGACGAGATCCGGCGTGATCGCGGTAAATTTCGGATCGGCAAGCACGGCGGCCGCCCCGGCGCCGTTTTCCTCTGCCGGCTGGAACATCAGGATAGCCCGGCCTTTCGCCGGCCGCTTGCGCCCCAGTCCCTTGGCAAGCGCCATCAGGATCGTCATGTGCCCGTCATGGCCGCAGAGATGCCCCTTGCCCGCGATCTGCGAGCGATGCGCGATCTCCGAGATTTCCTCGATCGGCAGCCCGTCGAGCTCGGCCCGCACCAGGACAGTCGGTCCCGGCTCCTGGCCCTCAAAGACCGCCGCAACCCCGTGCCCGCCAAGCCCCGTCACCACCGCATCCGGCTTCGTCTCAGCAAGCGCCGCCACGATCGTTTCCGCCGTCTCCCTCTCCTCGCCCGAAACCTCCGGCCGCCGGTGCAGGTGGCGCCGAAAGGCGGCAAGCGCCTCCAGTTCCTGCTCAATCAGATACAATGTTGACCTCCGTTAGCGCTGTCCGCCGCACTTCAAAACTCAGGCAGATGCTAGCTTAGATCACCAATTCTCTACTGAATGAAGGGGCTGCGAGGCAGTCGGCCGGGTCGGAAGGGAATATCGCCGACGGCGGCCGCGTGGACCTCTCCCCTCGTCGTGCCAGACTTGCGAATAAACTCATCGCGACTCGCTTTCTCAATCGGTTTGCTGCTTTTCTGGTAGCGCCCGTAGCTCAAAGGTTAGAGACGTCGGCTCATAACGGACTGGTTGCAGGTTCGAGTCCCTCCGGGCCCACCATATGTCGATCTCTCTCCTCGATGCGGTTTTCAGGCGGTCATTGCCGACACCGGCGATACCACGATACTGACCGCCAAAGCGACCCGGGTTGCTGCAAGGGTCCAGCAGATCGATCCGACGGGAAAAACGTACCCGTTACCGTTGCCGATCGGAGTCAGAAGGCAAAAAATAGTAGGACGGCCAGCGTGATCTCGCGGCAGCAACGTGACGTCAATCGGTCGCCCGACCCCGTTCTAAAGATAACGGCAATCGCGTCCTCAAGGACTTTTGGCAGACCGAGGACATTTAGTCCAACAATAGTCTGAAAAATCAAACGAGCGCGCTCTGTAGACCTGAGGAGGTAGGGTCCCTGGCTGTTCAGTTGCGGGCGGACAGTTCCGGGGAAGTAAGTTCAGCCGCTGACGCCGATCAGGTCGACCGAAGACAGAATAAGCGCCGCCCCCCGAACCTTCGCTAGGGTCTGTACTCAATAGGGATTCCGGGTTCTGCCAAATTGTGATTCAAGGTCTTGGAGTTGGAGGCCTTGATGAAGCAGCGGCAGTTGACCTGGTTGAGCGATGCGGAGTGGGCTCGGATCGAGCCATTGTTGCCGCGAGGACGC
>NZ_JBFRGB010000011.1:0-235140 GCF_052115125.1 Ensifer sp. 2TAB8 | reverse complement strand
CCCGAACAGATCAAGGCCGCGCTTGGCTCAGGCCTCCTTTCCTTCCCGGTGACGCATTTCGATGCCGAGGGCCGTTTCGCGCCGGACAGTTACCGGGCGCATGTCGAATGGCTGGCCGGCTACAAGGCGCCGGTGCTGTTTGCTGCCGGCGGTACCGGCGAGTTCTTCTCGCTGAAGCCGGACGAAATCCCCGGCATCGTCCGGGCCGCCAAGGAYGTTGCCGGCGATACGGCGATCGTGTCCGGCTGCGGCTACGGCACCGAGATGGCGGTCGATATCGCCCGCTCGGTCGAGCGGGTCGGYGCCGACGGCATTCTGCTTCTGCCGCACTACCTGATCGATGCGCCGCAGGAAGGTCTCTAYGCCCATGTGAAGAARRTCTGCCAGTCGGTCGGCATCGGCGTCATGGTCTAYAACCGCGACAACTCGGTGCTGCAGGCCGATACGCTGGCGCGTCTCTGCGACGAATGCCCGAACCTGATCGGCTTCAAGGACGGCACCGGCGATATCGGCCTGGTGCGCCAGGTCACCGCCAAGATGGGCGAYCGGCTGATGTATCTCGGCGGCATGCCGACGGCCGAGCTCTTTGCCGAAGCCTATCTCGGCGCCGGCTTCACCACCTATTCCTCGGCGGTCTTCAATTTCGTGCCCGGCCTTGCCAACGAGTTCTACGCCGCTCTTCGCGGCGGCGACCGCGCCACCTGCGAGCGCATCCTCACGGACTTCTTCTATCCGTTTATGGCGATCCGCAACCGCGCCAAGGGCTATGCGGTGTCGGCAATCAAGGCGGGCGTGCGGCTGCAGGGCTTCAATGCCGGCCCGGTGCGTGCGCCGCTGAAGGACCTCAGCGAAGATGAGGTCGCAATGCTCGACGCGCTGATCGGTGCAAACAAGCGCCACAAGTGAGCGCGGGGCGCATAGGGATCGCGCGGACTTTCCGGCGGGCACTGCTCTCCATTGTGCTTGCCGGGGACCGAACCTAGTCCTAGCCTGTTGCTGGGATCCCCTCCGCCAGTGCCAGTGCCTGCTCGGGCTCATCAAGGTGCATGAGCTCACCGTCCCGGCTCTGGCGAACTCTTTTCATGTGATCGCGGGGGCTGAGGCCCAGAGTTCGTTTGAACATGCGGGAGAAGTAGTAGGGGTCGGCATAGCCGACCTCTGCGGCCGCAGAAGAAACCGAAAGCCCTGCTTCGAGGAAATGCATGGCCCGTTCCATGCGTTTCAGTTCCTGGTACTTGCGCGGCGTACGCGTCACCCTTTTCTGGAACTCCCGCAGGAAATAGTCCCGATTGTAGGGCGATGTCTCGACCGCCTTGGTCGCAATATCCGGGTCGAGCGGATTGGCGGAGATCATCGTTGCCGCCTTCATGACAGCGAGGTCGATCGCGTCTGCTCCTTCGGGCTGGTAGGTGGCATGGTCTCGCCAACCGATGAACGCATCCTCGATGAAGGCGATGAGCAGGACCATGAACAGGTGATGCTGCCCGAGCGTCACGGAGGAGGGCGGTGCGCTCTGGCGGTAGTGGCGCGCCAGCGGCTCAAGCAACGCCCAGCGCGCAAGCCTCAATTTCGGTACCAGATCCATTTGCTCGATCAGGTTGTGGCGTCCGTAAATATCCAGCGTGAAATGCTGTGCCACGCCGAGATAGGTCTCTGGCCCCTCATTCCATCCGATGAAACGCTGGCCGCGCGAAATCAGCATCGCGTCGCCCGGTTCCATCACGCGCGGCTCGCCGTCGACCAGGTAGTGGCCGCGCCCCTCAAGGCAGATAACGAGGTCATCGACCGGGTTCGACTTGTCTATGCGCCAGGTCTGCGAATGCTCCATCCGGATGGCCGCACGGGTGAGATCGAGCGTCAGCGCAGCCGGCGGAATGGCGGAGAGAATTCCACCTTCGATTTCGTCCATCGTTTTCCTCGCCTTTGTGAATTCATTCTGTGGCAAAAATGCGTGACTGTCATCGCAGAAATGCATGCACGCACCGCATCGAACAGGGAGGAGACCGGTTCGCAGAAGAAGGGGAGGCGAGAGCCTTCGTCTATCTGCACCGGTCCGGGAGCGTAATTTGTACGAAACCGTATCTAGCAAGGTCGCACTTCAGTGCTGCCCGGGAGGGGCGCCATGAAAGGGCAGCGTCTCCTGGGGCTCGGCTATCTGGCGCCCTATATCATTGGTCTGTTGATCTTCACGGCCATCCCGTTCATCGGGTCGTTCTATCTGAGCTTCACGAGCTATGACCTGATGAGCGAACCGCGCTGGACAGGCCTCGCCAATTACGAGCGGCTTTTTACCCGCGACCGCACCTTCATCAAGTCGTTGAACGTAACGCTGCTTTACGTCTTCATCACCGTGCCCCTGAAGCTTGCCTTCGCACTCTTCATCGCGGCTATTCTAAATCACAGGTTGAAATTTATCGGCCTGTTCCGAACGGCATTCTATGTGCCTTCGATCCTTGGAGGCTCGATCGCGATCGCCGTTCTGTGGCGTTATGTCTTCGCCTCGGAGGGCCTTGCGAACATGGCGCTCGCGACCCTCGGTCTCGCGCCGGTCGATTGGTTCGGCGATCCCGTGAACGCGCTCTTCACGATCACGCTGCTGCGCTGCTGGCAGTTCGGCTCGGCTATGGTGATCTTCCTTGCGGCCCTGCAATCGATCGACAAGTCGCTCTATGAAGCGGCCGCGATCGACGGCGCCGGCAAGGTGCGCACCTTCTTCTGGATTACCCTGCCGCTGCTGACGCCGGTCATTTTCTTCAACCTGATCATGCAGATGGTTCAGGCGTTCCAGGAGTTCAACGGGCCCTACATCATCACCCAGGGCGGTCCACTCAAGGCGACCTACCTGCTGCCGCTCTACATTTATGACGAGGCCTTCAAGAAGTTCAACATGGGCTACGCCTCGTCCATCGCCTGGGTGCTCTTCACCATCATCACCGTCCTGACCCTCGTCGCCTTCTGGTCTTCGAAGAAGTGGGTCTACTACGCGGGCGACAAGAGGAGCTGACGAGATGACCGATCTTCAAGTTTTCAACGATCGCCTGGCCGCCCGCAGGGCAAGGCTCCGCCTGATGTCGACGACCGTTCGCTATGTGCTGCTGTTTTCCGTTGGGTTCGTCATGCTCTACCCGCTGATCTGGCTGGTCGGCGCGAGTTTCAAGACGAATTCGGAGATCTTTTCCGGCGCCGGCTTCATGCCGACAAGTCCGACCGCTGACGGCTACATAAAGGGCTGGCAGACGTCGACGCCCTATACCTTCGGCCGGTTCTTCTGGAATTCCTTCCTGATCATTCTGCCGAAGGTGATCGGTACGGCGATCTCCTGCACGATGGCGGCCTATGCCTTCGCACGGTTCGACTTTCCGTTGAAGAAGATTCTCTTCGGTTCGGTCATCGCCATCCTGCTTCTGCCAAATGTCGTCACCCGCATTCCGCAGTACATCCTCTTCCGCGATCTCGGCTGGCTCGACACGTTCCTGCCGCTCTGGGTGCCCTCGGCCTTCGCGGGTGATGCCTTCTTCGTCTTCATGCTGGTGCAGTTCCTGCGCTCGCTTCCGGCGGATATGGAAGAGGCGGCTCGTGTCGACGGCGCCAACAGTCTCCAGACACTGGTCTACATCGTCGTGCCCATGCTCGCGCCGGCGCTGATTTCCGTCTGCCTGTTCCAGTTCATGTGGACCATGAACGACTTCCTCGGGCCGCTGATCTACCTGTCGTCGGTCGACAAGTATCCGGTGAGCCTCGCGCTCAAACTTTCCATCGACACGACCGAAGCCTTCGAATGGAACCGCATTCTCGCGATGTCGGTACTGACGATCACCCCGGCTTTGGTCGTCTTCTTCGCTGCGCAACGGTACTTCATTGAAGGGATCTCCTCCGGGGGAGTCAAAGGCTGAACATGGCTAAGGTCCAACTGAAGAATCTCGAAAAGGTCTATGGCAACGCCTTCAAGGCCGTGCACGGCATCAACCTCGATATCGAGGATGGCGAGTTCATGGTCTTCGTCGGCCCCTCCGGCTGCGCCAAGTCTACCACGTTGCGCATGGTCGCCGGGCTCGAAGAAATTTCGGGAGGTGAGGTCGTGATCGGCGACCAGCGGGTTAACGACCTGCCGCCCGGCAAGCGCTCCATCGCCATGGTCTTCCAGAACTACGCGCTCTACCCGCATATGAAGGTGCGCGGCAATCTGGCCTTCGGGCTGAAGATTGCCGGCAAGCCGAAGGCGGAAATCGAAGCCGCCATCGATCACGTGGCGAAGATCCTCGAAATCGAGCCGCTACTCGATCGGCTGCCGAAGCAGCTCTCCGGTGGCCAGGCCCAACGCGTGGCGCTTGGGCGCGCACTCATCAAGAAGCCCGGCGTCTTTCTCTTCGACGAGCCGCTCTCCAATCTCGACGCCAAGCTGCGGGCCTCGATGCGTGTCCGCATCACCGACCTCCACCGCCAGCTCAAGGCCGAAGGCTTGTCCTCGACCGTCATCTACGTGACCCACGATCAGACCGAGGCGATGACGATGGGCGACCGGATCTGCGTCATGCAGGCGGGCCGCATCATGCAGGTGGCGACGCCGAAGGAGCTCTACAATCGCCCGGCGAACCTTTTCGTCGCCGGCTTCATAGGCAGCCCGGAGATGAACCTCATCGATGCAAGGCTCGAAGGTGGGGACTTCTCGATCGGTAGCCAGCGTCTGCCGCTCGGCTCCAACCTCGCGACACGGCTTTCGTCGAGGCCCGCTGAGGCTGTGCTCGGCATGCGCCCGCAACATCTCTCGCTTGCCGCTGACGGCGCGGCATTTGCGGTGAAGCTGACCAATGCCGAGTTCATGGGGCATGAAGTCTACCTCCACGCCGATCTCGAGGGCCGAAAGCTCGTGAGCGTGGTGGGCGCCGCCGAATTCGAGGCTCTGGGCCGCTCGGATGTGATCCGCCTGCGCCCGGACCCTGCCCAACTGCATGTTTTCGACAAGGCCGATGGCCGCAACGTGTCGCTTTGAGGAGGCGCCGCGTCGTTCAATTCCAAGGAGGAGAAGGCAATGAGAATGACAGCAAAGATCGCCGCGCTTGCCGGCGTCGCATATGGCGCCCTTGCGCTCGGCACGGCAGCGCACGCGGCTGAATTGCGCATGGCGTGGTGGGGTGGCGAGAGCCGCCACGTTGCCACCCAGAAGGCGATCGCTGCGTGCGGTGAAAAATACGGCCATACCGTCAAGGGCGAGTTCACCGGTTTTGACGGCTACCTCGAAAAGCTGACGACCCAGATGGCCGGCAAGACCGAGGCGGACATCGTGCAGGTCAATTGGCCGTGGCTGCCGCTGTTTTCAAAAAATGGCGACGGTTTCGCCGATTTGCGCGCGCTGAAGGCGATCGATCTTTCCAACTGGAGCGATGCCGATCTCGCGGCAGGCTCCATGAACGGGGTCCTGCAGGGGCTTTCGGTCTCGACCACGGGCCGCGTCTTCTTCTTCAACGCCACGACCTTCGAAAAGGCTGGCGTGCCCATCCCGAAAACCTGGGACGAGTTCTTTGCCGCGACGGCGACGATCAAGGAGAAGCTCGGCAAGGACTACTACACCTTCAACGCCGTCAAGGAGACCGCGCAACTCCTGACGACGCTGGCCGTCGTCCAGAAGACCGGCAAGGACCTCGTCGATCCCGAAACCAATCGTGTCGCCTGGACACCGGAGGAGCTGGCCGAAGGCATCTCCTTCCTGGGCAAGCTGGTCGAGACCGGCGCTATCCGTTCCCAGAAGGAAGAGGCCGCTGACGGCAACGTCAATCTGTTCGAGAAGCCCGCCTGGGCCGAGGGAAAGGTCGCCGGTTCCTATGAATGGGACTCGACCTATTCCAAATATGCCGATCCGTTGAAGGACGGTCAGGTGCTGACGCCTGTGCCGATGCTCAAGCTCGCTGACGCGGTAACGGAAGGCGTCTACCGTAAGCCGTCCATGGTGTTCTCGATCTCGAAGAACTCGATGGACCCGGCGGCGGCGGCGCAAATCGTCAACTGCCTGTTGAACGAACCGGAAGGCATCGATGCGCTCGGCACCTCTCGCGGCCTGCCGGCGTCCAAGGCTGCTGCCGCCCGACTTGGCGAAAAGGGCGAGCCCGAAGTGCGCGCCGCCAACGCCATCGTGCTCGCCGCTGGTGGGCCGACCGTTTCGCCGTTCAACGAGCATCCGGAGATCCGCGCCGCCTTTATCGATACGCTCGAGGAATATGCCTACGGGCAGCTCAGCGCCAATGAAGCGGCGGAGCAGATCATCGACACGGTGAACGACGTGCTCGCCAAGTTCGACTGATCGCTAAATCTGCCCGCCGCGGCTTCTCGCGGCGGGCGCCCCGCACCCAGCGGGAAACCGAAACGAGAAGAGATCATGACCCGACCTTCCATCATCGCGCTGTCGGCGCGAACGGCGGCGCTTTGCCTGCCGGCACGCGGAGCACGCTACCTCCTGCCGGGGAAGGCGAAGTGGCGCCTTTCGTCGCTCGACGGGGATGATCAGATGCGGCAGGGCGAGACCTCGCTTGCCGTGTCGCTACTGCACGATCTTCAACCTGGCGGAAGCTATCGCTTCGAGGCGGAGGGGTTCGAAACGGTGGAGTTTGACACCGCGTCCTGCGCGGGGCTCGTCGACGCAGGCGATTTCGGTCTCGTTCGCGATATCCATCTTGACGATATCGAGGGCGCACGCCGCAACGCCGCTGCCCTTCGAGAGGCTGTTGCCGCGGTTCCCGAGGGCGGTACGCTCAGGCTGCCGGCCGGGGTCTGGACGGCATTTCCCCTCGCACTCAAGAGCGGCATGACCTTCCATCTTTCCCTAGGGGCGGTCTTGCGGGCGCCGTCGGAACGGCTCGGATGGCCGATCCTGCCTGCCCGCAACGCGTCCGGCGGAATGTTGGGCAGCTGGGAAGGCCTTCCGGCTGACTGTTTCGCAGCCCCGCTCCATGCCATTGGCGCGAAAGACCTGGTCATCGAGGGAGAAGGCTCGCTCGACGGGTCCGGCGACAGGGGGGACTGGTGGACCTGGCCAAAGGAAACGCGTGACGGTGCGCGCAGGCCGCGCGGCCTTCATCTCGTCTCCTGTTCCGATGTCACGCTTCTTGGTTTCACCATCCGCAATGCGCCGTCCTGGACGATCCACCCGCAGGGCTGCAGACGATTGACCGCGGCAGGGCTTTTCGTCTCCGCTCCGCCCGACAGCCCGAATACCGATGGCTTCAATCCCGAAAGCTGCCAGGGCGTGACGATCGCCGGCGTGCGCTTCTCCGTCGGGGATGATTGCATTGCCGTGAAAGCCGGCAAGCGCGGCCAGAACGGCGAGGCCGACCACCTTAGCGAAACGCGGGGCGTGCGCGTGAGCCATTGCCTGATGGAGCGCGGTCACGGCGGTCTCGTCATTGGTTCGGAAATGTCAGGCGGCGTGCATGATGTCGCCGTCGAGAATTGTGCGATGGTCGGTACGGATCGCGGCCTGCGTATCAAGACGCGGCGTGGGCGCGGCGGCGCAATTACCGATATCGCGATGCGCCACGTTCTTATGGATGGCGTCGAGACCGCGCTCTCCTCCAACGCCCACTACCATTGCGATGCGGATGGCCACGACGCCTGGGTGCAATCCCGTCGGCCGGCTCCGGTCGATGCGGGCACACCCGTCATCGATGGCGTCACGATCGAGGATGTCGAGATTCGTGATCTCGCCCATGCAGCAGGCGCCTTCCTCGGCCTGCCGGAGGCCCCGATCCGCAACATCAAAATTCGGCGCCTCAAGATTGCGTCCTTCAACCCGGAGGCGGCGGTTGCCCCTCCCATCATGGCCGACCGTATCCGTCCGATGCGGCACGAAACGATCGTCTCGGAACAGGCGGAGGTCGATTGCGACGACCCAGCGCTCCTGAGCGCGGCCGCAATATCAACATCCTTCGAGTGAGACATCCCATGAACCCGACCGACTATTTCGACCAGTTCGCGCAACGCTACCGGCCTTACAAGGGCGGAAGCTGGTGCTACGAGGACGGTTGCCTCTACCGAGGCCTGCAGCTCTTGTTCGAGGCGACGGGCGAGAAACGTTGGAGGGACCATTTGCACCGGCTCGCCGACCGGCAGATCGCAGCGGACGGCACGCTCTTCGGTTACGACCCTGCAGAATACAACATCGACCACATTCTCGCTGGGCGATCACTCTTTGCTTTGGCCAGGGACACCGGCGACGCCCGCTATCTCGCGGCGGCAGAACGTCTGGCCGGCCAACTCGAAAGCCATCCGCGCATCCCTCAGGGCAACTACTGGCACAAGAAACGCTACCCACACCAGGTCTGGCTGGATGGACTCTATATGGGCCTGCCGTTTCAAATCGAATATGCGCTGGCCACGGATAAGCCGGCGCTGGTTGCCGATGCGCTTCGGCAGTTTTCGACGGCGCTTTCGCTGACTGCGACACCGGCCGGGCTTTACGTCCACGGTTATGACGACAGTCGGGAGCAGCGGTGGGCCGACCCTGACACCGGCAGGTCGCCCGCCGTCTGGGCGCGCGCCGTCGGTTGGCTGGCAATGGCGCTGGTCGATGCGCTGGCCCTTCTGCCCAATGACAGTGCCTCCGGTCCGCACCGATTGCTGGCGCGCCAGCTTCTGGATGAACTGATCGCGCGCCAGCAACCGTCCGGTCTCTGGATGCAGGTGCTCGACGCACCGGCCCTCGAAGGCAACTACGAGGAAAGCTCGGCCTCCGCGATGTTTGCCTATGCGCTGCTCCGCGCCGCGCGCCTCGGGCTCGTCGAACCCGATCGCGTGCCGCAGACTAGCGCGGCCGGAGAGCGGGCACTTGATGCGTTGCTCTCCACACGGCTTATGACCGACCGAGAGGGTGTGACCCGACTGACGACGATCGTCTGCGTGGCCGGTCTCGGCGGTTTCGAGGGCACCTACCGGGACGGCACGCCCGGCTACTACCTCACCGAGCACTTGGTTGCCGACGATCCGAAAGGAGTCGGGCCGCTTATGATGGCGTTTGCCGAGAGCATTAGCAGGGCCGATTGACCAGGCGGACGAGTACGACGTCGCGTTTGCTCCGTGGATATTGAATCAGCCGGGTCAAGCGTGATCCCTCCGGTGGATTTCGCGGTAGTCGGCCGGAACGAGCGGCGAACGCCGGTCATGGTTTAGCTGTGCACGCCCGCGGTGGGCGCGCCGGATACAGGTCACCACAATTGTGTCGGCGACTGCGGCTGATCGCTGAGGTTCAGTTCTCCTCGGGCCCGCAAACGGACATAGGCGGCGCGGGACAAAGCTTCGCAGTCGGAAAGGTTCTCGGCCAGGCACCGGTGGCTGAATTCCGTGAGCAGCCGTTTTGCGAGTGCGGGTTCTCCAGCTTCGATCAGGAGCAGGGCGCTCCGCTCTACGGCGGGAAGCTCGGCAAGGATCCGTGCTTCGACGAGACGCCAATGCTCGAATACTTCAGGCAGGATCGTCGTCTGGCCTTGAAACGCCAGATGCATCAACTGTTTGAAGCGGTAGACGGCGCTTTCGCCTGTTTCGACGCCTTGCGGAATGCGGCACACGACCTGCGGTGACTTCAACTCCTTCCGGCGATCGAGGAACCGCGAGCTTTCGCCGTCGGTCAGATAGCGGTGCTGGCCATAGGGCGCCGGGATATCGTCCATCCCCATGAAAACCGGGGTCAGCGGTGCCGTGACGGCGCCGATCGGTGCATGCCACATCACCTGTAATTCAGGATGAGGCGGACGCGCCAGGGGAACGATCTGACCGTAGCCGGCGGTATCGCCAGTCAGCTTCTCCGTCGCGATAGACCAGATGACATCTTCGAAAGTGATCTTCTGCGGGCGGCTGGCGCGCCGCCGCATCTCTTCTTCGATCCATTGCACCCCCTCCCACCGACCTTTCCCGTCTCCGTAGACCGCATTGACGTCGAAGGCTCCCTGCGACGGATCATACCAGCCCAGATCTTCAGCTGTTTTGATGAAATGCGGGGGGAAGAGGAACGTTTCGTCGGGCTCGGCGGGAATCACGCCGATGTAGCCGGGGCGCGAAGCGCGAATGCTTGTTTCGTTCAGGCGCTCCGCGACCCAGAGGCCCTTGCCGCCTGCGAACTCGATCATCACCCAGGCTTCTTCGGGATCGGCGAAAATATGCGAGTTTCCGCCATAGGTGGAGTAGCCGTACTCTGTGATATGCGCAGCGACGATCTCCACGGCCTCACGGGCCGAGCGTGCGCGCTCAAGGACGATCCGTGCGAGATCGGAATAGTTGGGGCCGGTCTGATCCTTGGGTGTCATCTCGATCAGCGCAGCACAGGAAGTCGACCAGATGTCGCGCACGGCGACGCCGTACTCATTGAGGCCGCCATTGGTCAGCGGGGCAGGCACGCCGAGATAGTGCGAATAGTTGACCCGCAAATGCCGAGCGCATTCGGCCGCCTGGGGGATCTCGGACAGCAAGCCGGGCATGTGGGCCTGTGGCGTCACGCCGACAGTGATTGTCGCGCCTTTCGGATGGGTGCGGCGCGGTACGATCTCAAGCCAATGGCTAGACGGTTCATCGCCATAACCGGCGAGATAGGGAAGGCCGTCCGCCGTATGCGTTCGTCCAATGTAGAGTCCGTAGCTCACTTTGTATTCCTTGTACGATGCGGTGCCGCTTACGAGAGCGGGAAGTGGCAGGCGATGGTGCGGTTTCGGCCAACGTCGCGATGCGGCGGCTTCACATCATGACAGTGCGGCCTGGCGACCGGACAGCGTGACGCGAAGTCACAGCCGCGCGGTCGGTCGAGCAGGCTCGGAACCTCTCCCTGCAGGCCGACATGCGTACGCCTAAGGTCCGGGTCCGGTTGGGGAACACCCTGTACGAGGGAAGCCGTATAGGGGTGATACTGATGCCGGAAGATCTCGTCCGCCGGGCCCTGTTCGACGATGCGCCCCAGATACATGATTGCGATCCGGTCGCTGATATGGCGGATCACCGGCAGGTTGTGGGTGATGATGAGATATCCCAGTCCATGTTCGGCCTGAAGATCGGCCATCAGGTTCAGGATCTCGCCCTGAACCGACACATCGAGCCCTGCTGTCGGTTCGTCGGCGACAATCAGGCGCGGGCTGAGCGCAAGTGCCCGCSCCACGCCGACGCGCCGTGCCTGACCGCCTGAGAGCTGATTGGGGAAACGCGAGAGAAGTGGGCGGGGCAGCCGGACCATATCGGCCAGCCGCTCGGCCTCGCGATCCAGGTCGCGCGTGCCCAAGTCATGAATGAGAAGCGGTTCGGTAATCAGCGCACGCACGGTCATTCGTGGCGAGAGCGAGCCGTTCGGGTCCTGGAACATCATCGCCATATTGCGGCGCAATGGTTTGAACGCGCGTTCGGAGAGGGAATGGATCTCGTTGCCCTCGAAAAGCACTTGCCCGCTGGTAACCGATACAAGATTGAGGATTGCCCGGCCAAGCGTGCTTTTGCCCGACCCACTTTCGCCCACCACCCCGAGCGTTTCTCCGGGGCGGACCGTGAGGCTGACATCAAGTACCGCATCAAGCCCTCTGGGCATGCGACCTTGAATGCTTGCCAGGAACCTACTTTCCGTCGCGAACCTGACGTTCAGCTCGCGCGTTTCGAGCAGAGGTTCCGCCTTTTCCACGTCAGTCCGCCCAGCAGGTTCTGCTCGTGCCCGCGCATTGCGTGCCTTGGGCGTGACCACACCGCTCTGGATGTGGCATCGCGCCATTCCGCCGTCCTCGTCGATCATCGCAGGAGGCCTTTCTGCCAGGCAGACGGGCATGCGGTGGGGACAGCGCTCCGCAAAGATGCAGCCGGGTGGCGGGATGACGAGATCGGGCAGATCGCCGGCAATCACGGGCAGGCGCGCCGAGCGCTCTGGAATGCGGGCCGGATCGCAATCCAGAAGCGCCTGCGTGTAGGGATGGCGGGGGGCGTGGAAAATCTGGCGAACTGTGCCCGTCTCGATGACTTCGCCCGCATACATGACGACGACATCGTCGCAAAGCTCGGCGATCAGGCCCAGATTGTGCGAGACGACGGCGACGGTGGCTTCTGTCTCTGCCTGCAGGTCCCGCAGCAGATGGATGATCTGGGCCTCCATCGTGACGTCAAGAGCGGTCGTCGGCTCATCGGCCACAAGCAGGTTTGGTCCGGTCAGCAACGCCATCGCGATACCGGCCCGCTGCCGCATGCCCCCGGAGAATTCGTGGGGGTACTGGTCGAGGCGGAACGCCGGGTCAGGAATTCCGACCTTGCCGAGCATCTGGATTGCCGCCTTACGTTTTTCGCTCTTCGACATACCGCGGCGGCGATAGAGAATGTCGGCCATCTGCCGGCCGTAGCTCAGAAGAGGTGCTTGCGAGGTCATGGGGTCCTGAAAGACAACCGCGACTTCTTCGCCCCGCAGCGCCCTTAGCGCCGTTTCCTGCAGCTTCAGCAGGTCACGATCCTGGAAAAGGATGCTGCCGCCGGCAACCTCGGCGTTCTGTGCGAGCAGACCCATAATCGACCACAGCACGGTGCTCTTGCCGGAGCCGCTTTCGCCGACGATACCCAGTATCCTGCCCTTCTTAACGCCGAACGATACGTTGCGAAGTGCTCTCATGCGGCCGTGGGACGTTCGGAAGTTGACCGACAGGTCCTTGATTTCCAGAAGATTATCCATGGTCAGCGCCCCTTGCTCATGCGCGGATCGAACGTGTCGCGCAGCCCTTCGGCCAGGAAGGTGAACCCGATCGTCGTCAGTACCAGCGGTAGCCCGGACATGATCACCATCCATGGCGAGTTGCGGATAACGAGATAGCCTTCATTCAGCAGAGTGCCCCAGCTCGCCGTGGGGGGCGTGACCCCAAGGCCGAGGAAGCTCAAGCCGGCCTCGAGAGAAACCACGACGGGGACATCCATTGCGGCGAGGATCAGGAGAGGCCCGACGACGTTGGGCAGGATGTGATGCCACAGGATGCGAAGCGTCGAAGCGCCTAGCGAGCGCTCGGCGAGAATGAAATCCGCTCCCCGCAACACAAGTGCGGCCGTGCGCGTGACGCGGGCATATTGCGGGATCGAGGTGACGACCACGATCACCATGACGAGACCGAGGCTTGGTCCTGTCAAGGCCACAGTGGCGAGCCCGAGGATGATGGTCGGAAAGGACCGGACCGAATCGAAGGCCAGCAGAAGCAGCGAATCGAGCCAGCGCGGACCAAAGGCCGCCAGCATGCCAAGCGCAAGCCCGATCGCCAGCGACAGAGACACCCCGACTGCTGCGATCGTCAGCGCTACCCGACCGCCATGGAGAATGCGCGAAAGCGTATCACGCCCGAGCTGGTCGGTGCCTGCCAGATGCTGCCAGGTCGGCCCGGACAGGCGTGCGGGAATGTCCATCGCGTTGGGATCGTAGGGCGCTATTTGGGCAGCGAAAATGGCGCTTGCAAAGAAGATTAGCACTAGCGCCAAGCCCAGCATGGCCTGCCAGTTTGTGACGAATGCGTGCAGTTTCGCGCGGCGTTCGTTGCGCGCCGTGGCACCTGGAGCGCGGGCCGGTTCAGAGGATATGGCGGACACGGGGATCAATCCAGCTCACGAGAAGGTCTGAGAGAAGCACGACAAGGATGTACAAGGCGGTGGTGACGACGACGGCGCCCTGCACGATGGGAAAGTTCCGTGCCTGTACGGAATCGTAGATGAGTTTGCCGACACCCGGACGCGCGAAGATGATCTCGGCAAAGACTGCGGAAGAGATCAGCCCGCCGAAGCCCATGCCGATCAACGTAATGGTCGGAAGTATCGCAACGGGCAGGGCATATCTGAAGATCACACTCCGGGGCATGAGCCCGAAAGCGCGCGCCGAACGGATGAACGGTTCTCCGAGGACTTCGAGCATTGATGCGCGGACCATGCGGGCCAAATAGCCGACCCAGCCCAGGCCGACCGCGAAGGCAGGCAGAATGAGATGGACTGCCTGGTCGGCGATATCTCCGGGCTCGCCGGCACCCATGGCGGGCAACCAGCGTAACTGGACCGACAGGATCAGAAGCGCCCAGATCGCCATGAGGAACGAGGGGATGGCGATCGTACCGACGGACAGAACCCCTGTGATACGGTCAAGCCACGTATTCGGTCTGACGGCGGCCAGACATCCAAGAGGGATCCCAAGCACAATGGCCCAACCCATTGCCGCGACCATCAGCATCAGGCTGTGCCCGATCTGCTCGCCGACGATGGTGGAGACCTTGCGACCCGTGAAAATGTCCTCGCCGAGATCCCCTGTGACCACGTTTCGGGCATAGGTGGCGAACTGAACCCAGACCGGCTGGTCGAGATTCATCTTCGCAGAGTAGTTCGCGATCGCTGCAGGCGTCGCCTGCGGCCCGAGGGCGATCGTTACGGGGTTTCCGGGAATCAAGCGGAGAAGTGAGAACAGTATGAGGAGCACGGTCAGGATGACAGCTGCCGAAAGCCCCAACCGCTTCAGTATGTAACCAGACATTTCCAACCAGTCGGATGTTGAAATGCCCCGCCCGCGTGCTGGCGGGGCACGAACGGGGATCAGATCGAGGTGAACAGGCGATAGTCCTGCTGCCCGGATGGAGAGACATTGACGTTTATGCCTGAGCGGTGAACGTAGTAGCGCGGTTCGTGGCAAAGCCAGACATAGGCGCCGGTCTCTTCCATGATGTCCTGAAGCCGCAGGTAGATATCGTTGCGCTTTTCCGGATCGCTTTCCGCGATGCCCTGCTCGACGAGGGTGTCGTATTCCGGATTGGTCCAGCGCTCCCAGTTCCAGTTGCCGACCTGCGAGGATACGAACCACTGCGATGCCTCGTAGGGGTCAGGCACGCTGCCGAACCGCATGGTCCAGAGCTCGAGATCCTTCCAGGTCTCGCCGGCGGATTCCATGCCCATTTCCCAGAACGGGCCAGCATCGAGGGGGACTACGTCCAGCGTCACGCCGATCGCGCCGAGGTTCGCCTGGATGATCTGGGCCACCAGCATCGGCTGCTGGGTATTGAGCGTGCGCAAGGTCAGTTTGAGACCGCTTACTCCGGCTTCGGACAGAAGCGCGCGCGCCTTGCCCGGATCATAGGTATAGAATTTGGTCGCGGTGCGATGCCCGATGAGCCCGGGGCAGACGATACCGCAGGACTTGGTGGCCACATTCGAGTAGGCGGCCGCAATGATCGAATCGACGTCGACGGCGTGCTGGATCGCGCGGCGCACGCGGACGTCCTGCAGCTTCGGATGCTCGGTATTCATCCCCAGCCACATGAAGTTGAGTTCGCCTGCCTTGGTCAGTTCGCTGCCGGCCGGGGGACCGGCCTGATAGCGCGCGACGGCATCGGAATCGATCTGCGTGCAATCGAGTTCGCCGGCCTCGTAGGCCAGTTCAGTTGCCTTGACCTGCGTGATGATCTTGGCCTGGACGCGGTCGAATTCGGGTTTGGGGCCGGTCCATTCCGGGTTGGGCAGGAAATTGGCCGCTTGGCCCGGCGCGTTGTTGAAGAGGTAGGGACCGCAGACGGCGGGAAACTGCGTGGTAAAGCGCCCGCCGGCTTCGGTTACCGCCTTTTCACACAGGATGGCGCCCGGCCCGTGGCAGAGCGTGACTAGGAAGAACGGCGCGAAGGGCTTGGTCAGAACGATGGTTCCTGTGCGTTCGCCTGTGACTTCGACACGGTCGAGCACCTCGAAATAGCCCTCCCACTCGGTTCCCTTCATCCGCTCGTAGGAGAACTTCACGTCTGAGGCCCTCAGGGGGCCGTGACCACCGGACCAGTTGAGGCCCTCGGCCAATTCGAAGTCGATGTGCGTGGCATCACGCTGCTCGAGCTTCCTGACGTAGTAGGTTGGCTCCCAACCAATCGTATTGCCGTCGCGTTTGTATTGGGCAAGGAACGGCAGACACTGCTTCTGTGCCTCGATTTCGATGCCGCCGATCATGTAGCCGGGATCAAGTATCTTGATGTCGCCGTCCATGCGCAGCCGCAGCACCTTCTCGGCCTGCGCTTGCGCGGCCGTGGGCAGGTTTCCTGCCAATGCAAGGGCGGTGAAGGCAGTACTCGAGGCGAGGAATCCTCTTCTGGAGAGGGTGATCTGCGTCATGTGGTCCGTTCCCTTTGGTTCGCTTTTGAGAAAATTGAGCACAGGACAGCTTTTTTCGCTACAGAGTGACCATTCGCGACTTGACGCGAATTCTGCTTCGTATTGCGATGTCGTTCATGGATGATGATTTTTCCCGCAACCTGGCGCTGCTCTGCAGCTACCACGCCTCCATTGCCGATGCTTGCCGTCGGCTGGGGATAAACCGCCAGCAATTCAACAAGTATCTAAGCGGCCACACACGTCCGTCGCGGCGCAACATGCGCAGGATGTGCGATTTTTTTGGTGTTACCGAAGCCGAGATGCTGATGGAGCCGGCGCAGTTGGAGCAGATCGTTGCCCTGCGCCGCAAGCCCGAACCCATGCCGCAGTTGCGTCGACCGCTGATGCATGTCGAGGCGTYGTATCGACGCAGCCAATCGCTCGAAAAATACGTCGGCTTCTATTATCGATACTTTTATTCATTTGGAAACAAAGGCTTGATCACAAAGTCGCTTGCCTCGATACGGCGAGAAGGCAACCAGTACTACTGGAAGAACATCGAAGTCGCGCGCCATCCGGATACCGGCAAGACGATCGGCTTCAGCAAATACGCAGGGACACTCCTCTACCTCGCCGACCGCATCCATATCGTCGAATATGAGAGCCTGGATTTCACCTCGATCACGCAAGTGACGCTTTACCCGAGCCATCAGCACCGCCTGTTCCGGTTGATCGGTATCCAGACCGGTGGTCCTACACGTCGCGGCCGCAAACCGGGTGCTTCGAAGGTCGCGCTGGACTATCTCGGCAAAGATATCGATCTGCGCAAGGCGCTGGCAGGGGCAGGTCTTTTCCCGCCTGAATCAAAGGCATTGCCGGCAGATATCGCCGAGCTTGTCGCAAACCGCATTCTGCCGGGTGCCTACGTTCTTGAGGTGGACGAGCCGTGAGGCTCTGCATTGCACGCGGCGGGTTTGCCGCGACGATAGCCAAGGGCATCGGCAGCCTGTTCGTGCGGGAACTGGCTGCCGGCCGACATCAGGTCATTGCGGTCAAGCGCGCCGGTGAAACAGAATTGGCGTGGCCGTCGAAGCCTTCGTAGCGGCCGAGCGCTTCGGCATGCGGTGCGAAATGCCCGTAGGCTTCCTGTGATATGGAGGCGATCGACGTGCGCTTCATGAAGTCGAACACGGCAAGCGGAGAGGCGGTCTTGGCGGCGCCTCCCGTGGGCAACACATGGCTCGGTCCCAGGACGAAGTTGGCAATACCGATGGCCGAATGAGGCCCGAGCAGGATTTCTCCCGCATGGCGGATGCGCGGCAGGTACTGCCAGGCGTTTTCGGCGAGCACGGCGAGATGCTCGGCGGCATAGTCGTTGATGAAGGCGAAGGCCTCATCCTCGTTCGAAGCAATGACAATGCCGCCTTTGGCGCCGGTCAGCACGGTACGCGAGAAGGCAGCGCGATTGGCGGCCATCCTTGCCCAGTGCTCAGGAATTCGCTGTGCCACCGCATCGGCGAACTGCGCGTCTGCCGTCACCAGGAAGACCGAGGAGTCGGGGCCGTGCTCGGATTCGACACAGAGATCCATCGCCACCAGATCCGCCGAAACCGTCGAATCCGAAAAGATAAGCAGTTCGCTAGGCCCCGCCGGGCTGCCGGGGTCGATGATCGAGGAGAGGACCTTTTTGGCAGCGACGACCCAAGGGCTCCCTGGACCGACGACTTTGGCGCATTTGGGCACCGTCTGCGTACCGTATGCCACGGCGGCGATGCCCTGTGCTCCGCCGCATTTGAACACGGCTTCGACCCCGGCGATTTCGGCGGCGATCAGTGTCGCGGGATCGACGGAACCGTCCGGGCCCGGCGGGGTGATGACGACGACGTTTTCGACGCCTGCGACCTTCGCCGGAATTGCGGTCATCAGCACGGAGCTTGGAAACGAACCCTTGCCGCGGGGGACGTAACAGGCGACCGAATCGATCGGTGTCCAGCGATCGCCGACAATCACACCGCGGTGCGTCTCGTGCAGCGACAGGGTGTCGGGCAATTGCTTTTCGTGGAAATGCCGGATGTTGTCGGCGGCAAAGCGGAGCGTCTCGATCAGTTCCGGATCGACCAGCGATCGTGCTGCGGCGAATTCCTGTGGTGTTGCCCTGATGTCCTTCGGCGACAGGTTTGCCTTGTCCAGCGTCCGGGCGAAATCGGCAAGGGCTTCATCGCCTCTTACGCGTACGTCTTCGATGATCGGAACGACGCGGTCGGTGAAGGCGGTGATGTCGCTCTCGGTGCGCTGCAGTAGGTCGTTGCGCTGGTCCGGCGTCAGGTCTGACAGCCGATACATCGAGATCTTGGAGGTGGACATGACAGGCTCCTTGGAATTTGAGGGTAAGCGCCAGCGCCTCAAGAATCCCTGAGTGGACTTCGCCAGCAATGTCGTTGGGTCAGGGACGCCGGCTTAGCCGCCGGCACCCCTGGTCAGTGGTCGCGCATTTCCGACCGGATGCTGCCGAGGACGTCGGCCTGCAGGGCCGCGAACTCGGCGAGCCGATGCGTTTCCGGGCTTCTCGGGCGCGGAAGGGGCACATCGAAGATCTTCTTGATACGCCCGGGGTTGGAAGCCATCACGAAGATGCGGTCCGACAGGAAGACGGCTTCCTCCACGTCGTGCGTCACGAAGATGACCGTCAATTTCTCACGCTCCCAGACGCTGGTCAGCAATTCCTGCATCTGCACGCGCGTCAGGGCATCCAGGGCCCCGAAGGGCTCGTCCATCAAAAGGAGCTTCGGCTTGTAGGAGAGCGCACGGGCGATCGCCACCCGCTGTTTCATGCCGCCGGAAAGCTGGGCCGGATAGCGGTCGGCGAAGGCTTCGAGGCCGACCAGCTTCAATTGTGCCATCGCCATGTCGCCGGTTTCCGATCTCGGATGGCCGGTGGCCTCGAGTGCGAACTCGACGTTCTTCTTCGCCGTCAGCCATGGCAGCAGCGTGTAGCTCTGGAACACCACTCCGCGGTCGGCACCGGGTCCGAGAATGTCCGTGCCGTCGACCTTCAACTCGCCCTCGTCGTGAGTTTGCAGGCCGGCGATGATGGAGAGCAGCGTGCTCTTGCCGCAACCCGACGCGCCGACGAGTGAGATGAATTCGTTCTCCTGGATGGCCAAGGAGACATTGTCGAGAACTGTCAGGCGTTCCTTCTTGGAGCCGCTGGAGGCAAAGGTTTTCGTGAGGTCACGAATGAGAAGCTTTTCCATCAATGTTTCCCCTCGTAGCGGAACATGCGCTTGCCGAGAAATTTCATGACCTGGTCGCTGATCAGCCCGAGGATGCCGAGCACCACGATGTAGCCGATGGCCGTGTCTGTCTGGAAATAGCGTTGTGCCACGGTGATGCGGTAGCCAAGGCCGCTGTTGGCAGCGACAAGTTCCGCAAGGACGACCCATGTCCAGGCCCAGCCGAGCGATACTCTGAGCGTGTCCCAGATCTGCGGCGCGGCGGAGGGCAGGATGATCCTGGTTACGATCTTGAAGTCACTCAGGCCCACGGTTCTCCCAAATCCGATGAAATCCGGCGGTACGCGCTTGATGTTGTCCATGAACATCAGCGCCTGCTGAAAGAATGTGCCGATCCAGATGATCAGGAATTTCTGGGTGTCGGATGTCCCGGTCCAGAGGATGGTCAGCGGAACGAAAGCGACGACGGGCATGTAGCGAATGAAATCGAGAAACGGTTCGATCGCAGCGTCCCAGAACCTGTAGTTGCCGATGAGCACACCCACGATGAGTGCCGTGACCGAAGCGGCGATGAAGCCGACACCGATACGGTAGACGCTGCTTGCGACGTCGCCTGCGAGCGTGCCATCGGCGGCAAGGCTCCAGAGCCGGGCGACGATGGCACCTGGCGAGGGGAGGAAGATTGGCCGTATCAGCCCGGCCTCCGCGATGCCCCACCAGAGCGCGAAGAAGATTGCGAACGAACATAGCGAGATGGTCGCATAGGTGGCGGGTGAGATCTCAGCCTGCATGCTGAGAATGGACTTCTTTCTTGGCTTGGCCATGGATAGCCGCGCTCCTGTCGTTTCTACTTGCAGGCAACAATTGCCCAGAGGTTATCGTGGCGATCGGGCGGCTCCACGCCGCTAAACGCGGCAAGCCCGTGGGCTCGCGGCAACCTGTCTTGCGTTTCTGAAATTTCGCCCTTCGCCCGGCGAGGAAGCTCTGTCGGCGGAGCCGACAGAGCTTTCGTCATCAGAGCGAGGAAAGGGCTGTCGTATCGATCGCGTCCTTGGCTTCGAAAGACTTGGTGATGAGGCCGAGGTCCGTGCTGGCGACATTGACGGCGGGGAAGGTTTTCGTTGCGAAATCCCCGGTCAGAAGCGCCTTGTTCTCGGCAAGCGTGTAGTAGTGGACGCCTGCGAATGTCGTTCCGAGTTCGCTTGCATCGGAGCCGACGCCCTTGGCGATAATCGCTTGGCATTCCGCCGGGTTCTTGTTGTAGGCGTCCACCGCGTCTCCCCAGCTCTTTACCATGGCGCGGACCTGGCCGGGCCGTCCCTTGAGCGTTTCCTCCGTCACGACGAAGCAGTCGCTGATGAGGCCGGGGCTTTCAGCGGCCGTGTAGAGCAGCGAGAGGCCAGGGTCGGCCTTGAGCGCGGCCGAGATATAGGGCTCGTAGGTGACCATGGCGTCGGCAGAGCCCGAAAGGACTGCGGCCGCGGCCTGCGCCGCCGGCGTGTTGATTGTGGTGATGTCGTTCAGTGTCAGGCCTGCCTTCTTCAGCGCGTCGGCAATAAGAAGGTGGCTGGTCGAGCCCTGCTCATAGGCAATGGACTTGCCCTTGAGGTCTGCAATGCTGGCGATGCTCTTCGGGCTGACGACGGCATCGGCCGTCGAGCTGAAATCTTCGAGAAGCACGATTTTGTAGTGGGCGCCCTGCTGCAGGTGCTGGAGCACGTTGTGCGTTGCGGCGTTCGTTGCCTGGACTTCGCCACTGGCAAGGATTGCAAGGTCCGCCGCATCGTCGACATAGGGCACGAACTCGACGCCTTCGAGCCCATTGGCTGTGAAGATGCCTTTCTCCTGGGCCACGTACCACATGCCATAGCCGATCCATGGCTGGATCGACATCTTGAAGACGCCGGGTTCGACGGTAGCGGCGGCAAAGGCCTTCGAAGTGATGACGTAGGGTGCGGCGACGGCGCCGCCCATCAGCATCATGAGGTTGCGTCGGGAGATGTTCATTCTTTCGTTCCCTTTTATGTTGGCTGTTGCTTGAACCCGGCCGGAGCGCCAATTCTCGGGCCGTGCGTGGGGCTATTTGCCGAATCCCGCGGCGAGGTTTTTCATGATTTGTCCGACGGCGTTCTGAAGGCCCGGGCCTGGCAGTGCGCCGAGCCAGGCCACCGAACCGGTGCAGAATACGTGGCCGCCTCCCTTGTGACGATAGATCGTCATGTCGGCGCGGCGAAGGGTTTTGCGTTCGACGTCGCCATCGGCGAGCCAGACGTCGGGGCGAACCTGGAAGCTGTCATCGAAACCATCGGCAGTCGCGAGCACTACGAGGTTCGGCGGCGTCTCCTGTGAACGGACCACCGCGTCGACTTCATATCCCGCAGCGCCTCCCAGCACCGTCCCGTCGTCTCCGATCGGCTCGTCGCCAATGCCCTCGAACAGCCAGGCGTAGCGGGGGTCGTGACTGCCTTCCATCCTCTGGTAGGGACGGGAAGCACCGAAGCTCATGATGAGATAGGTCACGCCCAGATAGGATTGCGGATTCATGAGGCCACGGTCCTCCCAGGCGCCTCCGGGCTCGCCGGTGATCGACATGTGGGCCTCGCCCGGGCGACCGCTCCAGATGTCGCTCTTTACGCGCCTGAGTTCCATCGCTTCGCCCTCATAGGCGACAACCCAATAGAACCCGTTCCCGCCGAGATAGGCGAGGTTGCCGCCTGCATCGAGGTAATGGCGTATCGCAGCCATCATGGGCGTCGACCAATATTCCGGATGGCTTCCGGTCAGCATTGCCCGGTAGGGCGCAGCCGCGTTCAATCCCTCTTCATGCAGGTCTCTGTCGGTGATGACGTCGATGGCGATGCCTTCTCTCGCGTAGAACTTGAGCAGTTGCAGATCGACGGGCAAAAGATGTGGGCTATTGGAAAGCGGGTAGTGATAGTCGTCGCGCACGGTTGCCTTCGGGCGCCGCGCCGATGTCAGGCTGACGCCGCTCAAGTCGCTGTGCACGTCGTAGAGGCAAAGGAAATCGTTATCGATGGCGAACCGGTGCCCACGATCGGTGCCGTGCCACGGGTACCGAACGGGCGGGAGGCGCTCGTCGGCATAGGCAAGATAGGTCGCGGTTGACACCAGGAAGGCGAGTTTTGCCGCTGTTCGGCTTGGCCTGACAAAAAACGGTAGCCGTTCGACGCCCTGCCGGGTGGAGATCTCGACCGCAAAGATGCCGGAGCGTGCCTCCGCAGGAATCGTCACCGTAAGATCGGCGGTCCAGTCGAAGCCACCGAAATCGTCATCATGGAGATGGATCGCGTCGAACTGCGATGGATCGAGCCTCGGGTCATGGATCTCCGAGGTGAACCGGCGCGAGGCGACGGCGAAGGTCGGCATGTTATGGATAGTCAGGACACGATCGGCGTCTTCGAGGGAGCCGAGTTTATCGATCGGACCGCGGGCCGGAAACTGCCAATGGTGTCCCTGTCCATCGACGAGAAGTCCGATGCGGCCGACACGGGCGTTCAGGGTTTTTTCGTTGTGTGAACCATCGGACCCGATGGCCACGGGCCCCGCGCCTTCGCCGCGCGGCATCACGATACGGGCAAGGGCCTGTCCATCCCCGGCAAAAAGCGTTGCCTCGATCTCGTTGCCGAGGGTGCGGAGGCTGAGTTCGTACCAGCATTCGTTGGAAACCGCCGTAAACGGATGGCTGCCTTTACCCGTGTGAATGCTGAGTACGCCAGCTTCGTCCAGCCAAACCGAGACATCTGCGAAACGGCAGACGGGCTTTTCACCCTGATTTTGTGTGAAAAGTACCTCGAACCGCAATTCTGCCGCTTGCGAAACCGGCATTGCTGGCAATTCGATCCATGAACCGAGATCGTAATTGCGAACGGCAAAACCGTCACAATGCTTCCGGATCGGCCAAGCCATGACTTCGTGATCGTCGCGATCAATGGAGACGATGCGTATCGCCGCCTCGGCATCGACACAGGAGACGTGGACATTCGTTTCTGCGCCGGCTTTCACCGACCACGGCTCGATAAATCCGACGGCGGGCATGGCTGAATGGTTCAGCGTTCGTCTCATGGCGTTACCCCTTGGATGGTTGGCACTTTTCGCCGTGCCTTTTTGCGGATTGGGCACGTGGCCGGCTCTTCGTCAAAATCAGGACGCTTGAATAGCATCCGGATCTTCTATGAGAGCTTGGCGTCCATAACCCTTCCGTCTATGGTTTTGGACAATAAACTATCCTTGAGAGGGGCATGTATACCCCGGTGGGGGTACAGGGCATGAAAAACTCCCTTCTGAACGCTCTTGCTGCGACGCTCGAAGCCGTCGGCTCGGACGACTTCTATCCGGCGATGTGCGAGTACCTGCGGCAATGCCTGGAATTCGACAATGTAATCGCCATCGTCTTCGTGGGAACGAATGTCCCCCACGTCGCCTATTCCAAGGCCTACGGCTCCGATGTCTTTCGCTATGTCGCCGAGCAATATCTTTCGGGCGCCTATCTGCTCGACCCAATTTACCATTTCCATTTGAAGCGGGGAGAGGAGGGCCTCTACAGGCTTCTGGACGTCGCGCCCGATCAGTTCCGCAGCAGCCGCTATTACAAATGGTATTACGGTCGGATCGGCATTTCCGACGAGATATCCGTCTTTCTGCCCATCAGCGCCAACGCCACCATCACCGTATCGATGGGCAAGGATGGATTGTCGGGCACCTCGTTTTCGCAAAAGGCCGAAGACCATCTGCGGCAGCACCAGCGCGTGATCGTCGCTTTATTGAAGGCGCACTGGGCCGCATTGGATGCGCCGGCGGTGCAGATCGCCCAGGCGACATCGATTACCGAGAGTCTGCGCGATGAGGTGCACCGACATCACAATATCAGCCTCAGTCCTCGGCAGGCAGAGGTTGCCCTGCTTATCCTGCAGGGACATTCCTCGCCGTCGGTCGCACTACAACTCGGCTTGAGTGCACAAACGGTAAAGGTGTTCCGCAAACAGCTTTACCAGCGATGCGGCATATCCTCTCAAGCCGAACTGTTCTCTTTGATGATGCCGCTTCTTCGACGGGTCAACGCGCCCAGAATCCCGGTGGGTCGCTAGCGCGCTGGTCTGTTCGATGGTGAAGCGCGGTTCGCCCGACTGCGGGTTCGCGGAAACATCGGCTTCTGAATGCAAAAATGTGGAGGTTGTAACGGCAGGTGGACGACGACTATTGTCTCGCCGTCAGGCCGGAAGAGGAGGGGACAAAGAGTGTCTTACACAGTTGATTTGGACGTCGCGGATGCCGCGTTGTTGATCATGCACTACCAGGCCGACGTCTTTTCGATCCTGGCAAACGATATTCCAGCGGATCTGCTCGACCGTACCAACTCGCTCATTGCGAAATGGCGTAGCACTCAGAACCCCACGATCTTCGCAAACTTCGCCATCGACTATGAGGCGCCCTGCGAAAACAATATGTTGATCAGCAACATCAAGAAGACCGGATTCTTTCGCGACCCCGCGCCTGCAGCCGGGCTTGATGTGGCTGAAGGCGACTGGCGATACGCCTGTCCGCGCGCCAACGTGTTTCATAGCACCACTTTGCACCACGATCTGCAGGCAAAGGGCGTCAAGACGCTGATCATGGCCGGGATCGCGAGCAGCGGCGTCCTGTTCTCCAGCGTGGGATGGGCAAGCGATGCAGATTACAAGATCTACATTGCGCGTGATTGCTGTTTTGACCCAGACACAGCAGCGAACGAGGCGCTTTTCCGGACGAGCTTCGCCACGCGGGCGACCATCATCTAGATCGCCGCTCGCTCAAATCGCGTTCAGTTCGGCCGGCTAGAACCGTACGGTGAGACCCAGGATAGGGCCCTGCTGAACTGCGTCGAACACGAAGCCGTCTTTGCTGTAGTCGACGCCGAGCGCCCGATAACCCGCCTCGGCCGAAATCGTGTCGCTGAACCGGTAGCCAATTGCTGCCGCGACGTCCCAGTCGAGGTCCGCTCCGCCGGCGCCGACCAAGCCCCACCCCGTCAGATAGATTTCCGGCGTAAGTGAATAGGTGCCGCGAAAGCCGGCCAGGCCGTCGACCCAGGTCGCGTCATCCTTTCTGGATACGCCGTCGAGAACCCCACCGTGGAAGGAAAACTCACTTTCGACCGACCAGACACGCAAACCGGCCGCAATGTCCACGCGCGCCTGGCTGTCTTCATAGATCGTGTATCCCGCCCCAAGGAACCCGGCAAAAGTCTGGGTCGAGAGGTCGACACTGTTGGCGAGAATGCCTCTGGGCGTACCGCGTTGACCCGATATCTTCGTGTACATCAGGTCAGTGAAGATGCTGTAGTCGCCATAGCGGGCCTCCCCGATAGCCATCGCGGCAAAATCGAGGTGGTCGAAGATGTCGCTGAAGCTCGCGTTGATATGGGCTTCCGGCAGGCCGAACTGCGCAACGTCTCCCGAAAGTCCGGCTGCCCAGAAATAGGGCGAGAATGCGAAGGTCCAGCCGCTCTCGGTCGTGACCTGCTTGAGCTCAGGTGTCATCGGCGAATAGATGTCCGCGGCCATGGCGCTGCCAGCTAGCAGACAGGTCCCGATGGCTGCCAGAATTGGAATGCGGCAAGTTCTCATGTTTCCCCCAATATGCGTGAGTGCATGCTCAGTTCGAAGGCGTGTCCATGCCTGCCTCCCATGTGCTTCCTTTGGGGGCAGCAGCATCCTCTCCTCTCAGTGATAACTAATATAGAAAAAGAGGAAAGCATAGGTGGTAGTATCACGTAGGCATCCGTCGATACCGTTGAATGATGTTTTTCGCGCTGCTCGATCGCCGTGCCGCCCGCGGGATACTTGCGAACCGGCAATCCCGCCTTGATGAGACCGTCAATGCAGTGCTTTTGAACGGCGGGGCTATGGATGCGCAGCGCAACCTAGCCTTGAGGAAGGCCCAGTCGCTGCGCACCGAACCAGGATCGGCTTCCTCGACGATGCAAACGGGGGGCATTTATCGTTACGGATGACCGCAGCCCGGTATCGCAGGCTGCGGGTCGTGCGCGGCTTCAATCCGTGGCCTGCCCAGCGAGGTAGTGTTCGTCCGTAACCTTTTCCATCCAGGTGACCGCAACGCCATTCAGTGCTTCGGCCACCGCAAAGTGGGTCATCGGTTCAGTGGCGGATGCGCCATGCCAATGCTTCACCGATGGCGGGATCCAGACGACATCGCCGGGACCGATCGCTGTGGCGGGCTCACCCGCCTTCTGCACCCAACCGCGGCCGGAGACGATGTAGAGTGTCTGTCCCAGTGGATGCGTGTGCCAGGCCGTTCGGGCGCCAGCCGCAAACGATACCGTTGCGCCCCCGATCCGCGCAGGTGCCTGGCCCTGGTAGTGGCCGGAGATCTGCACCTCTCCCGAAAAGTAGTCGCTCGATCCCGTTGCTGGAGTGGAGTTTGCCCTGACGACCTTGAGATCCGCCGATGTATTGCCGCTCGCAGCAGCGCGACTGGCGAACACCCGCTCCAGCACCGGAACCGCCGACATCGCCCGCGGCCAGCCGGCATAAAAGCCGAGATGGGTGGCGACCTCGGCGACTTCGGTGCGCCTCAGTCCGTTGTCCATGGCGCGGTTGGCATGAAACGGCAATTGGTCCGGTTGGCCGATGGCGATCAACGCAGCCATGGTCACGAGGCTGCGGTCCCGGGCGCTCAGGTCCGGACGGGTCCACAGGTCGCCGAACAGCACGCGGTTCGTCAGTTCGGCGAGCGCCGGCGCAGTCGGCTCGACGTTGGCCTGAACCGTATCGCGCCGGGCGGCTTCCGCTTCAGGGTCCAGTTCGAGGCGCGTCGCATCGCTGCCTTCCACCGGTGCGATCTTGCGTTCGTCGAAGATCTTCTTCGTTTCTGTGACGGCCGACATCGCATTTGGCCAGCCGGTATAGAAGGCGAGCTGGGTGATGAGCTCGCCGATCTCCTCGGGCTTCACGCCATTGTCCAGCGCCCGGCCAACGTGATGGCCGATCTGCGCCGTCTTTCCAGTGGCGACAAGGGCGGCGACGGTGATCAGGCTGCGATCGCGCGGAGCGAGATCGGCTCTCGTCCATATGTCTCCGAACAAAACCTCATCGGTGAAAATGCCGAGGCCAGGTGCGATGTTGTAAACGCTCTCGGGCGCGACGCGTGGGCGTCGCTTGTCCTCGGCCTCGGCGCCCGTAGCCGCAAGGGCAGAGATTGCGAGGGTGGCAGCAACCTTTTTCATGAAAACGTCCTTGTTTTGTCAAACCCGCAGCAGGGTCTTGATGGCACGGCGTTCGTCCATGGCGCGGTAGCCTTCTGCGACGTCGGCAAGCGGGAGTTCGAGATCGAAGACCTTGCCGGGGTTGATGGTCCGGTCGAGGACGAGGTCCATCAGGTCGGGCAGGAAGCGGCGGACAGGGGCGGGGCCTCCAAGAAGGCTCTTCTGGGCAAAGAACAGTTTTTGCCCGTCGAGCTGCACCCCGTGCGGCACGCCGACAAAACCGATCCTGCCGCCAGGGCGGGCGCAGTTCATCGCCTGCGTCATCGCCTCCTGAGTGCCGACGCATTCGAGCACCGCCTCGGCGCCGACGCCGTCGGTCAGTTCCTTGATGCGGGCAACGCCATCATCGCCTCTCTCGGAAACGATGTCCGTTGCGCCGAACTCGAGAGCGAGATCCTGTCGGGTCTTGTGTCGGCTCATTGCAATGATCCTGGCCGCACCCATGTGCTTGGCGGCAAGAACGCCCATGAGGCCGACTGCACCGTCGCCGACGACCGCGGCGGTCGAGCCCTCCTGCACGCCGGCGGCGAAGGCCGCGTACCAGCCGGTGCCGAGAACGTCCGAGGTCGCAAGCAGGCTCGGGATCAGGTCGTCGGTGGGAAGCTCGGCCGTGGCGACGAGTGTTCCGTCGGCCAACGGGACGCGCGCCAGCGGCGCCTGTGCCCCCGTCATGAATTCGCGCTGCTCGCAGGAAGACTGAAAGCCGAAGCGGCAATGCGGGCAGGTGTTGTCCGAAAGGCAGAAGGAGCCGACGACGAACTGGCCTGGCCGCACGGTCCTTACCGCGCTGCCCACCTCTTCGACGATTCCGCAATATTCATGGCCCATGGCCAAGGGTGCTGTGACCTCGTTCGCACCCCGATAAGGCCAGAGATCAGAGCCACAGATGCACGTGGCGGACAGACGGATGATGGCATCGGTCGGCTTGAGGATCTTCGGTTCCGCCACTTCCTCGCAACGGACGTCGCCGGGACCGTAAAGAATGGTTGCGCGCATTGGTGATAATCCTTGTGTCTAAGCGGATGGATCGGGAGTTCTCGGCGCGAGTTCGCCGTACCAGTAGGATGCGGTCACGCCGCCATCGATCAGGAAATCGCTGCCCGTGATGAAGGCGCCTTCCGGTCCCATCAGCACTGCGGCCAGGTTGGCTATCTCGTCCGGCGTTCCGGCACGGCCAGCCGGTGACAGGGCGATCATGCGGCGATAACCTTCACCACGCGGACCGTTCAGTTCGTCCTTGGCAAGGGGTGTGATGACTATGCCGGGGCTGATCGTATTGATCCGCGCGCCGCGCTTTCCCCATCGTACCGCCTCTGCCTTCACGCGCAGGGCATTGCCGCGTTTCGAGATCTGATAGGCGGCCAGCGGATCGACGATCCGTTCCGCCGCAAGCATGGGCAGGTCCAGCAGTTCGTCGGCTGGCGTCGTCGCCAGCGCCTTGTCCTGGTCGGTGGTCAATGCGGGCAGGCGATGACCGGACATCGAGGCGATGACGACGCCCGAACCGCCTGTCGCGATCACGTTGCCGAATTCTTCCAGAACGACGGCCGTGCCGTAGAGGTCCACCTTGAGGATAGTCGCGGGCGATGTCTGCGAAGGGGAGACGCCGGCTGCATGGATGACGCCGGTAACGCTGCCGATCTGTGTGGCAGCCTCGGCCAACGCTCGCACCGAGGCACGCGATGAGATGTCGACGATGCCCGTGCTCACATCGAAACCGGCATCGCTCAAAACCGTCGCGGCAAGATCGGCGTTTTCCTGGCGCAGATCCGCGAGCAACACATGCTTGCCGGTGCTGACACGGCGAGCGATCGCCTGCCCGATCGAACCGGCGCCGATGACGACGACGACGTCTTTCATGTTGGCTCCTGTCATGCCTCGGGCTTTCGCCCCGTCATCGACAAGTTAGCTCTGGCGATAGAAATCCATTAGATGCTAAGTTCTGCATGAACCTATGTTCTGGATTCATGAATGAAACGGGACGAACTCGGCGATCTCATGGCGTTCCTGGCGGTTGCGGAAGAGCGAAGCTTCACGCGCGCCGCAGCGCAGCTCGGCACATCGCAATCCTCTTTGAGCCACACGGTGCGGCGCCTGGAGGAGCGGATGGGCGTGCGACTTCTGAGGCGCACGACACGCAGCGTCTCGCCGACGGATGCCGGCGAACAACTCCTCGAAACCTTGCGTCCGGCTTTCAGCGACATCCGCAGCCGGATCGACGCCTTGAGCGCGATGCGTCAGCGGCCCGGCGGCACGATCCGCATCACGTCAAGCCGCCATGCGGCCGAGACGATAGTGCTGCCGGCCGTCAAGCGCCTGATGGCCGACTACCCTGAGATCAATGTCGAACTCTCGATCGAGCAGCGACTGGTCGATCTCGTCGCTGAACGGTTCGATGCGGGCGTGCGTTTGGGAGAACGTGTCGAGAAGGATATGATCGCGGTCCGGATCGGGCCGGATCTTCGCATGGTCGTTGCCGGCTCGCCGGAGTACTTCAAACACCGTCCGAAGCCTCAGACGCCCCACGATCTGATGCACCATGCCTGCTTGAACCTGCGCCTGCCGACGCTCGGCGGTCTCTATGCCTGGGAGTTCGAGAAGGATGGGCGACCCTTGAACGTCCGGGTCGACGGCCAGTTCACCTCGAATGACGTTCCCATGATCATCGATGCGGCCTTGAGCGGCCTTGGACTGACATGCCTGCCGGACGATCATCTGGAGCCGCTGGTGCGTGCGAAGAAGCTGGTCAAGGTGCTGGAGGAGTGGACGCCGCCATTCCCGGGATACCATCTCTATTATCCGAGCCGAAGGCTCGCATCGCCTGCCTTCGGGCTTCTTGTCGAGGCCCTGCGCTACCGCGAGGAGCGGGTGGCTTGAGACCCATTGAACCGTGTTGTTCGGGCGTGGGGCCTGTTCGCGCCACCCGTGGCTTGCATTTATGCGTTGCCGACCTGTCGGGAATAGCCTGGCACCACTGGAGCGGAAGCATGGCGGCTCCCGCCGGCGGCCCTAGCGGTTATCCGAGGGATGAAGCGGTTTGATCAGCAGCACCCAATTTTCCGTGTCGGCCTTCCAGCCTTCCTTCACGCAGGCGCGCGTTGCCACTTCCTCGTAGCCATTCCGCTCGTACAGCCGTCTGGCACCGACATTGTTGTCGGCGACGATGACGCTCATCCGCGGGAGTGCCTGATCCCGCGCTATCTGTTCCGCCAGCTTGAGCAGACGTGAACCAAGCCCTTGTCCTCGGTGCTCGGGATAGCAGGCCAACACATTGACATACCAACTGTCAGATGCCTGGTTTTCCAATTCTTGAAGCGGCCGGAACAGTGCGGGGAAATCATCGGCAATCGGCTCGGGTTCGGAGCCGATTGGGTAGCCCGTCAGGCTGGCTACGGCGCCACCTCCAAAGTCCACGACCACGATCTGGCCTTCGCGCACCCTTTCTGCTTGCCGGCCGCGACCGACTTCCCAAGGGTCCTGACCGTCTTTTGCAAGTCCTTCCCAGATATACAGAGGCAAGCCTTGACCGGCGAAGTTGACAAGATCGGCCAACGCCCTTGCATCAGCCTCGCTGGCAACGCGGACCGGCGCCTCAAGCTGTATCATTGGAGACCTCCGGAATGGACTGGCGGAGAACTATCATAGGCGGTTTTTGGTTCGTCAGGGAGGGGCGTCACCGAACCGCGTGGATCGGCTATGTCAGCCCACAAGTGGGACCTTTGGCGCCCCGATCGACCAAGCAGCAATCGCGGGCCATTGGGTCGGCAACCCCGAAAGCGTCGGTGATAACGGTGTTATTTGGGGTTCGCTTACCCGGCGCCTTGGGAAACATTTGGGAACCAGATGCCTTCGGCGCCACGCCATCCGGCAGCCGGAATGTCGCATCTTCGATCAAACTCGCCGACAGGCGCCTGGCGTACACAATTTTCGGAGGTTCGGAATTTGTGGCCCGCAATCCGTGCGGTGTTCGCTTCCGCATGGGCGATCGCGCATGTGGAGAAGGTCAGCACCGTCAGGACGCACAGGGTAGTCTTCGACATGCTGCGATCCTCCGTTGTTTTAGTAGATGCTTAATCTACATCGGATGGAGGAAGCGGGCCTATAGTCATTCCGAACTAATACCGAGGGATCATGCCTCTGCCGAGTGCGGACCATGTAATGTCCGTCGGAATTGCTTGCAGAATTCATGCTCCGGAATTCAGCGAAATCTATCTGCCTGGGAGAACCAGACCGAGATGATCATGCCCTTCCCGGGAATAGAGACACATGTGCTGATATTGGCACAATACTCCCGGGCCATTGCAGGTCCGGGAGTTGCTGGCTTGCGCGCCAGGCTGGGAAGTTCTCAGGCCACTTCGAGCTGAGAGTCTTTCGAGCCTTCCGCGATCGACGGCGCAGAAGGCTTCCACTGTAGGTGGGAAGCATTGAGGCGGCGCGCCACGATGTCGTGGTTGAGCCACTGGGTGGGGCCGGAAGGTTCCGAAGACTCGCCGAAAATGAGCTGCCCCGTGGCTTCTACGACGAGCGCACTGAGGAGATCGCTGATCATAACCTTGCCGTCGCGATGCATCTGCGTGATTTCGTTGGACGTGCCGATCGTCAGATCGGACTGTGCCTGGCTGTTTGCCATCGGCCACGCGGAGAAGTCGTAGAACGGACGCATGACCTCGTTAGCCTGCATGTCGGTGATCTTCTGGAACACGTCCTTCATCGTGAAACCGTCTGCCAGAAGCTGTTCGCAGGCCTGCCACTGGTGCTCTGCCCATTGGCCGCCGTTCTCCTTCTTCAAGGCAAGCAGCAGCGGTATCAGGGGAAGTTCGATACCTGTGAAAACGTCGGAGGAATTGGTCCGGATTTCGGGGCAGTTGTAGACGGTTGCCTTGATGCCCGCTGCCCAGGCGTCCTGCGCGAAGCCTTCGAGCCGCATCTTGGCATAACCTTGCGTGTAGTTCGTATAGGTCTGCCAGCGGTAGCTTCCGTCGATCAGCACGGCCGTTCCATGGTACCCGTAGGCCGTATAGCGGACCTGGCCGCCCGATGCCTCTACGCGTTCCCGGATCGCTGCGCTGGATTCGATGAGATGCCGGAAGGTGATCGCGGAGACTTCGTCGAAATTCTGCAGGATGAGCTTGCCCATATCGCTGTCGAGCAGGGCCTGCGAGGACATGTGGCGGGCACCACGACCCTTGTAGATCCGGTTGGCAATGACCAGGAAGACCTTTGCCTTCGGGATGCCTCCGGCCATCGTATGCGCGAAAAAGACGTTGCGGCCGGCGGCGATCATTCCATCGAGAACGGCCATGACCTGCTTGAGCGAATTCGTGAACCGCTGGGTGGCGATGTCCCGGCACTGCTTGATGTAGTCCCAGTCGAGCTTGTCGTCCTGCCAGCTCTCCAGCGTCATGTCCGCGAGCAGGTCGGTCGGCGTTGGGCCGCCGGCCGGAGCGTCGAGATCGAAGCCGGCCATCACAGGGATATTGATGATCTTGCCGCCCAGTCGCTCTTCGGCGGCGGCGAGTTCCTCGGCGTCCAGCGGCCGCAGCGCGTTGTTCTCGTCGCGCCGTCCGACCGTGATCCCCACGATTTCCATGCCAGCCCGGCGGGCTTCGTCAAGCAGGCCAGTCGCGTATCCGCGACCGAACAATTCGCCGAAGAGGACGAAAACATCTCCTTTGCGAAAGACGCTGTTCTCGGCAAGTCGGTTCAATGCGATCGGGTTTTCCATACTGTCAGCTCTTTGGTCCGTTAGTCGTCGAGCGATGACTCAGACGAATTTTGATCGTCACATGACCACACTGGCCCAGAATAGGAAGTCATATTACGTGACCGTTCATTTCAAAACGTGAAGACCCGCAGGAATTTCCCGTTAACTGGCGGGGACAAAGGAGCGTTTGCCGGACGGTTGAGATGGGCGTGCCGATGCCGAAATCGCTCGGAGGAGCCGATCTGGTGACCAATGGCGTTGCGTTTCCCGATGCCGAATCGGTCCAGGCTTGCCGAAAGGGGCCTCTCAGGATCGTCTCGGTGATCGTGGCTGCTGCGTGGGGGCTCCCTCTGGCCACGGAACACCCCCGGGGTCTGACAGACGTGTAGACATTCGAGCCGATTGCACGCTAGACGGGGACGATTAGATGTGCCGACGACAGCAATGGGCATTCAGCGGTGAGAACGCGTGGCAGCCACGATCAAGGATATTGCTAGAAGAGCCGGGGTCTCGACTGCGACGGTGTCGAAGGTCCTGAACCGGAAGGATTCGGTGATCGGGGATGAGACGCGCCAGAAGGTTCTGTCGCTTGCCCGTGAGTTGAATTACACGCCGAATTCGCTGGCGCGTTCGCTTGTCACGAGAAAATCTCATGTCATCGGCATCATCGTTCCCGATATCCTCAATCCCTATTTCACCGAACTCGTAAGGGCGTGCGACGATGCGGCCCGGCTGCGCGGTTATACGACGCTCGTCTGCAATTCAGAGGGGATACCGGAGATCGAGACGGCGCACCTGACCTCCTTCGGGGGGCACCGCGTGGATGGCATATTGCTGGCGGCGAGTGACGTCGTTCCCGACACGGAGCTTCTCGATGCCCTGCGAATCCCCATCGTCTGTATGGATCGGGAGATCGGCGCGGTGGCGCAACTCGTCGCGACCGTCGATACGGACTACCGAAGCGGCGCCTACCAGGCGACGCGCCATTTGATCGGCAAGGGACACACCCGTATCGCCTTTCTGAGCGGCGCACCGCATCGGTCGAATACCCAGATCCGTCTTTCGGGCTACACGGATGCACTGACCGAAGCGGGCATTCCCTTCGATCCGGAACTGATACGGTGCAAGGAATTCCAGCACCGGTTCGGTCATGAGGCGACACTGGACCTCCTCGACCGCACGGATTTTTCGGCAATCTGCTGCATGAATGACATGCTGGCGATCGGCGCGATGGTGGCCTTGCGGGAGCGCGGCCGGCGTGTGCCGGAAGACTGTGCCGTGATCGGCTTCGATAATATCTACCTCTCCCCTCTGCTGGAGCATCCACTTTCCACTGTGGATCGGCGCATTGCCCATTCGGGACGCGTGGCGACGAATGCCCTGATCGATTTCCTCGAGGACGCGGATCGCAGGGGCACTGCCATCACGATCATGCCGACGGTTGTCAGCCGCACGACGACCTAACTGGAATGCGATGGCGACGCTGCCATCGTGCGCGTTTTGTCTCACGCCAAGCCGCTCTACCGATCTCCTGGCGGTTCTCGCGAGCGTGAAATCGCGCGGCCTCTTTTTGTCTGAGACAACGTTTTTTAGCGACCTCTGTGATGAGGCTTGACGTGGCAGTTTTCGCCAAGGTACACGTTTACCTGCGCTTAGGTACACGTTTAACTAACGCGAAATCGACGGAATTCCGATTGACAGCGGAACGTCATGTCGTCATTTGTATAGACATTAAAGATCAATTGGCCGGCGCCGCGTGTTCCGGCACCCAGGGAGGGGAATGACAATGCGGAAACTATTTATGGCGACGGTTGCTTTGGCGGCGATGAGTGCCGGTGCGGCAGCGGCCGACTTCAATCCGGCGATCGTCTATGGAACGAGCGGCAAGTTTGACAAGTCGTTCAACGAGATGGCCTATACTGGCGCGGAGAAGTTCAAGGCGGATACCGGATCCGGCTATCGCGATTTCGAGGCGCAGGCTGACTCGCAGGCCGAGCAGGGCATCCGCAACTTCGCAAGCCGCGGATTTAGCCCCGTCATCGTCACCAATTTCGGCTACAAGGATCAGCTGGCCAAGGTTGCCAAGGAATTTCCCGCCATCGACTTCGTGATGCTCGATGACGTGGTCGATCTTCCCAACGTACGGTCTGTCACCTTCAAGGAAGAGCAAGGCTCCTACGTGGTTGGTCTGATCGCCGCGCTCACCTCGAAGAGCAAGGCCGTCGGCTTCATCGGCGGCATGGATATCCCGATCATCCGCAAGTTCGGCTGCGGTTATGCGCAGGGCGCGGCAGCTGGCGGTGCTACGAACATCATCCGCAACATGACGGGCACGACGAATTCCGCATTCAACGATCCGGTCAAGGGCGGTGAGATTGCCGCATCCCAGATGGGGCAGGGAGCGGACGTGATCTTCGCCGCAGCCGGCGGCACGGGCATCGGCGTTCTGCAGAAAGTCGCCGATACCGGGAAGTTCGCGATCGGCGTCGATTCCAACCAGAACTACATGCATCCGGGCGTGATGCTGACTTCCATGGTCAAGCGCGTCGACGTCGCCGTCTACAATGCGCTCAAGGATGCCAAGGAAGGCCATTTCACCGGCGGCGTCCAGTCGCTGGGCCTGGCCGAAAACGGCGTCGACTGGGCGCTCGATGAGAACAATCGCAAACTGATCAGCCCGGAGGTCGAGGCGGCCGCCGCGAAGGCGAAGGAAGACATCGCCGCAGGCACCCTCAAGGTCCACGACTACATGTCCGACGACAAGTGCCCTCTCTAAGTGACGGTGGGGCGAGTGCGTGAGCGCTCGCCCAGTCCAAGCCTTGCCTGGAGGAGGCTCATGAAAGCGGAAAACAGCTCCCCGAAAAACGTGCTGGAGCTTGCCGGCATCAACAAGAGCTTTGGCTCGGTGGTTGCGAACAAGGACGTGAATCTCGCGGTCAAGGCCGGCAGCATTCACGGCATCGTGGGCGAGAACGGTGCCGGAAAGTCGACCCTGATGTCCATTCTCTATGGTTTCTATCAGGCCGATTCCGGCGCGATACGCATCGACGGCAAAGAGGTTGGGATCGCAGACAGCCGGGCGGCGATCGCCCACGGCATCGGCATGGTCCACCAGCATTTCAAGCTGGTCGAGAACTTCACTGTCCTGGAGAACATCATTCTCGGTGCAGAAGACGGCGCGTTCTTGCCCTCCAGCAGGCGCAAGGCGCGTCTCGAACTGCAGMGCCTTGCCAGGGAATACGAGCTGCAGGTCGATCTGGAAGCGATCACGGAAGACCTGCCGGTCGGCGTCCAGCAGCGCGTGGAAATTCTCAAGGCGCTTTATCGCCAAGCGCGGATCCTCATCCTCGACGAGCCGACGGGCGTTCTGACGCCGAGCGAGGCCGACCACCTGTTCCGCATTCTCCGTCGCCTTCGCGACGAAGGAAAGAGCGTCATCCTCATCACGCACAAGCTGCGCGAAATCATGGATGCGACGGATACGGTGTCGGTCATGCGGCGCGGAGAGCTGATCGCCACCGCCCCGACGTCGTCTATGACGAAGGAGAGCCTTGCCGAGCTCATGGTCGGCCGACGGGTGCTTCTGCGCGTCGACAAGTCGCCAGCGACGCCAGGGGAGGTCGTCTTCGACGTGAGGAGCTTGAACGTCCGCGACCAGCGCGGCGTGCGCATGGTCAGGGACGTTTCCCTTTCGGTTCGCGCGGGGGAAATCGTCGGGATCGCCGGCGTGGCCGGCAACGGCCAGACAGAGCTTCTCGAAGCGCTGGCGGGAAACTGCGTGCCGGAATCGGGCACGGTTCTCCTCAACGGTGCGGAGATTGCGTCAGACCCATTCAAACGCCGGGCGGCAGGGGTTGCCCATGTGCCCGAGGACAGGCACGCAATCGGCCTTATCCTGTCGTTCCCGCTGCGCGAAAACGCGAGCCTCGGCTATCACCGGCGTCCGGAATTCGGAACGAGCCCGATGCTGAAGCGGTCGCAGCTCCAGCAAAATGCGCAGGATTACATTTCCGACTACGACATCCGCCCGCCCAATCCCGATCTTCGCACATCGCTTTTTTCGGGCGGGAACCAGCAGAAGATCGTGCTGGCGCGCGAGATCGAGCACGACCCCGCAATGCTGCTGGTCGGCCAGCCGACGCGTGGGGTCGATATCGGCGCCATCGAATTCATCCATCGAAGGCTGATCGAACTGCGCGACGAGAACAAGGCGATCCTTCTCGTGTCGGTGGAGCTTGACGAGATCAGGGCGCTCTCCGACCGCATTCTCGTCATGTTCGATGGCGCGATCGTCGGGGAGGCAAGTCCGGACGCCTCGGAGCGCGAACTGGGCCTGCTCATGGCTGGCATTACGCAAGAAGATCAAGGGAGAGGCTAAGTGGCCAGCTTTCTCAATGTAAGGCGGATCGTCGATTTCGCGGTCCTGCCACTCATGAATGTCGCCGTTGCGCTCCTGATTTCAGGACTTGTGGTGCTCTTCGTCGGTCAGAACCCGTTGGAAGCGGTGGGCTATCTGATCAGCGGATCGCTGGGATCGGGTGAGGGGATCGGCTTCACGCTCTACTTCGCCACCAGCTTCCTGTTCACGGGGCTTGCGGTTGCGGTGGCGTCCCATGCCGGCCTCTTCACGATCGGAGCCGAGGGACAGGCCTATCTCGGTGGTCTCGGTATCGCGCTCGTCTGCCTGTCGCTTGACCGCATCGTCCCATGGTACGTGACGCTCGTTCCGGCGGCGGCGGCGGGAATGCTGTTTGGCGCGACATGGGCCTTCATCCCGGCCTATCTCCAGGCCAAGCGCGGCAGCCACCTCGTCATCACGACGATCATGTTCAATTTCATCGCTTCGTCGATCATGATCTACGTGCTGGTCAATCTGATCAAGGAACCGGGCAGCATGGCGCCGCAGACGCGCCTCTTCGACAGCGGCGGTCTCGTGCCGAAGCTCGGGGAAATCCTGCCGGTCAACATCGGCACCGCACCGCTCAATGTCAGCCTGTTCATTGCCATCGCGGCCGCGGTCTTCGTCTGGGTCCTGATCTGGAAGACGAAGCTCGGTTTCGAAATCAGGGCGACGGGTGCCAATCCGGCCGCGGCCCGGAACGCCGGCATCAGTTACGTCAAGATCACCATCGTCTGCATGCTGATATCGGGCGCCCTCGCGGGGCTTGCTGGCATCAACATCCTGATGGGCGACCTGGGCAAGCTGCAGCTTGATTTCCCGGCCGGCATCGGCCTGGTCGGGGTTGCCGTCGCCCTCATGGGGCGCGGCCATCCGGTCGGGATCGCCATCGCGTCGGTCCTCTTCGGGGTCCTCTATCAGGGCGGTGCGGAAATCTCCTTCTGGATGCCGAACGTCACGAGGGAGCTGATCATGCTCATCCAGGGACTGGTCATTCTCTTTGCCGGCGCGCTGAGCCTGATGTTCCGGAAGTCGGTCTATTCGCTGGCCGATCTCCTGCGCTTCTCGAAACCGGAGGCCTGAGCAATGCAAGAGTTCATGTCCACGACCATTCTTCTGCTCAGTTCGACGCTCCGCCTGTCGGTACCGTTGATCCTGTGCGGACTGGCAGGCCTCTACTCCGAACGTTCTGGGGTGTGGGACATCGGCCTTGAAGGCAAGATGCTGTTTGCCGCCTTTGCTGCTGCTGCCGCCGCCTATCAGTTCGATTCAGCCTGGGTCGGGTTGTTCTTCGCGATCCTCGTTGCCGTTCTCCTGAGCCTCATTCACGGCTTTGCCTCCGTGACGCACCAGGGAAACCAGATCATCTCCGGGGTGGCGATCAACTTCATTTCATCGGGCCTGACGGTTCTCCTGGCGGTCGGCTGGTTCGCGCTCGGCGGCAGGACTCCACAGCTTCAGCCCGAGGCGCGCTTCCCGACGGTGGTGCTTCCCTTCGCCGAGGAGATGCGCTCGGTTCCTGTCATCGGTCCGATCTATGCCGACCTGATTTCCGGCTACAATATCCTCGTCTATGTCGCCTTCGCGGCAGTGCCGGTCACATGGTGGGTGTTCCACCAGACGCGGTTCGGCCTGCGCCTGCGCGCCGTGGGTGAAAATCCCGCTGCGGTTGATACCGCCGGCATATCCGTGGATTGGCTTCGTTATCGGGCGTTGCTCTGTGGCGCGATCCTGTGCGGCATTGCCGGGGCCTATCTGTCCATCGCCCAGTCGGCAGGCTTCGTCCGGGAAATGTCCGCGGGCAAGGGCTACATGGCGCTGGCGGCGCTGATCTTCGCCAAATGGCGCCCGGTGCCCGTCCTGTTTGCCTGCCTTCTTTTCGGCTTCCTGGAAGCCCTTTCGATTCGCTTTCAGGCGTTCGATTTCGGACTGGGGTCGGCGCTCTCGACGCAGATCGTACAGTCTCTCCCCTATGTCCTCACAGTGGTTCTGCTGGCCGGCTTCATGGGCCGCGCCATCCCCCCCAAAGCGGGCGGCATACCTTACACGAAAGAGCGTTGAATGACTGAACGTATTATCATTGATTGCGATCCTGGCGTTGACGATGCCGCAGCTATCATGCTCGCTTTCGGGTCGAGCGAAGTCGAGATACTCGGCATCACTGCGGTCGCCGGCAATATCCCCCTGGAGAAGACGGAGGCCAATGCCCGGCTGATCTGCGAGTTGGCCAGCCGGACGGATATCCGCGTTTTCCAGGGCTGCGGCCGGCCGCTGCTCTATCCCGACCGCGCTGGCGTCACCGTGCACGGCAATGACGGGTTGGGGGACATCGGCCTGCCAAAGCCCACGTCAGCGCCGGCGGACCGCAGCGCCGTCCAGTTCATCATCGATCAGGTGCGGTCCGCGCCTGGCGAGGTGACGCTTGCGGTGCTCGGCCCCATGACCAACATCGCTGTGGCTCTTTCGATCGATCCGGGCATTGCGCCGCTGATCAGGCGCATTGTCTTCATGGGCGGCGCGGCCTTCTGCCCGGGCAACATAAAGGAACGGGCGGAATTCAACTTCTACTTTGACCCGCACGCTGCGCAGGCGGTTGTCGCGTCCGGCATTCCCATGGTGATGTTCGGTCTCGACGTCACCCACAAGGCGATTATCACGAAGGAACGGACGGAACGGCTGAAGCGTTTGGGGAAGATCAGCGGCACAATCGCCGACATGCTGAACGCCTACGGCGCGGGCGATCCTTGCCTGCACGATCCCTGCGTTATCGCCTACCTTATAGAGCCTGAGATCTTCTCTGGCGTCGAAGGTTTCGTCGAGGTGGACTGCAGCTCTCCCCTGGCAATCGGACAGAGTGTCGTCAGCGTCACCAAGCGGGAACTCGCCGGTCGCGCACCGAACTGCCTGGTCATGACGGAGGTTGATCACGACCGGCTGTTTGCCCTCCTCGAAGAGCGTTATGCACGGGTGGAACTGCAAGCTGCCTAGCTTTGCACGGGCGATGATGAGTTCGCTTGTGGTCGCCCGGCTTCGGCAATACCCGCCATGGGTCGCCGGTGGCGTCGATCTCAAGGTCGACCGCTGGCCGCCAAAGAACGATATCGCCCGGTCGCCGACGCGGCCGGGCAGGAGCGCGCTCCAAGGTGCTGCGTTCCTCACAGGGCTCAGCTGCACACAGCAAGCCTTCTCAAGCGCAAATGCACCGCACACGTACGATCGGGCGCGCCGCGCTCTGGCACCCGTTGTCGGCGCACCTCCCTGGCTTCGCGTTCAGACGGCGGCCTCTTCTTGCCGGACTGAAGCCGGTTCCAATCGCGCCGACGTGCCGTAAAGCATTGCGATGTCTTCGCGCAGGAAGGGGGCGCGGTCCCGATCGCCTTGCTCCTGATAGGTTCGGGCATATTGGTGGCCCGAATAGACGGCGGCAGCGATCAGGCCGGGCGCCAGACTGTCGCCCAGGCGGGTAACGGTCTTGATGCCGGCATCAGCCCATTCCGCTTCCCGCGCCTTGAGATCAAGCCAGAGTATTTCATCGGGTAGCCGCGCCGAGACCGGGACGAGTGTGCCGCAGGCGATTTGCCGCGTCTTTCCGCTGTAGACGCATGAGAGTTCGAGCCGGTCCTTCGTGCGGCCCGCAAGCGCCATCGCGGGGATGATCTCGACGCCGAGCTCGATGAGCCGCCTTTGTACCCGCCCCTGTTCCAGCGTGTTCTTGCTCCACGGTGAAACCTGGGACTCAGGCGTCACGAAGGTCACGGCCCTGCCGGTCCTGGCCAGCAACTCGGCGAGCACGCTGCCGATATAGAAACAATCGTCATCGAAGACGACGACCGGTCCGTCAACGGAAACGGCCGCGGCGCCGTTGGCAAGAAGGGCGTCGGGCGAAACAAGGGCGCCCTCGGAGAGGAAGTCGAGGGGCTGTCGGTGCGTGCGGCCGACGCCGTCGCATCGCCAGCGCGCGCCGGTGGCGATGGCGACATGAGAAATGCCGTATTGCAGAACGTCGTCGGCGCTCAGCGGGCTGTGCAGATAGAGTTGGACATTCACCTGCGTGCTCAGCTGGCCGACGCGCCAATCGCGCACCCGGCCCCAGGTCGCAAGCCCGGGCAATCGGCATTCGCGCGCGACCCGACCGCCCCATTCACCACCGGCTTCCGCGAGCACGACGTCGACGCCGCGCTGGGCAAGAGCACGCGCTGCTTCCAGGCCCGCCGGGCCGCCGCCGATGATGAGTGCCGGCTCGAGCGCCGGCGACGACGCAATAATTTCCGGGTGCCAGCCCTTGCGCCACTCCTCGCCGATGGTCGGGTTCTGCGTGCAGCGCATCGGCACGTTGGTATTGTCGCCGGACGTGCAAATGTTGCAGCCGATACATTCGCGGATGTCGTCGACGCGACCTTCCTCGATTTTCTTCGGCAGGTACGGATCGGCGATCGAAGGCCGGGCGGCACCGATGAAGTCGAGAATACCCTGGCGGATTGCCCGCACCATGCTGTCCGGCGAGGTATAGCGCCCGACGCCGACCACGGGCTTTGTCGTGACGGATTTGACGAAGCGGATATAGGGCTCCTGATAGCCTTCCTCGGAGAAGCGGGCCGTCTGGCTGTCGTTGGACCAGTCGGAAAGGTTGACGTCCCAGAGGTCGGGCAATTCGGCGAGGGCCGAGATGATGTCCTTGCCTTCTCCTTCGCTGGTAATGCCGGAAGGCCCCATCAACTCGTCGACTGCGAGGCGCACGGCAAGCGCGCAGGTATCGCCGATCGCCTCGCGGGTGTCCTCCATGATTTCCCGGAAAAGCCGCAGTCGATTTTCGAAGGAGCCGCCATACTCGTCGCTGCGGTCATTGTGGCGGCGTGACAGGAAGTGCTGCAGCACGCTCATGTCGTGGCCGGCATAGACATAGATAATGTCGAAACCGGCTTTCTTGGCGCGCAAGGCGGCGTTGCGATACCAGCGGCGCATGTCGGCGATATCCGTCTTGTCCATGGCACGCGCCTGGACAGGGTCGAGGCTGTCGCTGATGGCGTGCGATGGGGCAAGCGGGATCATCCGGCTGAAGCGGTTGGCGACATGCAGGCCATTATGCACGAGCTGGATGGCCGCCAGGCTCCCGTGGTGATGGATGCGCTCGGTGACGGCGGAGAGTGCGGGCAGATCGCCCTCGTCCCAAAGGCGCGCTTCGTTGGCCGGTGTCAGGTCCGAGGTCGGATGGATTTCCGCCTCCTGGGTCGAGACCACCGCCCAGCCACCCTCCGCCTTCATGCCGCGCAGATGGGCCTCTGCGTTCGGATAGCGGTAGCCCATGCCGGAACAGTGCGGCACCTGGTAAAAGCGGTTGCGCGCCGTTACAGGGCCGATCTTGACGGGTTCGAAGAGAATGTCGAAGCGAGGGTCTCGGGACATCGTCACTACCATGAATAGAATTCTGTTTGAGGCGGCACGGGCCGCCCGGGCTTGATGCGCCCAGCATAGCCGGGCGCGTTCGCCTCGCAAGGCCATTGCTATACAATTGTATAAATTGCTGCATGGCAAATTGTTTTGATGTCATTTTGCTTCGTCATGATCCCGCACGATACCCCAGGGTCCGCCGCGCCATGACTGGGCTGAGGCCCAGTCCTCTCCGATCTCGATATAATCTGGAAGTGAGGTGCGGATGGGCGATGACGGAAACAGGATGCAGGTTGGGGCGCCAGAAGCAGGTCGTCCGCATCCACGCGTTTGTGTTTGGCTCCAGGCTCCGATTTTGATTGTAGATCCTTATCCTCACACACTATGGTTTTCCGATATCGGTGTGGAACCACAAGGGTGACCTGAATTGACGACCAGTGGTACTCGCGTCTGCGTCGCAATACTTGCCGTGGCTGCCTTTCTCCTTCCCAAAACGGTATCGGCTTCAACGGCAGAGGCGGAGATCGTCGCCAAGCTTGAATCTTGCGCTGCCCGGCTGGAAGCAGCCAGCAGCTACGAGAGCTATGTCGTTGGATTTGCCCACGCACAGGAAGTTGTGAGTGGTGCGCTCGAATTCATGCGCAACAGGGGTGGCCCGACGGAACCTGTGGGGGATGATCCCCAGGCGGCGAAGCGCGACTTTGCGGCAGATCTCTTGGACAATCCGATGCAGGCTCGGTCCCGAGTGTCGGCGCTTGTCGAAGAGTGCTTAGTGCAAACGAGCGCGGCCGAGACGATATTCAATGGAATTGAGACAAGCCGCGCCAACGAACTTGAGGCCGCAGCGAACGCGCAGCGAGAGGCGGTTGCCCGTGCTGAAAGCGAAGCCGCTAGGGCAGAGCAGGCAGAGCGGCGAGCGGTGGCGGCAGAAGCTGCGGCAGAGCGGGCAAAGGCAGAGATTGCAATTCTCAAGGAGCAGCAACGGGAGCAGGCGGAGGCAAGGGCTTCCGCAGACGAAGGGAGCGGCACGAACGGACCGACGGAAAACTCTGTTTCACTAAACGTGCGGCAAAACGTTCAGCGCGCGCTTCAGGCCAATGGCTACACCATTTTCGAAAGTGCCGAAGAGATGAACTGCATGTGGACCGGTTCGGCGCACCTGTGTAATCGGCCCATTGGAGGAATGATGATCAGTATCATGTCGACGCCATATCGTGTCCACATTCTGAATGCAGGCAGCACGATCGATTGCTTGAGGCTTCGCAAAGGTGAACTGGTCGCGCAAGGTAAGGGGGACGACTGCCGATAGTGGCGTTCGCTGGTCCTTCGCCTCCCACAGGGTTACGCCATCCGCTCTGGAGCCAAAGAGGCGTACCATTTGGCACGCATGATCGACGCGGTTGCCAAAAAACCGTAATTGCTTCACCTAGATTGGCATCGACACTCGGCAATAGGAAATGGATCAAAGCTGAATGCGCATATCATACGTCTTCCTTGGTGCATTTCTTGCAATCGTGCAGTCCGCATATGCTGAAGTCGCTCCACCGCCAGTCCTGGAACCGCTGAAGCAGCAGGCACAAGCTGCGCAGTTGAGTGCACAGTTTCTGACGCGCTTCAGCTATAAGCCGGTCGCGCTCGACGATGCCTTGTCGGCCAAGATCATGGATCGGTTCATCAAGTCGCTGGATCCGGATCGTGTGCTCTTCCTGCAGGCCGATATCGACAAGTTCATGTCCGAACGCAGCGAGATCGACGACGCCATCCGGCAGAAGGATTTGACGATCCCGTTTGAGATTTTCAACGTCTACGGGACACGCGTTGTCGACCGCATGAGCTACGCGCGCGACTTGCTCAAGCAGGACTTCGAATTCCGCACGCAGGAAAGCTATTCTGTGCTGCGTGAGAACGCACCGTGGCCGCAATCCGAAGCCGAAAGCAATGACCTCTGGCGCAAACGCGTAAAGAGCGACTGGCTGCGGTTGAAGCTGGGCGGCAAGACCGACGCGGCCATTCGCGAAACGCTCGCCAAGCGCTACACGAACGCGCTCGATCGCGCCTACAAATACAAGAGCGATGACGTTTTCCAGTCGTTCATGAATGCCTACACCACGTCTGTCGATCCGCACACGGACTACTTCGGCGCGGCTGCTTCGGCAGATTTCAACATCGCCATGAAGCTTTCGCTGGTCGGGATCGGTGCTGTGCTGCAGGAACGCGACGACTACACGACGATCCGTGAACTCGTACCCGGCGGGCCGGCGCAGCTGTCGGGCAAGCTCTCGGTCGGAGACCGCATTACAGGTGTTGGTCAGGGCAAGGATGGAGCGATCAAGGAAGTGGTCGGCACGCGGCTCGATGAAGTCGTGCAGCTGATACGCGGGAAAAAGGGCTCTGTCGTGCGCCTGGACATTTTGCCCGCAGATGCCGGAGCAGATGCCACCCACCGCGTCGTCACCCTGGTGCGAGACAAAATCAGCCTTGAAAAGCAGGCCGCCCAGAAGACTGTTCTCAACGTGAAAGTGGGCGGCGCCACGCGCAAGATCGGTGTGATTACGCTGCCGGCCTTCTACGAGGATTTTGAAGCCCGGCGCAAAGGCGACAAGGATTTTAGAAGCGCGAGCCGCGATGTCCGCAAGCTTCTCGACGAGCTCAAGCGGGAAAAAGTCGAAAGCGTTCTCATCGATGTGCGCAACAACGGCGGCGGTTCACTGGACGAGGCGATTGATTTGACCGGCCTGTTCATCGGCAAAGGTCCTGTCGTCCAGCAGCGCGATAGCGACGGTAAGGTCGAAGTCAGAAGCGCTGATTTTCCAGCGCCTGTCTGGAAGGGTCCGGTGGGTGTGCTGATCAATCGCGGCTCGGCGTCGGCTTCGGAAATCTTTGCAGCGGCAATCCAGGATTACGGCCGAGGCGTGATCATCGGCGAACCCAGCTTCGGCAAGGGCACCGTACAAACCGTCGTCAATCTCGACGAGGTGGTTCGCAACAGCAAACCTGAATTCGGTGAACTGAAAGTGACCATTGCCCAGTTTTTCCGGGTCGATGGCGGTACGACGCAGCTGCGTGGCGTGACGCCCGATATCAGCCTGCCGGGACTTTCTGACCCGACAAGCTTTGGTGAGACCAGCTTTGACAATGCCCTGCCTTGGGCGCAGATCAAGCCCGCGAAGTATGCCCACGCCGACGCCGTTTCGACGTTGCTGCCGAAACTGCAAAGCCGCCATGACGCGCGGGTTGAGAGCGATCCCGACTTCCAACGCCTGCTGAAAGACATTGCGGAGGTGAAGGCACAGCGCGAGAAAGGGGAGGTCTCGCTCAATGAAGCCGAACGTCGCAAGGAATTGACCGCCCGAGAAAATCGACGGAAGGCTCGTGCACAGGCGGGTGATGGAGACGATGCTGACAGTGATGACGGTCTCAATGCAAACGAGCGTAGCCTGAGTGCGGACATTGCCATCGAGAACGCCCGCAAGAACGCAAAAGACGTCTTGCTGAACGAGGCCGCCGCCATTCTTGCCGATGAGGCGGTTTGCAGGAAGGCGTGCTAGAGGCGGCTGCAAAATAGCGGTCAAAACAGCTTCGTCTGGCGTTTCGTCGCGGGCCGCGATTAGTACGGTGAGCGGCTCCTGCCTTCCGACAAAGGTCAGACCCGCGACGGAAGGCGGTGCAGCAATGCCATTGCATCATACCTTCATGCCGCTCGCCAAGACTCCTTCGGTATCGCGCATCCACGGAAACGAAGGCCCGGTATTGAGGCCTGGAGGGACAGCCAGAAATGACGTTCAGCACGCAATCCAGGGGCGTCTACGCCATCGCAACTACTCCGTTCCTTGAGGACGGTTCGATCGACTTCAACTCCATCGACAAGCTGACGGACTTTTATGAGGAGAGCGGCTGCACCGGCGTCACGATCCTCGGGATCATGGGCGAGGCTCCGAAGCTCGAACCGGAGGAAAGCCGGGCCATCGTCAAGCGGGTGGTCTCCCGGTCCAAGATTCCGGTGATCGTCGGGGTCTCCGCTCCGGGTTTTGCCAGCATGCGCTCGCTGGCGCGTGACTCGATGGAGATGGGTGCTGCCGGCGTGATGATCGCTCCGCCACCGGCGCTACGCACGGATGATCAGATCGTCAACTATTTTGCAGGCGCTGTGGAAGCGGTCGGCGACGATGTGCCGTGGGTGCTGCAGGACTATCCGCTGACCCTCACGGTCGTCATGACACCCGGTGTCATCGCCAGGATCGTCACCGACCATCCGTCCTGCCTGATGCTGAAACACGAGGACTGGCCCGGCCTTGAAAAGATATCGAAGTTGCGCGCCATGCAGAAGGCGGGAGAACTTCGTGAATTCTCCATTCTCTGCGGCAACGGCGGCCTGTTCCTCGATTTTGAGCCCGAACGAGGTGCCGACGGAGCCATGACCGGCTATGGCTTTCCGGACATGCTCACCGAACTGATGGGGCTGTTTGCAGCCGGGAAGAGGGATGAAGCGCACGATCTCTTTGACGCGCACCTGCCTTTGATCCGTTACGAGCAACAGCTTGGGATCGGCCTTGCCATTCGCAAGCACGTTTTGAAGCGTCGTGGCGTGATCGCCACCGACGTGCAACGCAAGCCAGCCCAGATGCTCACTCCGGCAGCGCGGGCAGAAGTGGATTACCTCCTTGCCCGTGTCGCGAGACGCGACAAGCGCGCTGCCCTTTAGTCAGCTCCAGTTCCCGGCCCGTCCGTCGCCGATCAAAAGTCGCGGACGGGTGCGGATGTGCATCCGTCTGATCCGCGCCCATGCTTCGTCAGTCTGAGGCCGATTGGTTTTGGCGATTATCGAATACACCGTTTGCAGAACGAGGTTTGACGATGCAGGGCCAGGAAAATCCCCTCGAAAAGCTCTTGCGTATCGGCATGATCGTTGCTGCTGCGATCCCTCTACGCAAAAAGGCAACGTCCTGCGGCCGCTAGCGGCTAGGTTGCTCACGGATGCTTGGTCGCCGACCTCGCGCGGTCGTGGCGCGACATCTCAGGTAAATTCGACGGTGGCCTGAGCTTCGTTGACCACCCAATCGATGAACACCTTGGCAAGCGGAGAGTGATCCCGGTTTTTCTGTGTGATGACGTAGTAGCCCTTGGCCGCGGATTTGATGAAGCCTTTGAGCGGGCGGACGAGCGCGCCTTGGGCAAGCTCTTCGGCGGCAGTGATGTTGTCGCCCATTGCAATGCCCAGCCCATAGCGCGCTGCAGCAAGATTCTGGTTGAAATCCTCGAAGCTCAAGCGTCGCACTGTAGGCGGTATCTCCTGGCCGTGATGCTTGAACCAGTCGTTCCAGTGCGTTAAGCCGACGCCATCGAGAAGGACGTGCCGTGTCAGGTCCTTGGTACGCTTGATGTCGCCGTCACGATTGAGAAGGATCGGGCTGCAGACTGGAAAGAACTCCATCTGCTTCAGTCGCGTCGTTTCTCCTTTGGCGACGCTCGGGTCGCCGAACATGATGGCGAGATCCGCTTGGCCGTCTGGAAAAGGTTCGCCCCATTCCGGCATCGAAAGGATCTGCAGTTCGACGCGTTCGTAGCGCTCGTAGAACTTGCCGAGCCGCGGCACGAGCCAGCGGGTTGCAAAGGCCGGCATGCAGCGCACTGCGAGCCGACCCGCGATCGGGTTCCGCTGCAGTCCGAGCACCGCATCGTTGAGCGCTTCAAAAGACTGGGTGAGCTTGGAGAAGAGTTCCTGTCCCTGTGGCGTCAGAACGAAGCTGTCGCGTGATTTCGTCGCCAGCGCGAAGCCGAAATGGTCCTCCAGCTGCCGGAACTGCTTGCTGACCGCGCCGGGCGTCACATGCAATTCGTTTGCTGCCTTCGTCAGGCTCCTGTTGCGGGCGCTCGCCTCGAAGGCGCGCAGGGCATTGAGCGGCGGCAATCTCGTCACCTGGTTCTCCCGTTCCGGATTCTTAATTGAGAAAACCTCAAGTATGGGCGGAAATCAATTCGTTATGAGGGAGGAAAACGATACGTTAGCATCTTCTTTATCGAAACAAGGCCGGGCCGATTGTCGCCACCGGCTCGCATAAAGGGGACCACACGTGAACGCCGCACCGCCGAAGAAAAAGGATCTCTATTCCGCGACGATCAAGTATTTCGGCTCCGTTCCCGAGCCGGCCTTCGAGGCACCGGAGCGGCTTGCCCGCCTTTGGGGCCGCAACTGGGGATGCGACAACGATGTCGGAACGCTGCGCAGCGTCTTGATGCACCGTCCCGGCGACGAATTCTCCGTCATCGACCGCGCCAAGCGCATTGAAGAGATCGGCACCTACGGCGACCTCGAAGCGGGTTGGTACTGGCAGAGCGACAGCATCCCGTCGCTTGAGGAACTGCAGGCCCAGCATGACGGTCTTGCGGATCTGCTACGCGCGGAAGGGGTCGAGGTGATCTATGTCGAGGGCGTCGATCGTGGCCGCTTCAAGTCTGTCTATACCCGCGACTCCTGCATTGCCGTCAAGGGCGGGGCGATCGTCCCGCGGTTGGCGCCCCGCATGCGCCATGGCGAGGAGCTTCCCGTCACGCGGACGCTGGCAAAGCTCGGCATGCCGGTGCTTCGTACCCTGCATGGAACTGCCATGGCCGAGGGCGGCAGCTTTGCCTGGCTCAACAGCCGTACCGCCGCGATCGGTCGCGGTATCCGCATCAACGACGAAGGGATCACGCAGATCGCGGAGGTTCTGCGCCATCAGGGCGTCGAGCTTCTGGTCGTCGACCTCTGCGGCTACGACATTCATATCGACGGCCATTTCCTGATGATCGACGTCGATCTTGCGCTGATCTGGCCGCGTGGCCTCTCCTTCGTCTTCCTGGAAAAGCTGCGCCAGCTCGGCATTCGTACGATCGAAATGAACGAGGACGACAATCCGTGGATCGTCAATGGCCTCGCGATCGCGCCCGGCCGGGTAATCATGCCGCGCGGGCTTTCGGACAGGACGCGCGAGGCGCTCGAGCGCAACAACGTCACCGTGCTCGAGATCGACTACGACAAGGTGCAACTCAACGGTGGTGGCATCCACTGCTCGACGAGTCCACTGATCCGCGACAGCGTCGACTGAGCGGAGTTCAACCATGCCAGCCCACATTTCCATTCGCAAAGCCTGCAAGTCCTTCGGGGCGTTCGAGGCTCTGAGAAACGTCTCTCTCGACATCGAGAAGGGGGAGTTTCTTACCTTTCTCGGTCCTTCCGGTTCGGGCAAGTCGACGCTCCTGAACGCGATTGCCGGTTTCGAACCGCTTTCGTCGGGCGCGATCCTGAAAAACGGCGAGGACGTCGGCGACACACCGGCCGACAAACGCAATTTCGGCATGGTGTTCCAGGGGTATGCGCTGTTCCCACACCTGACCGTCGCCGAAAACATCGCCTTTTCGCTGCGCGTGCGGAAGGTGGCGCGGGCGGAAGCGGACGAGCGGGTAGCCCGCATGGTCGACCTCGTCGGCCTTAGGGGACATGAGCACAAACGCCCCTCGGCGCTGTCGGGCGGCCAACAGCAGCGCGTAGCACTTGCGCGCGCGCTGGTGTTCGAGCCGGAGCTTCTGCTTTTGGACGAGCCGCTGTCGGCGCTCGACAAGAACCTTCGCGAGCAGTTGCAGGATGAACTGGTCGCCATCCATCGCAAGACCGGCACGACCTTCCTGTTCGTCACCCATGACCAGATGGAAGCGATGGCCATGTCCGACCGGATCGCGATCTTTGATCGCGGCCGCATTGTCCAGCTCGACCGGCCGAACGTGCTTTACGACGAACCCAATACCCGTTTCGTCGCCGAATTTCTCGGTACGATGAACACGCTGCCGGTCTCTCGGCAACGGGCGGTCGCCGGCGAGCTTCATGCGCATGTCGGCGAGTTCGGCGTAAGGGCTATGCTGCCCGATGCCGAGCAGCTGCAGGGCAAGCCTGCCATTCTGGCCATCCGTCCGGAAAAACTGACCCTTTGCCGCGACAAGCCGCAGGCGGATCACAACCTGCTGCCGATGACTGTCGACGGGGTCATCTTCCAGGGTGGAACGACCATCGTCAAAGGCAGCGCTCCGGAGGGAACCGGACTGACCGTGACGACCGCCCGCGACGCGCTGGGCATGCCGCCAGCGCGCGGCGAACAGCTCTGGGTGCGCTGGGGCCACCTGGACTGCCGGGTGCTCGCCGGATGACGGCGCTTCAAATGCATGCGAACCAAACAACAACAAGGGGAAATGCAATGAACAACGATCTGAAGACGGAATGCCTTGAACTCCTGAGGGATGGTCATCTTGCAGGCCGCATTGACCGCCGAACGTTCCTCACGGGCCTCGTCCTGCTGGGCGCCGCACCTCATATTGGCAGCCGAGCGGCCCGTGCCGCAGAAGGCCAGCTTGTGGTCACCAATTGGGGCGGCGACGCGGTCGGTGCCTTCGAAGCGGCGCTGACCGGCAGCTACGCCGAGCAGCAGGGCATTGCGGTCAAAATCGACGGATCCGGACCGACCAAGGGCGCGATGAAGGCGCAGTTTGAAAGCGGCGCCGTCTCCTGGGATGTGTGCGACGCCGATCCGGGCGCAACGAAGTCGCTCGGGAAGGAGGGGATGATCGAGCCGATCGACTACAAGGTGGTCGATCGCGAAAAGGTGCAGGCAGGCTTTGCCTACGAATACAGCGTCGCCAACTATTTCCTGAGCTACGTCATCGCCTATGACGCCAAGCAGTTCGGCGACAATCCGCCGAAATCCTGGGCGGATTTCTGGAACGTTGAGAAATATCCCGGCAAGCGGTCGCTCTACAAGTGGATGTCGGGCTGCATGGAAGCCGCCCTTCTCGCCGACGGCGTGCCGATGGACCAGCTCTATCCGCTCGACGAAGAACGGGCGATCCGCAAGCTCAACGAGATCAAGCCGCATATCGTCAGCTTTTGGGATTCCGGTGCCGAGAGCCAGCAACTGATGCGCGACGGCGAGGCGTCGATGGCGCTGTTGTGGCACACCCGCGCCAATCTCGTGGAAAAGGATACTGGCGGCGCCGTCAGCTGGACCTATGCGCAAGGCATTCTCGCGCCGTCGGGCTGGGCGGTGATCAAGGGCAACCCGGCGGGATCCGCAAGGGCCATGGACTTCATCCGCTATTGCCAGGACCCGGCCCGGCAGGTCGACCTGCTGCGGACGCTCGGTTGCGGACCGACCAATCCGCTTGCCCACGACCTGGTGCCGGCGGAGCTGAAACGGCTGGATTGCAGCTCGGCCGAGAACATGTCGCAGCAGGTGCTGATGGACATGGACTGGTACGCCGCCCGCGGCGACCAGGCGCTCGAAAAATACCTGGCGATGACCGCGTCATGATGCAGGCGCGTTCGACCCCTGTCAGACGATTTGCCGGGACCGGATCTCTCGTCATGCTCTGGGCGTTGCCGGCGATCCTGGTCTTTGCCTATGTGCTTCCCTTTGCCGGCGTGACGCTCTGGAGCGTCACTCGGCCCGAGTTCGGCTTCGAAAACTATGTCCGCATCTTCACCGGTGCGGACTTCCAGGCGATATTCTTCAGAACTGCCTGGGTATGTCTGGTCAGCACAGCGATCACCATCCCGATCGCCTATCTGCTCGCCTATTACTGGGTGATGGGCAGCGCGGGCCGCAGCCGGCTGGTCGAGATCTGCATCTTCATCCCGTTCTGGATCTCGGTGCTGGTGCGCGCCTTCGGCTGGGTGGTGATCCTGCGCAACAACGGCCTTGCAAGCGACGTCGCCAACGCGTTCGGCTTCAGTGGGCTTCCTACCGGCCGGAACGTCTGGTCTGTGATCACAGGCATGGTGCATTTCATGGTGCCGTTTGCGGTGCTGCCGATGGCTTCGGTCATGCGCAAGATCGACAGGCGGGTGCTGCTTGCAGCATTGGGCCTCGGATGCCGGCCGCTGGGCGTCTTCTGGCGGATTTACCTGCCGATGTCGATGCCCGGCGTCTTCTCGGCGCTGGCGATGACCTTCATCTTCTCGCTCGGCTTCTTCGTCACCCCGATGATCCTCGGCGGTGGGCGCGTGGTGATGACGGCAGAGACGGTGTTCGTGCAGATGTTCCAGACGGCCAACTGGGGGCTCGGTGCCGCACTCGGCGTCGTGTTGCTCGCCGTCGTCTTTGCCATCCTCTGGCTGTCGCAGCGCGTCATGCGCATCGAACAACTCATGTCGCGGTAGGCACCCATGTTTGGCAAATCACGTCTTGGCGGCTTTCTTGCCGGTGTGGCCGGGCTCTTCCTGCTGCTGCCGCTCGTCGCCGTCATTCCCTTTTCCTTTACTCCCAAGCGCTTCCTGTCGATGCCCGACGGCGAGTATTCGCTCAGGCATTACCTGGCGATATTCGATCCCGATAGCTGGCTGGCGAGCATCGGCACGAGCACACTCGTCGCGCTTCTTTCGAGCCTCATCGCAACGGCGCTTGCAGCGTCGTTTGGCATCGGCATCTGGCTGCGCCGGCCGGCGAGCGGACGCTTCCTGATTGGTCTCGTTCTGCTGCCGATCATCGTTCCGCCGGTCACCTCGGCGGTTGCGCTCTACTTCCTGCTTGCGCGGCTCGGGTTGCTCGACACGATCCCGGGGCTGGTGCTCTCTCACGTGGTGATGATCGTGCCGTTCTCCGTCATCGCCATCCTCGGTGCGCTCAGCCGGCTGGACCGGAACCTCGAGCTTGCCGCCCGAAACCTCGGGGCAAGCCAGTTGCAGTCGATTTTCCGGGTGATCCTGCCGAACATCCGCTTCGGTCTCTTTGCTGCCTGGTTCGTCAGCCTCGTCATGTCCTGGGAGGAGAGTTCCGTCACCCTGTTTGTCAGCGGTGTCAACATCGTCACCCTACCGAAGCGCATATGGGACAATCTGAGGCTCGACCTCGACCCGGCCGTCGCCGCGATCTCGGTCATCATGATCGTGGCAACCACCTTGGTCATTCTTTTCCGAAAGTCGGAAGCATGAGGATCGCAGGCGGCCGCCGCTTGCCAATACGGTAGCGAAAGCAGTGGCTTGCGCGTCAAAGACATAATCTGGCTGCCCTCGGCGGCCCCTCCCAGCGAAGGCGGCCAACGGGCCGCCTTCGGCGTTTCGGAGCATCCGAAAACCGCTGCCGTCGGTGGTACCCCCTCTGGGGGACTAACGCCCCCTCCCGACCCCACGCATAGTCCTTTCATGCCGAACGGTATCCGTCCGCTCCCGTCGGCCTCAAGTGGAGGAGAACCATGCAGCGCGCCGTCCTAGAACCCAATCCGACACCGTCCGCCGACAGCAAGGTTGCGCTGGCAAGCAAGTCCGGCTCCCTTCTGGTACAGCATCCAAACAGCGTCGCTGCCGAAGTGCGCAACCTCCGCAAGACCTACAACGCCGGCACGCCGCATGCCCATGAAGCGCTGAAGGACGTCAATCTTTCCATTCGCGCCAACGAGTTCTTCACGCTTCTCGGCCCCTCCGGCTGCGGCAAGACCACTTTGCTGCGCATCCTCGGCGGTTTCGAGATGCTGACATCGGGCAGTTGCCGCATCTTCGGCGAAGACGTCAGCCGCCTGCCGCCGGAAGCGCGGCCGGTCAACACCGTTTTCCAGCAATATGCGCTGTTCCCGCATATGACCGTCCGTCGCAATATCGCCTTCGGCCTGGAAATGCTCGGCAAGCCGAGGGCTGAGGTGGAGCGCACCGTCGAGCGCATGCTCGATCTCGTGCACATGCGCGAATGTGCGGATCGTCGGCCGGACACGATGTCCGGCGGGCAGCGGCAGCGCGTGGCGCTTGCCCGCGCTCTCGCACCGCAGCCCAAGCTTCTGCTGCTTGACGAGCCGCTGTCGGCGCTCGATCTGAAGCTCCGGCAGAAGATGCGGCTGGAGCTGAAGTCGCTGCAGCGCGAAACCGGGATCACCTTCATTTTCGTCACCCACGACCAGGAAGAAGCTCTGGCGATGAGCGACCGGGTCGCCGTAATCAGCAACGGCCTCCTGCAGCAGGTGGGATCACCGGAGGAAATCTACGAACAACCGCAGAGCCGCTTTGTTGCCGACTTCATCGGTGAATCGAACCTGATCGAGGCGAAGGTCGCAGGCACTGCCGGCGGCGAGGCGGCTCTCGATATCGAGGGCTTCGGCCAGGTCCATGCGCCGATCGGCCAGCGCGTGGACGTTGGACAGCAGGTCTGGCTCTCGATCCGCCCCGAGCGACTGGTCCTTGGGGCCGGCCACGGCGACGGACAGGAACCCGCAAAGGTCGCCGATCGCACTTATCTCGGCAATGCCGTCGAATACCACCTGCGCGTCGGCAAGCACGCGCTCACCGCCCGCTCGCCGCGCGRCGGCCTGCGTGGCCGGCAGGATTTCGCGCCGGGCGATGTCGTCAGCCTCGGTTTCGAGCCCGGCTCGATCAAGGTGCTTCTGTCATGAGCGCCCGGTCTCTCGCTCTTTCCTCGCGCATCCCGCCGGGGCTTGCCCATGCCGGTCTGCTCTGGCCGTCGCTCGGTATCATTCTTGTGTTCATGGTCGCGCCGATCGCGATCATGCTCACCTATTCGTTCCTCGTGCCGGGCGCCTATGGCGGCGTCGAGTGGACCTTTACCACCGCCGCCTACGAGCAGATCCTGTTCGAACGGGATTTCCTCGACGACAGCCTGACCTTTACGCCCGATTACCTGATCATCGTCGCCCGCTCGCTCATGCAGGCGACCGTCGCGACCGCGCTTTGCCTCGTGATCAGCGTGCCCACCGCCTATTACATCGCCACCCGCACCGACCGGGTGAAGAACATCTGGCTCTTCCTGATCACGATCCCCTACTGGGTGAACCTCCTGATCCGCACCATCGCGCTGCTTTTCGTTCTGCGTGACGACGGGCCGATCAACAGCGCTTTGCTCGACCTCGGCGCCATCAGTCAGCCCCTGGCGCTGAGCTACAACGGCTTCGCCATCTCGCTCGGGCTGATCTATTCGTTCCTGCCCTTCATGGTGCTGCCGCTCTACTCGGCCTTCGAGCGCTTCGACTTTCGCCTGTTGGAGGCGGCCTACGATCTCTATGCCAGCCGCAGGGTCGCCTTCTTCCGCATCGTGCTGCCGGTCATGCGACCGGGGCTGATCGCCGGCAGCCTGCTCGTCTTCATTCCCTCGGTTGGCTCCTACCTGGCGCCCGACATTCTCGGTGGCGGCAAGACGCTGATGATCGGCAACCTGATCGGAACGCAGTTCCAGGCGGCGCGCAACTGGCCGTTCGGCGCAGCGCTGTCGATGATCCTGCTCACCATCACCCTCATCGTCCTTCTCTGGCTGGCGCGACGCGTCGCCCAGCAGCAACAGCAGCACTGAGAGAGGTCCGCCATGTCCATCGCCCGCTTGCGCGACCTGCGTGTCTTTCCCGGCTTCGGCCTTCTTTCCGTCGGCTGCGTCGTCTTCCTCTATGCGCCGATCGTCGTTTTGGCGATCTACTCCTTCAACGATGGCCGCTCGGTCACCCGCTGGACCGGCTTTTCGTTCCGCTGGTACCAAACCGTCTTTGCCAACCAGAACATCCAGACGGCGGCCATCAACTCGGTGGTGATCGCCATCATCGCAGCGACCGTCGCCACGGTCTTTGCGCTCGGTGCCGCGATTGCGACCGTCAACCGCAAGAAGGGCGGCGGCGAGGGCGCCTATGTCGTTCTCACCTTCCCGCTGATGGTGCCGGAAATCGTCACCGCCGTCGCCTCGCTCGTCTTCTTCGTCGCGGTCGGCATTAGCCTCGGCTTTGCCACCATCCTGATTGCCCACACCGTCTTCTGCATCCCCTTTGCCTACCTGCCGATCAAGGCACGGCTCGAAAGCATGGACGCGACACTGCCGTCGGCGGCGGCCGACCTCTATGCGTCGCCGGCCAGGGCGTTCCTGCGCATCACCCTGCCGTTGTTGGTGCCCGGTCTCGTCTCCGGCTGGCTGCTCGCCTTCATCATCTCGCTCGACGATTTCATCATCACCGCGCTCGTCGCCGGGCCCGGCGCCACGACCCTGCCACTCCACATCTACGGCATGCTGAGGCTCGGCATGACGCCGGAGGTCAATGCGATCTCGACGCTGATGCTCGCCGCCTCGACCATGCTGGTCTTGATTTCGGGACTGCTGGGGCAGGCGGGCCGCAAGCACTGACATCGCGAAAACTCAACGAAAATCAAACAAGAAAGGGAACATCAGATGAAAAAAGCTGCCGCCTTTACTGCCCTGCTTGCCTCGATCCTGCCAGCCCACGCCTTCGCGGAGGGAGACCTCTTCATCTACACTTGGGGCGAATACACGCCGCCGGAGATGGTGGAGAAATTCGAGAAGACCTTCGGCGTCAAGGTCCATATCGATACCTACGATTCCATGGAGACCATGCTCGCCAAGCTGAAGTCGGGGGCTGGCGGCTACGACATCATCGTGCCCGGTCACGATACGATGACGATCCTGATCGGCGAGAAGCTGCTCGAGCCGATCAATGTCGCGGCGATGCCGAACTATCAGCATGTCGATGAGATGTGGCGGGACGTCTTCTGGGACAAGGGACGCCTTTACTCGGCACCCTGGGCCTGGGGCTCGACCGGTCTTGCCGTCGACCGCGATATCGTCAAGGGCGACGACACCTCGCTGAAGATCCTGTTCGAACCGGATGACGCGGTGAAGGGCAAGATCAACATGCTGCRCGACGTCAACGACGTCATCAACATGGCGCTGCGCTACCTGGGCAAGCCGCGCTGCAACGACAATCCCGAGGACCTGAAGGCGGTACTCGACCTGCTCTCGACGCAGAAGCAGTTCGTCAAGAGCTACAATTCCGAGACCAAGGAACTGCTGGTTTCGGGCGAGGCGGCCGTTTCCATGAGCTGGAACGGCTACGCCATGCGCGCCCGCGACGAAAGACCATCGATTGAATACATCTACCCGAAGGAAGGCTACACCGGCTGGATGGACAATGTCGCGGTGCCGAAGGGCGCGCCCGACCTCGAGAACGCCAAGCTCTGGATCAACTTCATCATGGATCCCGAGAACGCGGCGATGATCACCAACTACGCCCGCTACGCCAACGGCATCAAGGGTTCCGAAGCCTTCGTCGACAAGGCGCTCGCCGGTGCACCCGAACTCAGCCCGCCCGAGAGTGCACCGGCGCCGGAGTTCCTGACCGCCTGCACGCCCGCCGTCACCAAACTTTACGACCGCGTCTGGACCAAACTTCTGCGTTGACCGGGGTCCCGCGGAAACCACGCCTCATGCCATTCTGGAGAAAGCAATGACCATCGTTCAATCCGTCGCCGCCGTCGGCTCCGACCGGCCGAACAACCGTTCAGCCTTCGAAAAGGACCGGGATCACATCCWGCACCCCTATACCGATTTCTCGACCTTCGCCGCGACCGGCAGCCAGATCATCGAGAAGGCCGAGGGTGCCTATGTCGTCGACAGCACCGGGCGTCGGCTGCTCGACGGCATCGCCGGCCTCTGGTGCGTCAACATCGGCCATGGCCGCCGCGAAATGGCCGATTCCATTGCGGCCCAGGTGCTCGACATGGACTACTACAATCCCTTCGGCGCGTCGGGCAACGTGCCCGCAGCCGAGCTCGGTGCGCGGCTCGCGGAGCTCGCGCCCGGCAGCCTCAACCACGTCTACTACACCTGCGGCGGCTCGACGGCCAACGATGCGGCGATACGCATCGTGCACTACTACTTCGCGATGCGCGGCAAGCCGGGCAAACGCAAGATTATTTCGCGCAATAATGCCTATCACGGCGCAACCTACGTGGCGGCGGCGCTGACCGGCATCCACGGCACCAAGTACGGCTTTGCCCAGGTCGGCGAGGACTTCATCCACCACATCTCGGCTGCCGATTGTTACGCCCGCCCGGACGGCATGTCGGAGGAAGTCTATTGCGACCTTTTGGTGCGCGAATTCGAGATGCGCATCGAGCAACTCGGACCGCAGAACGTCGCTGCCTTTATCGCCGAGCCGATCATGGGGGCAGGGGGCGTTCTGGTAGCGCCGAAAGGGTATCACAAACGCATGCAGGCGGTCTGCCGCCGCAACGATATCCTCTACATCGCTGACGAGGTGGTGACCGGTTTCGGCCGTCTCGGCGAGTGGTTCGCGTCTGATGCGATCTACGGCACCCAGCCGGACATTCTGGTCTCGGCCAAGGGCATTACCTCGGGCTACATCCCGCTCGGCGCGACGCTGATTTCGGACGAAATCTACGACGTGATCAGCCGTCCGCAGTGCGAGGGCGGGGTGTTCTCGATGGGGCTGACCTATTTCGGCCATCCGGTTGCCTGTGCCGCAGCGCTCACCAACATCGATATCATGGAGCGGGAGCGGCTGCTGCCGCATGCGGCGAAAACCGGTGCCTACCTGCAGAGCCGGGCAAAGGTCCTTCTCGCCCATGACATCGTCGGCGATGTCCGGGGCGCGGGGCTGATGCTCGGCATTGATCTCGTCGCCGACAAGGCAACAAAGCAGCCGCTGCCGGTTTACGAGAGGGCGAGCGAGGTGATCTTCCAGGGCTGCGTTTCCCGCGGTGTCATCGTCCGCCCGGTCGGCAACCGGCTCATCGTATCGCCCCCTTTGATCGTCACGGAAGCCGAATGCGACTCGATCGTCTCTGCCCTGTCGGAATCGATCGCCGCTTTCATGGCATCCCGCGCTTGAGGAGCATCTGAGATGAGCGAAGTCACGGTCGCAGCGACGCAGATGGCCTGCAACTGGAACATCGACGAGAACATTGAAAAGGCCGAGGAACTGGTGCGGCTTGCGCACGAGGATGGCGCGCAGATCGTCCTTCTGCAGGAGCTGTTCCAGACACCTTATTTCTGCCTGGAGCAGACGATCGACCATCTCGACCTGGCGGCGAGCCTCGGCGAGGATCGCGCCATCAGGCATTTTCGCACGGTTGCGAAAGAGCTCGGCGTGGTTCTGCCTATTTCCTACTACGAGAAGGCCGGGCCGGCGCAGTACAACTCGCTCGCGATCATCGATGCCGACGGCAAGATCCTCTGGAACTACCGCAAGTCCCATATCCCGCAGGCGCCGGGCTATGAGGAAAAGTTCTATTTCAGCCCCGGCGATACCGGCTTTCGGGCCGTCGATACGAAATACGCGCGGATCGGCTGCGGCATCTGCTGGGACCAGTGGTTCCCGGAAACCGCCCGGGCGCTCGCCTTGCAAGGGGCGGAACTTCTGTTCTTCCCGACGGCGATCGGCAGCGAACAGAACGTCGAGATCGACAGTTCCGGCCATTGGCGTCGCACGATGCAGGGGCATGCGGCCGCTAACATGGTGCCGGTGATCGCCTCCAACCGGGTTGGCAGGGAGGCGACCGGCAACAGCGAGGCGCTGTTTTATGGCACGTCCTTCATTGCCGATGAGACAGGGGCGATCGTTGCGGAGGCGACCCGGACCGACGAAACCTATCTGACGGCACGTTTCGATCTTGATGCGGTCCGCGCCTTCCGGCGCAGCTGGGGCATCTATCGCGACCGAAGGCCGGACCTTTACGGCGCCATTCGCACCCTTGATGGCCAGACGGCGGTTGGCTGACGGTCGCCTGCAAATTTCTCAACGACAACAGGAAGAGCCGGGTCTTCGGTCGTCTGCGATGTCGCAGATGCCAGGGCCGAGCGGAAGGATATAAAATCATGAAAAACCAGACACCACGCGAAGCCGGGTTTCGCATGCCGGCCGAATGGGAGCCGCACCGCCGCACCTGGATGATGTGGCCGTGCCGTCACGAGGTCTGGGACGATATCGCCGCGACCCGCCGCGATTATGCCGCCGTCGCCCACGCGATCCGCGAGTTCGAGCCGGTGACGATGGCTGCGCGGCCGGAGGATATGGCCGAAGCCCGCGCCATCCTCGACCCGTCGATCGATCTCGTCGAAGCCGATATCGACGACAGCTGGGCGCGCGATGCCGGCCCCTGCTTCCTCATGGCGGCCGACGGCCGGCGTGCCGGCGCGCGCTTCAAGTTCAACGCCTGGGGCGGCAAGTATCATCCGTTCAACGGCGATGCCGCTTTTTCCGGGCTGGTACTGGAGAAGGCTGATGTTGCGGGGTTCGTGTCGAACCTCATTGCCGAAGGCGGTGGCGTCAGCGTCGACGGCGAAGGCACGATCATCACCACCGAGACCTGCTTCCCGAACAGCAACCGCAATCCCGGCTGGAGCCGCGACGACATCGAGTGCGAGCTTCTCGACATGCTCGGAGGCGAAAAGGTGATCTGGCTGCCCGGCAATCCGATCGAGGACGAGACGGACGGCCATGTGGACGGCATCGCCGTTTTCGTCGCGCCCGGCGTCGTGTTGATGGAAAGACCTGGTGAGGGGGGGAGCAAGGAGGAGGATGAGTGGAACCACTACATCCGCCTGAACCTGGAGGCGATGCAGGGCCAGACTGACGCCAAGGGACGGCCGATCCGTATCGTCACGGTTCCGGAAGCCGTCGATGCGCCGTCGGATCATCCGAAGTTCTGCCGCTCCTACGTCAATTCCTACCTCGTCAATGGCGGCGTGATCATGCCGTGCTACGGTATTGAGTCCGACACGGTCGTAAGGCAGATGTTCCGGTCGCTGTTTCCGGAAAGGCGGGTCCGTGAGGTCCGCATCGATGCCATTGCCATCGGTGGCGGCGGCATCCATTGCATTACCCAGCAGGAACCGCTTTGATCGTCGAGGGTAACTTGACGACAAGGCGGGGAATGACGGGATTTCCRTTTGAACAGATGACATTGATCGGCAAGGCCGTGGCTGCGATCGGCAGCCCGGCCTTTCCCGATGCGTTGAGGCAACTCTGCCTCGACGTCTATGGCTTCGACAGCCTGTTCGTTTCGGTCTTTTCCACAGACCAGCCGCCGCTGCAGCTTTATAGCGACCTCGATCCGGAGGCGACCCGGCGCACGATCGGGCCTTACTTGAGCTTCGCCTATCTGCTCGATCCGTTCTACAGCCTCTATTTGAGCGATCCCGGCGACCGGGTGGTGAGCCTCGACGACTGTGCTCCGGACGATTTTCGCACGAGCGAATACTATCGCATGTTCTATGCCGAAACCGGACTCTACGACGAAATCGTCATGCTGGTCGCGAGCGCCGAGGGCACTGCGATCGCGCTTTCGCTCGGCCAGCGGACAGAGGACTGCCGTCCCGGGCCGCAGGCCCGCGCCCATCTCGATGGGCTGTTGCCGGTCGTTTCCGAGCTTTGCCGCAAGCACTGGCCGCAACCGGGCACAGGATCGGCCGCAACCGAGCCCGCGGCCGACATGGTCTTTTCTACGCTGTCGCAGTTGAAGGTGAGCACGCGCGAGGGCGAAATCATCCGGCTGATGCTGAAGGGGCATTCGACCAAGAGCATTGCGCGCATTCTCGGCAACAGCCCGGAGACGGTGAAGGTCCACCGTAAGCGCATCTATTCCAAGCTCAAGATTTCCTCGCAGGGCGAGCTGTTCTCGCTCCTRCTCGGCGGTACAGGCGGGTAAAGACGCTGCTTTCACGCGAGGGCTCGCGGCAAGCAGAGCCCTGCAACGACAGTCATGATGCCGTGGGTTCAAATGAACGCACGGCGTTTTAGCGCTTAGTGTTCGGAGAAAAGACCTTCCGCATCATAGACTGGCTCGCCCTGTAGAAGCGTCGCTTCGACGGCGGCCTTGCCGATCTCCTTGACCGGGATGTCGAAGATATCCGTGTCGATGACGACGAGGTCGGCAAACTTGCCGGGCTCGATCGTGCCCGTCTTGTCGTCCTGGTTGAGCAGCTTCGCCGGGTTGATCGTCATCCATTTGACGGCCGTTTCGACATCCGGCGCACCATCCTTCTTGCGCTGAAGCGCCGTCTGGATCTTGACGAGCGGTGATAGCTCGTCGGCGTCGAAATCACTGCTCATCACCACGGTCGCACCCGTCTTCTCGATGCTTCCGGCCGGCATCATGGTGTCGGCGCGATCGCCGATGAACTTGCGGATGAAGCTGTCATATTCCCGGCTGAGCGAACTTGGCGCCAGCTGGAAATCGGCAACGACGCCCTCTTCCTCGAACCGGCCGTAATCGGCCTTGTCGAGCAGATAGATATGCGTGAGCCGATGCGGGCCGGGCTTCGGGTCGGACTGCGCGATGGCGTCGAGCGCCAGGCGCGCGCCACGGTCGCCGGTTACGTGATAGTGCAGCTTGAAGCCCTTTTCAGAAAGCACCTTGGAGTAGCGGTCAAGCGTCGCCTCGTCGAAATAGAGGAAGCCGCTGTCAAACCCGTGGTCGATGCCCGGGCCTTGTTTGTAGGGCGCGAGCAGCGCACCGGTGCGCTGCTCGAGGATGCCATCGACATAGATCTTCACCTGATTGAACTTCAGCAGCCGGTTCGGGTCGTTGCTGTAGAAGCTTGCGAGCTTTTCGACCTGCGCGTCGAACGGCAGGTCAGGATAGACGTAGAGCGCATTGGCGGCTCTCAGCGTCAGCGTGTCGTTCTTCTCGGCCATTTCCCAGGCCTTCAGGTGCCCCTGCGGCCAGAAGCCGCCGGCATCGCTGACGGTCGTGATGCCGTTTTCGGCCATCGTCTTCAGCGTCGGCAGCATGCTCTCGTAAGCAAACTTGACGTTTTCAGGCGTATCGGGAAAGGCGAGGTTGCGCAGCTTCTGCTGGGCGTTTTCAAGGACGATGCCATTCGGAGCGCCGGTCTTCTTGTCGCGCAGGATGATGCCGCCCGGCGGGTTGCCGTCGATCTTGTCGTAGCCGGCAGCCTCAAGCGCGACGCTGTTTGCCCAGGCGCCATGGCCGATGTCGTCGAGGATCAGGATCGGCCTGTCCGCGGAGATTTCGTCCAGCACGCCGACCGGGTCGTCGGTTTCGTCGAGCAGGTTGGTCATGCTGACGCCCGAGCCGACCACCCAATCGCCTTCGCTCTGCTTCACGCATTCACGAACCGTCGCTTTTGTCTCTTGGAGTGAGGCGAAGGCTTCGAATTCGCAGAGGCTTGCGTTGACGCCGGCCTCGATCAGATGCACGTGCGCATCCTGGAAACCCGGCAGGACTAGCTTGCCGCTGAGCCTGACGACAAGAGCGTCTTCTCCCGCCCTCTCCAGCACCGTTCCTTCGTCGCCGACGGCAAGGATCACGCCATCCTCGTCGATCGCCACGGCCTCCGCCAGCGGCGCGGCCGGGTTCATCGTGCGGACCTTCGCGTCGGTGATGACGAGCGTCTCGGCGGCGGCGCCGGCAGCGGCACCGCAAAGTGCCGAAGCTGCGAGAAGCAGGCCGGTCAGCGACCGCAGCGTTCTCCTGGTGTTTGGGGCCATGGGGTTCGTGCCTTTCCTGTCGAATGTTCCAGTTATCACGTCCCTCACATCAATGCAGGTGAACTCTCCGATTATCGATGCTGCGGGCGCTTGGTTGCCGACAGCCACGTGTCGTATGCTATCGGCTGTCGCCGGCTCTCAGTCGAGCGTCACCCAGACGGATTTGGACTGGGTGTTGTCGAGCAGCGCCTGCAGACATTTGTCGCGGCCGTGACCGGAGAGTTTCCAGCCGCCCCAGGGCTGGCTCATGTCGCCGTTCATGTAACCGTTGATCCAGACCATGCCGCATTCGAGATCGCGGGCGATGCGGTGGGCGTTTCCAAGTTTGGAGGTCCAGATGCCGGCAGCGAGGCCATAGGGGCTGTCGTTGGCAATTCTCACGGCATCCTCGGGGCCTTCATGGGGAATGATCGCGCCGACCGGTCCGAAGATTTCCTCCTGCGCGATCTTCATGCAGTTGTCGACACCGGCAAAGAGCGTCGGCGCGACAAAACATGTAGCTTCGGTGCTGCAATCGCTGGGGTCACTGCCGATGATCGGCGTTGCGCCGTCTTTGCGGGCGCCGTCGATATAGTCGAGCACACGGCCCTGATGAACCTTGTTGACGAGCGGTCCCATCGTCGTCGAGGGATCGAGCGGATCGCCCGGCCGATACTTCCGTGAGGCGTGCCCGGCGATGAGGTCGCAAAATTCGTCGTGGATGCTTCGCTCCACCAGAATGCGGGAACCGGCCGAACAGACTTCGCCCTGATTGCCGAACAGCCCGTCGGCGACCTTCTCTGCCACTGAAGACAAATTCTCGACATCGGCAAGGACGATCTGCGGCGACTTGCCTCCGAGTTCGGCCGACACCGCCTTCAGGTTCGAGTCCGCGGCGTAGCGATACATCTGCCGGCCGATTGCCGTCGAACCGGTGAAGGCGATCTTTTCGACGTGCATCGAGCGCGCCAGCGCCTGGCCGGCGACGGCACCGCGTCCCGGTACGACGTTCAAGACCCCGTCCGGTCCACCGGCCTCCAGAAACAGGCGCCCCAGCAGCAGGGCGCTGAGCGACGTATCTTCAGCGGGCTTCAGGACAACGCTGTTTCCGGCCGCAAGCGCCGGCGCGATTTTCCAGACGGCCATCATCAGCGGATAGTTCCAGGGCGTAATGCAGCCGACGACGCCGAGCGGCTGTCGCAGGATGTAGTGCAGCGCGTCGGGATTGGTGAGCGGAGCCGAGCCTGCGATCTTGTCGATGCTTTCGGCCATGAAGCGCATGGTCAGTACAGCGCCCGGAACGTCGATCGCGCACATCTCGGCAATCGGCTTGCCCATCTCCATGGTGTCGAGTACCGCGAGAATTTCGCGGTTGTCGGCGATCAGTTCGGAAAACCGGGTCAGGACATCGATGCGCCATCGGAGCGCCATGCGCGACCAAACACCCTGACGAAACCTCTTTGCCGCAACCTCGCATGCCGTCTCGATATCGGCTGCATTTGCGCAGGCGACGCGTGCGATCAGGGCGCCGTTTGCCGGGTTGATCGAGGCGAGCGTTTCGCCGTCTGCTGCCGCCCGAAATTGCCCGTCGATCAGCAACCGCGTCTCAGGACGGAGCGCTTCTGCAATACGGTGCCATCGTCTGTTGGGTGTCGTGTCCATGACCTGCCTCCAGGGTTGACGATCTTCAGCTCCTTTGTAGCGAGGGGCCGCGAGGCCATCACAGTCCCCCACATGGGTGACTGGCGCGCTCACGGGCGGCCAGGGAAGTTGGCCTCGGAAAAGAGATGCGCGAAGAGGGCAAGATGCGGCTAGCTGTCGATGGAGAACGATTGTGGGCTCGGCTAATGGCGATGGCCGAAGTCGGCGCGACGGCGGAAGGGGGCTCGTGCCGGCAGTCGCTTTCGGACGCGGACGAGACGGGCCGCGCGTTGTTCCTTGGCTGGTGTAAAGCGCGTGGATATGGAGTTAGCAAAGACCAAATCGGCAATCTCTTCATTCGCCGTCCGGGTCTCAATCCCGAGGCGTTACCGGTCCTTATCGGCAGTCATCTCGATACTCAGCCGACGGGAGGGCGGTTCGACGGTGTACTCGGCGTGCTCGCCGGGCTCGAAGTTCTGGAGACGCTGGACGATGCGGCGGTGGAAACCGCCCGGCCGATCGATCTCTGCGTCTGGACCAATGAGGAAGGCTGCCGCTTCCTGCCCGCGATGATGGGATCGGGCGTCGCCTGCGGCGTGCTGGACCTGGAAAAAGTTCTGGCCGCCCGCGACGGTTCCGGGATTGCGCTGGCCGACGAGATAGTTCGGCATCGATACGATCGCGAGGCGGCGCCGAGACTTCCCGCTGCTGATTGCTATGTCGAACTCCACATCGAACAGGGACCGATCCTGGAAGCGGAGGCAAAGACCATCGGCATTGTCACCGGCGGTCAGGGCATCCGCTGGTATGAGATATCGGTTCGTGGCGAGGAGACCCATGCTGGCCCCGTACCGATGACATTGCGCAAAGACCCCGTGCCGGTGCTCATGCATCTGATCGGGCTGGTGCAAGCCATCGGCCGGGTCGACGAAGACGCGCGCTGCACGATCGGCAAGATCCATCTCTCTCCAGGTGCGATCAATGTGGTCCCTGGGCGTGCTGATATGTCTGTCGACCTACGGCATCCCAACGAGGAGGTGCTCGACAGGATGCATCGGGGCCTGATGGACGGGATCGAGGCGCTCCGTCAGAGCCATAGGGAGGTCGATCTCCAGGCCTGCCTGACCTGGCACTCACCGGTGGTCACATTTGACGGTGCACTGATCGAGGCGGTGAGGGCAAGCGCGAGGGATCGGCAGCTGACGCAGCGTGATATTGTCTCCGGGGCAGGGCACGACGCCTTCAATCTGGCGCGGCGGGTGCCAACCACGATGATCTTCGTGCCTTGCCGGGAGGGGATCAGCCATAACCCCCGCGAATACGCGTCTCCCGCAGATGCCACGGCCGGCGCCAACGTACTCTTGGATGTGACGCTGGCGCGTTCGTCTGAGCGGCAGCCTAAAGTGTCTAGTTTGTCGGTGTAATCCGGGAGCACTTCAATGGCTCGCGTAGCGAGCCGCGCCCTGTTGTGTGGGCGCGGCTCCGTGACCGTTCTGTAGCTCGGCTTCGCTCGGTATCTTGGCGAAGGAGCAGAGGCCGTCGATCTTGCGGTGCCGCTTTACGCCGGCTGCGCAATCATCCGTGACCTGTGCTTCCACATGGACAGAAGCAGCACAACCACCAGGAGGCCGAGCGTGACCAGCGATGCATTGTCACGCGGAAGGTTCAGTCCGCCTTTTTCAATCGGCTTGGTCAGGAAGTCGCCAAATGTCGCACCGAAGGGGCGCGTAAAGACGAACGCTATCCAGAACAGCAAGACGTCGCTGATCTTCGTCAGGTAATGCAGCGCGACAACGATGCCGATGATCCCGGCCGTGATGATCGCGCCTTGTACATAGCTGAGCTCCATGTTGTCGGTGAGGAAGTCGCCGAAGGCCGTGCCGAGGCTGTTTGAAAAGACGACCGCGATCCAGAACAGGGCTTCCGTGTCCCTGCGGTTCACATGCACGACGTCAAGCTTCGCGTCGCGTAGATACCAGACGCCAAGGGACGCAGCGAGCCCGAGCGTCAGGATGATGGAGCCTGACAGGTAGCCGCGGCCGAAGGAACGGTCCATCATATCGGAGATTTCCGTTCCGGCGGTCGTGGTCGCGACGATCGCCAGCCAGAACAGCGGTGAATAGAATTTCCGCGCCGAGATCTGGGCGATAAGAATGACCAGCAGCGCTGCGAAGGTGATACCGAACCCGACATAGTAGCCGAGGTTGAGGGTCATCGAGATGAAATCGCCGGCGGTTTCTCCGAGCGTGGTGGCTAGAATTTTCATAATCCAGAAGGCCAAGGTCACGGCGGCGACCTTGGTAAGTGGTGCGCCCGTGGGCGCCGTGCTGGAAATATCGGATGAGGAATGTGAAACCATGATGTTTCCTAACGGGGAGACGGTTGACCGTTCACATGGGTTGACCGGCAGGAGAGTTGATTGCCGGCACGCCGACCCCGTCGCATCCGTGGGGGATGCCGGGTGGACGCCGCCGCGCGACTCACAGGCCGTGGCGGGCGTTTGGCCTGCCGCGGCGCATATTGCTGACGAATTCTCACGGCGGCTCTACCTGCACCTTACGGATTTGTAAGCCGTAAGGTGTTGCAAGCCTGAGGCGAGTTCGGTGCGAAAGCCGAGCGGAGAGCCGCCTCAAATGTAGCTATCAGGCAGAGTGGGGGTCGGCGCGACGTCTTGGTCCGTTCGCCAGCGTCAGGTGCCTGAGACCTGACCTCCAGTGCGAGCGCGATGTGATCTGAGGACGATCCTCGCTCCGGGATTGTTGTCCTCGATCGTGATCGCCGCACCGTGAAAGTCCGCGATTGCCTGTACGAGGCTAAGTCCCAAGCCGCTTCCCGGCGTGCTGCGGCTCTTGTCGAGCCTGTAGAGCCGTCGAAACACGTTGGTGCGCTCGTCCTCGGGAATGCCTGGCCCATCGTCCGCAACACTGAGGATCCAGCATTGTTCGCCGTGAACCAGATCCACCGCGATTTTTGTCCCCTGGGGGCAGTGTGTGATCGCATTTTCGATCAGATTGACCAACATCTGGGTAAAGAGTTCCTTGTCCCCTTGGGCCAGGACATCGTCGATCCGACCGACGATCAGGGATTGATGGTTGTCCTCTGCCACATCCGAATAGGTCTCGACCACATTGCGCACGAGCTGGCCGAGATCGAGCGGATAGAACCGAAGCTTGCGGCCGCCGGCCTCGATCTGGGATATCCGCAGCAGGGCGTCAAACGTCGCGTTGATCTGGTCGCTTTCGGACAGAGCCTCCTCCAGCAGGAGGCGTAGCTCGCCGTCAGCCGCGTCGTGACTGAGCGCGTCCTCCACCATGAGCTTGAGACGGTTGAGCGGCGTCTTCAGATCATGCGCTATGTCTGTGCTGACCTGCCGCATGCTGTCGATCAGAGCGGAAAGACGCGACAGCGCCTGGTTGATGTGCCCGGCAATCTCATCAATATCGTCCCGCGACCTGGATAGCGGGATTCGCACTTGAAGTTGACCTTTAGAGACGGCCGACATCGTGTCTGCAATCGCATCCAGGCGCTGTTGAGCGCGGCGAGCGAGGTAGGCACCCGTGCCGAACGCCAGCAGCACAGCCAGGGCGCAGGCCCAGCCGAAACTCACCAGGATCATTCGTGCCAGGTCGTCCGTCTCGGCGAAGCTGTGGCCGACGATTAATCGATATCCATCGATTGTACCGCTCAAGACGCGAAAGCGTTCGTTTCCTGGCAAGCCGAGCGCCGCTGCGGAAACTGTCATGAGCCCATTGCCATCGATGGTATGCACCAGGTTTCCCGACAGGACCTTTTCCGCCCGGTCAGTCAACAGGAATACACGCGAGCCGTTGGCATTCAGCCGGACGAAGCTGTTCATTGTGGCGACCAAATCCTCGATGTCATCAGGGGCGTAAGCCGCCTCGAGAACCGAGTAGGTTTCCTGAACCGAGCCATCCAAGGCGTCGTGCAGTCTTCGTTTCAGCAACTCGTAACTGACCGCCCAAACGGCGAGCGACGTAAAAACAAACAGCAGGCCATAGGTCAGCGCGAACCTGATCGGCGTGCTGCGCAACAGCTTAGCGCGGGGCATGCAAGCTATACCCGGTGTTACGAACCGTATGGAGAAGAGGGGCGTTGAAGGGGCGGTCGATCTTGGCCCTCAATCTGCTGATATGGGTTTCGACGACGCTCGTCTTCGGGTCGAAATGGTAATCCCAGACCTGCTCGAGCAGCATCGTGCGTGTCAGGACCCGCCCTTCGGCACGCATCAGAACCTCAAGCAGGGTGAATTCGCGCGGCTGGAGATCTATGATCCGATCGGCCCGCGTGACAAATCTCTTCACCAGATCCATTTCCAGGTCGGCGACGCGCAGCACCGTTTGCTGTTCCTGGACCGGCGGCCGGCGAGATAGTGCGTTGATGCGCGCCAATAGTTCGGAGAATGCGAACGGCTTTACCAGATAGTCGTCGGCGCCGGCCTCCAACCCCTCCACGCGGTCGCCAACGCCGCCGATCGCAGTCAGGAACAGGACCGGCGTGCCCACACGCGCGGCCCGAAGGGCCTTCACGATGGAAAGGCCGTCCAGGTTGGGCAGCATCCGGTCGACGACGACGATGTCGTAGTTGTCCTGCGTTGCCTGGTAGAGGCCCTGGCGACCATCGGCGACCACGTCGCAGACATGCCCCGCTTCGTTCAAGCCCCTCATAATGTAATCGGAGGTCTTCTTGTCGTCTTCGATGACGAGGATGCGCATGTCCTGGTCCGGTTCCAGTTTCGGCGGTTAGTGCAGCTTCGAAGAAGCGTGCGTCATTGTAAAGGCGACCGTGCAGAGATCGGTCGGATATTACGAAACCGTATGATTCTCACAAAGCGTGCGTATTTTCGGTGGCTTACAACTTCCATTCGCCGGAAGAGATCTTCTCGGTCCCACCGGGGCGGGTCGCCCTGCTCGTTTGTCGGAGCCTAAGCCATGAGAGTTCGTAAACTGATCCAGGCCGCATCGACGATTGTTCTTGGAACGGTCGCCTTTTCCATGCCTGCGCACGCGACCGTGCCGTGCGAGGACATGCTCAAGGAAATGCGCGCCACGAAAGCGAACACGATGCTCAACGACACCGACAAGGCGAAGGTCGAGGAACTGGAAGCGAAGGCTGTCGAACGTTGCAACGCTGACGACGACGTCCGTTCGGACAAGTTTCTCACCGAAGCGATGACGCTCTTGGGCAAGTAACAGACAGCACAGGGAGCACTGCCGTCATGTCCCATGTCACGCTCACCACGGAAAGTGGATTGAACCGCGTTCCTCGCGTCACCGTTGACTTCTGGCTGATCAAACTCATGGCCGTCACCATGGGGGAGACCGCCGCCGACTACCTCGCCGTCAATCTCGGATACGGGCTTACGGCAACGTCGCTGATCATGACTGCCGTGCTGGTGGTCGTGATGGTGCTGCAGCTCTCGCAGAAGCGTTACGTCCCCTGGGCCTATTGGTCTGCCGTCGTCTTGATCAGCGTGGTCGGCACCTTGATCACCGACAACCTTGTCGACAACTTTGGCGTAGCGTTGGAAACGACGGCAACCGCCTTCTGCATCCTGTTGGTGGCGACGTTTGCGTGCTGGTACGCGCTTGAAGGCACGCTATCGATCCACACCGTCTCCACCAATCGGCGCGAGACGTTCTATTGGCTCGCAATTCTGCTGACCTTCGCGCTTGGTACGGCGGTCGGAGATCTGGTCGCCGAAGTGTTCGCACTCGGCTATCTGACGACAGCGATCATCTTCGGTGCGCTTATCGCCGCAATTGCCGCCGCCTATTATGTCCTTCGCCTTGATGGCATTCTTACGTTTTGGCTGGCCTACATCTTTACTCGACCGCTCGGCGCTTCAATTGGCGATTTGATGTCTCAACAGGTCGAATACGGCGGGATGGGGCTTGGCACCATCTACACCAGCCTCCTTTTCCTGACGGTGATCATCACGATCGTCGTCTATATGAGCTTCAACTATACACCGGAGGAGGTCCCTGCCGAGCGCATGGGTTGACGTCGACCTTGGGTCGGGGAGATAGTCGAGGCCGCAGCGCCACGCAAATCCGCGTGAAGGCAAGGATCAGACCTCCCGCCACGACAGTAGCCATCGATCGAAGGCTGTCGCTACGGCGCTTGTCGGCGTTCCTGCGATCTCGTAGGCGCCGACAATCGGATCGATACTCGGACAGAGTACGATCAATTGCCCCTCCCGCAACTCTCGCTCGATCAGGGAGGGACTTGCCTGCCCGATTCCGAGCCCGTTCATGCAGGCGTCGATCGAGGCTTCATCCGTGTCGAATGTGATGCTGCCGCTGCGCGGCTGAAACGCGATGTTTGCTGCCTCGCACCAGCGCCGCCACGACCACCCGTCCGCGGTGTCGAGCAGGAGCGGCAGATCGAGGAGCGCTTGCGGCGCCACCGTTGTCGTGACGTTGCCGATCAGGAGCGGCGAACAGACTGCAACCGTTCGGTCGAGAAGGAAGGCGGATGAAAATCGGCCTTCCTCCGAGCCCCGTCTATAAATGATCCTGGCATCGGGGACGTCGCTTGCGCCGAGTGCGAGCGACTGGATGCTCGGGTCGACGCTCGGATTTTCCTGCAGAAACGAGCCAAGCCTCGGAATGAGCCACCGCCGTGCAAGCGTGATTGGCGCATGGATTACCAGACGCACGCGATCCGGCAGAAGGGAGCGTGTGCCGTTGTCGAGCGTTGCCAATGCGGCGTTCACGTGGGTCAGGTACTGCCGCCCTGCGTCGGTGAGCGTGATCGCGTTGTGACCGCGATGGAAGAGTTGGACGCCCAGCGTGTCTTCCAGCGACTTGATCTGCCGGCTGATTGCCCCGGGCGTCAGGTGCAACTCCCTGGCTGTCAGCGTAAGGCTGCCGGTACGGGCCGCGATAGAAAACGCAGGCAGCGTGGCCAGTGGCGGAAGCTTGGTGCGATTGGATTGAGGATTTCTCATGCCGGCGTGAGAATCTTTCGCTTGCAAATAACTTGACTATATCTATCCACAAATCCCGAGCATAACAATAAACCATCGGGTGGACCGGCATTGAGCGCACCGATCCGAAATCAGCACGTCTGTGGAATGCCCCGCTTCGCTGTCAGGGGGAGCATGCATTCTGCGCAACGGCTTGGGTGGCTGGCGGCGCTCCACTGTCATCACTGACCATATCCAGGAGATATTCATGTTTCGGAACTTTGCCTCGCCGATCCGGCACGCCGTGATGTCTGGCATGCTTGCCACGTGCTTCGCCGTGATCGCGGGACCAGTCCTTGCCGAAGACGCAACGCAAAAGGTCATCGACGACCGCGGCGTCGAGGTTCAGATCCCCGCGAAGCCCCAGCGTATCGCATCGGTTTCGTTCTTCGCTGACGACGTGGCGTTGGCGCTCGGTATCAAGCCTGTAGCCAGCACCTATATGGTGGCTGATCGCCCGCCGGAATTCCTGCTCGGCCTGACCAGGGACATGACGCAGATCGGCCAGCGTGCCAAGCCGAACCTTGAGCTTCTCTCGGAAGCAAAGCCGGATCTGATTGTCGCTATCCGCCGCTACACGGTCGGCAATGCTCCGCAGCTCGAGAAGATTGCCCCCTACGTCGCCTACAACATGGAATTGCTCGACGGCAGCGACAAGGAAATCGAGGCGCTGTCGAAAATCCTGGGCAAGCCTGAGCGCGGCATCGAGCTCAACAAGGAGTTCCGCGCGCATCTGGCCGATACCGCGGCCAAGGCGCCGAAAGACCAGCATCCGCGCTACGCGATCATGTGGGGCGGCGAAGTCCCGTTCGCTTTCCATGACGAAAACACTTCTGCCTCGATCGTCAATGCGATCGGCGGCGAAAACATCGCCGGAGCCATGACGCCGGGCGGTGAGTTCGGCACCGACCTTAGCCTTGAGACGATGCTGGAGAAGGACCCGGAGGTCCTCTTCATCTATGATTACGGTCCGGATCGCCCGCATGAGAACAATCCGATCTGGAGCCAGCTCTCTGCCGTCAAGAACAACCGGGTCTTCTATGTCGGCGATCACTGGGTCGAGACCAATGGTCCGATCGCGCGCGAGATCGTTCTGCGCGAGGCTGCGCACTACCTTTATCCGGATGCCTTTCCCAAGATCGACGTCAGGGCCGAAGCGGCCAAGCTGATCCCCGCTGAACTGCAGAAGTGAGCGATTGATCGCAACGACGATGGACGCACGGAAATCCTCGATTGCCATAGGCTTCATCGTCCTTGCGACGGTTCTGGTCGTTGCGGTCGGGTTGATGCCGGGGGCCAGAACGCTCTCGTTCGAGGCCGTTTTCAGGGCACTCGTCAATCCCGACGGCAAGATCGAGTCGATCCTCGTTTGGACCCTCAGGTTCCCGAGGAGCCTGACGGCCGCCATCGCGGGCGCGGGCCTTGCCGTCTCGGGCTATCTCCTCCAGTCTCTGACCCGCAACCCGCTCGCCGATCCAGGCATCACTGGCGTCACGGCCGGCGCGATCGCGCCGATCGTCACCTGCTTCGTTCTTCTGCCCTGGGTTTCCGGTCTCTACTATCCCGTTATCGGGCTTGCCGGCGGTCTCGCAGCGGCAGCCGTGACATTCTGGGTGGCGCGCGGCGGCAGCAGCCATCCGCTTCACCTTGCGCTCGGAGGCGTCAGCGTTTCCCTCTTCCTGGGGGCGATCACGATCTACGTTCTGCTGTTAGCCGGCCCACAGTCGACGGCACTGCTGTTTTGGCTCGCCGGAGGTTTTGCGGGCCGAACGTGGATGAACCTCGTCCAGATGCTGCCGTGGGTGCTGACGGGCGTGATCGGCGCTTTCACCCTCTCTCGGGTCGTTGCGATGTTTTCCCTGAGCGACCATTCCGCCGCAGCCATGGGGGTGCAGTTGACTGTGTGGAAGCCGGTCCTGCTGGTGCTGGGCGTATGCCCTGTTGCCGGCGTTGCCCCCGTCGCAGGGCCCGTCGCTTTTGTCGGCCTCGCAGCACCACATATCGCCAGGCTCCTAGGGCCGCGCGGCACAGCTCTTGAGATTGGCCTTACCGCCGCCATCGGGTCGCTGATCGTGAGTTCGGCCGATCTGATCGCGCGGACAATCGCCATCCCGAAGGAGTTACCGGTCGGGATCATAACCGCACTGCTCGGGGGACCGATCTTCGTCTATCTGATCCAGCGCGGTCGGCTCGACTTCAGGGGGGAGGGCGGACGATCGTGAAGGTTTCCACTCTCGGGCAACCAAACCGCTGGTTTTTTCCTGCCGTTTTGTTGCTCATGCCCGGGTCCTTCGTCGCTGCCATTTTCCTGGGCATCGTCGACATTCCCGTTGCCGACGTCCTGTCGGCCCTGGGCGGACGCGGGTCGCCGGAGGCACGCTCGATCATTCTCGACATCCGATTGCCGCGGATTGTGACGGGTGTTCTCGCCGGAGTGCAGTTCGCGTTGGCGGGGTTGCTTCTCCAGACCATCACGCGAAACCCGCTTGCCGATCCATCTCTGATGGGTGTTTCTCAGGGGGCGACGCTGACCGTGACGCTTTTTCTCCTGGCCACGGTCTACCTCGCCCATCCAGACTCCTACGCCGTCAACGAGTTGCCGATCGCCTGGCTACCGCCCGCCGGCATGGTTGGCGGCATGGTGGCAGGCGGCATCATCTATCTGCTCGCTTTCCGTCTCGATCTCAGCCCGCTGCGGATCACGCTCTGCGGTATCGCCATTGGCGCCGTGCTTCATGCCATCGCCATCGGGCTCATCGCTGGCTGGGGTTCGGCGCGCGTCGAAATCATTCTCGAATGGCTTTCCGGCAGCCTCTATGCCCGGACCTGGCATCACGCGCTCTTTCTGCTGCCTTTCACGGTTGCCGGCCTCGCCGTGCTACCCTTGATCTACCGCCCGCTCATCCTGCTCCGGTTCGACGCGGCCGTCGCCCAATCCTTCGGCCTTTCCTATCGGCGGCAGTTCTCGCTCGTTCTGCTCGTGTCCTGTGCGCTTGCCGCAAGTGCCGTCGGCGCCGTCGGGCCGATCGTATTCGTCGGCCTCATCGTCCCGCACCTGGCGCGTTTCATCGCAGGCCGGCACTTTCCGTTGGTCCTTCCGCTCACCATCGTCCTCGGCGCGGTCATCGTTACGCTCAGCGACCTGATCGGTCGCCTGGTCGGCGGTGCCGAGGAGGTGCCGATCGGTGTCGTCACCGCCCTCATCGGCGTCCCCGTCCTGCTCGCGCTTCTGCGCAAGGTTCCTTGAGATCATCCATGCCGTTGTCCTGTTCGCAATTGTCGGTTCTCTACGGTCACCGAAGAGCGTTGTCCGATTTTTCCCTGTCCATGGAGAGAGGGGAGATACGCGCTCTGATCGGACCAAATGGATCGGGGAAGAGCACTGCGCTTCAGGCGCTCGCTGGGCTGCTTTCGCCAGCGGAGGGCGGGGCGTTGATTGAAGGTGTCGCCGTTGCATCGATGTCGCGCCGCGCCATTGCGAAGAAGCTCGCATTTCTGCCCCAGCAACCCACCGCTCCGGACGAGATGACGGTTGCTCAACTCGTCCGCCAGGGGCGTTTTCCCCATGTCGGCCTGTTTCGTTCCTACGGTCGCCGGGACGAAGAAGCCATCGAATGGGCGCTGGACAGCACAGGCCTCGCCAGCCTTGCAGACCGCACGCTCCAGCAATTGTCCGGCGGCGAGCGTCAACGCGCGTGGATATCGGCCGCCTTGGCGCAAGAAGCGGCGATCCTGCTCCTCGACGAGCCGACATCCTTTCTCGATATCGGCTATCAGGTCGAGGTCATGGACCTCGTCCACCGTCTGAGCCGCGAGCGCGGCGTGACGATCATCATGGCGATCCACGACATCAATCAGGCGATCGCCGTCAGCGACCGGATATCTCTGTTGGAGAGGGGCGTGTTGCGCTTCGACGGCGAGCCCAGGGCCTTGGCCGAAAGCGGCCTGATCGAGAAGGCCTTCCGGGTCAGGGGGACGTTCGTCGAGGTTGCCCCCGGCAAACCACCCCATTTCGACGTCGAGCTTACGAAGTTGCACCCGCCAGGCGCTTGACGAGCCGAAAAACGATCTTCGTCTGGGTGTAATAGTCGAGCGCATCGGCGAAATTCGGCGTCCAGCCATCCGCGACAAAGGGAATGAAGCCGTCAAATTCCAGCTTGCGGCCCGAGACCTCGAAGCCGGCTTTGGCGAAGGCATTTCCGTAGTCGGTGATCGATCGATCCTGAACGACCGTATTCGTGCGCTTGGCGACGAGATCGCGCCACTTCGGCCAGAGCGGATTGTCGGTGTGGCAGCCCGTGACGGCATAGTAGACGCCGCCCGGCTTCAGCGCCTTGAAGATGTCGGCGGCATGGGCGTCGATGTCCTCGACGAGATAGATCACCTCGTGGCTGATTGCGAGATCGAACTCCTCGACCCAGCCTTCGAGCCTTCCGCCGACCGCGTGCTGAACGGGAATATTGCCCTTGAAGGCTTCGGCCTTGGCGATCGATTGCTCGGCAATGTCGATACCAAGGGCCTTGCGAAATGGCCGGATCGCATAGAGATGCCGTAGCAGGCCACCCTGATTGCAACCGAAATCAAGGACGCTCTTCTGGGACAGGTCGCGCTCGACGATCAAGTCGATCAGATGTCGCCAGATCGGAGCATGCCCATCCGACATCCGGTCTTCTGCGTCCGGATCGACATACCAGGTGGTTATGGTCTTTTGGTCCTGGCTCATGGCGGCCTCCAATCCGATTCTTCTCGTATCAACCTGTTTAGGCGACGGGGACTTACGCCGGTAGGGCAAAAGCGCGAGGTGCGACAGAACGTGTGCTGAAGGTGGTATTTGGCGGCCTGACCACGATGGCGATGCTCGGTTATCTTCAAGAGGGCCAGTTGCATTCTCGCCGATGGCTCAGGTGACGTGCTGTGAACCGACCCGCAGACCGATAGAGGGAACGGGGCAAAAACCTCCGTAAATTATGGCGAAAACGAGACGGAATTTCTAAAGCGTTGCACAACCAAAGTGCTCGGTCCCTCGCGCTGCTATACGCCCGCCGGTAGGTTCTCAGGGAAAACAACACCGGAGAATTGCATGAAACGCCTCCTCATTCTTGGCGCTGCCCTTGCCGCGCACTTCGTCACTCCCGCGCTGGCTGAGGAGCCCACGAAACTCCTCAACGCCTCCTACGACGTTTCGCGCGAGCTTTTCGTGGCCGAGAACGAGGCGTTCATCAAGCAGCATCCCGGGGTAACGATCGACCAGTCGCACGCCGGCACGTCGAAGCAGGCGCGCTCGATCCTCGAGGGTCTCGAGGCTGATGTCGTGACCTTCAACCAGACCACCGACATCGAATTCCTGGCCAAGAATGGGTTCGTCGCCAAGGACTGGGCGAAGGCCTTCCCGAACAATGCCTCGCCGTTCTATTCCTTCCCGTCCTTCCTGGTGCGCACCGGCAACCCGAAGAACATCAAGGACTGGAGCGATCTCGCGCGCGACGATGTTCATGCGGTCTTCCCCAATCCGAAGACCTCGGGCAATGCCCGCTACACCTATCTTGCCGCTTACGCCTGGGCCAAGGAGGCCTATGAGGGGGACGAGGCGAAGATCGAGGCCTACATCACCAAGATCTTCGACAATGTTCCGGTCTTCGATACGGGTGGCCGCGCTTCCACGACGACCTTCGTCGAACGCGAAACCGGCGACGTCCTGATCACCTTCGAGGCTGAAACGCGCAGCATCGTCAAGCAGTACGGCGCCGACAAGGTCGAGAGCGTCATCCCGTCGGTGAGCCTCCTTGCCGAATTCCCGGTCGCCGTGGTCGACAAGGTTGCCGAGAAGCATGGCACGGAAGCGCTTGCCAAGACCTATCTCGATTTCCTCTATACGGAGGAAGGCCAGCGGATCGCCGCCGAGTTCGGCCACCGCGTCCGCAACGAGAAGGTAGCCGGCGAGTTCAAGGATCAGTTTCCGGCGATCCGCCTCGTCAACGTCGACGACGTCTTTGGCGGCTGGAGCAAGATCCAGAGCGAGCACTTCGCTTCCGGCGGGGTTTTGGACAAGCTCTACGGCAGCCGCTAAGCGCTAGCCGCTCCCGATTTCAGCCAGCCCGGCAGACAAACCGTTTGCCGGGTTTCACCATGACATGACAAGGAAATGACCGCTTGAGACGCAATGTCCTGCCCGGATTGCGCCTGTCGCTGGGGGTGACGCTGCTCTACGTGAGCTTGATCGTCGTCCTGCCGCTGGCAGCCCTCGTTTTCAAGGCAGCAAGCCTTGGTCCTATTGATTATTGGCAGATCGTCTCGTCGTCGCGGGCTCTCGCGAGCTATCGCGTCACGGTGCTTGCCGCACTTGCCGCGACCTTCTTCAATCTCTTTTTCGGCCTCGCGCTCGCCTGGGTTCTGGTGCGCTACCGCTTTCCGGGGAGACGCATCGTCGACGCCATGGTCGATCTGCCGTTTGCGCTGCCGACGGCCGTCGCCGGCATTTCGCTGACGGCGCTTTTCACCACGAACGGCCTGTTTGGCTCCATCCTCGGCGATTTCGGCATCAAGGTTGCCTATACGCCGCTCGGCATCATGATCGCCATGTGCTTCACCTCGCTGCCCTTCATCGTGCGCACGGTGCAGCCGGTGCTGGAAGATCTCGATCCGTCGCTGGAAGAGGCCGCCCAGTCGCTTGGCGGGTCCGATTGGGCGATCTTCCGTAAGGTCATCCTGCCGCTTCTCACGCCGGCCCTGCTCGCAGGTCTATCGCTTTCCTTCGCCCGTTGCCTCGGCGAGTTCGGCGCGATCATCTTCATCGCCGGCAACCAGCCGATGTCGACCGAGATCACCGCGTTGCTGATCTTCATCCGGCTGGAGGAATACGATTACCAGGCCGCTGCGGCGATCGCGTCCGTCCTGTTGCTCACGGCCTTCCTCATGCTCGGCATCACAAACTGGCTGCAGGCGCGTGCGCTGCGCTATACGGCGAGGGGCTGACCATGAGAATGATGAGAACCGGACGCACCCCGCCGCGGGTCGGTGACGGACCATTCTTCCGCCGCATGCTGATCGGCACCGTCCTGACCCTCGGTGCCTTCCTTATCCTTGCACCTTTGCTGATCATCGGTGTCGAAGCCTTTGCCAAGGGATGGCAGGTCTATCGCGACACGATCCTTCATCCCGACACCCGGCACGCGATCATGCTGACCGTGCTTGCGGCGCTGGTCGCAGTGCCGGTCAATACCGCGTTCGGCATTGCGGCGGCCTGGGCCATCACCAAATTCGACTTCCGCGGCAAGGCCTTCCTGCTGGTGGTGATAGAAATCCCGTTCTCGGTCTCGCCGATCGTTGCGGGTGTCGCCTATCTCTTTGTCTATGGCCTGCAGGGCATCTTCGGTCCGACACTCGATGCCTACGGCATCAAGATCCTGTTCGCGATCCCCGGCATCATCCTCGCCTCGATGTTCGTCACCGCGCCGTTCGTCGCGCGCGAACTCATCCCGCTCATGCAGGCGCAGGGCAGGGACCTCGAGGAGGCGGCAACGTCGCTCGGGGCTTCCGGCTGGCGTACTTTCTTCTCGGTCACGCTGCCGAACATCAAATGGGCGCTGCTTTATGGCGTCGTTCTCTGCAATGCCCGTGTCATGGGCGAGTTTGGCGCCGTGTCTGTGGTTTCGGGCAATATCCGCGGACAGACCAACACGCTGCCGCTTCATATCGAACTGCTCTACCACGATTACCAGGCGGCGGGCGCCTTCGCGTCGGCGTCCATCCTGGCGCTGATCGCCGTCTTCACCATCATTGCCAAAGTGGCGCTGGAGCGCCGTGGGGCGGGCCGTGTCCGTCCGGCAGCCAATCCTGCGGAGTAAACATCATGAAGATCCGCCTTGACCACGTCGTCAAGACTTTCGAAACGTTCCGCGCCGTCAAGCACGTTTCCCTCGAGGTCGAGAGCGGCGAACTTGTCGCTCTGCTCGGGCCGTCCGGCTCCGGCAAGACGACCATTCTGCGCATGGTCGCCGGGCTCGAATTCGCCGATGGTGGCCACATCTATTTCGGTGATCAGGATGCAACGGATATCCCGGTGCGCGATCGGGGCGTGGGATTCGTCTTCCAGCACTATGCGCTCTTCCCGCATATGACCGTGGCGGAAAATATCGCCTTCGGTATGGACGTCTCGAAGGTCAAACGCGAGAAGGCGGCGATCCAGGCACGGGTGACGGAGCTGCTGCGGCTCGTCCGTCTCGAAGGTCTGGGTGACCGGTTTCCGGCGCAGATTTCCGGGGGGCAGCGTCAGCGCGTCGCGCTTGCCCGCGCTCTTGCGGTCGATCCGAAAGTGCTGCTGCTCGACGAGCCTTTCGGCGCGCTGGACGCCAACGTCCGGCGGGAGCTTCGCCGTTGGCTGCGCGAGATCCATACAACGCTCGGCATCACGACGCTGTTCGTCACCCACGACCAGGAAGAGGCGCTCGACCTTGCCGATCGCGTCGTGATCCTGAAGGATGGCCACATCGTCCAACAGGGAACACCGGAGGCAGTCTGCCGCGACCCCAAGTCGGCATTTGTCATGAAGTTCCTGGGGGATGCCAACATGCTGGCCGCCGAGGTGCGTGACGGCAGGGCATATGCCGATGGCGCGGAGATCGACGCCGCAGGCTTGGCGGATGGCAAGGCTGAACTCTACGCCCGTCCGGGTGATCTCGACTGGGCGCCGCAGGGAGCCGGCATCGCCGCCACCGTCAGCCGTGTCATGGACCGGCCCGGCGGACGCCGGGTGATTGCGACCACCCGGGACGGTGCGCATCTGGAACTCGACCTGGAACCGGAACGCACGGTGAAATCCGGTGACACTGGATTTGTCACGTTGCGCCGCGCGAAGGTTTTTGCCGCCTAGTCGCTAGACGCCGGCTGTCACGGTTATCCGTATCGACGGCTTCCGTTGACCTCCTTGCCGACGACTTCCCGGATGATGGTCAAGGTCTCCTTGGCCGCCTTCTTCGGGTCCAGCGCCGTATCGGCGACATTGCTGACCAGCCTGGTGATGTCGTGATCGATGTTCTTCTCCGCCCATCGCTTGCCCTTGGCGACGGTGATGTAGACGGAGTAGGCGTGATGCATCGTGCCGGGACGTTCGCCGATGATGTGAAGGATCCCTCTCAGGCTGTCGGGGTCGGCCTTCGCGTAAAGCATCTCGCCAATGCGGTAGCCGGCCCGCACTCTTCCGCTCGTGACGACGATGTTCTTGTCTCCCACCGAGACGCCCGCGTCGGAAAGAAGCTTGCGCATCTCTTCGAGGAAGGGTGCAAGGTGACCCTCGTCCATGATGGCCTTGGCGTTCAGGCCGTCTGAAATGACGATCTGCCCTTTCGGGATGTCATCACCCCAGAGTTCCCGGATCTTTTCAATCTCGGCGACCGTTTCCGGGCTAATCGTTTCGCCTGTGGTCGGGTGGGCGATATAGTCGTTGCGGTCCCTGGAGAGCGTGCGCACCGGCACGGCGTTGGGCACGGCGGCAATGAACTCGGGCGTGAGCTCAGCCCAGAGCGATAGCTTGGCATCGTCGTAGAGGCTCTTGACCTTGGCCGCGAGGGCCGGGTTGAGATCCCAGATCTCTGCACCGTGACCGGTTGCGAGGTCTACGCCTCTCGCCTCAACCTCCTGCATCTTCTCGCGGCCTTCGGCGTAGACGGCGTCCTTGGATCGTCCGTCACCTTTGGCGAGACGATACTGGTAATAGACCCAGAGGGGGTCTCCATAGTTTGCCGTGTAGCTGCCATCCTCGCCAACGATCCCGATGCGCTTGTAGAATTCCCACATTGCATCATTGACCTTGAAGCCGAATTTATCCCGTACCCGCACGTGGTCCTGGAACGATGTGGTGAGATAGCTCAACATCGGGTCGTTCTTGGTCGGCAGCGCGATCAGATAGGCGGGATTGGCGGGAAGGATGTGGTCCTGGCACCAGTCCAGGTCTTCAAGACTGACCGTCATGTGCAGGGTGGTGCAGATGTCGAGCCCGATGATCAGCCCATGCAGCTTGCCCATGACCATGTCTTCGAGGCAGCACCTGACCAGCTGGTCGCGGGTCTTGAAGACCTCCGGTCCTATGAAGCCGGCAACATCGTTGACATGAAGCCACGCGCCCTTGGGCTGGACCTTGGCCAGTTCAATTCCGACGGCCCTGCTGAACCCGTATTTGCGTGCCTCAAGCACCATCATATCGACGCCGTTTGCGACGCCGTTGGTGAATTCCGAACCCTGCCCGGTTTCGAAGTAGAGGCCATATCGTTCGCCGGCCTTGGCGCTCGCATACTTCAGGATCTTGTCGTTCGTGATGTCGAAGATCTTGTTGCAGTCGTCCGTTCCAGCAAGGCTTTGGAACATCGTCGACACCGTTCCCGGGAAATCCTCGTTGACCTCGGCCTGAACGTCGATGTGCGCAAGCACGCACCAGGGGATCACGTCACCGAGAGCAAATGTATCGACAATGTCCTTGAGCGCGCGCTCGACGGTGACGACGCTATCGACCGTGCTGTCCACCGGATTGGTACCGATGACGATATCGCCGGTCGCATAGGAGAACGCATCGAACACCTGCCAGACGATGTCTTCGGGGTGATCCGTGGGAGAATTCGGCTGGATCCGAGCGCCCATATACCCTTTCGCGCCCATTTTGGTGCCAGGCATCACATTGAAGATCTTGCTGCTGAGGGAAATGAGCTCCTCATTTGTCATCAGTTTGGGGACGCATCCGATCGTATCGCTGGTCAGCCCGGTCATCATGGCTTTGATGCTTTCTTCCGGTTCGTTCAGAAGAAAGTCCTTCAATCGTCCCATCGTCCAGTCTTTGACCTTTTCGAATTGGGCCTGGTCGGTCGTCTGCCAGATGAGGCGCTGCAGACTGTCCTCAAACAGCGGATGCTCGTAGAGTTCGCCGATCTTGGTGTTGGTCAGCAGAGCGCGCGCATGGAGCCGTGTCGCGTCGTCTTCAGCGCCCACGCCAATCGTTTGATCCCCCTCCTTGAACTCGTTGGCAGCGCCGATCACCTGCTGGTAGGCTTTTTGGGTAAAGCCACCTTTGATCCTGTTGAGGTAGGCGAACACATCCTCATCGCGTCTGACCTCTTCGATCTTGATTGCCGTTTCGCCGGACGCCGCTGCCGCCCTGTGGCTGGAGCTGGCGAGTGCCGCGGCTGCAGTTCCGGCAATGATCAGAAGGTCTCTTCTGTATAGTCCGGCATGCTGATGAGAGAACGAGCCCTTCGTCATGGTCACTTCCTTTCTGCAGAAGGTCGGTACCGCGTTGAATTGTGCGTTGCGGCGGCTTCGAGAGCCGCCAACTTCGTGCTTTGCGCCGGGCGAGTTTTCGCCCGGCTCGCCACCTTTGCTATGGATATGGCGTCAGCGCCTCCGACCTCATCAGCCGACAACCAGAAGGACTTGATGGTTTTGTCCGTCATCGACGAGCGGGACGCTGACGTCCTTGAGTTCCTCGCCATCCAGCGTGATTGCCCGCCCGGATCCCCTTTTGACCTCGATGCAATAGGTGGCTGCTCCAAATCGGAAGTCCACTTCATAGCCGGGCCAATTGGTCGGCATGCAGGGTTCGATAAAGAGCTGCGCGCCTTGCCGGTGGATGCCGAGGATCGCTTCGAGGCCAACACGATAGAGCCAGCCGGCAGATCCGGTGTACCAGGTCCACCCTCCGCGGCCCGAATGGGGCGGCGCACCGTAGATATCGGCGCTCACGACATAGGGTTCGACCATGTAGCGCCCGGTGTCTTCGGCGGAGAGGGCATGATTGATCGGGTTCAGCATGCTCCAGAGCTCGAACGCCCGGTCACCGTCCCCCGACAGTGCGGTGGCCAGGACGACCCAGGCAGCGGCATGGGTGTACTGGCCACCGTTTTCGCGAATTCCTGGAACGTAGCCCTTGATATATCCCGGCTGCAGCGCGCCTTTGTCGAACGGCGGATCGAACAACCGGATCAACTTGTCCTCGTGACGAACCAATCGATCCCACACGGCCTGCATGCCCTTCGAAGCGCGTCCCGCGTCGGCTGCCCCCGATATAACGGCCCATGCCTGCGGTATGGCGTCGATCTGACATTCATCGTTCACCGAGGAGCCAAGTGGCGTGCCGTCGTCGAAATAGGCGCGTCGATACCAGGAACCGTCCCAGGCGTGGGTCTCCAATGAGACGCGGAGCGCCTCGGCTCGCTCTTCGCACCAGGCGGCCCGTTCGCTGTCGCCGGTGGCGGTTGCCAACGTTGCGAACGACCTGAGCGTGGTCAGGAAGAACCAGCCGTTCCAGACGCTTTCGCCCGAGCCTTCCGCGCCCACCTTGTTCATCCCGTCGTTCCAGTCGCCTGTTCCCATCAGGGGCAGGCCATGGCGACCGGTGCGTAGACCCCGTTCGAGGGCGCGGCAGCAATGATCGTAGAGCGTTGCTGTCTCCGGGGAGATTTCGGGCACGCCGAAGGTCTCTTCCTGCTCGTCCGTAAGGACTGGCGACGAGATGAAAGGCACAGGCTCGCGGAGAAGCGCATAGTCGCCCGTGACCGAAACATAGTTCTGGACGACGTAAGGCAGGAAGTAGAGGTCATCGGTGATGCGGGTCCGAACTCCAACGCCCGTCGGCGGGTGCCACCAATGCTGGACGTCGCCTTCGGTAAACTGGCGTGCCGCGGCGCGCAGGATATGTGCGCGCGCCTCGTCGGGCGCACAGTGAACCAGCGCCATGACATCCTGGAGCTGGTCGCGAAAACCATAGGCGCCACCGGATTGATAAAACCCGGTCCGCGCCCAAACCCGGCAAACCAGCACCTGGTAGAGCAGCCACCGGTTCATCATGAGGTCAAAGGCCTTGTCTGGCGTGCGGACCGTAATCGCGCCCAGGGTCTGGTCCCATTGCCGGGTGGCGGCCTCCATTGAGCGCCGTGCACCGCCCGGGTCGGCATATTCCCGAACGAGCTTGCGGGCTTCGTCGCGACTGGCTGCCTGCCCAAGCACGAACACAAGCTCGGCGCTCTGGCCAGGAAGGACCGATACCTCGACTGTCAACGCCGCGCAGGGATCACCTGGGGTGCCGGTGGAGCCGCTCAGCTCGGAGCCATTCAGCCCCAAGGGCTGTGCGACGGAACCGCCGCGCCCCAGGAACTCGCCGCGATCACAGGTGAACGATCGCAGCGGCATGCTGGATGCGGCGAAAGCGAGTCGTCCAGCGAAAGGACCTTCCCAGATGGGCCTGGCGATGATGGCGTGTGTCTTGGTGTCATGTTCGCAGGCGATCCGCGCCGACGTATCCTCGCGCAAGGTCCCGAGCACCCACTCGATGAAGTAGGTTATGCTCAGTGCGCGCGCTTCGGTTCCCTCGTTGCGAATGGTGAGCTGGATGATCTTGAGCGGTGCGGAAACAGGAACATGCACCGTCATTTCGTGGCGAAGCGTTCCGCTGGCGCCTTCATAGCGCGTATAGCCCTGCCCATGTTTCACATTGCTGGACGACGAGTGCCCAAGCGGTAGTGGCGTCGGCGTCCATACTTCTCCGGTCTGCTCATCGCGCAGATAGACGACCTCGCCCGGAGGGTCTGAAACCGGATCGTTCGACCACGGGGTAAGCCTGTTCAACTGGCTGTTGCCTGCCCAGCTATACCCAAGGCCGCTTTCGCTCGTCATGCAGCCGAAATCGGGGTTGGCGATGACATTGCACCATGGCGCAGGCGTCGGCCGCTCCGCAGCGATCACATATTCATTGCCCTGATGCGTGAAGCCCCCGTGTCCGCTCCAGAAAAGCAGGTCCTCTAGAGCGTCGCCGGGCCGCACCGGTCGGCGGCGCGAAGATGCTTCGGGTGGTGGTGCGGAAAGCGGAATGCTTGTTCTCGGCGAGATCTGAACGGCCAGCGGTCCGCGGCTGGAAGCAAGAACCACACGCGCGGCAGCAAGGAGCGTGTTCGTTGTGCTGTGCGGGAGCTTGCTGCCACGAAGCGTATGAATTCCTCCTGGCTTATCGAGGAGTTCTTCTCCGCGGCTTTCTGCGACCTGTTCGCGCAAGTGCACGCTTTCGTCGGCGTTACGTTCATCGAGCAGAACCAGATCGAAGGCGAGGCCACGGCCGGTCAGGAACGCATGTGCATCGAGAACATCCGGAAGAAGCGCGTTCCCTACTTTTTGATCGAGCCGCAGCAGCAGAATGGGAATGTCGCCGCCAATCCCATTCGACCACAACGCACCGATTTCAAGGCGCGGGCCCCCATGGACGCTGCCATTCCGGAGGTCGGGATGCGAGCGAATGAGCGCTCCTGCGAGTTGATAACAGACCGCCACCTTGTCGGCCGTAAATTGGGAAGCGGCGGCCGCATTGGTGGAGTTTCGGGTCGCAGGCGATAGAGCCCTAATTGCCGCTGCAATATCTGAAAACTGTCTCGCGATCGCCAGTGCGGCCCCTTCGTCGTCAGAGGCACCCGTCACGAATGCGATTTGCGCGGTCTCGGAAGGTCCCAATGCCAACGTTCTGCGCAGACTGAAGACCGGATCAAGGACGGGGCCTGTCGTCGCTGAAAGACGCTGCCGGTTCTCAAGGGCGAGGGGATTGGACGGTGTTCCCCCTCGGCCCAGAAAGCGGCAGCGGTCCGTCTCATATTCGACCGAAGAACCGCCGTTCTGGCTCGATGCCGAAACGTGGACGGCAAAATTCGGCTTGTCCAAGGCGCTGCGCGGTCGGCGCCTTGCAAACAGCGCCGTCGTTTCCGGGTCAAACCGGGTTTCTACGAAAAGCTTGGCGAATGCAGGGTGCGCACTGTCGCCGCGTCGGCCGCTCAAGCAGACCTCGGAGTAGCTCGTTACCGCAAATTTCCGGGTCGCGGCTCCCTTGTTGACGAACTGCAGCAAGCGCACTTCGGCGTCGCAATCACCGGCTACACATATTTGCGCGGTGACTTCGATGTCTTTGAAAGCGCAAAGAAACTCCGCGCGGTCTCCATCAAGCTCCTGCGCATATGTTGCATCCGGCCGTCGGATCGGTTGCCTGCCGATAGACCAGGCATCGCCGCTTTCGAGATCCTGGATGTAGCAAAACTGGCCCCAGCAATCGCGCGTAACATCCTCTCGCCAACGCGTGACATCGAGGCCGCGCCAGATTGCGTATCCTGACCCGTTCTCTGTGAGGAGCACATGATAACTGCCGTTCGAAAGCAGGGCGGTTTCGGTAGCCGGGCCTGTTCGATGTGGGGAAACCAGATTTTCATTTTCGTCAATCGACCGGACCATTGCGAGATCCCTCAAATCGATAGCAGCTTTGCTTCAAGCCGGACGCCGGCTCTTTCCATGGATGTTGTTCGGGAAAGGCCATTTGCGCCTCCCGTTCAACACGACCCGTGCTGACATTCCTCCGGGTGGCCGGCGTGCAAATCAGTGCAGTCGCATGACGATGCGGCCGTCGATCTTGCCTGCCTCCATCCGATGGAAGATGTCGTTGATGTTCTCTAGGCGATCCCAGGAAAAATGCGGCTTCACTTTTCCCTCTGCGGCAAACACCAGCGATTCCTCCAGATCCTGGCGGGTGCCGACGATCGAGCCGCGCACCGTGATGCGTTTCAGCACTGTCTCGAACACGGGCAAGGACATCATTCCCGGGGGAAGGCCGACAAGCGCCATCGTGCCTTTCGACCGCATGAACCCGAAGGCCTGCTCCATCGCGGCGGGAGAGACCGCGGTCACAAGGACGCCGTGAACGCCGCCATTGGTCGCTTTCGTGACCTGTTCGATGGCGTCTTTGGCCTTGCCATTGACAGTAACGTCGGCGCCGAGCTGTTTTGCCAGCACCAGCTTTTCCTCGAATATGTCGGCAGCAACGACATTCATCCCCATCGCCTTGGCATATTGCACTGCCATGTGCCCGAGGCCACCGACACCGGATATCGCCACCCACTCGCCGGGACGGACCTCCGTCTCCTTCAGCCCCTTGTATACGGTCACCCCGGCGCAAAGCACCGGCGCGGCCGCACCGAACTCGAGTTTGTCTGGTACGGCGCCCACGAAGTCAGGATCTGCCAGTCCGAACTCCGCGAAGGTTCCGTTGACGGAGTATCCTGTATTTACCTGGGAAGCGCACAGGGTCTCCCAACCGGTTCGGCAGTATGGGCAGTAACCGCAGGCAGTGTGTAGCCAAGGCACCCCAACCCTGTCGCCTTCCTTCACTCTTTTGACGCCCGTTCCCACCGCCGAGACGAAGCCAACTCCCTCATGTCCGGGTACGAAGGGTGGCGACGGCTTTACCGGCCAGTCGCCATTGGCGGCGTGGAGATCGGTGTGGCACACGCCCGTCGCCTCGTATTTGACCAGTATCTGTCCTGGTCCAGGTGTCGGAACGGCCATTTCTTCAATGGTGAGTGGAGCGCGGAACTGCCGAACGACAGCCGCCTTCATCGTCTTTGCCATTTCATGCTCCTCCAGCTTGTATGACTTCGACGTATTTTGCGGGCCTTGATGCCAGTACTGGCTATGGCGGAAACTGACCCGAGACCTCGTGGCTGCGCCTCGGCGCTTCAGACATTCTCTGCCAACATCCGTGCGGTTCTTTGCCCTTGTTGATTAAGACTCACGAACAGGCTTTCATCGCCAGCAACGGGGAGGTCGCTGATGGGGTTGTCCAACATAATTCGGCTTGCCTGTCTGACCGCTGTTGTCAGGCGAATGCTTGACGACGACCGCCGTCACCAATTCTTTGACGCGCAGGTGAACCCAACTCCGGCGAGAGGCATACCGTCATTAGCCACGCGAATGTTAAACCTCTTGCGATGCTTCGACAACCGGCTCTGCAACTTGCGACCGCTGCCGCTGCCGCCGCGCAAGCGGCTGTTCCAACTGGCCGGACAGAAGATCAGCGAAGTTGTCCGGTGTCTGCATGGAGCATAGTGATCCGTCCACAGGAGCGCTGTGCGTTACTGTAACATACTCCCGCACTACCCGGCCTTCATGCACCTTGTCGCCGTTTGGCGCCGTCCGGCGACCAGTCGATAAGAGGTCATAATGTTGAAGGGCAGATATTTCGCGGCGGCCACCGTGCTTGCCGCCATCGTCTTTACCGGGCCTGTCCAAGCCCAGACCCTCAGTTACGCCGACGCGATCACCAAACTGGCGGACGATTGCGGGGCGGATATTCAGAAGTTGTGCAAGGGACTGAATCTCGGCAACGGAAGAATCGCCGATTGCCTGCAGCAGAACGCTTCGAAGGTGACGCCCACCTGCAAGGGTGCCATCAGCGTCGTTCTCCAGTCGATTGCCCAGCGGGAACAGGCCCAGGCTTCCTATCAAAAGGTCTGCCAGCGCGACATCGCCAAGAGGTGCTCCGATATCAAGGGCGACGGCTTCATCCTCGCTTGCCTGGCGAAAAAGCAGGAACGCATCAGCCAGGAATGCAATCAAGTGATCACAGATGCAGGGTGGAGATAATTCCATGAGGTTTCTCGCAAAAGCAGGCGCTTTGCTTGCCGCAATCGCTTTCTTCCCCTGCCTGACGTTTGCCCAGGAGGTTTCTCAACAGCGGATCATCACCGGGCTCGGAAAGCTTACCTCGGCGGCGCCGGCAATTGATCTGGAGATCTTGAGGCAGGAGGTGGTGAACGGCGGCGGCCAGCCGATGGCGGCTCTGCCGAACTGGMAAAAAATTTCGAAGCTTCCGCAGATGGTCGTTGAGATCAATTTCGAAAACGACTCTGTAGCAATCCAGCCGAAATCCTATCGCACCTTGGGGATGCTTGCGGATGCCCTGCATCACCCGAACCTCTGGGCCTACAAGTTCCTCGTCGTCGGCCACTCGAGTGCGACAGGCGACGATAAGCACAATCTCCAGCTCAGCGACAAGCGCGCCGCTGCGATAAAGGAGATCCTTTCAACCACCTTCGCCGTCGACCCACAACGTCTCTACGCGGTCGGTGTTGGCGAATACATGCCGATCGAAGGCTCGAACGCCGATGCCTCGAACAACAGGCGCGTGCAACTGATCAACCTTGGGGTCTTCACGCAAAAGCTGTGACCGGCAGCGCAACACCAGGCTGATCGGTTGTCTCCCAAGCGTCTCCTAGAAGAGGGCCCAACCTAGAGGGTTGGGCCCAAGCCTTGCCTGGCATGCTCACCGCCGTGCCCGTGCATGACGCGAGGCCCCAGAGGCGCATCAGCCAGAACGATCCTTCATTCTGCCGCCGAACGTTGCGGCAGCACCCAGTTCGGGCGCGGGAAATGGCAGGTGTAGCCGTTGGGATAGCGTTCCAGATAATCCTGATGCTCCGGTTCGGCCTCCCAGAAATCTCCAACTGGCTCCACCTCGGTCACGACCTTGCCCGGCCACAGGCCTGAGGCTTCCACGTCAGCGATGGTATCCTCGGCAACCCGCTTCTGCTCGTCGTCGACGTAGTAGATCGCCGACCGATAGGACATGCCGATATCGTTGCCCTGGCGGTTCTTGGTCGTCGGGTCGTGGATCTGGAAGAAGACCTCCAGAAGGCGCCTGTAGCTGATCCGCTCCGGGTCGAAGATGATCTCGATGCCCTCGGCATGGGTGCCGTGGTTGCGGTAGGTTGCGTGTGGCACGTCGCCGCCGGTGTAGCCGACGCGCGTATCGGTGACGCCGGGGAGCCTGCGGATCAGGTCTTGCATCCCCCAGAAACAGCCACCGGCCAGAACAGCTCTCTTCGTCATCCAGAATCCCTCCGGTTGGTAATACGCCTTGGTCTTTTCTCCACTCACGGCGAAGGAACCGTCGGCGATGGACCAGTAATATAGGAACTCGTTTTGCTCAGGTCAGGAGGTAGCCAAAAACATGGATCGAATTCCGCGCTGTGGGTCGTCACGGCGCTTCCAGAGCTTGGCGAGGCAGCATGCTACAACGCCCCGGGCTTCAGCGGTTCCGTCAGGCGCGTCAGCAGCGTCACCACTTCGGCCTGTAGATCCAGGCATACTTGCTGATGCTCGGACACCTGCTTCTCCCGGCGCGGAAGCTCTCGCAAAAGACTGTCGAGCGTCATCGACTCGCGCGCATAGGCCTCGAAGAGGTCGTAGAGCTGATGGTTCTTTGTCATGCGCAGAAGTTCGCGGTGCCGTGGAAGCACCAACGAAAGGCGAGCCCGGCCGAGTTGTACCAAACCCATATCGTCCCTTACCCCCTGCTTGCCTGTGATCGGTTCGATCCAGGTTCTCTCCTGCGGCCCGGTATCCGAAAGCACCGGAGGACGGGAAACGCTGCAACTCGAGGACGGTTCCCAACGATGTTGAGGCCGAGCCGAACTATGCGCGCGAGAACGTTGCGGTTGGTGGTCGGATGCTTGCCGATTGCCCTGGATGGGCGGACGAACGCCTTCGTTCGTTTTCTGGAAGGCGAGGCGGCCGCTCTTTCTGGCGACGCGCCTCGATCCAATCTTCGATCACGCTTTCAAGGCGGCCAGGAGGGCTTTTGCCGTATCGCCAGACGAGGCGGGATTCTGGCCTGTGATGAGCCGGCCATCCACGACCGTGTGGACGCCCCAGTCCTTCACCTTCGAGAAAACGGCGCCGAGATCGAGCAATTCGTCTTCCACCAGGAAGGGCACGACCTCCGTCAGGCCGACGGCCGCTTCCTCGGAATTGGTAAAACCGGTGACCCTTCGACCGTTTACGAAAGGTGTGCCGTCCGGGTTCTTGACGCGATGCAGAACGCCGGGGGCGTGGCATACGAGGGCAATCGTCTTGCCCGCCGCAATGAAGGCTTCGAGCAGCTTGATCGAGTTTCCGTCCTCGGCGAGATCCCACATCGGACCGTGACCGCCGGGATAGAAGACGGTGTCGAAGTCCCCCTGGTTGACGCTGTCGAGGCGAACCGTCTCGGCGAGCTGGGCCTTGGCTTCCCGGTCTGCCTTGAAACGCCGAGTGAGGTCGGTCTCGAACATCGGTTCATCGCTCTTCGGGTCAAGCGGCGGTTGGCCGCCCTTGGGCGATGCAAGGGTGATTTCGGCCCCGGCATCCCTAAAGACGTAATAGGGTGCCGCCAACTCTTCGAGCCAGAACCCTGTCTTCTTGCCGGTGTTGCCGAGAGTGTCGTGCGAAGTGAGGACCATTAGGACTTTCATGGATCATTTCCTTTGCACTGGAGGAGTAGATTTGAAGTCCGATCAGCCGCGTCGGCTTCTCGATGCAGTGATATTGGCGTCGCAATGATATTTGGGAGATCTAGGCCGCAGAATCCAGCTATCCATCTTGATGATGGACGAAGGAGCGAGAACTTCAGCTCGCTCACGGGCGGCGATTGATCGCCGCCCAGGTGGCCAAAAAGGCAGGTGCGCTCTTCAGGTCTGACCGCAGCGGGCGTCGACCGGCAGGCTGGCGGCGGTGCCATCCGCGCACGCCAGGATGAAATTGTCGAAGTTGGCGATCGAGGCGCAGGAGTGGTTGGGGAACACGCGCACGCGACTGCCGAGCGGCAGGGCACGCCCGGAATGGGGCACGAACCCATGTTCTTCGGACAGTCGCTCGAGCGTCCACATGCCGGTTTCGCCGTCGCCTTCGGCGCTGACGATCGTGCCGAACCCTGCGCCACCCATGCCATGTGCGCCGCGATCGGAGCTCATGGACTTCGAACCGGCGTCGATGATGAAGTGCGTGTCGTTGGAGGCAACGACGCGAGCGACCACGCAAAGCGCAAGGTCGTCGGCGGTGCAGATGCCAAGCCGAAGGGCGGTGCCGTCCAGAAAGACGTAGTTGCCGGGCCGGATGTAGTCGACTTCCCGGGGCAGCGGTGCACCGAGGCAAGTCGGCGTTGCGCCGACGGAAATGCAATCGACGGCGATTCCGCGTTGCCGAAGCCGGTCGGCGAGGCCGGCGAGGGCCTCCGCCTCGTCGCGGGCGATCGTGGCCAGGGCGTGCGGCTCAGGAGCGGCGTACGCATGTCCGGCGTGCGAAAGCAGTCCGGCAAATCGCAAACCGGGGGCGCCGGTGATCCTTGCGCACAGTTCAGGCGCTGCGGGGTCGTCGGGTTTGAGGCCGACGCGGCCGAGGCCGACGTCGACCTTGAGGAACACGCCGATCTCGACGCCGTGCCGGCTGGCGGCCTCCGACAGCGCATCGACACCTGTTTCGCTAGCCGCAATCGTACGCAGTTCCACGCCCCGCGCCTTGACCACAGGCAGCAGGCGATCGAGCGACGCCGCGCGGACGATGGGATAGGCCAGAATGATCGACGGGATCCCGGCTTCGGCAAAGATAAGCGCCTCGCTGGGCTTGGAGGCGGTGATGCCGCGCGCGCCTGCGGCCAGTTGCTGCCGGGCGATGTAGAGGCTCTTGTGCGTCTTCACATGCGGAAACATTGCCACGCCTGCTGCATCGGCGCGCTGCTGCATGGCCTTGATGTTGCGGGTAAGCCGTCCCTCGTCGACCTCGATATAGGGTGTCGGTTGATCGGCGGCTGCTGGACGCAGGAACCCGGTGGTCTTGGTCTCGCTTGCGCTGTCGCGGATATCTGTCGACGCGATGCCGGCAGCGCTCGCAGCCGGTTGCGTCACTTCGAAAGTGCTCATGTTGGGATACTCTGATCTGGAACGGGGTATCGCGGCTGCGGTCAGCCGGTTGCGACCTGGCGCACGTAGTGGGTCGATGAGATTTGCCGCATCGGCAGTTCGCGAGGCACAAAGTCCGGCGCACGCACCGCACTCGGGATTTCGTCGGACATCGGCTGGCGCCCTTCCGGACGGCGCGTCGGGTCGGCAATCGGCACGGTCGATAGCAGCTTGCGGGTATAGGGGTGCTGCGGATTGCCGAACACCGAACGGCGATCGCCGATCTCGACGATTTCGCCGAGATACATGACCGCAACGCGGTGGGCGATGCGCTCGACCACCGCCATGTCGTGGCTGATGAACAGAAGGGCGATCTGCATCTCGCGCTGCAGGTCCATCAGGAGGTTGATGACTTGCGCCTGGATCGTCACGTCGAGCGAAGCGACCGCTTCGTCGGCGACGATGAGACGCGGCTTGAGCGCGAGCGCCCGGGCGATACAGATGCGCTGGCGCTGGCCACCGGAAAATGCATGCGGATAGCGCTCGAGATGCTCAGGCGAAAGCTCGACCTTCGCCAGAAGTTCGGCGGCGCGGGCGCGCATGTCCCCGGTCGAACCCAGCTTGTGGACCCGCATCGGGTCCATCAGCGACTGCTCGATCGTCATGCGCGGGTTGAGCGAGGAAAACGGATCCTGGAAGACCATCTGGGCTTCGCGCCGAAATCGCGCATGGACGGGGCGCGGCGCGCCGATCAGCTCGGTTCCATCGAAGCGGATGGAGCCCGAACGCGGCCGATCGAGCTGCATGAGCGAGCGGGCGACCGTCGACTTGCCGCAGCCGGATTCGCCGACCAGCGCCAGGGTCTCGCCGGGAAAAATGTCGAAGGAGACGTTCTCCACCGCGTGCACCCGGCCGGAGACGTGGCCGAATAGCCCGGCCTTGAGATCGAAGCGCGTCACAAGGTTTCGCACCTCGACGAGTGGGCGGAGGGCTTCCGTCATGTGAGCCGGCGCGTTCATTCTGTCGTCTCCGCGGGCTGCCGCTCCGGTTCGAACACCAGCAGCGGGAATTTTTCCGGCACATCCTTGTCGGCCATGCTGCCGAGGCGCGGCACGGCGGAAATCAGGGCGCGTGTATAGGCATGCTTCGGCTTGGCGAAGATCTCGTAGACCGAACCCGTCTCGACGATTTCACCCTTGAGCATCACGCAGACCCGGTCGGCGACTTCCGCAACGACGCCCATGTCGTGGGTGATGAACAGCACCGACATGCCGATCTCGCGCTGCAGGGCGCGGACCAGATCGAGGATCTGCGCCTGAATGGTCACGTCGAGTGCGGTCGTCGGCTCGTCGAGGATCATCAGCGACGGGCGGCAGGCGAGCGCAATGGCGATCATGACGCGCTGGCGCATGCCGCCGGAGAGCTGGTGAGGATACTGGTCGAGCCTGCGTTCCGCATCGGGCACACGCACCAGCTTGAGGGTGTTGAGCGCGATCTGGCGCGCTTCCTCCGGTGTCTTGTTCTGATGATGGATCACCGCTTCGGCAATCTGGTCGCCGACGGTAAAGACCGGGTTCAGGCTCGACATCGGGTCCTGGAACACGATCGAGATATCCGCGCCGCGAAGGGCTTCGACCCGCTTTTCCGACAATGTCGCGAGGTCGGCGACCTTGCCGTCCTTCAAGCGCATCAGCACCCGTCCGCCGGTGATCGCCGCGCCGTCATACTCGGTCAGTCGCATGATCGTCATGGCGGTCACCGATTTGCCGGATCCGGACTCGCCGACCAGTGCGACGGTCTCGCCGCGCGCAATGCGGAAGGAGACGCCCCGCACCGCGCGCAGCTGGGAACGGGTGCCGGCCGCGAAAGAAACCTCAAGGTCTTCGACGGAAAGGATGACATCCTCGGGCAGTTCAGGGGGCGCGGATTTAGACAGGAACATCAGCACATGGACCCGATTTAGAGGGGACGTTGCCCTATCAGGTCTCGCAACGGGGTTGCATCCTGTCAATATGCTCGGATGGCGGTGAACGCCCTGCGCGGTAGACCGTCAGTGCCGGGGCGGCACGCGATTAGCTTCGGTCCGCGCCACAAAACCGAGTGAAATCAATGTGTCACGAATGCGGCAATCGAAACTATGCGCTTTCTGCATCGTGTCGCCTGTCTTCGCATATGGCCTCGGTCGGACGATTTCGGTCATGACGATGCCTCAGGCGGCGTCGATGCCGGCATCGAAACCGTTCTTGTATTGCGGCAGTGCCGCACACTGCTTGAGATGCTGCCACAACCCATCGCTGTCGGCGCTGCCGGGGCCGGCGCGGCGGAAGATGCGGATCTCCATTTCGAGCGACATTTGTGGTCCGCCGATCTGGACGAGGCGGCCTTGCCGCAAGGCTTCCGCCACACAGATCTGCGGCAGCCAGGCGACGCCGCGCCCGGCGACGGCCATGTGCTTCAGACCGTCGGCGAGGCCCGACTGATAGACGGTGCTGAGATTGAGCGGCCGGCGCCAGCGTGACTGGATCAAGGTCGCCAGCTTGCCGATGTAGCCGTCGCTCCAGGAATAGGCGAGGTAAGGGATTTCCGTGCTTTCGGGCCCGTCGATGTCGAACAGCGGTCGGCCGCTCTCGTCGGTTCCAGACACCAGGATGAGCCTGTCCTTGCCGATCTGCAGGGATTCGAACGGCCCGCCTTCCAGCACCGGCGGGCCATCGGGATGCACATAGGTGATGGCAAAATCGCACTGGCCCGAACACAGGTGATCGATGCTTTCAAGGAAGTCGGCGGCATGCATGCTAGTGCGCAGCGGCATCCGCGAGATCAGTGGCGAGCCGATCCATCTCGGGAAAAAGTACATCGCCAGCGTATGCAGCGAGGTAAATGTCAGCATGGCCGAGCTTTCGCCCGCGACATTGCGGCAATCGGTGCGCAGCCTGTAGGCCTCGCGCACGAGACGCTGGCAGCCCGGCAGGAACATCGTTCCCGCCCGTGTCAATTGCACGGGATAGGTGCTGCGGTCGATGAGGTCCGCGCCGATCCAGTTCTCGAGTGATTTGATGCGGCGACTGAAGGCCGGCTGCGAAATGTTGCGCGCAGTCGCCGCCGTCGAAAAGTTCCGCGTGGCGGCGATTTCGAGAAAATCTTCAAGCCATTGCAGTTCCATGCCGGCCCTCATGCGTGATTTGCATAGTCTATCCTAATTACACATTGGACAGACCTGCAAGGGCTCTTCTAGCCTCCCCTATAACGAGAAGAAAACTTCCGCCTCCACCAAATGGGAACAACGATGAAACGCACCTTAGCCCTAGCTCTCTGCTTGGGGCTCGGCATCGCGGCTGCGCCCGCTRTGGCCGAGACCAAGAACCCCGGCACTTTCGTCTTCATGTGGACCGACGACATCCAGTCGTTCGACCCCGCCTATATCGCCAACACGCCGAGCTCCTACGGCGCGCTCAACATCTACAGCCGCCTGTTGAACTTCAACGGCTCGAAGATTTCCGAGTTCGTGCCGTCGCTCTCGACCGAAGTACCGTCGCTCGAGAATGGCCTCATCAAGCAGGCTGCCGACGGCTCCGTCAGCTACACCTTCCCGATCCGCAAGGGCGTTCTCGCCCACAAGGTCGGGATCAAGGGCGCCGACGGTAAAGTCACCTGGGAGTATTACGACAAGCTGACCGACGCCCAGAAGGCGACGATCGAGCCTGGCTACGGCCAGATCACGCCGGAGGACGTGCGCTATTCGCTGTTGCGCGCCATCCTTCAGGGGCAGTCGTGGATGTCGAACGCGATCACCGAGGTGATCACTGCCGGCAAATACACCGACATCGCGAAGTGGGTTGAGGCCGAAGGCCAGATCAAGTCCATCAACGACGCCAGCCCCGAGATCCTGCGCAAGGTCTATGACGAACTCTCATCGCAGATTGTCGTCGATGGCGACAACGTCACGCTGAAGCTGCCGAAGTCGTTTCCAGCAACGCTCGGCGTGATCGCGCTGCCCTTCGGCACCTCGGTCGTCGACAAGGAATGGGTTGCATCGGTTGGCGGCTGGGATGGCTCGGGCGACACCTGGAAGGCCCATTACCGTCCGGAACTCGGCGCCAATCCGCTGTTTGCGGAAGAAAATGGCACCGGTCCGTTCATGCTGGAGGAGTGGGACCGGACCGACCGGCGCATCACCCTGAAGCGCTTCGACAATTACTTCATGGGCCCCGCCAAGCTTGAACGCGTGGTCATGCGCACGGTGCCGGAATGGACGACGCGGCGCCTGCAGCTTCTGTCCGGTGACGCTGATTTCGTTACCGCCCCGGTCGAGTTCATCGACGAACTCAGCAAGACCGAAGGCGTCAAGGTCATCGACGGCCTGCAGAAAGTGTTCTCGCGCGGCATCTTCTTCGCCTGGCCGCTCGACGACAACGACAATCCGGCGATCGGCAGCGGCAAGCTGGACGGCGCCGGCATCCCGCCGGACTTCTTCGCTGATATCGACGTGCGCAAGGGCTTCAACTATGCCCAGAACTATGATGCGCTCCTGAACCAGGTGTTGCTCGGAAAGACCGTGCAGTCGCGCGGGCCGACGGTGCGCGGCATCATGGGTTACCGCGCGGACTCACCGATCTACAGCTACGATCCTGCCAAGGCAGAGGAGCACTTCAAGAAGGCATTCGGCGGCAAGCTCTGGGATACCGGCTTCGCCTTCACCGCCTATGTGACCGAGGGCAATCCGCAGCTGACGGCCGCACTCTCGGCGCTGCAGCAGGGCCTGTCGCGCATCAACCCGAAGTTCAAGATGCAGATCCAGGCACTGCCCTGGGCATCGGTCTCGGACAAGCTCAACAACCGCGAGAAGCCGGCGGCTCCTTTGACGGTGATGGGCTGGGGGCCTGACTATTCCGATCCGGGCGGTCCGCTCGGTGCAGCCAGCTACTATCTCTCGCCCACCGGCCTCGTCGGCGGCATGGTCGGCCAGGGGTACCGCGATCTGATGGCCGAGAAGTTCAAGCCTCTGCTCGACGAGGCATGGGCTTCGGTCGATCCCGCTGTGCGCGAGCCGATCTACGCCAAGCTGCAGGAAATGTCGTACGAATACGCCACCACCCAGTTCCTCTGGGAAGACTTCGGCTACGTCGTCACCCGCAGCAATATCGATGGTTATGTCGACAACATGATCCTCTACGGTGCGTGGGACTTCTACCCGGTCACCAAGGCCAACGACTGATTGGCCAGGGCTGCCGGGTGGCGATCCCACCCGGCAGCCCTTGTTTGATTTTTCCCTGAAATCGGAACGTGTGAACCGTGCTGAACTACGCACTCAGACGATTGATGATGCTGCCGATCGTTCTCTTCGCGCTGTCGTTGATGATCTTCGCGCTGCAGATGTCGCTTTCGCCGACACAGAGACTGGCGGCCTACGCGCCGTCGCCCGATTATCTCAAGGGCGGTCAGGAAAGCATTCGCCGGATGATCGAGCAGTACGGGCTGAACGATCCGTTCTACCTCCAGTATGGCCGCTGGATCGGCGGCGTTCTCAGCGGCAATCTCGGCTGGTCCGAGACCGCCCGCCAGCCGGTGTCGACCGCCCTGATGTCGCTGTTTCCGGCGACGCTGGAACTGGTCGTGCTGGCCTTCGTTCCCTGTCTGCTGCTCGCCGTCTACCTCGGCTCACGCGCCGGCATCTATCTCAACCGCTGGCCGGACCATGTCATCCGCATCTTCACCATTCTTGGCTGGTCTTTTCCGGTCTACGTCTTCGGCCTGCTGATGCTCCTGATCTTCTATTCGGCGCTTGACTGGTTCCCGCCCGGCCGGCTCAGCCAGTGGGCCCAGACCATCGTCAGTTCCGGCGATTTCGTGCGCTACACCGGCGCCAACACCGTCGATGCGCTGTTGAACGGTAACCTGGCGATCTTCGGCGATGCACTTCGTCACCTTGCGGCGCCCGTCATCACGCTGACCTATGTCAACGTCGCCAGCATGACGCGGGTGATGCGCACCTCGATGCTGGAAACGCTGCGCCAGGACTATGTGCGCACCGCCCGCGCCAAGGGCCTGCCGCGCCGCGTTGTCGAATTGCATCACGCCAGGCGCAACGCGCTTCTGCCGCTCGCAACCATCGCCGGCATGGAACTCGCCGTGATGATGGGCGGCGTGGTCATCACCGAGACCATCTTCGACTATGCCGGGCTCGGCCAGTTTGCCGCCAAGACCGCCGCCAATCTCGACTTTCCCGCCGTTCTCGGCTTCGGCCTCTATTTCGCGGTCGTCCTGGTGCTGATGAACCTGGTCGTCGATCTCATCTATCCGTTGCTTGACCCGAGGGTGAAGACGCAATGAAGTTTCTTCGCTACCTCGCACGCAATCCGGTGTCGCTGTTCGGCGTCGTGATCCTGCTCGCTTTCGTGCTGATCGCCGTCTTCGCCCCCGTCTTGGCACCACCGCAGAGCTTCCAGCTTTCGCCCTACGACACGCCGCGCGCGGGTTTCCTGGCGACGCCGCAACCGCCTTCTCCGGAGGCCATGTTTGGCACGACCCAGGGCCAGTACGACATCTTCTACGGTGTCGTCTGGGGTACCCGCACGGCATTCAAAATCGGGCTCGGGGTCGTGGCGATCTCCGTGCTGATCGGCACGGTCGTCGGCGCTGTCGCGGCCTACTACGGCGGCGTCGTCGAGGAAGTGCTGATGCGCATCGTCGACGTGTTCATGGCGGTGCCGTTCCTGATCGCCGCCATGGTGCTGACGGCGTTGCTCGGCAAAGGCATCGTGCCCATCACGATCGCGCTCACGACTTTCGGCTGGATGAGTTATGCCCGTATCGTTCGAAGCGAGATCCTGAGGATCCGCGAGATGGATTACATCCACGCAGCCAGGAGCTATGGGGCCAGCGATCTCAGGCTGATCGTGCTGCATATCCTGCCCAACGCCATGTTCCCGGTGCTGGTTCTCGCGACGATGGCGACTGGTTCCATGGTGCTGTCCGCCTCGGCGCTCAGCTTCCTCGGCGTCGGTACCGAAGAAGGTTATGCCGACTGGGGCCAGTTCATCGCCTATTCGCGCAACTGGATCGTCGGTCAGCCCGGCAATCCCTTCCAGTTCTGGTACACGCTGGCCTTCCCCGGTGCGGCTGTCTTCCTCTTCGTACTGTCGTGGAACCTGGTCGGCGATGCGCTGCGCGACATGCTCGACCCACGCCACGCCCATTGAGACCCAATCCCTTTACGACCAAGGAGCATTTTCCATGTCCTCTCTGTCTGCTGCTTCCATCGAGCTGTTCGAGGATCTGATCCGGTACGAGGTCGAGGATAAGGCGATCCCGTCGATCTCCTACGCCCTCGTCGACCGCGACGGTGTGCTTGCCGAAGGCCATATCCAGCGCCATGACCGCCATTTCGACATGGGCAAGGACACGTGCTTCCGTATCGGCTCGATCACCAAGACCTTCACCTCGCTGGCGATCATGCAACTGGTCGAAAAGGGCCTTGTCGATATCGATGTCGACGTCTCGACCTATCTGCCCGGATTCAAGCCGGTGAACCCGTTCGCCGGCGCCGAGGGTGGGCCTTACGGCTCGGTCATCAGCCTGCGCAAGCTCATGACCCACACGGCCGGTCTGGTGCGCGAACCGAAGAGTGGCCACTATCTCGACGCGACCCGTCCTCCGCTGGAGGACACCGTCGACGAGCTTGCAAGCTCGACCTTGAAGCAGGATCCGAGCCTCGGGGTGATGCATTACTCCAACGCCGGCATTGCGGTCGTCGGCCGGGTGATCGAGGTCGTCACCGGCCAGAGCTATTCCGACTATGTCGCTGCCAACATCCTGAAACCGCTTGGCATGGACAGTTCCTCCTGCGGCATGGCGCCCGGCATTCGCGAGCGGCTTGCGCCGGCCGACATGTGGACGCTCGACGGCGATACGCCGGCGCCGGTGTTCAGCCTGGGCGGCTCGCCGGCCGGCAACATCTTTTCCACCACGGGCGATATGGCACGCTACGCCCAGTGCCTGCTGCGCGGCGGCTTCGATGCTGAAGGCAACTCGATCATCTCGCCGGCATCGCTGCGTGAGATGTGGACGCCGTTCGGCAAACGTCCGGCTGGCCACGACAGGACACTCAACGGGTATGGCCTGTGTTTCGGTTCCGGCGACGTCGACGGCTGGACCTCGGTCGGCCATGGTGGCGCCGTCTATGGTTATGCTTCGCAGATGATGCTTCTGCCTGCCGCCGGCGTCGGCGTGCTGATCTTTGCGACCCTTGATTTCGCCAACCAGATCGCCTCGCGGCTCGGCGTCGACGGCGTGCGCATCGTTCTTGCCGAGCGCAAGATGGGCAAGATGCCGGAGCGGACACAGCGTCCGCCGGAGATCCTCGAGGCGCAGTTCAAGGCCTTGCCGGGCTATTACCGCGACGACGCCACGCAGGAGATCGTCGAGGTCAAATCCAAGGACGGCAAGATCTACCTGATGGGAGAGGGCGTTCCGCACCGGATCCGTCCGGTTGCCGGCAACGATTTCGTCATCGACGGTCGTATCTACGGGCGCGGCGCGGACTACGCCCACATGAACCTCTCTTTCCCGGAGGCCGGCAAACTCGTCTGGCGGGATACAAGCTGGACACGCATAGAGACGCCTGATGACGAGACCGTGCCCGACGCCATTGCGCCGCATCTCGGCGAATACGGGCCGGATTTCAACATCACCTACCTGACCTACAGCCACGGCGGACTGAAGTGCCTGATCGAGTACTTCTGCACGCACACGTGCGAGCCGGTCGAAGAGGGACGCTTCCGCATGCATGGGCGGCTTTACGAAGACGAGATCCTCGAACTCGACGCCGTCGACGACAACGGCAAGCGCGGCATCCGCGTCGGGCCGATGTTCCTGGAGCGACGCAGCCCGTCTCAGGCCGAAGCTGCGTGACCCGACCATGACCGCTCCAATCAAGATGGAGTCACCTCTTGGCGCCCGCATGTTCATCGGCGGGCGCGAGGTCGACTATTATTGCGGCACGTCCTACTTCTGCCTGCATGGCCACTCCGAGGTGATCGAGGCGGCCTGCGAAGCGACGAGGCGTTACGGCATGGGGCCGGGGACACTTGCCCATATGCAGGTGTATGCCGATTTGCAGGAGCGGCTGCGCGACTGGTTCGGCACGGAGGAGGTCGTCTACATGATCTCCGGCTACACCAGCCCCATGGTGTTGCTGCAGGGGCTGCGCGACGAATTCGATGTCATCCTGATGGATTCCGCAACGCATTACAGCACCCGTGATGCGATCCCGACGCTCGGCAAGCGGGTTCATGAATTTCGGCATGCCGATCCGGAGGATCTTGCTGCACAACTGCTGCTGCATGTGAAGGCGGGCGAGCGGCCGGCGGTGCTGACCGACGGCGTCTTTCCGTCGTCCGGGCGATTGGCGCCACTTGGCGATTATCGGCAGGCCATGGCCCCCTATGATGGCGCGCTGCTCTGCATCGACGATTCCCACGGCGTCGGCGTCCTTGGTGAGACCGGCCGCGGATCGCTGCAGCACGCGGGGCTCGAAGGCGAGGGCAACTATCTCGCCGGCACGATGAGCAAGGCGTTCGGCGCGCTTGGCGGCATCGTTCCGGGGAGTGCGGATCTGGCCGCCAAGATCGCGGGCAATGCCATGATCATGCGTGGGGCCTCGCCGGCACCACCGGGCCTTGCAGCCGCTGCCGCTGCATCGTTGCGCGTTCTGCAGGCGACGCCGGAAAAGCGCGCCAACCTCATCCGCAACGTCAAGCATGTGCGCAGCGGACTGCGGACCCTCGGGTTCGAGGTTGCCGACACGCCGGTGCCGATCGTCACCATCAAGGGCGTCACCGACCTCGAACAGCTGCGCGATCGTCTTGCGGAGCGCGATATCATCGTCAGGGTGCAGCAACCTGGTGGCTATTCCGACGCGTCAGATGTCGCGACCATGCGGCTTGCGGTGTTTTCCGAGCACACGACCGATCAGATCGATCGGCTCCTGCAGTCGATGGGCGAGCTCCTCTAGACTTGAGTGTGGTGATGTCACCGAATTTGGCGTCGGCGAGAGCTCCGCGCTACCGACCGAGCGCGCACGTCTGCTCGCGAGGGTTATGCATAACCGATTGAAATGTCAGGACTTAGGCGATTTTTGCATGGAGTTTTGCCCAAATTGAATTGGCCTGTGGCGGCGAGCTGCACCAATGTTCCTTCCAAACGACATGCAAATCGCCAATCACCAGTCACGCGTGCCTCGCCGATAACCAAGTCTGCCCAAGCGGCCGCTGTAGCCCCGCGGTTGGCGGCGCCGAGCGCGCTGTTTGGCCTTCGCGATGCCTGCCTGAAACGACCGCATCTATCCCGCTCTTCCCGATTGACCGATAGAGGAACCCACCCATGAAAGTTTTCATTTCCGCTGACATAGAAGGCACCGCAGGCATCGCGCAATGGGACGAAGCCGAGCGCACCCATGCCGACTGGACCGAATTTCGCGCCCTGATGACCGCCGAGGTGGTCTCCGCCTGCGAGGGTGCGCGCGCTGCGGGGGCGACCGAAGTCGTGGTGAAAGACGCCCATGACAGCGGCCGCAACCTCATCCTCGACCGCCTGCCGGACTATGTTCGCATCGTGCGCGGCTGGTCCGGCCATCCGGATGCGATGATGTTCGGCCTCGATGCCGGCTTCGCCGCCGCGATCTATACGGGCTACCACTCCAAAGCGGGCAGCGAGGCAAATCCGCTCGCCCATACCTCCACCATGCGCATCTCGCGTCTGCTTCTGAACGGCGAGGTCGCCTCGGAATTCACTGTCAACGCGCTCTGCGCCGCCGGTTACGGCGTACCGTCGGTCTTCCTTGCCGGCGATGCCGGCATTTGCTCTGAGGCGCGGGCGATGGTGCCGGGGCTGAAGTCCGTGGAAACACTGGAGGGTAAAGGTCGCTCGACGACGTCGATCTCGCCTGCTTGGTCGCGCCGACTTATTCGCGAAGGCGTGGCAGAAGCGCTTTCCGGCGATTTCGCTCAGGCGCTGCCGTCCAGGGCCGAGCGCTACGAAGTGGTGATCGAGTTCAACAATCCGACAGATGCCTATCGTGCCGGCTGGTATCCCGGTGCCTATGCGCACGGTCCTCGCGCCGTCGCCTTCAAGCATGCGGATTTTGCGGAGATCCTGCGCGCGCTGGTCTTCCTGAAAGCCTGATCAGGCGGGCTCGCGTTCCAGCAGCAGCTTTGCCGTGTGCCAGAGGTCTTCAACCCTGCGGCTGCGCGCAGCGGCGTGGCGATAGAGGCGTATTTCGAGGTCGAGATTCCAGCCCGTGTCCGCGGAGGCGGGTACCAGGTCTCCGGCCTCGATCACGTCGCGCGCGAGGCTCTCTGGCAGCCAGCAGACGCCGGCGCCCGTCACCGCCATGTTCATCAGCCCGGCGCTGATCGTGTTTTCATGCGTCGTGCGGCGCCGGAAGGGCGGGCGACGGAGCATGAGGCGCGACAGGGCGACGCCGAAAAAGGAATTGAACCCGTAGCTCAGATAGGGAACGGCGAGCCGCGGCTGTGCCACGGCGCGGTCGAGGATGTGCAGCCCCGGCAGTGTGCCACCGGGAATGGAGACGTTTGCGGCGGCGAGCGGGATCAGCCGATCATGCGCAATCGTCAATGACGAGAACTGTCCGCGGTCGAGATGGAACGGCACCTCCGAATGCGCATAGGTCAGGAAAAAATCCGCCTCGTCGCCGATGAGGGCGTCGAGATTGGCCTCGATGCCGCCGCGGTCGGGCATCAGTGAGGTGCTGAAGGCGCCGCCAGACTTCTCCAGGAGTTTGAGCCAGCGCGGGAAGATCGTTACCGTCAGCGTATGGAGCGCGGCGAAGCGGATGAGGCCTTCTTCGTGAGACGGTCGCAGTGACTCGCGTGCCGCGTAGAAGGTTCGGATCGCCTCCTGCGCAATGGGGAGGAAATTGCGACCGGCCGGTGTCAGTTCCGCTGGCATGGTGGCGCGGCTGATCAGCGTTGCACCGAGCCAACCCTCCAACTGCTTGATGCGGCGGCTGAAGGCCGGCTGAGTCACGTTGCGCAATTCGGCAGCGCGCGAAAAGCTCCACGTGTCGGCGAGCGTCACGAAGTCCTCCAGCCACTTGATCTCCATGCCCCGCTCCCTTGTGCTTTATGGTTGTGGGGGATCATAAGTTGTTGGAAAGAAATCGCTATGCCGATATTGCATCAGCCTTTGCTAAAAGCGAATTAGCCAAACCCCAACAAACCTTCCACGTTGCGCCCAAGGCAAACAGTTCTGATTTCGAGGCAGCGAGGAGGCTCACGAAATCAAGCTGATAACAAAAGGGGGATTGTTAATGGCCTTCCAGCTTCACGCTGATCTTATCCTGCGCAATGGCCGCATCTGGCGGGGCAGGGAGGAGGGGATCAGCGAGGCCCTAGCCATCTGGCAGGGCAAGGTTCTGGCTACCGGCAGCGACGCCGATATGCTGAGCCTCAAGGGTCCGCACACCGAGGTCATCGACCTCGAAGGTCGTTTCGCCAGCCCCGGGCTCATTGACAACCATCTTCACCTGATCTCCACCGGCATCACCATGGGATGGGTCGATGCGACGCCTGCCGCCGCGCCGACGCTTGCCGCCCTTTTGGAAAAGCTTGCCGAACGCGCCGCCGCGACACCGAAGGGCAACTGGGTGCGGGCGCGGGGCTATGACCAGGTCAAGCTCGATGTCGGCCGGCATCCGACCCGCGAGGAGCTCGACCGCGCCGTTCCGGATCATCCGGTGCTCTTGACGCGCGCCTGCGGCCATGTCGCCATCGCAAATTCGCTGGCGTTCAGTCTGGCCGATGTGACCGAGGCGACGCCAGTGCCGGATGGTGGCGTGATCGGTACCACCGACGGCCGCCTCAACGGGTTCCTTGCGGAAAACGCGCAGAACCTCATCAAGACCGCCATGCCCGAGGTGACGACCGAGGAGCTGATCGACGGCATCGAACGGGCCGGACGCTATCTTCTCTCGCTGGGCATAACGAGCTGCATGGACGCGGCGGTCGGTCAACTCGCGGGCTTTGCAGAAATCCAGGCCTATGAGATGGCCAAGCTTTCGGGTCGGCTGCCGGTGCGCGTCTGGCTGACGCTGCTGGGGGATCCCGGCGTTTCGATCGTCGAGGATTCCTGGCGCGCGGGGCTCATTACCGGCGCGGGCGACGATATGTTGCGCGTCGGCGCGGTGAAGATCTTTCTCGACGGTTCGGCCGGGGGGCGCACCGCCTGGATGACGAAACCCTACCAGGGTGAGCCCGACAATATCGGCGTGCAGATGCTGCCGGATGCGGACGTCGAGGCGATCGTCAAATCCTGTCACGATCTCGGCTATCAGATGGCCTGCCACGCCATTGGCGACGGTGCGATCGAGCAGCTGGTCACAGCCTATGAAAAGGCGCTGGCCGACAACCCCGACCCGGATCGGCGTCATCGCATCGAGCATTGCGGCTTCTCGAGCCCCGAGCAGGATCGACGCATGAAGGCGGCTGGCATCCTTCCGGCGCCGCAGATGGCCTTCATCCACGATTTCGGCGACAGCTACATCTCGGTGCTTGGTGATGAGCGTGGCAAGGCGTCCTACCAGATCGGCACGTGGATGCGCATGGGCCTCAAACCTTCGACAGGCTCGGACTCACCGGTCTGCTCGCCCGATCCCTTCCCGAACCTTCACGCCATGATCACGCGCAAGACCGGCAAGGGCACCGTGATGGTGGAGACGGAGAAGCTGAGCCGCGAGGAAGCGTTGCAGGCCTACACGGAGTACGGCGCCTATTCGCAGAAGGCCGAGAGCGTGAAGGGCAGGCTGGTGCCGGGCCAATGGGCCGACATTGCTGTCTTTGACAACGACCTGCTGGAAGCGCCGGCGGACACCATCCTCTCAGGCACACGCTGCCTGATGACCCTGCTTGCAGGCCGCGTCGTGCATGACGCGCGCTGACGGCCTGCCGGACTGACCAACACAAAGCCGAAAACGGCACGAGAGGGAAAACAGCATGCTGAAAAGATTGACACTGGCCGCAATGCTCAGCCTCGGCGTGGCTACCGGGGCGCTGGCCGCCGGCGAACGCCATGGCGGGACGCTCGTCTTCACCGCACCCTATGGCTCGAGCTTCGCCACGCTCGACGTGCAGGCAAGCCCGAACACGCAGGAAGAATTTATCACCCAGGCCATCCACCGCGCGCTCTACAGCTGGGATTCGATCCAGAACAAGCCGGTGCTGGAACTGGCAAGCTCGGAAGAGGTCTCCGAAGACGGCACGGTGCACACCTATCACCTGCGCGACAGCGCCGTCTTCCACAACGGCAAGCCGCTGACGGCTGACGACATCATCTACAGCTACAAGCGCATCGCCAACCCGAAGAACGCCTTCCCGGGCGCGAGCTACATTGCCGTCATCAAGGGCGCGGAAGAGTTCATTGCCGGCAAGGCACAGGAGATTTCCGGTCTCAAGAAGATCGACGACCACACGCTGGAGATCACCTATACCGGACCGATCAATCCCGGCTTCCCGCTGATGCAGAATACGACGGTGATCTATCCATCGAACGTCGAGGATGAATCGAGCTTCGCCAAGACCCCCGTCGGCCTCGGCGCCTTCGTCTTCAAGGAGCACGTCCCGGGTTCGCAGGTCGTCGTCGAGAAGTTCGACAAGTACTACGAGGAGGGCAAGCCCTACCTCGACCGCATCAACATCGTGCTGATGGCCGAGGATGCCGCGCGCGACGTGGCTTTCCGCAACAAGGAGATCGACGTCTCGATCCTCGGTCCCACCCAGTACCAGGCCTATCAGGGTGAGGAAGCCCTCAAGGATCACCTGCTCGAAGTCGCCGAGGTCTATACGCGCAACATCGGCTTCAACCCGGCCTTCGAACCGTTCAAGGACAAGCGGGTCCGCCAGGCGATCAACCATGCGATCAACGCGCCGCTGATCATCGAAAGGCTCGTGAAGAACAAGGCATACCCCGCTTCAGGCTGGCTGCCGCTGTCTTCGCCTGCCTTCGACAAGGACAAGGCGCCTTACGCCTTTGATCCGGACAAGGCGAAGGCTCTGCTGGCCGAAGCCGGTTATGCCGATGGCTTCGAATTCGAAGTGACGGCGAGCCCGAACGAAAGCTGGGGCGTGCCGATCGTGGAAGCCATTCTGCCGATGCTGAAGAAGGTCGGCATCACCGTGAAGCCGAAGCCGGTCGAAAGCTCGGCCCTTGGCGACGCCGTGACGTCGAACAACTTCCAGGCCTTCATCTGGTCGAACCTGTCCGGTCCTGATCCGCTGAACGCCCTGCGTTGCTATTATTCCAAGACGGCGCAGTCGGCCTGCAACTACGCGAGCTATTCGAGCCCGGATTTCGACAAGCTCTATGAGGCGGCCCAACAGGAACGCGACCCGGCCAAGCAGAGCGATCTGCTCCGCCAGGCCAACAACATCGTGCAGGACGATGCGCCGGTCTGGTTCTTCAACTACAACAAGGCAGTCATGGCCTACCAGCCATGGATCCACGGCCTTGTTCCGAACGCGACGGAACTGGCGGTCCAGCCCTACGACGAGATCTGGATCGACGATACGGCTCCGGACGCACGCAAATAAGCCCTGAGAGGTTCGGGGCGGCTTCGGCCGCCCCACGCATCAGTTGTCCCACCCGTCCGGGTGGCCAAAATGGAACCGCTCATGCTTCGTTTTACCCTGCGCCGCATTCTGCAGGTCGTCCCGACGATCGTCGTGGTGGCGCTGCTGATCTTCGTTATCTTCTCCGTCGTTCCCGGTACCTTCGCGGCCAGCCTCTTTGCTGACGGCAAACGTGCCGCCGATCCGCAAATGATCGCTCGTCTCAACGAGGAATTCGGTCTGAACAAACCGCTGATGGAGCGCTTCGTGACCTACGTCACGGATCTCGCGCGGTTTGATCTCGGCACCAGCTTCCGCACGCGCCAGCCGGTCATCGACCTCATCAACGACCGCATGGGTGCCTCGCTTCAGCTTGCCGTCGCCGCCATGGTCTTTGCCATTGTCGTCGGCGTGCCGCTCGGCTCTCTCGCCGCACTCCGGCCCGGTTCGATCCTCGACACCGTGACGATGATCGGTGCGGTTTCGGGCCTTTCCATGCCGCAATTCTGGCTCGGCCTGTTGATGATGTATCTCTTTGCGCTGCAACTGAACTGGTTGCCCAGTTTCGGCTATGGTGACGGCTCATTGCGGAACCTTATCCTGCCGGCCGTGACCCTCGGCGTCACGCCGCTGGCGCTGCTCGCGCGCACCACGCGGGCGGGCGTGCTCGACGTGTTGAACGCCGATTTCATCCGCACCGCCCACTCCAAGGGCATGAGCGAGGCGAAGGTCGTGCGCTGGCATGTGGCGCGCAATGCGCTGGTGCTGATCGTCACCACCATCGGTCTGCAGTTCGGTTCGCTGATCGGCCAAGCGGTCGTCATCGAAAAGCTCTTCGCCTGGCCCGGGATCGGTTCGCTGCTGGTCGATAGCGTGGCGATCCGCGACATTCCCGTGGTGCAGGGCACGATCCTCGTCATCGTGCTGTGGTTCCTGATCATCAACACCGCCGTCGATCTGGTCTATGCCGCGATCGATCCGCGCATCAAGCAGGAGTGACGCCCGTGCGCCTCGGCTTCAACTTCTGGCTCGGCGCGACGCTGACTGCGCTCGTCATCTTCGCCGGTGTCCTTGCCCATTGGATCGCGCCCTTCGACCCGGTGCTCGATGCGGACCTGATGAACTCCGAACTGCCGCCGGACGCCACCTTCTGGTTCGGCACGGACGGGCAGGGACGGGACGTCTATACCCGCATTCTCTACGGCGCGCAGATCTCGCTGACCGTCGGTATCGTATCGCAGGTGATCAACTCGATCATCGGCGTCACGCTCGGCATGACCGCTGGTTACTGGGGCGGCTGGTGGGACGATCTGGTGAACGGTCTGACCAACGTCATGCTCGCCATCCCCTCGTTGATCTTCGCGCTCGCCGTGATGGCGGTGCTCGGCCCAGGCTTGCCGTCGCTGCTGATCGCGCTTGGCCTCACCAACTGGAGCTGGACCTGCCGCATTGCCCGGTCCTCGACGCTTTCGCTGAAATCGCAGGGCTATGTGCAGGCGGCCCAGACTCTCGGCTATGGCGACCTGCGCATCATGTTCACGCAGATCCTGCCCAACATGATGGGGCCGATCCTCGTCATGGCGACGCTCGGCATGGGGTCGGCAGTGCTGTCGGAAGCGGCACTCTCCTTCCTCGGGCTCGGTATCCAGCCGCCGTTCCCGAGCTGGGGTTCGATGCTGACTGACGCCCGCCAGCTCATCCAGCTCGCGCCCTGGGCAGCGCTTTTCCCCGGCCTTGCCATCTTCCTCTCGGTGCTCGGCTTCAACCTTCTCGGCGATGGACTGCGCGACAGCCTCGATCCGCATATGAGGACGCGCAAGCCATGACTCAGCCGCTTCTCGACATCAGGGACCTGCGCCTCGGCGTTTCGCTTGGCCGCTCCAGTCACCATCCGCTGCTCAAGGGCGTCTCCTTCCAGATCATGCCCGGCGAAGCCTATGGTCTCGTCGGCGAGTCCGGTTCCGGAAAATCGGTCACATCGCTCGCTGTCATGGGGCTCTTGAAAAGACCGCTCGCCGTTACCGGTGGCGAGATATTGTTCAAGGGGCAGAACCTGCTGGCGCTGCCGAAGCGTGAAATGCGGCGCCTGCGCGGCAATCGCATCGCCATGATCTTCCAGGAACCGATGACCGCGTTGAACCCGCTTTCGACGGTCGGACGCCAGATCGCGGAAATGTTCGTGCTGCATCAGGGAAAAAGCTGGGCGGAAGCTGAAAAGCTCGCTGTCGAGGCGCTAGGGAATGTCCGCGTGCCCAACCCGGATCGCCGTGCCAAGAACTACCCGCATCAGATGTCCGGCGGACTGCGCCAGCGCGTGATGATCGCGATGGCGCTTGCCTGCAGTCCGGACCTTTTGATCGCCGACGAGCCGACGACGGCACTCGATGTGACCGTACAGGCCGAGGTGTTGCGCCTCATCAAGGAACTCTGCGCGGCGCGCGGGACGGCGGTTCTCTTCATCAGTCACGACCTCGGCGTCATCGCCAGCATCTGCCAGCGCGTCGGCGTGATGTATTCGGGTTGCCTTGTTGAGGAAAACGAGACGCGGGCGCTCTTTGAAAGCCCGCGGCATGAATATACCCGCGGCTTGCTCGGCGCACTGCCGCGCCTTGGCAGCCGCAGCGAACATGGGCGGCAGCGGCTCGTCGATATCGACAGCATCATCGCCGATCGCTCGAAGCTGACCGAGAGCCGCTTCATCGCGCCACGTGAACTGGAAGGGAGCCAGACATGACCGCTCCGCTGCTGCAGGTGGATGATCTCCACGTCCGTTTCCCGATTTCCGGCGGTGGCTTGCTCGGCAAAGGACGGCGCACGCTCCACGCCGTCAACGGCATCAGCTTCGAACTCGCCAAGGGCGAATGCCTGTCGATCGTCGGCGAGTCCGGCTGCGGCAAATCGACGACGGCGCTTTCCATCCTCGGACTGCAGGAGCCGACCGAGGGCATGATCCGCTATCGCGGTCAGCCGCTCGCGGGAGCCGGCGCGCCGCACCGGATGGACAGGGCGAAAGCGGTGCAGATGGTGTTCCAGGACCCCTATGCCTCGCTCAACCCGCGCCAGTCCGTGCGCACCTCGCTCGCCGCACCGCTGCGGCTGCACGGCATCACCGCCGCTTCGGAAATTGAGAGCCGCATCGAGGCGATGCTGAAGAATGTCGGCCTGACGCCCGAACAGGCAGGGCGCTATCCGCACGAATTCTCCGGGGGCCAGCGCCAGCGCATCGGCATCGCCCGCGCGCTGATCCTCGAGCCTGAGATCGTCGTGCTCGACGAGCCGGTCTCGGCCCTCGACGTGTCGATCCGTGCGCAGATCATCAACCTCCTGCTCGACCTTCAGGAAAAACTCGGCCTCTCCTATCTGATGATCAGCCACGATCTGAGCGTGGTGGAGCACATGAGCGACCGGGTGCTGGTTATGTATTTCGGCGAAGTTGTGGAAGAGGGCGGCTGGCGCGAGATCTTCGAAGCGCCCACCCATCCCTACACGCGCCGCCTGATCGCCGCCATTCCTGACCCGGATGCGGCGCTGAAGCCGGCGGCCATGCAGGGGAGCGACGCCACCGTGCCGCAACTTGCCGGCCGCCGCTTCGTTTCCGATGGCAGCACCGCGCCGGATGTCTTTACCGCCCCTGTTCGATCCGAACTGATCGAGATCGGCGGGAACCATAGGGTTCGGATGGCTTTGGCATAATCGGGGACGCGGTCAGACAAGCCCCGTTCCGTCCTGCGGCAAGGATAGGCTAGGTTGGCCGACGTTCGAGCGTGGAATCTCTGAAATCTAGGATGAACACGATGAAAAGCATGCCGAAGATCGCCGTGATCATGGATGAAAACACCAGTTCAGGTGGCGGACGTTACGACACCTCGAGGAATTACTTCTCCGCGATCCGCCGCGCCGGCGCCTTTGCCTTCGGCATCCCGTATATTCCCGATCTCGTCGAGCAGGTCGTCGAGGAGTTTGATGGGTTCTTAAGCGTCGGCGGCCGCATCAATTTTCCGAAGAGCTGGTATGTCGAAGGAGACCAATCCCAGTACCCGCCATCGGATCGCCTTGCCGTCGATATGGCATTGATGGAAAGCTTCCTTGCGCGCGACAAGCCTGTGCTCGGCATCTGCAACGGCATGCAGATGCTCGGCTGCCTCAACGGCTGCCGGATGGTTTCCGATGTCCATTCGTCGTGGCCTGGCGCGCTCAATCACGACCAGGCCAATTTCTCGCATGATGTCCGTGTCGTCGCGGGCACCAGAATGGCTGGTATCTTCGGCGCCGAGACATTCGCCGTGAACACGTTTCATCGCGAGGCGATCGTGGAGGTCTCCGACGCCGTGACCGTTGCGGCGCGAGCCCCGGATGGAGTGGTCGAAGCGATCGAGGTCGGCTCGCAGTCCTTTGCCATGGGGCTCCAATGGCACCCGGAGATGCTGGACGCCGAAAGCCATCCGGGCGCACGCGTCTTTGACGCATTCGTGGAAGCCGCTAGCCGCCGATCCCGTTGACGCCTAATATGGCTGGGTGCATCGCGCTCTCAACGGAAGCTCGCTGAACGGTGTTCCTTCGCGAGGGCAAGCTTCCGTTGGCGCGTTCAGGTGTTGTGGCCGCTGTAGCGGAGCAGTTCCGGAACGCGCAGAGCCAAGATTGCAAGTGAAATGGCCAGCAGCGTCCCGCTGACCAGCGCCACATTGGCAATGCCGAAGACTTCCGCCGCCGCGCCGAGAACCAGGCCCGAAACCGGCATGACGCCGATCGTCAACTCCTGAATGCCCATCACACGCCCCTGTACGTGCGGTTCCGTCATCATGAGCATGAGCGTGGTCTGCAGGACGCCGAACGGCGATGCCGAAAATCCGATCAGCCCCATGAGAACAAACGACAAAGGCATCGTGGACGACAGGGCGAAGACAGCCCAAAGGCCGCCCCAAACCGCTGTGCCGACCAGAAAGAGGCCGCCCTTGTAGCGGAAGTCCCCGAGGCTGGCGATGACGAGGGCGCCGGCCAGGCTGCCGGTGCCCGCGCATGCCAGCAGCAAGCCGAGCCCCTGTGGCGTCAGACCCAGATGTTCCTTGGCAATAACAGGCATGAAGCCCTGGTAGATAGGCCACAACAGAATATTGGCCAAGAACGTGACACCCAGGACGGACCTAAGGAGGACGTTCCCGGAGATGGTGCGAAAGCCTGCCGCCACGAGGCTCGCGAAGTCTTCTCCTCGATGCTGCTGGCGGCTGTTCTTCAGGTTCCGCATCGGCCAGAGCGCTATGAACGAAACGAGATACCAGCAGGCGGAGATGGCGAGCGCCGAGGCAGCGCCGAATGCGACGATCATCGTTCCCCCAAGCGCGGGACCGATCATCTGCGTCATGCTCAGCACAAGCGAGTTCAGAGCATTGGCGTTGCTGAGCTTTTCGCGATCGACGAGATCGGCGACCAGTGCGAACCGTGCCGGCTGAGACGGAGATTGCGCCAGGCCAATGCAGAAGCCACCAAAGACCAGGCCCCAGAAGGATATCTTGTCGAGTGCCACCAGCAGCGCGATCGCGCTGAGGACGGCAAAGGCCCAGCCTGACGCAACCAAAAGCAGCCTCGGCCGGTCGAAGCGGTCCGAGATCACGCCGGCGAGCGGACCGAACATCATCGGGCCCAACCTTGCCGCGGTGAAGAGGGCGACGGAAAACTCCGAACGGGTGGTCTCGAACACCAGCCAGCCGAGCACGAGCGTCTGTGTCCAGACACCGCCGAAGAAGAAAAGGTTGGATATCCAGAGTCTTCGGTAGCCTGGATAAAGGATAAGGGACGACGCGATCCGGGCCAGGAAGCCGGCGCGAGGCGCGGATGACGAAGAACGCCCGCTCGCGATAGTGTCGGAACGCATGGCGCCCTCAAGGTCTTCAATCATTGCATCGCACCTTTCCAGGCAGCCAGTCGCCGAGGGGCTGGATCTCTTTTTGCGAGAGGTGGCTGCTCGTTGCGGCGTCTGGGGTGTCAATGCGGATTTCGCCGCTGCCGCATTGCGCAATTCGCGACCGGAGACCGCGACATCTCGACGGTTCGGAAATTAAGAAAACCGATGGAAAGCATTGCGTTGGAGAATGGTAGCAGGTGCTAAGTTCCGCCTCGAATGCAACGGTCCCTCATGAGCTCATTGGGTGCAATCTTGGCGGGCTCTATGGTTTATCGCGCTGGTGAAGGCAAAGGGCGGCCATCGCCCCCGGGGTGAAGCCTGCACTTTTCTCTTTGCACGCAGATTGTATACAATGTAATAAATTCAGCGCATTCAAGCATGGTGCGACGCGTGAACTGGAACGCCCCGGGGATCGCACCGTCACGCTCCAGTCGGAGCCGTCATCCTCGCCAGCAACCGGTTCCAGTGCATTTGGGGGAAGAATGAACCGCTATCCCATGTTCAATCCCCAGCTGTTGCTGAGCTTTGTGGCCATTTGCGAAAGCAACAGCTTCACCCGTGCCGCCGAGCGGGTAAACCTCTCCCAGTCGACGGTCAGTCAGCAAATTCGCCGGCTGGAGGAAATGCTCGGGAAAGCGCTTTTCGAGCGCTCGTCGCATCTGGTGCAGCTGACGGAAGAGGGCGTCAAGTTGCTGGGCTATGCGCGTCGTATCATCGCGCTGAACGAAGAGGCGCATGATGCCCTGGCTGGCCCCTGGCGTGACGGCGTGCTGCGCTTGGGGATGCCCGAAGACTTCATGGTGCCGACGGCCGATCTGCTCGCGTCTTTCAACAGCCAGCATCCGCACTTGCGACTGGACGTGACGAGCGGGCTCAGCGCCGATCTGCAACACGCCTATAGAGACGGGGAGCTCGATCTCATCCTCGTCAAGCAGCGCCGCAAGCAACAGCCGCGCGCGGCGAGGCCGGAACCCCTGCTGTGGCTGGATAGTCTTGTGCGCCCGGCGATCGAACAGGTGCCAGTGCCCCTGGCTGTGTTCCCGCTCAACGGTCTTTATCGAGAGGAATTGTGTCAGGCGCTCGATACCCTCGGCATTCGCTGGCGCATCAGCTACAGCAGCGCCAGCCTGGCAGCGCTCGCTGCCGCCTCCGCTGCCGGGCTTGGTGTCAGCTTGCTGCCCGCGAGCTGCCGGCTGCCTTCCCACCGCGTGCTGGGCGCGGCTGAACGTCTGCCGTCCGTCGATGACTTCGAACTGGCGCTGTTTTACCGCGACGATGCCAGCCCTGCAGCACTGGCGCTGGCGAAACGTCTCATCGAGTATTGCGACCTCAGGCGGTAGCGACGGGGCGCACCCCTTTGCTATTCGTGAATGCCGTGATGTTGTCCGCTCGCATTGGCAAATCGAATAGCCAGCATTGGCAAATGTCGCTGCCATGCCGTGCCGCCGTTCGGTAAATTGGCGGCTCTAACCAATCCATGATGAGGCAAAAATGTTGGAACAGATGCTACCGCAAAGCCGCCGGACCTTTCTCAGCCGCACCGGGTCGCTGACTACGGCGTGCGCTGTCGCTGGGTTGTCCGGTGGGGCGGTTCGCGAGGCATCGGCCAGCGCGGGCAAGAGCGTCGGCGAGACGAACACCAAGACGCTCGCGGATCGCCATTACGTCCTGACCGGCGTGCGACTGGAGGAAGGGTTCGAATATGACGGCGATGTCGTCGTCGCCACCCGGACCGCGCTCTACGGCCTGGAGATCAAGGACGGCGCGATCGTCGCTCTGCATCCGGAAAATGCGAACCTGCCCGAGGGCGTGCCGCGTTATCAGGCGAATGGGCAACTGTTGCTGCCGCAGATGCGCGATATGCACATCCATCTCGACAAGACGTTTTATGGTGGTCCGTGGCAGGCGCCGCGCCCGCGTCAGGGCAAGACCATCATGGACATGATCGCGCTCGAAGAGAAGCTGCTGCCTCAGTTGCTGCCGACCTCGCGTGAACGCGCCGAGGGGCTGATCGCCCTTTTGCAGTCCAAGGGAAGCACCGTCGCCCGCAGCCATTGCAACATCGACCCGGTCAGCGGTCTCAAGAGCCTCGAACACCTGCAGCAGGCGTTGGAATACCATCGCGATGATTTCGTGTGCGAAATCGTCGCTTTCCCGCAGCACGGCCTGCTTCACTCCAAGGTCGATGGCCTGATGCGCGAAGCGATGCAGATGGGCGTTCAATATGTTGGTGGCCTGGATCCGACGAATGTCGACGGTGCGATGGAAAAATCGCTCGACGCCATGTTCCAGATCGCGCTCGATGCCGGCAAAGGGGTGGATATCCACCTGCACGAAACCAGCCCGGCCGGCGTTGCCGCGGTCAACTACATGATCGACACCGTCGAGAAGAATCCCGCTCTGCGCGGAAAAGTGACGATCAGCCACGCCTTCGCGCTGAGCACGCTTGCTCCTGAGGCTCTGGAAGAGACCGCCATGCGGCTGGCGGAACAAAAGATCTCGATTGCCTCGACGGTGCCGATCGGTTTGGTGATGCCCCTGCCGCAGCTGGCCGAGAAGGGGGTCTTTGTCATGACCGGAACCGATAGCGTGATCGACCACTGGTCGCCATTCGGCAGCGGCGACATGCTGGAGAAGGCGTATCTCTACGCGCAGCTTTATCGCGGGTCGGACGAGTTCCGCCTCTCGCGGTCGATGTCCATTGCCACCGGAGGCATCCTGCCGCTCGACGACAAGGGCAAGCGCGCCTGGCCGAACGTCGGCGACGAGGCCTCGTTCACGCTCGTCGGAGCAAGCTGCTCGGCGGAGGCGGTCGCCCGCGTGCCGGAGAGAACTGCGACGTTCCACAAGGGGCGTCTCGTGTCGGGTGGGGTTGGCGAAGCCTGACGAGTTGGGCGCTTGCGTGCCACGACAGCGCTTGTCATCGCGAGGCGGCAGTGGCCGCCTCGTTCACAGTCGAAGTGACGCAAGGGCCGATAGCCCCGATGTCTAGGAGATGGTTCGCGCGCCGGACCAGCCTGCAAGGCTCCCGGATATCCTCCGGGAGCGCCGCACCTTGCCTAGGCCAGGCCCTCTGCCACGGCGTAGGCGGAGAGCACTTCCTTGATGTTTCTGTCGCCGTCGGTCGGAAGCAGTGCACGGGTCGTCACCGAATCGAGGTGATGCGCCATGAGGGCCGCCGCCTCGTCGGTCTTGCCGGCAATCAATTTGTCCAGCAGGTCCTGGTGTTCCGACACGGCGCATTCCGATGAATGCGGCCGGCCGTAGAGCGCGAGGATCAGGGAACTGCGGGCGACCAGTTCGTTCACGTAGCGGATGAGGCTGGTATTGTTCGTCATCTGCGCCAGCAGCGTATGGAATTCTCCGGCTAGCCGGATCGATTGAGCTCGCTCTTTCTTCGCGGCCTCCTCGGCGGCGATATGAGACGAGAGAACGTCGATCTGCTCGCGCGTGAGTTTTCCCGAAAGCGTCTCGACCACCAGCCGTTCCAGCGCCATTCGGGTCAGGAACAGATTGCGGCCCTCCTCGAGCGTCGGTCGTGCAACCACGGCGCCCCTGTTCGGCCTGAGTTCCACCAGCCCCTCCTCGCTGAGGCGGACCAGCGCCTCGCGCACCAGGGTTCGGCTGACACCCAATCGTTCGCCGATCGAATCTTCGGGCAGCTTTGATCCCGGAGACAGCGCCTGATCGAGGATCGCGCGTTTCAGGACGCGATGAACGGCATGAGCGCGGCCGCCACCTCCTTCGCTCTCTTTCTTTGCCATTCGGTTCACTCCAAGTCGTCGCAATTATTTCTTCGAATTGCATACAAATCGGCGAGCTGTCCAGTGATTTGGCGTTTGGATCACGGCAACAGCGGCGACCCCAAAAGTCGGTTCTCGAAAAGTCAGGCGCCAGGAAGCGCCCTTCGTGCCCGCGCGCGTGGGCCGGCAAGATGCGGCCAGCACGCGCGAAGCGAGGCAAGGCCGCACCCTTTCGAGGGCAATGTCTCAGACGGGCGACTGCATGGCCTGCGCGTAACGTGACGGGTTGAAGCGCATGTAGAGGAAGAACACTCCGATAACGCAGGCCAGATGCAGCGTCCATCCGGGAGCGAAGCTGCCGCTGATGTTGTGCAGAAACGCCGTGGCAAAGGGGCCGAGCGACGCGATCAGGAAGCCGCCGCCCTGCATCAACGCCACCAGTACGCCGGCCTCTTGCGGCCGCGGCAGGTGGTCGAGGGCGGTGACGATCGCCAGCGAGAAGCTGCTGCCGAGGCCGGCTCCGCAGAGGCCAACCCAGATCGCGGGCGCTGCCTCCGGCAGGAACGCAAGGCCGGCAAAGCCGACCGCCTGCATGGCCAGCGTCAACCGCAGGAAGGCGCGGCGATCGATGTTGTGCCGGGCCAGGACCGGGAGGCCAAGGGCGCCAGCGGCCTGACAGATCGCCATCAGCGCCACAAGGTTGCCGCTGTCGCCGCTGCTCCAGCCGAGTGACTGGTAGTAGGACGCAAGCCAGGCAACGGCGGAGGAGTAGCCGGCGTTGACCAGGCCGAAGGCGATGATCAGCGTCCAGGTCCGGGGACGGCGGAGCAGCCGGCCGGTTAGAGCCTTGTCCGGCCGCTCGCTGCGCGAATCCGACAGGATCAGCCACGCGGCGCCGAGAGCGACGATCGCGGGGGCCGCAAGCCAGGCAAGGGCCGGGCGCCAGCCGTAACCGGCACTGACGAGGAATGGCGTCAGCCGTGCGCCAAGCGCCCCGCCACCCATCAGGACCGCGGAGTAAAGTCCGGTAACGACGGGTATGCTGCGCGGAAACTCGGCCTTGATGATTCCGGGGAAAGCGGCCTGGATGAAGGCGACGCCGGCGCCGCAAAGTGCAGCCGTCATCACCAGGGCCACGCCACCCGGTGCGACGAGCCGGAGCAGCGAGCCGGCCGCCAGCACCAGCATGGCAATGAGAATTCCGCGCCGCGTGCCGATCATGGCCTGCAGCGAGGGGGAAATGAAGGCGCCCACGCCCATCAGCATCATCGGCAGCAGTGTCAGCAGCGCCAGACTGCCATATCCCATGCCGGTATCGGCGACGATCTCGGCCAGCACTGGCCCCGGAGCGGTGAGAAACGGCCGAAGGTTGACGGCGACCAGCACGACGAGAATGAGCAGCATCCATTGGCGGCCCGTCGTGGGCTCTGATGATTTGGGCATGATCGGGTATTTCCTTTACGTCTTCTTCTTGTTTTTGAGGCCCCGGAGGGCACTTGCGCGGTGGCGCATCAATCTTTCGCGATGGGCATGAGCTCCAGGGCGATCAGTCCAGTCAGGCCAGCGGCATGCTGACTGGGGTGTCGGTGATCGGCCCCCGATCCCGCCGGCCCTGGCCGGCGAGATGCGGGAAATCCGTATTGGTCTATGTCCGCCACTGCTAGGCCGAAGCCAGTTCCCGCCCCAGAATGCGCTCGACGGAAGGGGCAAGGCGGAGAAGCTCGCGCGTGTACTCGTGTTTCGGCGTGGTGAAGAGGGTCTCGGTATCCGCAAGCTCGACGATCTCTCCCGCCTTCATCACGGCGACGCGGTCGCACATCTGGCGGATCACGGCGAGGTCATGGCTGATGAACAGCATGGAAAGACCGGCAAGGTCGCGCAGATCCTTCAAAAGGTTGAGGAGCTGTGCCTGCACCGAGACGTCGAGCGCCGAGGTCGGCTCGTCGCAGATGAGCAGCGACGGGTGCGGCCCGAGTGCGCGGGCAATGGCGATGCGCTGGCGCTGGCCGCCGGAGAAGGCGTGCGCGAAGCGCGCGCCGGCGTCGGCGGGAAGGCCGACTGCTTCGAGCAGCGTCTTGGCGTCCTGCCGGGCTTCCTCGGCATTGGAGGCCAGCTTGTAGAAGAGGATCGGTTCAGCAATAGCAGCGTTGATGCGCAGCCGCGGATTGAGCGCCGAGTATGGATCCTGGAACACCATCTGAAGCGACTGGCGGATCGATTTCTCGCGTCGGGCGCCGAGCGCCGTTCCCTGGAAATCGATGGAGCCGGCGCTCTGGGTGACGAGACCGGCGATGGTATTGGCAACCGTGGTCTTGCCGCAGCCGGATTCGCCGACGAGGCCGAAAATCTCGCCGCGCCGGACATCGAACGAGACGCCCTTGACGGCCTTGAAGGCCGCTGCCTTGCGAAGCAAGCCGCGCCCGCCATACTCCACGGCGAGATCGCGCACCGAGAGCACCACCTCGTCGCGACTGCCGGTCTCGCTCTTTGCACTCTTGCGGCGCACCGAAGCGCGCGCGTCGAGCGTCACCTGCGTTTCTTCGCTCGGCACCGGCAGGCGATCGAGGCGCGTATCGATCGGCGGTACGGCCGCGATCAGCGTGCGGGCATAGGGCGCCTTGGGTGCCGTCAGCACCTCACGGGTCGGGCCGCTTTCCACGACCGCACCGTTCTGCATGATGGTGACGCGGTCGGCGATCTCCGCAACGACGCCCATATTGTGGGTGACGAGCAGCACGCCGACGCCCCGCTCATCGGCAAGGTCACGGATGAGCTTGAGGATCTGGGCCTGCACCGAGACGTCGAGCGCCGTCGTCGGTTCGTCGGCAACGATCAGTTGCGGATTGCAGGCAAGCGCCGTGGCAATGACCACGCGCTGACGCTGACCGCCGGAAAGCTGGTGCGGATAGCTGCCGAGCCGGCGTTCAGGCTCCGGAATGCCGACGGCCTTCATCAATTCCAGCGCGCGGGCCTTCGCCTCTCTGGCGGAAAGCTTCAGGTGCGTGAGCATGCCCTCGCAAAGCTGGCTTTCCACCGTGAAGAGCGGGTTGAGGCTCGTCATCGGATCCTGGAAGATCGCGCCGACGTCGCGCCCGGGCACGATGCCCTCGGTACGACCGGTGCGAAGGTTGATCTCCTTGCCGGCAATGACGATCGAGCCGGCGGCGATCTTGCCTGGTGCCTGAAGCAGACCCATCAGCGCATTGCCGACAGTGGTCTTGCCGGCGCCGGATTCGCCAACGAGGGCGTGGATTTCCCCGGGGCGGATCGTGAGGTCAATGTCTTTGACGGCCGTCAGCGTGCTGCCGTTGGCCAGGGGATACTCGACACGAAGATTGCGGATGTCGAGGACGGGGCGCGTTGTTTCGGTCATCTCATCTCGCCATCAGTTTCGGGTTGAAATGGTCGCGCAGATAGTCGCCGATCACGTTGACGGCCAGCACGAGGATCACCAGCACCGTCGCCGGCATCACGGCTATCCACCAGAGACCGGAAAACAGGAACTGGTTGCCGATGCGGATCAAAGTGCCGAGTGAGGGATAGGTCGGCGGCATGCCTGCACCAAGGAAGGAAAGCGTCGCCTCCGTCAGGATCGCGCCGGCAAGGTTGATCGTGGCGATGACCATCACCGAACTCATGATATTCGGCAGGATATGGCGGCCCATGATGCGAGCGGACGGCAGGCCGATGACCTTGGCGGCGCGCACATAGTCTCGCGCGATCTCCACCATGGTCGAGGCGCGCACGGTTCGCGCATATTGCACCCATTCGTTGATGGCGATCGAGAAGATGAGCACCAGCGGCGCCCAGGCGAGCATCGTATCGGCGCTAAGCTGCGCGCGGGCGATGCCGCTGATGAGCAGCGCTACGAGAATGGTCGGGAAGCTGACGAAGACATCGGCGATGCGCATCACGACGCCATCGACCACGCCGCCGAAGAAGCCGGCAACGAGGCCGAGTACGACGCCGAGCACGGCCGCAAAGACCACTGCGCCGAGACCGATGATGACGGAGATCCTCAAACCGAAGAGAATGACGGAGACGAGATCGCGTCCCTGGTTGTCGGTGCCGAGCAGGAAGCGGGAATCACCGCCCTCCATGAAAACAGGGGGGATCTCCATGTCCATCAGCGAATAGGACGAGACGTCGCGCGGGTCCATCGGCGCGATCATCGGGGCGAAGATCACGAGGATCAGCATGACGACGAGCACCACACCGGCGATCATCACGGAAACCGGCGGAAGCCGGCGCATCAGGGATTGCGTGGCCATTATCGTGTCCTCAGGCGCGGATCGATGAAGGTGTAGAGAATGTCGACGATCATGTTGATCATCACGAACAGGAAGCCCACGAAGAGGAGATAGGCGGCCAGCACCGGCACGTCGGGATAACCGACGGCGTTCGTGAACAGCAGGCCCATGCCGGGCCACTGGAACACCGTCTCGGTGACGATCGCGAACGCGATGAGCTGGCCGATCTGCAGGCCCGTGACGGTAACGACCGGCATCAATGCGTTGCGCAGCGCGAGGCGGCCGTAGATATAGGTCCTGGGCAGGCCGCGCGCGAAGGCGAAGCGAATGTAGTCCGACGACAGGACGTCGATCATTTCGGACCGCACAAGCCGCATGATCAGTGTTAGCTGGAACAATGCCAGTGTGATCGACGGCAGGATCAGGGACTTCAGGCCCGAGAGCGAGAGGAAGCCCGTCTGCCAGAACCCGATATCGACGAGATCGCCGCGTCCGGAGGATGGCAGCCATCTGAGGTTCACGGCGAAGACCAGGATCAGCAGCAGGCCGGTGACGAAGGTGGGCATGGAGATGCCGACGAGGGTTGCTGACTGGGTCAGTCGCGAGAAGAAGGCGTGCGGCTTCAGTGCGCAGAGCACGCCGAGCGGGATGCCGAGCGACAGGGCCAGCACTGTGGCAACGATCACCAGTTCCAGCGTGGCGGGAAGGCGACTGAGCAGCAGCGTCGTGACCGGCTGCTGGTAGCGATAGCTTGTGCCGAGATCGCCGGTCAGCACCTGGCCTACGAACTTGACGAACTGGGTGACTACCGGCTTGTCGAGGCCGAGCGCAGCGCGCACGGCATCCTTTTCTGCCTGGGTCGCGCCCTCGCGAACCATCGAGGCGACGGGGTCGCCGACGAAGCGGAACATGATGAAGGCTATGGCCGTCACCGCGACCATCACGAGGATAGCCTGAAGCAGCCTGACTGAAAGAAGTCTGATCATCGGATAGTCCTTACGGGGAGCGATCTTGCCCAAAGGGCGGCCACCGGGTTGTGCGCTCCCGCGTCCTCCGCGCCGTTTCCGGTCCTGGAGGGGTTGACCCGGTTTGCGGTCCAGTCCCGGCCCGCTTGCGCGCGCCAGGACCGGCCTCGGGAGTATCCCGACTTACTTCTTTATCTGCGCGAACCACGGACGCACGTACTCGTCCGGGAACTGCGGCATGTCGACCTTGCTGCTCATTGCCCAGGCGACCGGCTGCTGGTGCAGCGGCAGGTAGAGCACCTGGTCATGGGTGATGCGGAAGGCATCCTTCAGCATCTCCACGCGCTTGGTCTCGTCAAGCTCGCTTGCGGCGGCATGAGCCAGCTTGTCGATATCAGGGTTGGACAAGCCGTCGGCGTTGCTGCCGCCGAAGGTGCCGTCATTGGTTGCCAGCAGCGCTTGCAGCGGGCTGAACCCGTCCATCGGCGGCAGCGAAGCCCAACCGAGAAGGTAGACGTCGAACTCGCCCTTGTCGGTCCTCGGGAAATAGGTCGTCTTGCTCTCGACGCTGACATTGGCCTGGACACCGATCTGCGCCCACATGGAGGCAACTGCAAGGCAGATCTGCTCGTCGGCGATGTAGCGGTCGTTGGGGCAGGCGAGGCCAGTCTTGAAGCCGTTCGGATAGCCGGCCTCGGCGAGCAGAGCCTTGGCCTTGGCGACATCATAGGGCAGCGGCACGTCGATCGATTCGTCGTAACCGGTCACCGCCGGTGCGACGAGCATGCCGGCCGTGCGCGACTTGCCGCGCATCAGGCGCTTCTGGATCGTGTTGGTGTCGATTGCGTGCCACAGAGCCTGGCGTACGCGCACATCGCGCAGCGGATTGGGCTGGCCCGGCGTCGCGTGAAGTTCCGGGCGGTAGCTGAAGACGAAGAAGATGGTGCGCAGCGACGGGTTTTCGACGACCTTCAGCCCATCGGTGGCCGAAATGCGGTCGATGTCCTGCAGCGGCACCGGCGCAATCATGTCGACTTCACCCGACAGCAGTGCTGCGACGCGGGTCGCGTCGGAGGCGATCGGACGGAACTCGACTTCGTCCAGATTGTGCTGCGGCTTGTCCCACCAGTCCTTGTTGACTTCGAAGACAGAGCGCGAATCCGGCTCGTAGGCCTTCAGCTTGAAGGCGCCCGTGCCGTTGGCATGGTTGCTGGCATAGGTGACGACGCCAGTCGAAGCGTTGCCCGGCTTCAATGCGTCATGCTCTGCCATCCACGGCTTGCTCATGATGTAGATGGCGGCAAGGTCGTTGAGGAGCAGCGGATAGGGTGCGCGCAGGATCAGGTCGACGGTATACTCGTCCACCTTCTCGACACCGACGACGGTGGAGAGGTTCTCGCGGTTGCGCGCACCGGGATCGATCTGGCGCTGGATCGTCGCTACGACGTCGTCGGCGTTGAAGGGCTGGCCTTCATGAAACTTCACGCCCTGGCGCAACTTGAAGCGCCAACGGGTGGGCTCGACAACTTCCCAGGAAGTGGCGAGTGCCGGCTCCAGCTTCAGGTCCTTGTTGCGGCGCACCAGCGGATCGAAAACCATGTGGTGTACGCTCTGGGTGAAGCTGTCGACCTGTGCGTTCGGGTCGTAGGAAATGACGTCGCCGGATGATGCCCAGCGCAGCGTCTCGGCAAATGCGGGCGCAGACAGAGGCGCCATGAGGGCGAGTCCGGCCAAAAGGGTCTTTATAGAGGTCTTCACTGGTTTCTCCCGTTTAACGTATACATATTGTCTTTGCTATTGGATACGAATGTTCCCATAAATAGTGTACATCTGATGCAAACAATATCAAGATGGCGAAAGTCGATTTGGCGCGCTTTGTCAAAAAAGAGCGCCAAAACCGGCAGCCGGAGAGGGAGCCTTCCATGACGAACGCACTACTGATTGAAAATGCCACGATCGTTACGATGGATTCGGGGCGGCACATTCTCGATCGCGGCCACATCCTGATCGAGAATGGGCGCATCGCTCAGATCGGCGACGGAAGCCTTGCTGGAGAAACGAATGCCGAGCGCATCGACGCCGCCGGCATGGTCGCAATGCCCGGATTGATCGATACCCATGCCCATGCCGGCCATATGCTGACCAAGGGGCTGGGCACCGACACCGAAGACTGGATGTCCGTGACCGGGCGAATCTACGCAACCGCGACCGATCCTGAATTCTGGGCGGCAGAAGCAGCGCTGTCGGCGGCCGAGAGGATCAAGTGTGGCACGACGACTGCGGCGCTGCTGTTTGGCGGCGGCCCGGATATCATGCGCAGCGAGACGCCCGAGGCGGCGGAAGCGCACCTGGCCTCGATCGCCGCCATGGGCGTGCGTGAGGTTCTTGCCGTCGGCCCCAACCGTCCCGGACAGGATCATGTCTATCGCCAGTATACGTCAACGTCCCATACCGACATCGTCGTCGATCCGGACCGGCAGATCGATGTGGCGACCGAGTTGGTCGACGCCTGGGACGGACGCGACGAGCGGCTGCAGGTCGTCTTTTCTCTGCCGGTATTCGATGAGCAGGAACTGCGCGACGAAACGGTATACAGGATCGCATGCAAGGTGCGCGATCGCGTGCGCGCAAGAAAAGGCCTTCTGGTGCAGGATGGCCACCGGGACGGATCCATTACTGCCAATGACGCGAGACTCGGCCTCTTTGACGAGCGGTCGCTTCTGGCCCACTGCATAGACCTGACCGATGCCGACCGGGCGGTGCTGAAGCGAACCGGTGCCAAGGTCGCACACAATCCGAGTGCACTGATGTCGGTCTATGGCCGTTGCCCGGCTCCGGAACTGATGGCGGACGGCGTTACCGTTTCGCTTGGCACCGATGCCGCGGCACCCGATCGACCGTTCGACATGTTCCGCAACCTGTTCCAGGCGCACCGCTACCACGCACGTCATTTTGGAGACGATGCGGTGTTGCCGCCTTTGCAGTTGCTTGAGATGGCGACGATCGAGGGCGCCCGCGCACTGATGATGGAAGACGAACTCGGCTCGCTTGAGGCGGGCAAGCGCGCCGATATCCTCCTTATCAACATGCGCCAGCCCCACCTCTGGCCGCCGCACGCCCCGGTGCAGCGCATTGCACGCTTCGCCAATGGCGCCGACGTGGACACGACCATCGTCGGTGGACGGGTGCTGATGCGTGGTCGACGCCTCGTCGGCCACGACGAAAATGCGATCCTGGATCGTGCGTTGCGTGCGTTTGAGATCGCCATGTCCCGCGCAGGACTGGGCGTTCGCAGCTGACACCGTGAAAAGCGAGGATATCAAGGTGACTGCAGACCTACTCATCCGCAATGCCCGTCCCTTCGGCGGTCCCCTCCAAGACCTTTGCATCCGCGACGGCCGGTTTGTTGCGGCAGATGGCGGGCGTGTGGCCATCGAGATCGACGCCGCCGGACAAGTCGCCCTGCCGGGGCTTGTCGAAGCCCATACACATCTCGACAAGACACTCATCGGCATGGACTGGTTCGAAAACCGGGTCGGTCCGACCCGCAACCACCGGATCCTGGCTGATCGCAACGCCAAGCGCGAACTCGGCATCAATGCCCGCCGGCAGTCTGCCCGTCAGATCATGCAGACGCTTGCCTACGGCGTCTTGAGCATTCGCAGCCATGTGGATGTCGATACCGAGATCGGCATTGCCAATATCGAAGGCGTCCTCGAAACGCGCGAGGCGATGCGCGATCTGGTCGATGTACAGATCGTGGCATTTCCGCAGAGTGGCATGCTGCCGCGCGAAGGCACGCTCGAACTGATGGATGCGGCACTGCGGGCCGGCGCCGATATCGTCGGTGGCATCGATCCCGCTTCCATCGAGCGTGATCCGGTGCGCCATATCGATGCAATCTTCTCCCTTGCCGATCGTCATGCAAAGCCGATCGACATTCATTTGCACGAGCCCGGTGACCTCGGTGCGTTCTGTCTCGAACTGATCATCGAGCGCACGCGCGCATTGTCGTTGCAAGGGCGGGTGATGGTAAGCCACGGCTATTGTCTGGGAATGCTCGATGTTTCACGACAGGCTGCCTTGATCGGCCGGCTGGCTGCGGAAGGCATTGCCGTCATGACCGTCGGGAGCCCTTCGGCGCCCGCATTGCCACTCAGGTTGATGCGTGAGAGCGGTCTCGCTGTCGCTTCCGGTAACGACGGCATTCAAGGCACCTGGGAGCCCTACGGAAATGGCGACATGCTGGAGCGGGCACGGTACCTGGCACAGCGCAATGGAATGGCCAATGATGTCGATCTCGAATATGCGGCTCGCGTCTGTACCTTCGGTGGTGCGGAAGCCATCGGGCTCGACGGTTATGGTCTCTCAGATGGCCGCTTCGGTGATCTGGTGCTGGTGCCGGCCCGCACCTTGGCGGAGGCTGTCGCGCTGACCCCGCACAAACGCACCGTCATCAGGCGGGGTCGTGTGGTCGTGGATCGTGGCGAACTGGCGGGTGACCTGCCGATCATCGAATGACGATGGGGCGGGGAGCCGGGCGAGCGAAAGAGGAGATCGACCGTCCGAAAGGTCGGCTGGCAGCCGCAGGAACGGCCGGTCCGCAGTGGCAGGCCGCGCTTTTGCCGCTTCGGAGGGGGTGATAATTGACTGTGCTCGGTCCCTTGGCAGTCTCTTTCGACAGCACGCCCGCTATTCTTCAGGTTCGTCATGACGTCCAATCCCAGTGATAGCAATTCAAAATCCGCGGCCTCCAAATCGGACTTGGTCTATCGCATCCTTAGGCGCGCAATCCTCGACCAGGCATTTCCCGCCGGAACGAAACTTCCCGAGGATTCGATCGGCGAGCGGCTGGGTGTGAGCCGTACGATCGTGCGCCAGGCGCTGGCCCGGCTGAACGGCGAGGGCTTGATCGAATTGCGTCCGAACAAGGGTGCCTGCGTCAGTCATCCCAGCCTTGAGGACGGGCACGATATCTTCGCGGTGCGGCGGTCGCTGGAGACATTGGTCGTTGATAGCCTGATCGGCAGGCTGACGCCGCCGAAGATCAAGGAGCTTGAGGCGCATGTCGATGCCGAGGACAAGGCAAGGGTCAGCAATCCAGCGATCTCGATTCAGCTCGCTGGAGAGTTTCACGTCCTGCTCGCAAGGTTGACGGAAAACGCGATTCTCCTGCGGTACGTCACGGAACTCGTTTCGCGCTCTTCGATGATTCTGTCGCTCTATGGGCGTCCCCATTCTTCCGATTGCGCCGTCTCCGAACACCGCGCCCTGATCGCCGCGCTTACGCGCAAAGATCGAGAAAAGGCATGCGAACTGATCGGCCATCATATCGGGGCTATCACGGCCCGGGCCCTACTGAAATGCAACGCCGAGGACGGCCTGCCGGATCTGCTTGCTACCTACGCGAAAGAAGAGGGGCTGTAATGCGCTCTGATGCGCTGCTTGTTTTGCTGCGGGGCGTCCCCAGATGCATGCGCGCAGTTCGTATGCAATCAATCTGATGCTTCGACCGCGTGAGGCACGTCTCCACAGTGACCGCGCGGCGGAGTTGGCTTATTCCGTTCGACGCCTACCATCTCGTCAAGCTTCTGATTCTTCGTCAAGATTCGTGTAGAAATCTTGCTGACCCTATTGGAGATTGACCTGTCCATCTCGATTTCCCCCAAGATTGTATGCGATTATTGGATACGATCTTGACATAATTGTGGATGCAATATAGCTCTATATCGGCGATTGGCACTGTCGGGGAGGGCAGCATGCGCAACGTACGTTTTGCCGGCCGGAGAGCCGGCGATGCTTTCCTGAAAAGCGATCGTTCCTACCGAAAGAGATATACCGGTGTCGGTGCTATCTGCGCGGCCGCGCTTTGCCGCGCATCGCCGTCGGTCCCCAGTGTGGTCGACGGCGAGCGTGTGTGCAGTCGCAGCGCTGAAGCGATGAGTTTTTCAAGAGGCAGCCAGGAGATCCGGACATGAACATCGATTTCACCACGCTTCCGCCTCCGGACCGCTATCGACTGCTGACCAACTTCATCGGCCCGCGTCCGATCGCCCTTGTTGGAACGCGTTCCGTCGCCGGCCATAACAATGCAGCGCCGATGAGCTTCTTCAACGTGTTCTCCCATGAGCCGCCACTGGTCGTGCTCGGGATCCAGAACCGTGGCAATGGCGACGAGAAGGACACCGTCGCCAACATCCGTCGAACGGGCGAATTCGTCGTCAACATGGTCGACATGGCGCTTGCCGACGCGATGATCGTCTGTGGCGTCAATTTCGCCTCGGAAGTCGATGAGCTCGATTTTGCCCGCCTGACGCCGATAGCGTGCGAACAGATCGATGCCGCCCGCATCGCCGAAAGTCCCTGCAGCTTCGAATGCAGGGTCGAGCAGATCCTCGACTATCACAAGCGTGTGCTGGTCATCGGCAGGGTCGTGCACATGCACATTCAGGACCGGTGTCTTGATCCGCAGGGGCGCTACGCGAACCCCGAGACCTATCAGCCGATCGCGCGGCTTCATGCCGACAATTACATCACGTCAGACCGACAGTTCGAACTTAAAAAGCCGGAGGACCTCCTGCCTCTGGAACATGCGCAAGTGAACCCCAGGCCGGAGAGGGCCGCTCAATGATCCGCATCCATGTCATCAATCCGAACTCGACCGCGTCAATGACCGAGCAGATCGCACGGGCGGCCGAGGCTGTGCGATCGGAAGGTTCCGTCATCGATGCGGAGACCGCAACCGGCACGCCCGTCTCGATCGAAGGCTACTCGGACGAGGCGATGGCCGTCCCGGCGATGCTGGCGGCAATCCGCGTTGCGGAGAAACGGGGTGCATCGGCGCACGTGATCGCCTGTTTCGATGACCCAGGTCTGGCGGCCGCGCGCGAAGTGGCGACCGGTCCGGTCATCGGTATCTGCCAAGCGGCGGTACAGGTGGCAATGACGGTGGCGACCCGCTTTGCAGTGATTACCACGCTGCCGCGGTCGGTGCCGGTGATCGAGGATCTCGTGAAGCACTATGGTGCTGCGTCGCGCTGCCGCCGCGTGCGCTCGGTGGACTTGCCGGTTCTCGCGCTGGAGGCCGACCCGGAAAGTGCGCGGCGGAAACTCCTCAGCGAAGCACGGGCGGCCATACGCGACGACGGCGTCGATGCCATCGTTCTTGGCTGTGCCGGTATGGCGGAGCTGTGCGATTGGCTCTCGCGTGAAGCCGGTGTACCGGTCATCGATGGCGTGGTGGCGGCCGTCAAGCTCGCCGAGGCCTTGGCGGGCGGCGGCTTTCGAACGTCAAAAGCCGGTGCCTATGCCTATCCCCGCGACAAGTCGGGTGATATCGCCACCACCCACTGAGCCAGGCCTCCGGCACTCCCGCGCCAACTGTTGCGGCATGTTCGAAGGCCGCACTCGCCTTCAAATCACGCTGCTCGGGCGATGGTGGCGCGGGTCGCTTCGGCCAGCCGGCGCACCCCTTCCTCGAGTTTTTCGGGCGCGTTCAATGTGAAATTGATCCGGACCGAGCGGCAATTTCGGCCCTCGGGATCGAAGACGCTGGACGGCGTGATACAGACGCCGTGTCCAAGCGCTTCACGCAAGAGAGCATCGGTATTCAATGCCGGGTCCCGGGCCGTGGCCCAGACGAACATGCCGCCTGTCGGTTTCTCCCATTCGAACAATTCGCCCAGATGCCTTTCCATGGCCGCGCAAAGCGCATCCCGGCGAGCGCGATAAAGCGCAAGGATACCCGGCAGCACGCGCTCGGGAAGGCCGGCGGCGAAAGCGTCCTGGGTAATGCGCTGAGACAAACCCGAGCTGCACATGTCCGAAGCCTGCTTGGCGCCGACGAGTGCCCTGATCATATCGGGGGCGGCGATGGCCCAGCCGATACGAAAGCCGGGCGCCAATTCCTTCGACAGCGTTCCGAGGTAGACGACCGGGCCGTCGTAGACCGTCTCATCTTTGCCGGAAAGGGTGAGCATGCGCGGCAAGGGAGTGCCGTCGTAGTAGAGCGTGCCGTAGGGATCGTCCTCGATCAGCCAGGTCCCGGCGGTAGCGGCCGCTGTGACAAGTGCGTGCCGATCCTCGACCCCGACAAGCCGGCCTGTTGGGTTCGAGAAATTGGGCACCGTATAGGCGAATTGCGCGCCACTCATTGCCGCGCCAGGGTTGAAATCACTAGCCTCCAGCCGCATCGGACGATAGGTCGGGTAGCGAGGTTTCCAGGCATCCAGTGCGCCCAGATAGGCCGGGGTTTGCGCCGCGATCAGCCCGCCTTGGTCCAAAAGCACCTTGCCGATCAGATCCAACGCCTGCATCCCGCCGGTGGTGATCAGCACGTTTTCGCGCGAAAGGCGTAGCCCCGGCGCGCTGAAACGCGTCGCGATCAGGTCGCGCAGTCCGGGCAGGCCCTCGATCGGGCTATAGGCCAGCGCCTCGCGCGGGTGATCTGCCACGGCGCTCGCCGCCAAGACTGAGAGGTCGGAGACCGGCCATGTCGACGGATCAGGCAGGCCGCCTGCCATGTTGATAAGGCCGGGGATCTGGCCGGCAGACAGGAACATCTGCGTGACATCGTTGCTTTCAGCCAGCCAGTTTGCAAATTTCGGACGCCGGGCGGAATGCTCCATGATCGCTCCTCAGATCGAATGCAGTAGACCGCCATCAACCGCGATGGCCTGGCCGGTGATGTAGGATGCTCGCGTCGAGGCGAGAAAGGCGGCGAGCGCCGCGAACTCCTCGGGCTCACCCAGTCGCCCCGCTGGTATCTTCGGTCCCATTGTCCCATTGTCGACACCCAGCTCGGCCATCCGGTCGGTGTTGGTGTAGCCGGGCAGCAGCGCGTTGACGGTGATGCCGGCTGCAGCAACCTCGCGCGACAAGGTGTTCAGCATTCCCAAAAGTCCGGCTCTAAGGCCGTTGGAAATGACCAGGCCCGGTTGCGGCTCTTTCGCGGCCACCGAAGTCACGGCGAGGATCCGCCCCCAGCGGTTCGCTTTCATCGCCGGAAGGACGGCCTGGATGCTGTCCACCGTGCTCATCCACAAGCCTTGGAAACCCTTGGTCCAGGCCGCCGCATCGGTGGCTTGAAAGCTGCCGGTGGGCGGTCCGCCAGTGTTGGTGACCAGGATGTCGACAGGGCGGTCAAGAAGCGTGCTCGCCGCAGTCACCAGTTCACCGCCCGCTCCAGGGGCAAAAAGGTCACCCGCAAGCGGCAGACACCCCGTCGCGTCGGCCGTTTGCCGCAGGGCGGCCTCGTTACGCGAAACGATCACGACCCGGGCGCCTTCGCGCGCAAGTTCCGCTGCGATCGCCCGGCCCAGTCCACGTGACCCGCCGAATACGAGGGCGGATTTTCCCTTCAGCTGCAGATCCATGTCAGACCTTCGGGTCCGGGTCTTTGGTGTTGTCGCGCGACACCTGCAGCAGCATTCGCCCGGAAGAGGCCAACCGCCGGAACTCTGCCGCGCTTTGATAGTCGGCATCCCGATACCAGGCCAACGCTGCGTCCCGATCCGGGAACTCCAGGAGAACCATGCGCTCGGCGAAGGCCGGACCGCCTTCGACCGTCTCGACCGTATCGCCACGAGTGAGGAACTTCCCGCCGTAGCGCGCCAGTGTTGGCGGCGTGAGTGCCGTGTATTTGCGGTAGGTTTCGGGGTCGTGAATGTTCATGGTGCATACGAAGTAGGCAGGCACGGTCGCTTCTCCCGTTTTCTGAATTTCACGGAGACAGTAGCCCGATATTCTTAGCACAACTCGGCGATCTCGGGCATTCACCCATTATTGTGCGCGTGATATCACTACGAATAAGTAGATTTTGAGAGTTTATCGCTCATGCCTGATCTCGACCTGATTGATCACAAGATCCTTGACGTCTTGCGCCGGGACGGGCGCATCTCGATGCTGGATCTTGCCGAGCGCGTTGGCCTTTCGGCCACGCCATGCGGCCGTCGCGTCAAGCGCATGGAAGATGCGGGGATCATCAAGGGCTATGCCGCCCGGATCGATCCGGTGGCGCTCGGGCTGACTGTCAGTGTGCTGTGCTCGGTGCGGCTGGCTCGGCACGGCACCGAAGGAACGGAGCAGTTCCTTTCAGCGATCGCCAAACGCCCGGAGATCACAGAATGCCTGCTGGTGGCAGGCAACGTCGATTATGTTCTGCGCATCTGGGTGCGCGATCTCGATGCGCTGGGGACGTTTATTCGGGATGTGCTTCAGTCGATCCCGGCCGTCGCCGAAACCACGACCATGGTGATCCTGAAGCACGACAACCCGTACTGGAAGGCGGGGCGATGACGGCGGTTCCATGCCGGGCGCCGCCATCATAAGGGCTGCGGCTCACGTCTCCGGGGCGGCCTCTGCGCGGGCACATCCGCGGATTTCTTCGAGCGAGCGCACGCCGAGGCGTTCCAAGAGCGCGTAGAGATCGTCGAGGAGGCGGGGGAAGTAATCCGGCCGGCTCATGCTGGCGGCGCCGATCTGCGCGAGATGGGCACCCGCCATGATGAACTCCACGACGTCCTCCGCCGTGGTGATGCCGCCGGCCCCGATCACCGGGCGCTTGGCGACGCTCGCAGCCTGCACGCAGCGCCAAAGCGCGAAAGGCTTCACGCCGGAGCCGGAGTAACCGCCAAAGCCGGTGGAACCGCAGACGAAGGTGCGCCGCTCGATGTCGATGCGTGCGCCTGGAATGGCATTGAATAGCACCGTTCCATCCGCGCCGCCTCGCTCCGAGGCGGAAACAAAATCCTCGATGATCATCTTGGCTGACGTGGCCGCCTTCGACCACAGCAGCACCTTGCCCTCGGCGGCCGCCGAAAGCGCGCGAAACATCTCCTCGTTCTGCTGGGGATTGTCCCAGTAGGAGGGTTCGCCGCGGCCGGCATAGGGGAAGTTGCCATTGACCTCGACGCCGGCGATGCGGCCGCTTTCGACACAGGCGCGGATCATCTCGACCAACTGCGCGCGCGTCGGCGCCTTGATGTTGACGAAGATCGGCACCTCTTCCGCCGGCAGGCGCGGCAGCGCCTCGGCAATGAAACGGTCGAGCGTCATGTTGTTGATGCCGAAGGCGGAGAGATAGCCGCTCTCCGTATGGGCAAAGCGGCGGCAGCGGTTCGGCTCACCCTGCCAGGGAAGGAAGGAGTTTGCGACGACGCCGCCGAGCCGGGTGATGTCGAAGACATCGAGATACTCGACGATGTTGCCGAACGTGCCTGCGGCCGACATGACCGGGTTCTTGAAGGTCACGCTGCCTGTGCCCATTGGTACGGTTACGGAAAGGTCCATGGCGGCGATCCTCAAATGAAGGGGGCGGAGGCGAATTGCAGGCGCACGAGGTTGACCCGCTTGAGCGCGAACCAGGGGCCGACGCGACAGCTCGCCTCGCCGTCCATGTTGTCCGAAACCGTTACGTGACAGCTCCGGCAGGCGCCAACGCCGCAACTCATGTCCATGTTGGCAAAGAGGTAGGGATTGGCGTCGGGGAACTCGACGATGAAGGCCTGAAGCCGCGCGGGTTCGAGTGCGAGGAAGACGGACGTCCATGCGAGACCAGCCTCCACGCGCTGGCGTAGATTCTGCCAGAGGTCCGCATCCGCCCCGGTGACGAGCACTGTCGCTCCGCGCTGCTCGAAGGGCGCGACGCGGTAGAGGAAGGCCGGCGTAGTGACGATGAGCGAACCGGCGCCCACGGACACGGCAGCGGTTTCGTTCGACCAGACTGTCAGCGCGTTGCCCGCCGCGGGTTCGAGGTCATCTGCCTCGAACTTTGCGACCAGCGCAGCACGGCCGTCCGCAAACGTCTCGACCGTCGCGATCCGGCAGCGAGGGCTGTGCCGGTCCTCCGAGAAGAGCACGGTCTCGCCGGGGCTAACCGATGCAAGGCCAGAAATTTCCAGCCGCAGCCAACGACGCGCGCCCTCGCGTCGCAGTTCGTGACAAGCCAGTACCTTGGTTTCACTGAGGAAGCGCATGGTGGCTCACCGTGCCATCAGCGTTGCGCCCGGGCCTGGCGGCAGGTCCCACAGCACCCAGAACACGAGCTGCAGCGCGAGAACGGCGAGGATGGCGAGTGCATAGGGCATGGCCAGCATCAGCGGCGTGCCGACCTTGACCGCCTCGGTGCCCTTGGGGCGCCACTTGTTGAGCAGGCCGATGACGAGGATGAGGAAGGGGTTGACCGGGCAGATCGCGTTCAGCGGTGCATCGCCGATACGATAGATCATCTGGGTCGCCGCCGGGCTGTAACCGAGCGCCAGCATCAGCGGCACGAAGATCGGCGCATACATGATCCACAGAACGCTTCCGGAAATGATGAAGAGGTTCGATACCGAAACGAGCAACAGGAAGAGGAAGATCGCGACACCCGGCGACGCCTGTGTGCCCTGCAGCATCACCACGCCGTAGCTGCCGATGTACTCGCCGATATGGCTGTCGTTGAAGAGCTTCAGGAAGATTACAGCCGCTGCGGAAACCACGAGGAAATAGGACATCGACGAGATGCCGTTCTTCATCCATTCCGCCGCCTCGCCGAGCGACGTCAGCCGGCCGGAAGCCCAGCCATAGGCAATGCCCGACAGCGCGAAATAGAGCGAGATCAGAACAACGATGCCGCCCATGAAGGGGGACTTCGGCACGATTTGACCGCCTTCGCCGCGCAGCGCTCCGCCTTCCGGCATAAGGGAGGCGAGGATCAGCCCGAGATATATAACCGTGAAGATGCCGGCTGCGACAAGGCCTCGACCCTCGCGGCCATGACCGGTGCCGGGTTCTTCAACGACTTCCGTTTCGATCTCCAGTTCGCTCACGCGGTTCGGCGCGAGCTTGGAGGGGACGAAGAAGTAGGTGATCAGCAGCATCGCCGCCGTCGCGGTAAACGCGCTGAACGCGTTGAAATACCAGTTCATGATCGGCGAGACGTTGGCTGCTGCCTCCGGCGGTAGAACGCTCGCGGTGATGCCCGAGAGCACCGTATCCGTCTGGTTGATGACCAGCGAAGCGGAGAAACCGGCGGTGTTGCCGACGAAGACCAGGATGATGCCGAGCCAGGGATTGAGGCCCATCTGGTAGAAAAGCGTCGCTGCGAGCGGCATCAGCACGAACATCGCCGCGTCGCCGAAGAGGTCGCCATTGATCGCCACAAACGAGACGACGCTGATGATCGCGAATTTCGGAACGCGCCGCAGAAGCCCGCGAATGACCGAGGAGAGGAAGCCGGAATGTTCGGCAACCGAAATACCCATCATCACGACCAGCGTGAGGGCGATCGGCGGGAAGCCGACGAGCAGTTTCGGAAATTCGACGATCAGGTTGGCGAAGTAGGCGGGCGTCAGGATGTTCTCGATCGCAACCGTCTTCGCCATGGCCTGGCCCGTGGCCGGATCCACGGTCGAGAAAGCCAGCGATACGCCCGCTTGCGCCAATGGGAAAGATGCCAGCGCCGTCAGTGCCGCCAGCGCCAGCAGCAGCGTGAAGGGCTCGGGCAGTCTGTTGATGATCCCTTCGAGCTTGTCGAATAAATTGCTGTCGCGCCTAGCGAGCGTCCCGTCCATGCTGTCCCACCCCATCCTCGAAATGCCTTCGATGGCCAAGTTATTTCGCAAGTGTCTGCGAAAGTGAAGGTCATGTCGACAGGAATGGCGCTAGTTTGTATACATTTATTTTAATTATTGTGCGCAATATAGAATGCTATTGGATTGCCGTCTCTACCGGCTGCACCTCTGTCAGCCCCAGTGGGTCGAGGTTCATGCTGATTTCCATGACCAGTTTGCGCCGAAGGGCGGTCGCGTAGTCGCCTGGGCCCGTCGTTGTCACGACAAAGGCTCCCGAACCGCCGATGACATTGTCGGCAAAATAGGACGCCAGGTGATAGCCGGGATTTTCGTCGCTTGCCGGGATGGCGATCGCGTTGATGGTGTATCCCTTTGCAATCGCGTTCCGTCTGCTTGACCGAACGGGGAGGCCGTCGTTGTTCTCGCCATTGCCGGAGATGTCGATGACTTTCCGCTCGGCCTTGCCCGGAAACTGGTCGAGAAGCAGGCTCGCGGCATCGATGGCAGAGGACACGGATGTCCCGCCTCTGCCGCCGCGGGTGAAGCCGGTATCGCCGTTTCTTCTGATCACGTCGGCGGCGGCTTCGGCATCTTCCAGTCCGCAGATCCTCGTCCATGGCAGCACGATTCTCTGGCGCCCGGGGCTTGCCCACTCAAAATAAGCGACGCCGACGCAGCCGAAGTAGTTTCGGGTAATGGCTGCAATGATCTCCGGCGACGTGAGCGCTGCGGCATGGCCGTTGCGTTGCAGGTTGGCGGTGTCCGCATCGACCGAGGACGAAAAATCGACGGCGAACACGATGGCGACGTCAAAGTCGGCGGCCTGTGCCGGCAGCGGCCCAAGCAGTGCGGCGGCAAGTGTTCCCGCCAATCTCAAGAATGAATTGCTCCCCATGACGAGCCCCCGGTCGGTTGGTTCCATCGATGCCGTGTCCGGCACTTCACTAGGCTTAGTCGATCGACCGTCACGGCGAGCTTGAATGGTTGGCGGTTTGGTTGACGCTAGCGTTATATTTGCATTAGCGTTTCATTATTTAACGGTGCCAGACGCCCGATGACGACCGACCAAGGCATGGCCAGACTCAGACTTTCTTTGCTCGGCGGCTTCCGGATCGAGGAGGAGCAACGCGGTCAGGTCCCTTTGACCGGCAAAAGAGTTCAGGCCATCATTGCCTATCTTGCCCGATGTCCGGGCATGGCTGCGTCCAGGGAGAAACTGGCCGGTCTGCTCTGGAGCGATAGCGACAGCGACCATTCGCGCAACAGCCTGAGGCAAACGCTCAGCCTTTTGCGGCGCGATTTCAGTCGGGCAGGCGTGGATTTGATCCAGGCGCAAAATGATACGATCGGCCTGAAGACGACCGCCATCGACATTGACGTCGAGGACTTTGAAGCGGGTTTGATGGCCCGCTCGCCGCAGGAGCTCGAGATGGCCCTGGCGCATTACGGCGGGCCGTTTCTCGATGGCTTCTACCTGGACAGCAACTCCTTCGACGATTGGGCAGCCTCCGAGCGAGAGAGGTTGCAGAACCGCGCAATCGAGTCGTATGAAAAGCTTGCGCGTCTCGTGGATGTGGAGACCGGCTTGGTTCTGGTCGATCGCCTGTTGGCCGTGGAGCCGACGCGGGAAGCATCCTACCGGCTCAAGATCGAATTGCTGATCGCCTGTGGCCGCCGCGACCAGGCGATGCGCGCATACGAGCTGTGCAGCAGCGTCATGAAGAAGGAGTTTGGTGTCGGGGTCAGCCCGGAGACCCGGGCGCTGTCGGACGCCATCGTGGCGCCCGCCTCGAAATCGGTTCGTCCACAGTCGGCAAATGGAGGCGCGGTCGGACAACACCACGGAAGCCCGTCGATCAGCGTTGCAGAATTCGTCAATCTGACGGGCGAGGGGGGAGACGATTACTTCGCGAGAGGTCTCGTGCAGGATATCGCCACGGCCCTGACCGCGGTTGCGGACTATGTCGTGCTCGCCGGACCCTCGCCCCAGGACAAGACCGTTCCGGGCGATGAGCCGAAAACGGCGGTCAGGGCTCGCTATGTGCTTAGCGGCAGCATTCAGAGATCCGGTGATGACCTGCGGGTGAACGTCTTGCTTGTCGATGTCTCCGGCGGCCACAACGTCTGGGCCCAGAAATTCGACGGCCACTCGGAAAATGCACTCAGGTTCCAGGACCGCATCGCACAGGCGGTCGTGCTGGCCGTGATCCTCGAACTACAGATGACGAACTGGAAAGTGCGCGACAAGAGCCCTCCCGGCAGCTCGGAGGTGCGCCGGCTCGTGAACGAAGCTCTGATGAAGTACTTCGAGATGACGCGGGATTCGCTGCTGACGGCGATAGAGCTTGTCGAGATGGCGCTCGCAATCGAACCTCACAACGCCCGCGCAAAGCGCACGCTGTCCGTGGCAATGACCATGGCCCTTGCCTTTGGCGCCCTTCCCTCAAAGCAGGGATACCTGGAACGTGCGTTGGAGCTGGCGCAAGCTGCGGTGCGCGCGGTGCCGGATGACGAAATTGCCCGGGTCATCCTCTCCTTCGCCCTTTTGTCGGATGGCCGGATCGATGAAGCGATTGTCGAGTGTCGCCATGCAATCGGTCTCAACCCGAGTTATCCCAGTGCGCGGGGCGATCTTGCCGAACTCTATGCCTTGCGCGGGCAGGTGAGCGAGGCATTGCACGAAGCGAGCGAAGCAATCCGTCTCGGGACCCATGACGTGATCGATTTCTGGCGCCACCACAGCATGGCCGTGGCGCTGTTTGCCGGCGGTAAGGATCGGCGTGCCCTGGAGGTTGCCCGCAAGGTTGTCAGGACCAAGCCCGGCTTCGTTCGTGGCGCGCTCTATTGGGCCGCCGCCGCTGCCGCCACCGGAAACACGGAAGAAGCGTCCCGGGCCATGCATCATTGCCTCTCACAGCTCCCGCATCTCAACCTCGGCAATGTCTGCCCGGGTTTCATGCCGCGCTACGTGAAGGATCATCACCACGCGCGCTTCCTGGAGATGCTGTCGCGCGCCGGTCTTCCGAGAGCGGAAAGAGCGCTTCCTTGAGAACGGTCCAGGCGGCGGGAATTTGCGCTTTGAACGGCTGCCCCACCGAACGTTCAGTGGGGCAACCGGAAACATTATGCAGCGGAACGCTGTCCGACCGCGACCGCGAGACGTCTTGCCCGCTCGAGGCATGCCGGCTGCTGATCGGCGAAGCGCTCGGCGCCGATTTCCATGATCAGCGTCGTGTCCGGAAGGAAGGTCAGTTCGGAAAAGATGTCATCCCAGGCAATGTCGCCCCAGCCGATCGGCAGGTGCAGGTCGCCGATCCCAAGCGCGGTCGCTTCGGCCGGGTGATAGAAGCGGTTCATGGAGTAGGGCAGGCCGAAGCTGTCATGAACGTGCAGGTGACCCGTCACCGGCGCCATCGCCCTCAGTTCGTCGCGGAAATCCAGCCCGCGATGCGTTGCTTCGATATAGGCATGCGAGAAGTCGATGAGTGCGACGACGTTGTTCGAACCGATCGCCCGCACCGTTTCGGCGACCTGGCTCGGCGTCTGCCGGTACTGGCCGCTTTCCGTCGTGAAGATGTTCTCGAGTGCGATGCGGACGCCGTAACCTTTGGCGACCTCGGCCATTTCCGCGAGCGCGTCGCGTTCCATCCTGTCGAGATCAGCGGCGTTCTCTCCGGCGGCAAGCTGTGCTGCGCCGGAGTGGTGGACGAGGATCCCCGCACCGAGCCTGTCACACAGTTCGAGCATCGCCCGCACGACCTTCTTCTGCAGATGGTGGTGCTGGCGATCCATGAAGTTGGATACGATCTGGCCGTGCAGCGAAAGCTTGTTGAAGGTGTACTTCTTGGTGATCTCGGCGACCCGGTGGACGCGGTCTTCGATGATGCGGCCGCCGCTGACGATCTCTTCTCCATAGATCCCGATCTCGCAGGCGTCGGCGCCCGTCTCTGCAACTTCGCGCAGAGAGGCATCAAGGGTCGAAAGGTCGCCCTTGCCCGTCCGGTTGCAGAATCCGACGGCGGAAATGATATCGTTCATCACGGTTTCTCCTGATTTGTTGAAGTGATCAGACTGCTTGGAGTGTCGGTTGGCTGGCGGAATTGCGGACAGTGCGCGGCTCCAGATCGACCTCGATCCTTCGGCCGGTCTCCTTGTCAAAGAGGTGCAGGTGCGCGAGCGGCAGTTCCAGGCTGATCCTCTCGCCCGGCCGCACGCGCGTGTGCTCGTCGACTGTGGCCGCGAAGGGATAGCCGTTCAATTCCGAGTGGATGACACGGCCGGAGCCGAGTTCCTCGATGAAATCCACCTTGATCGAGACGCCTTCAGGCGCAACGACGCATTGTTCCGGGCGAATGCCGACCGTGATCTGTCTTGCGCCCAGTCGGGTGGCCAGGCCTCTGTCGATCGGCATCTTCGTGCCGCCGAAAGTGAGGCAGGCGTTGTCGACGTCGACCAAGGCATCGAAAAGGTTCATAGCCGGAGAGCCGATGAAGGATGCGACGAAGATGCTTGCAGGACGGTGGTAGATGTCGAGCGGCTGGCCGACCTGTTCGACCACGCCCTTGTTCATCACGACCAGCTTGTCGGCCAGCGTCATCGCTTCCACCTGGTCGTGGGTGACGAAGATGGACGTTGCCTGGAGGCGCTGATGCAGTTTGCGGATCTCGGCCCGCATGGTGACGCGAAGCTTGGCGTCCAGGTTCGACAGCGGTTCGTCGAACAGGAACACGTTCGGCTCGCGAATGATCGCGCGCGCCATGGCGACGCGCTGCCGTTGACCGCCGGAAAGGGCAGCGGGTTTGCGATCGAGATAGTCGGAAAGTCCGACGATCTTGGCTGTTTCCTCGATCCGACGCAGGCGCTCCGCCTTCACTACGCCGGCCACCTTCAGGGCATAGCCGATGTTTCCGGCCACGGTCATGTGCGGGTAGAGGGCGTAGTTCTGGAACACCATGGCGCAGCCGCGTTCGCGCGGTTCGAGCCTGTTGACGACCTTTCCGTTGATGGCGATCTCACCGGCGGTGATGTCCTCCAGCCCCGCGATCATACGCAGAAGCGTCGATTTTCCGCAGCCGGACGGGCCGAGGATCACGACGAATTCTCCCGACGCGAAGGCGAGGTCGATGCCATGCAGGGTAGGGGATTTTCCGTAGGATTTACGCACGGCGCGAATTGCGATGTCAGCCATGAGCGCGGACCTCTCTGTCTGTTCTGTTTGGGGAAAGCGGGGTCATTTTTCCGTCGCCACGAGGCCGCGAACGAACCACCGCTGTAAGACGGCGACGACGATGAGCGGAGGCAGCATGATGATCAGAGAACCGGCGAGCGTCACGTTCCAGTCCGGCGTACCGTTGTCGGCGGGCAGGAGCGCAACCAGCGACATCATCGTGGTCTTGTACTGCGGGTCCGTCACCATCAGGAGGGGCCAGAGATACTGGTTCCAGCCGTAGACGAACATGATCGTGGTCAGCGCCAGCATGTTGGTGCGCGAGAGCGGCAGCAGCATGTCGATGAAAAAGCGGATCGCGCCAGAACCGTCCATGCGTGCCGCCTCCGCCAGTTCGTCCGGCAGGGTCAGGTAGAACTGGCGGTAGAGGAAGGTCCCGGTCGCCGTGGCGATCAGCGGCAATGTGAGGCCGGCATAGGAATTGAGAAGGTTCCAGTCGACGGAGATCTCGAAGCCGGTGACGGCGGAAATCAGCAATCGGATTGGTTGGAACAGATCGGCGGCAACCGCATAGGTTGGCACCACGCGCACTTCGAGCGGCAGCATCAGGGTGATGAACACCATCCAGAAGAAAAAGCCTTTGAGCGGTGTTCGGAAGAACACGATGGCGTAAGCCGTCAGCGCTGACAGCGCCACTTTGCCGACCGTGACGAGGCTCGCCATCACGAAGCTATTCAGCATCGCCGTCCCGAGGCTGGCGCGCGACCAGGCCGCGCGCATGTTCTCGAAGAGGCGATCCTGCGGCACGAAGCTGAAGGGGATGGCGTTGACCTGCTGGAATGTCTGGCTGGCGCCCGACACGATGACGATGAAGGGGCCGATCAGCAGCAGGAAGCCGAAGATCATCACGCCATAGGTCAGCGCGTTGGCAAAGGGGGTCCGCTGGATCATGGGAGTCTCACTTGTAATGGACCTGGCGCTCGATGAAGCGGAACTGGATGAAGGTGAAGATCATGATGAGGCCGATGAGCACGAGGCTCTGGGCCGACGCGCCGGAGTAGTTCAGGCCGCGGAACGCCTCCTCGACAATGCGATAGACCATCACGTCGGTGCCGTGGTTCGGGCCGCCATCCGTCGTGCGGGCGACGATGCCGTAGGTATCGGCGCCGACGAAGCCCTCGGTCATCATGATGACCAGCAGGAAGAAGAGCGTTGGCGCCAGCAAAGGTATCTGGATATCGACCGCGCGGCGGATCGGGCCGCAGCCGTCCATCGCGGCCGCCTCGATGAGCGCGCGCGGAACCGACTGCAGGCCGGCGAGCAGGAAGATGAAGGTGTAGCCCGCCCACTTCCAGGCAAAGACGACAATGACGAGGATGAGGGCGTGGCTGCCATACTTGGCCGGGTTCCAGAAGTCAGGAAAGACGGCGTTGACCGATGCCATCATCCCGCGCTCCGGCGACAGGATGAAGCGGAAGGCCATGCCGGCTGCGGGCCCCGCAATTGCATAGGGCAGAATGTAGAGGAACCGGAACGGCGCAGAGCCCGGCAATTGCCGGTCGACAGCAAGGGCAAGAACAAGGCCGATGAAAATGGTGGCAAGCGTGCCGCAAAGGGCAAATGCGAGGCTGATGCCAACGGAGTTCCAGTAGAGCGGATCGGCAAACACTTCCTGGAAATTGGCAAGGCCGACGAATTCGGCGGCACCGCCGAACGGCGGCTCCAGCGTGAAGGCCCATCGCAACACGGCGACCGCTGGCCAGTAGAAAAAGAGCAGGATCAAAATGATCTGCGGCAGGGCGAAGAGGCTGGGCAGCCACCAGCTGCGAAAGGCCGCGCGCTTGTCCATATGTCGAAATTCCAATGCGCAAGAACAGAGATCGGAGCCCGCCGATATTGCGGCGGGCTCCGGGCGGATCAGATGTCAGTTCAGCGTCTGTCCGGCGTAGGTCTTCTCGAAACGGCGCAGAACGGCGTTGCCGCGTTCAACCGTTTTGTCGAGTTMGGCCTGTACGTCTGCGTTCTGCATGAAGATCGCTTCGAGGGCGGTTGCGAATTCCTTGCGGATTTGCGTGAAGCCGCCGAGGCGAATGCCGCGGGTGTTTTCCGAGGTCGGGGTGAACGACAGGCTCTGGATCGCGAGTTCGCGCCCCTTGTAGGGAGCCTTGTCGTAGAAGCCATTGGCCTTCATGGCGTCGAAGCCGGTCTTGGTCACCGGGATGTAGCCCGTCACCGTCGACCACCACTCGGCCATCTCCGGCGTCGCAAGGTAGTTGAGGAAGGCGGCAGCGCCCTTGTATTCCGCCTCCGGACGGCCGGCGAGCACCCAGAGCGATGCGCCGCCGACGAGCGAGTTCTGCCGCTCCGTGCCCTTCCATACGGGCAACATGGCAACTTCCCACTTCACGCCCTCGGGAAGGGTCTTGCCGATCGTGCCGTGGTCGGCGACCGAGGTCTGGATCATCTGGCAGGTCTGGGACGTGAAGGCCGGGACGATATCCATGCCGAGTTGCTTGGTCTTGACCACGAAGAGCTTCTCGTCGGCCATCTTCTTGAAGAACTTAACGTGATCCACGAACTTGGTCTTGTTCACGACAAGTTCAGCGTCCAACCCATTGTAACCATTGCCCTTCGTGGCAAGCGGCTGGTTGTGGATTGCGGAGAACTGCTCCATCAGCGGCCAGGTGTCGAAGTTGAACGCCAGCGGGCACTCGAAGCCGGCCGCCTTCAGTTTGCGGGCTGCCTCCTCGACCTGTTCCCAGGTGTCCGGCTTGAAGTCGATGCCGGCCTTCTGGAAGGCGTCGACATTGTAATAGAACATCGCGGTGGAGGAGTTGAACGGGAAGGAGTTCAACTCGCCCTTTGCCGTTGCGTAATAGTTGGCGATGCCGCCGAAATAATTGTTCCAGTCGATGGTGTAGCCGTTGTCGGCCATCAGCTTCTTGGCGGGCACGAAGGCGCCGGAGAGCATCATGTCGAGCGTGCCGGCATCGTAGATCTGGGTGATTGCCGGCTGCTTCTTGGCACGGTAGGCGGCAATCGTGTTCTGCAGGGTCGTGTCGTAACCGTTTTGAGAGGTGCAGACGATCTCGAATTCGGACTGGCTGTCGTTGAACTTCTTGCAGGCATCCTGGACGCGTTCGCCAAGATCACCCGAAAGGCCGTACCAGAATTCGAATTTCGTCTTCTCGGCTGCGGCTGCCGGCGCGCCAAACGCGACGCTGGCCATCAGGCCGATAAATACGGACGTAGTGACGGAGACTCTCATTTGCAAAACGCTCCTTGCAGATTGGCGGACACCAGGATCGGTGGCACGAATGAAGCCGGGCGCTTGCTAACAGTTGAGTGTGACAGTCCTTGCCAATCTGCATGATGGAAAAATGAAAGTTTGATTACGCTTTGAGGAGGCGGCGCGCGCTCTCGTTGCGCCGCCTCCGTTTCTCAGGCGGTAGTCGTTGACCCGGTGTCGGATGGCGCCAGGCTGACAGCCGGAGCGACAAGCCCCGAGCCGCGATTACCGCTCGGGCGAGTGCCGCAAACTTCCCTCGAGGCGGAAGAACTGCCCCTGAAGGGTCGTGAAGAAGGAAAGCGATCGCCCTGCCTGAAAGTCATCGACGTGGACGACGGTCGAGCCGTCCGCTTCCTGCCAGGAGATCGCATAGATCTCTTCGCTGAGCCGGCGCCATTGAAATTCAACGGTGCCGGATGCGCCCGTCATCGGACCGGACGTAATCTCATAATAGAGCGTGCGTCCGTCGGTGCTGTAGGCGTTGATAGCCACCAAATCGCCGTAGTCGACTTCAAAACGCTTCCCAGCGTGAGGAAAGGCCTCGGTCATTTTCTCATCTCCGTCAGTAAGTTATCTGGGTTTCCCAACGTCCTGCACCGCTTATCGAAGTGCCGGCGCCGCGTTTTTCGCGCGGGTTCCGATGAGCACCAGAACCAGGCCGGCAGTTGCCAGCAAGCCGCCGGCAATCGGAACGGCTTCGTAGCCGAGGCCCGCGCTGAGGGCGCCGCCACCGACTGCCGCTCCCACCGCATTGCCGAGGTTGAATGCGCCGACATTGATCGACGAGGCGAGACCCGGCGCCTCGGCCGCCGCCTGCATGACCCGCATCTGCACTGGTGGCACGATCGCGAAGGTGGCCGCCCCCCAAACGAGGAGCCCGATCGCCGCGCCGACATGGGTCGTCAGAGCCAAGGGCAGGAGCAGCATGATGACGGCGAGAGCGGCAAGAAAGATCTTCGTTGCCCCATCCAGCGACCAGTCGGCCAGCCGGCCGCCGAGGCCGTTGCCGATGGTGAAGCCGACGCCGATCAAGACGAGTGCGAGCGTGACGAAGGTCTCGGATGCGTGCGTGAGCTCAGACAGCACGGGCGCGACATAGGTGTAGAGCGTGAACATCGCCCCGGCGCCCATGACCGTTGTCGCCATGGCCAGCAGCACGACCGAGCGGGTGATCACCTTCAACTCCTTTGCGACGTCCGGCATCTTGCCCGCCTCGCCACGTGGCAGGGACAGCCACAGGGCGGTGATGGCGACGACGCCGAGAACCGCCGTTCCGGCAAACGACATGCGCCAGCCAATCTGCTGGCCGATCCAGGTCGCTGCAGGAACGCCGCCAATATTGGCGATCGTCAGGCCCATGAACATGGTGGCGACAGCACTTGCGCGCTTTTCCGGCGATACGATGCTTGCCGCCACAATCGAACCGAGGCCGAAGAAAGCCCCGTGGTTGAGGCTCGTCACGAGCCGGGCCGCGAGCAAGGTCCAATAGTCGGGCGCGAAGGCCGAGAGAATGTTGCCGAGCGTGAAGATGCCCATGAGCAGCATCAGCGCCGTCCGCTTGCCAAAGCGGCCAAAGGCCAGCGTCATGATCGGCGCACCGACCATTACGCCGATGGCATAGGCGCTGACGAGGAGACCGGCCGTCGGAATCGATACGCCGACGCAATCAGCAATGACGGGCAGGAGGCCCATCGGCGCAAATTCGGTGGTGCCGATGCCGAAGGCACCGATCGCGAGCGCGAGAAGCGGCCAGTTGAAACCAGCCGCCGGCGCCGCACTTTCCTGTGCGTTTGTAGCACTCATTGCGAGTTCTCCGTTATTTGTTCCAGACAGGCGCCAGTCCGGGAGGGCTGACCAACCGACCATCGGGGCGTGCAAGCTTGGAAATCGCGGCCATGTCCTCGGCGCTGAGTTCGAAGTCGAACACATCGAAATTTTCGGCAACGCGTCCCGGCTTGGCGGTTTTCGAGAGAGCGACGTAGCCATGCTCGATCAGCCAGCGAATGCCGACCTGCGCTGCCGTCTTGCCGTACTTTCCGGCGATCGCCTGCAAAGCCGGATCGCGCGGCACTTCGCCGTCTGCCATGCCGTAATAGGCGGTGATGGCTACACCGGCGGACTTGGCCGCTTCCGCCACCGCGTTCTGGTCGAGATAGGGATGCACCTCGATCTGATTGGTGACGATGGGGGCAGCGCTGCGCGCGATGGATTCGTTCATCTGCGCGATGTTCTGGTTGCTGACGCCAATGAAGCGGGTCTTGCCTGTGGCCTGGACCGCATTCAGCAAGTCGACCTGGCCGGAGATCGCCACTTTATCGGCCGGCCAGTGGAGAAGCAGCAGGTCGACGTGATCGACCCGGAGCTTGTCGAGGCTTTCCTCGACGGACGCAGCAAATCTCTCCGGGCTATAGTTGTCCACCCAGACCTTCGTGGTCAGAAAAAGGTCCTCACGGCGGGCGCCGGCCTTCTGCAGGGCGCGGCCGAGGGCAGCTTCGTTCTGATAGATCTGTGCAGTGTCGAAGTGGCGGAAGCCCGCTTCCAGCGCGGCAGGAACGACGCTCTCCACTTCGGCGTCCGACATGCGGAACACGCCGAAGCCGAGCGAAGGAATGGTGGCTCCGTGCGAATTGACGAATTTCATAGGTTTCTCCATGGGTTCAAACAGCATGAGTTGCGGGAATTTTGCCGAGCCGCGGCATCACATCGGAAGCAAGCTCCTCGATCACCTCTGCCGGCGGGCGGCTTGATTGGCGAAGGTTGATCGCTATGTGATCGACGCCGACCCGGGCGAGCGCGCCAAAGTGTTCGACCAAAGCCTTGCGGCCGAGGCGGGCACCGAAGCGGATCGGCTGAGCGGGTGCGCTCGGGTCCTCGAGCAGATCGAGATGAAAGGCGCTGATGAACGCGCCCTTGTGTGCTGTCGCATCGGACCAGGCTTTCGTCTGAAGGGACAGTTTTTCGAGGCTTCCGGGATAGGCGAAACGGCCGTCCATGTTGGTGGCAAGCCATGCGTCGTCCTGGCGTGCTTGGCCGGCGACAATGAGCGGAATGCTTGCCTGCGCCGGGCGCGGAAGAATATCGAGTGTCGGATCACGTCGGCCGTCGACCGGCAGGCCGCCCGGCTGCCAGGCCTGTCTCATGTAGCCAACGGCCTCTCGAAAGCGCTCGCCGCGGCCGTCGAAATCGAGGCCGAGCAGCGGGTATTCGACAGGACGATCCCCGGACGCAACGCCGAGCAGGAGCCGTCCTCCCGACAGTGCGTCTACCGAGGCGGCGGCCTTTGCCGTCAGCAGCGGATGGCGGATCGGTAGCACGACTGCTGCCGTGCCCAGCGCCATGTGGCGGGTTACGCCGGCGAGGAAGCCGAGCAGAGTGAAGACGTCGTAGACCGAACCGGCATCGCCCATGTTGACCTGGTCGAAGACTGGCACGTCGCGGGCCCAGGTGGCGGCAAAGCCAAGCGCGTCCGCTCGCCGTATCAGATCCGTCTGCGACGACATATCCGGTACGCCATGGGGTCGGCCGGTGGCGCGCGCTCGCGCCAAGCCCTCGGGCGACCAATCGTTGTCGAGCGGCAATTCGATGCCGAGGGTCATAACATCCGGCTTGCGGATCAGGTTGAGAGCTGAGATTTTTGACATGGCGAACAGATATGCGGGGGCGATCCGCTTGATAAGTCGCTGTCATTCCACATTTTCTGTGAAAGTTTTTCACAAGTAGGATTCGTCATGGATAATCGCACAGGGGAAATGCAGGTCTTTGTCCGCGTCGTCGATGCAGGCAGCTTCTCGGAAGCGGCGCGCCTGCTGCGCATGACGCCATCGACGATCAGCAAGCTGATCGCAAGGCTGGAGACCCGCCTCGGAGTGCGGCTTTTCGAGCGATCGACCCGTCGCCTTGCGCTCACGACCGAAGGGCGGATCTACTATGAGCGCGGCCAATTGCTGCTGAACGAGTTCGATGAGGTCGAACGAGAGCTTTCGCAGGGGGCGTCGAGCACCGGCGGGACTGTTCGGGTGAATGCTTCCGTTGCCTTTGGCGTGCTCGGGCTTGAGCCGATCTTGCCCGAGTTCTGGAAGGCCTATCCGAACGTCGTTGTCGATCTGTCGCTGTCCGACGAAATCGTCGACCTTTATCTCGATCGTACCGACGTGGCGTTCCGCATTGGGCCGTTGCCGAATTCGACGATGATGGCACGCAAGATCGGGACGGCCAGACGGAAGATTGTGGCTGCGCCCGAATATCTGAGCCGACATGGAACGCCGACCTCCGTCGATGATCTGGCGCAGCACAATTGCCTCGGTTTCAATTTTCGCCGTTCCGCACCGGTTTGGCCGATGAAGGAGAGCGGGCGTATCGTCGATCGGGCGGTGCATGGGGCGCTGCTTGCCAACAATGGTGAAACGGTCCGGCGCATGGCCGTGGCCGGTGTCGGTATCGCGCGGCTCGGCGACTACCATGCTCGGGCGGATATCCAGGAAGGCCGTCTCGTCGAAGTTCTGAGCGACGTGGTTGCAGAGGACGAGGAAGATATCCACGCGCTCTTCCTTGCGGGCGGGCGCTTGCCGCAACGCGTCAGGGTCTTCCTCGATTTCGTCTCTCCTCGACTGCAACGGTTTCTTGGGAGCGCACCGGCTCGCGCTGCGTGACGTTCGGGCGGCGGCAAGGCCTCATCTGTGAGGAACGGTGCGTCCGAGAATAGTTGCGGTGCCAGGCGACGCACGTCAGTTTTCTGACAGTTCGTCGGCCGTCGCCACCAGGTTAGCGTTGCCAAAGGCGCCGTCTGCATATTTGAACGCAAGTATGCTCATGATCGAGGCGACTATTGCTACCAGTATTATTCGCATCTCGTTTTCCCGTATTCACTCAGCGTACGGCAACGTGCGTCACAGGCCGTTGTTCCCCAACCGGCCAATTGTTCGAGGTTTCTCTAATTCGAACGGGTTAGCCGACCACTTTCGTACCTGCGGCGTTCTCATATCGTTCGATGCGTATTAGAAGTTAAACTTTCTACCTTTACTCAGCTAATGCAATTGTCATTGTGCGTTGAACTCCGCAGTGCGCCATGTCTTAGGATCGCTGGGATCGCCATTGTCTGCGGCGAATGCCATGGATGACAATGCGGTCGATAAGATGCGCAGGGCGAGGTGGATGGCGGTGCGGCAGTTCATTTGCAAGGCATTTCCCCGATGCCCGGCAGCGCGGCGCATCCGTGGCGCAGGGTATTGATGGAAAACGGAAATTCACGGCGTGGGCGCGTGGAGGCTAGCCCCCATGGCTGATCCGGAAAATACGGCAGATGCCGTATTTCGCTGCAGGAAATCGTCTTTTGTCGGCCGTGGCGTTGTAACCGGCGCGTGCCGCTCGAACGGTCGGCATACGTCGACTGTTGGAAGCGCCCGAAAGAAGGGGGCGGCGGATGAACCTGCCGCCCCTCTTTTCTTGCCTACTGCGCCGGTTGGCCATCTGCCGGCAGCACGGCCGCCGGCGATCCGGCGGCGGGTTGTACGGTGCTTTCGGCCAGCGGGACCGGCGAGCGCGTGCGCAGCGTCTCGGCACGGTGGCGGCCGACCGAAACCCAGAACAGCGCGACGAGGGCGGCGATCGTCACCGTCACGGTGACATAGCGGATCCAGGTCGGAGCGTGGCCGCCGGGGTCGATGTGCTTCTCGTCGATCTCGCGCTTGCGGGTAATCGCGGCCGAGTAGAACACGATTGTGGAGATCACGAAGATCAGTGACCAGCGCGTCTGCTCGCCATCGGAACCGATGAGCGCGACCCAGGCTGTAGATGGCCGCGGCGAGACCAATGACCACGTACCAGTTGTAGGTGCTCGCCGGCATCTTCTTGTCGCCGAGCATCTTGATGGAGATCGCCGAGTAGATGTAGGGCAGCAGCGTCATCATCACGGCGATCGAGGCGATCTTGCCGAACTGCTCACTGGCCGTCGGCGACATCGTCGCGAAGACCTGAACAGTCATGATCGCGGCGACGTCCGCAAGGCCTGCCGAGGGCACGCCCTTGGAATTGACCTTGGCGAAGATCGAGCCGAAGAGTCCGTCATCGGCCGCAGCCTTCGCGGTCTGCCCGACAAGCAGCGTCCAGCCGGCGAGCGACCCGAGGCAGCCAAGCGCTGCGCAGATTGCGACAACCGCACCTGCCATATCGCCGAGCGCCAGGCGCGCGGCATCGGCAAAGGGCGCAGAGGAAGCGATCAACTCCTTGTTTGGGATCATGCCCATGATCACCGTCGAGGACAGGATATAGGCGACGGCGGCGAGGATGACGCCGCCCACGGTTGCGATCGGCACGTTGCGCTGCGGGTCACGCACGACGCCGGCCGACACAGACGCGCTTTCGACGCCGATGAAGGCCCAGAGCGTGAAGTTAAGCGTCGTCATGATCGCTGCCCAGCTGTCCTTGCCGGACACGTTCCACCCTTCGGAGAAGATCGCCGGCGAGAACCAGAACCAGCCGAAGATCGCCATGCCGAGGATCGGCACCAGGGCGAAAGAGGTGGTGAAGGACTGCAGCCGCCTGACGACGTTCGGCCCGAGAATGTTGGCGTAGGTGAAGAACCAGATGAGCGCCACCTGCGCCAGCGCCGAGACCAGCGGATCCCGTAGCATCGGGAAGAAGGCGGTGAGGTAGCCGAGACCGGCAACCGCCAGGCCGACGTTACCGACGACGTTGGCGAGCCAGTAGATGAGGTTCGTCTGGTAGCCCATGTAGTCGCCGAATGCCTTGCGCGTATAGGCGTAGGGCCCGCCGGCGGCAGGATCGATCGCCGCCAGCTTGGCGAAGGTCAGCGCCAGCGCAATCGCGCCGGCAATGGTGATCAGCCAACCGAAGACGGCGATGGATCCGACCGCGGCAAGGTTTGCCGGCAGCATGAAGACGCCGGAGCCCATCATGCTGCCCGCGACCATCAGGGTCGCGGGAACGAGGCCGATCTTGGCGGACTCCTCGACGCCCGCGGAGATGGTTTTGGAAGCGCTATCGACAGCAGCCATGTTCGTCGCTCCTGAAGCCGGTATAACGGGTCAAGACATAGACGCGGTAGAGGCCGTCCTCGACCTCGACTCCGTGCGTGTCATGGGTGAAGCCCGGGAACCGGAGGTCATAGGTTTCGAGCGCCTTGAGATAGCCGAGGACCGGCCCGCCGGCGGGGCCGGCATTTTCGCCCGGCATCAGAAGCGGAATGCCCGGCGGATAGGGCACGACGCCCGTTGCGACGGTGCGGCCGGCCAGCTGATCGAGCGTCACCTGTTCCACCTCGCCACGCACCAGCCGCTCATAGGCGCGTAACGGGCTTAGGTCCGGATGCGGCAGCACGGAGAAACCGGCGGCCATGGTCGCCGTGGTCTTCAGCTGGTCCATCGCCGAAAACATCGTGTCGGCGAGGTCCTTGAGGCCCATGCCGGCGTAGCGCTCCGGATGGTCCTCGATCAGCGACGGGATCGCCACTTCGAGGGTGAGGTTGGCGTCGTAGTCACGCTTGAAGTCGCAGAGCGCGCTGACGAGCGATCCCCACTTGCCCTTGGTGATGCCGAGCGAGAAGAGGAAGAGGATGGTGAAGTCGGTCGTCTTCTCGACGACGATGCCGCTGGCGTCGAGAAAGGCGGTGACGAGGCTTGCGAGAATGCCGACCGGCATCAGCCCGCCGCCGGGCGTAACGCCCGGGGTGACGATCGAGACCTTGATCGGGTCGAGCATGCAATAGCCGTCCTCGATCTCGCCGAAGCCGTGCCAGGCGGCACCGGGCTTCAGCACCCAGCAGGACGGATCGGTCGAGAGCGATTCCGGTGAGGCTTCATGGAAGGGGCTGGTGCGACCGGTCTTCGGATCGCGCACCGTATCCGGCTGCCAGCAATCGAAGAACCAGTCGCCGCGCTCGGCAGCATCATTGGCAAGCCGCGACATCATCAGACGGAACGAGGCGGCCTCTTCGATCGATTCATTGGTGAGCGCCGCCCCGCCAGGTCCGTCCATCATCGCCGCCGAAACTTCGAGGCGATGATCGCGTAGTTCGGCGAGGTCGAGGCGTGCATCATGAACGTCTCGTTGAAGATCCCGTGCGGGATCGGCTTGCGGCCGTCGCGCACGTGTATGAAGGAGGCCCGAGAAAGTGCCGCCAGCAGTTTGTGCGTCGACTGCGTGGCGAAGACCGTCGGCTTGTCCGCCGTATGCGCCTTCGGATCGCCGTGTATGGCGTGGCGGTCTCGATAGATCGGGTTGAAGCGGGCGTAGCCGTACCAGGCCTCGTCGAAATGCAGCCGGTCGACGTTGGCGCCGAGCAGTTCCTCGACGCGGGTCACGTTGTAGCAGAGGCCGTCATAGGTGGAGTTGGTGATGATGGCATGCTTGGGCTCCTTGTCCGAAAGGTCGGCCGCAAGCGGGTTCTGGTCGATCGCCTTGCGCATCGCCACCGCCGTCAGGCGTTCCGGCGGGATCGGGCCGATGATGCCGTAGTGGTTCCGGGTCGGCACCAGATAGGTCGGCACGGCGCCGGACATGGTCGTCGCGTGTTCGGCGGACTTGTGGCAATTGCGGTCGCACAGCGCGATCTGGTCGCGGCTGACGCTCGCCATCAGGATGACGCGGTTGGAGGTAGAGGAGCCGTTGGTGACATGGTAGCTGCGGTGCGAACCGAAGACGCGCGCGGCATACTTCTCACTGGCGCCAATCGGCCCGGAATGATCGAGCAGCAACCCGAGTTCGCCGACCGAAATGGAAAGATCCGAGCGCAGCAGCGGCTCGCCGAAGAACTCGAAGAAGGCGCGGCCGGGCGGCGACTTCAGGAAGCCGGTGCCGCCGGTGTGGCCCGGCGTGTGCCAGGAATATTCGTGAACCTGCGAGAACTGGACGAGTGCCTTGAACATCGGCGGCAGCACCGTGGAGCGGTAGCGCTCGATCGCCGCCTGGATGCGCCCGCCGACGAAGTCCATCGTGTCTTCGAGCATCCAGACGAAATCGTCGACCTTCGCCATGATGTCGGCGGGAACGATGGAGGCAACGCTGCGGTCGGCAAGCAGGAACAGCGGGACGGCACCGTTGCGCTTGCGCAGCGCCGCTACCACCCCGATTGACTGCTCATGGCCTTCCGGCCCGAGGTCCCAGTCGACGAGCACGCATTGGAGAGTCGGGTCGGAGCGGATTACCGCAATGCCGTCATCGGCGCTTTCTGCGGTCACCACCTCGATCTGGCGGCGCTCCAGTTCCGCGATCAGCGACCGGACGGCGCGACCCGCCGTGCTCTCCTCGCTGATCTCGTCGTCAAGAACGAGTGCTTTCATGCCGAGACGGCGGTGACCCCTGATTGACGTGCTCATATCCATTCCTCTCCATAGTTTGGTGCTAGGTGCAGGGGGGGTATTTTTGTCTGTCAGTTCGCGGACGGCTCCCTCTTCTCAACCGACAGGTATACGGGCAGTGCCACGAGCAGCAGCAGGCACCAGAGGCCCGCTTGAGGTCCGCTGCCGTAGACTGTCCAAAGGGAAAAGACGAAGGTGACGAGCGCATAGGGCCGATAGGGGCTGATGCGGATGCCGGCCCATTCGTCGTCCGAGGGCGCATCAGTGTCAGGAACAGTGCGCCTTCGACGAGGATGCAGAAGACGTAGGGCACCATGGCCGCCGTGGTCGAAAGGTCGACGGCAAACCTGTAGACCGCCCTCAATCCGGAGACGCCGGAGGTCTGCAGAACAAGAAGGGCCGAGGCAAGAAGCATCGAGACGATGATGCCCCGCTGCGGCACGCCGCGGCTGGAGAGGCGGTCGAACACCGGCGGGAACAGCCCGTCGTGCGCCGCTGCCATCGGCACCTGCGCCATCGGCAGCGTCCAGCCGTTGAGCGCACCGATGGAGGAAAGCACAGCGTTTCGCGTGGCACGGTGCCCATCACCACCAGCGTACCCAGGATGAAGATCAGCCCGCAGCAGAGCGTGCCGAGGATCGTCGCCCGCGGGATCGTCCGCTTCGGGTCGTCGACATCGCCGGGCGGTACCGTCGCCGATTCGATGCCGAAAAAGGCAAACATCGTCAGYGGCGCGGATGCGGAAATGGGGCCAAGCAGGGAGAGGCCGCTCGGATTGACGGGTGTCAGGTTCTCGGCTCCAGAAGAGGCCGAGAAGCGCGATGGCGATGAAAGGAACGAGTTTCAGGCCGTCCGTTACCACCTGAAAGCGGCCAGCGCTCTTGACGCCGAACATGTTGATGAGGGCGACCAGCCACATGGCGGCGAGGGACACGACGGTAAAGCCGCCGGGCACGTGCTGGAGGTTGGGGAAAAACACGCAGAGATAGCCGGCAAAGACCATGGCGATCGCCGGCAGCGATGCCCAGATCGAAATCCAATAGGCCCAGGCGACCAGAAAACCGGCAAACGGCCCGAAAACCATACGGCTGTAGGCATAGGGGCCGCCAGTGGCGGGCTTGACGCCGGCGAGCCGGGCAAAGACCAGCCCGAGGCACATGGCGGCGATCGCCATGCCGATCCAGCCGACGAGGGCCGCTGCACCATAAGGTGCCAGGCGGCGGGCGACAGGTAGAAACCGGAACCGATGATACTGCCGACCACAAGCGCTGAGCAGGCCCCGATGCCGAGGCTCGGCCGCGGCGCCGTCATCTCCTGAGTTCTGCCGGCGGTCGTATCACGCGGCTTCGTCATGGATGGGGTCGTTCCACTACCGAGGACCCCGCGACCTTATGAACAGAATCCTACGATTGCAGCTGCTTTATCGTTCTCAGCTCACGCGCGCGGAGGGTGTGGGGGCGCGTGGCTGGCGGACCAGTGACGTCGGCGGATTGTCGGTACTCAGTGGTGGTCGGCGTTGCAGGCTTCTCATGAAACTATTCCATTTTTGAAATGCCGTTTTGTCCGCGGCGAGGGTAGGGTCCCTGCGACGAAATGCCTGCTCCGTGATAGATGACAGGTGACGACTGTGGGAGCCCCATGACCGACGACACACGTTTGCGCCTTCGAGACCTCGGCTTTCGGCCGGGCTCCTATGAGACCGGCCCCCTGAATGCGATCACCGACGTCGAGGGCGTTGCGGTCGGTCATGCCACCGTGATCGACGGTGAACGCATCCGCACCGGCGTCACCGCCATCCTGTCGCATGGAGGCAACCTCTTTCAGGACAAGGTGCCGGCCGCACTCGCCGTGCTCAACGGCTTCGGCAAGTTCGCGGGCTCGACCCAGATCGAAGAGCTCGGCGAAATGGAAACGCCAATCGTTCTCACCAATACGCTGGCGACCGGTCGCGCCATCGAGGCGATCGTCAGCTGGACGCTGGCGCAACCGGGCAACGAGAAGGTCGTGTCGCTGAATGCGGTGGTCGGCGAGACCAATGATTCCCGCCTCAACGACATCCGCGCCGGTCGGCCGACGATCGACGAGATCGGCGCAGCGCTCGTCGCCGCAAAGACCGGTCCCGTGGACGAAGGCGCTGTCGGTGCCGGCGCCGGCACGGTGGCTTTCGGTCTCAAGGGCGGCATCGGCACGAGTTCGCGCCGCGTCAAGACGGCCGGGGAGGTCTTCACCCTCGGCGTGCTGGTTCAATCCAACTATGGCGGCCGGCTCACCGTCTGCGGCCGTGCCTACGAAGCGCAGGCGGCACATGACCGGGATGGCTCGATCGTCATCGTGATCGCGACCGATGCGCCGCTCTCTGCGCGCAATCTCAAGCGCCTTGCCGAGCGCGCCTTCGGCGGCCTTGCCCGCACCGGCGCAGCGCTCAGCAACGGCTCCGGTGACTATGCGCTCGCCTTCTCGACGGCCTCTGCCGTGCGCCGCACGAAGGCGCGGCGGGCGGCGATCGCCGAATATCCCGACCTTCCGAACGACCTGATGTCGCCGCTCTTCGAAGCGGCCATCGAGGCGACGGAGGAGGCCATCCTCAATTCGCTGACCATGGCCCGCACGACGCATGGCTTCAACGCCGCGAACGGCAAGCCGAGCACGGTCGAGGCGATTTCGCTCGAACAGCTTCGCGCGCTCAGCGAACACTGACTTTGCGCCCGTGGATCGCGCCTGCGTTGCGGTCCACGCGCTTATGCCAAACCAATTCTTACGGAGCCCATATGTCCCATCCGCCCATCCGCACCGTCTATCTCAACGGCGAGTTTCTGCCGGAGAACGAAGCACGCCTCTCGATCTTCGATCGCGGTTTCCTCTTCGGTGATGGCATCTATGAGGTCACCGCCGTGCTCGAGGGCAAGCTGATCGACAGTGCATCGCATATGGCGCGGCTGGAACGCTCGGCGCGTGAAATCGATGTGCCGTTGCCGGTATCGACCGACGAAATCGTCGCCATCGAAAAGCGGCTGGTCGAAGAGAACGGCCTTGTCGAGGGCATGGTCTATCTGCAGCTCACCCGGGGTGCGGAGGACCGGAACTTTCTGTTCTCCGAGGATATCAAGCCGACGCTCGTGCTCTTCACCCAGGCAAAGACGCTGGTGAACGGAACCGCCACAACCAAGGGGCTGTCGGTCAAGACCGTGCCCGATCAGCGCTGGGCGCGCCGCGACATCAAGAGCGTATGCCTGCTGCCGCAGGTGATCGCCAAGCGGATCGCCAAGGCTGAAGGCTGCGATGAGGCCTGGATGATCGAGGACGGGTTCGTGACCGAAGGCGCATCGTCGACCGCCTACATCGTGACTGCGGACAACCGCATCGTCACGCGCGGCAACAGTCAAAAGACGTTGCCGGGTTGCACACGTCTGGCCGCACTGGCACTCGCCACCGAGCAGGGAATGACGCTGGAAGAGCGCCCCTTCTCGCTCGAAGAGGCGCTCAACGCCCGCGAAGCCTGCCTCACCAGCGCCTCGAATTTCGTCGCACCGATCACCCGGATCGACGGCAAGCCGGTTGGCTCAGGTGCACCGGGACCGGTCGTCAAACGCCTGCGCGAACTCTATCTGGAGCACGCGCGGCGAACGGCGATCTAGCTCGTCAATGGGAGTTCGGGTTGTCGCCTACGCGACAGCCCCAACGCTCTGCCAGACGCGGCCGACGACCGGCCGACGGTTCTCCTTGGCGCGGTAGAGCCGAATTTCGACGCTGACGTCCCAGCGCGGGTCGGCGGCCCTGACCAGCGAGCCGTTCGCCAGCTCGTCCGTCATCAGGCTCTCGGGAACCCAGGCGATGCCCCAACCGGCAGCCGCCATGGCCTTCAGTCCTACGGACATGCTGCCTTCGTGCACCCTTTGCGCCGGCGGCAGGTTGGGGCTTATGAGCTCATCGAGGAGCTGGCCGAAGAACGACGATTTTTCGTAGCTGAGATGCGGAAAGGGTTTCGCTCCGCCTTCGAGCAGATGCATAGGCGCGCCTGATTTGCTCGCGGACGAGACGGGGATGATGCGCTCGTGTCCGAGCACACGATGCTCGAAGGCCTGTGGGTCGAGCAGGTGCGGAACCTGGGTATGGGCGTAGGTGAGCAGGAAGTCGCATTCGCCGTCGACGAGCGAATTGAGGTTCTCTTCCATGCTGCCGGAGTCCGGCCGAAGCCGGGAGAAGAGCGGCCCGATCTTGGCATTGACGCGGCTCATCCACTCCGGAAAGAAGGTGAAGGAAAGCGTGTGCAGCGCCGTCAGCTTGATGGTGCGGGCGTCGGAGCCCTCTTCCTGCTGAAGGTTGCGCCTCGCCTGATAGAGCTGTTTCAGCGTTTCCTGCGCCACCGGCACGAACTTCACGCCGGCTTCGGTGAGACGTGAAGGGTAGGTCGCCCGGTCGACGAGCGTTGCGCCGAGCCAAGCTTCCAGTTGCCGGATGCGGCGGCTGAAAGCGGATTGGGTCACGTGACGCTCATCCGCCGCCTTGGAGAAGTTCAGCGTGCTGGCGAGCGCCAGAAAGTCTTCAAGCCATTTGATTTCCAAGACATGCACTCCGGAGGCCCAGTCCGCTCAGCCATTCGCCGGCAGACAGGCTTCTTTGCGGCAGCGCCCGCGCGTCATCAAGAAAAATCAGGCGCGGCGACGATATTCGATCATGCGGGCGCGGCTCGACACCAGCTCGAGACGGTCAGGCCCGAGGAGATGCAGGCAGACGCGCTTGACCCAGGGACCATCGACCAGGGTGAACAGGAAGCGGCCACTGCCGAGTGCAGTCAGCGTCACGGCCTGGCGCACCGGGCCGACCCCCATCAAGACTGTGCCGTTTTCGATCGTGAATTCCGCACCCTCGTCCGAGCGCCAGATGCCGGAAAGCGATGCCGGAACCGACACATGCGTCGCCGCGGAAAGGAAGCGCCGAGCCGCGTGGCCGGCCTCGCCGACAAGCGCCGGGCCATCGCGGCGAAGCCGGAGAGGTGATGAGGCGGAGCGCGACGAGACCCAGCCCTCGCCGTCGTCATAGAGCGTCTCGTCGGCATCGAGGTAGGTGCAGGTGCTGCCCTTGATTTCGATCCACCAAGGGCCGGTTTCCGTCACATAGCAACCGTCGCCAAGATCGGCTGCGGGTAGCGGTAGAGGAAGGCCGGTGAGCGCCGCCATGCTCTCAAGCGCGATCTTGTAGCCGTTTGTGTCCTCGCGATTGGAGACGACGACGAGGCCGGCACGCGTTTCGGGATCGAGCAGGAAATAAGTCTTGTAGCCGGGATGCGAGCCGCCGTGGCCGACGAATTCGTGTCCTCCGAGCGATGAGCTGCGCAGGCCCAGGCCGTAGCCCGTCGGGCGCCCATCCGCCAGAAACCGGGTCTCCTGCAATTTCTGCAGGAGACCCGCAAAGCGGCCTTCATCATCAAGCAGCGCCTGCAACCAGATGGCAAGCGCCCGGGCGCTGCCGGTGAGGCTGCCCGACGCGGAAATGTGCAGGCCCGCGGCCGAAAGCTGCCAGTTTTCGCCCGAGTTCCAGTATCCGGGGACGAGGCCTTTCACCGGGTCGTTCCAGACATCGGGCGCTTTCAGCGCGATGCCGAGCGGCTCGGCAATTTCCCGTTGGATGAAATCGTCGAAGCGGAAGCCCTTGCGCTCCAACGCCGCTTCGATGAGGCGATAGCCGGTGTTCGAATAGGAGACCTCGGTGCCGGCACCAAAGTTCAGTCGCTCCAGCCGCGAGAGGTATTCTAGCAGCGGCCCGGCCTTGGTTTCCGTGTAGACGGAAAGGCCGAGCAACGACAGGCATTCGCGGGTATCCGGCAGGCCGCCGCTCATGTCGAGCGCCTGCCCAACCGTTACGTCCGCAAGCGGCGAGCGCAATTCCGGAAGGTGCTGACCGAGCGGATCGCCGAGCCCGATGATGTCGGCATGGGCGAGCACCATCGCTGAGAAGACGTGCTTGGTGAGCGAAGCATAACGCACGACGCTGTCGACCGTGAAGGGCGCAAACGTCGCGAGGCTCTCGACGCCGGCCGCATGCGTGAAGCAGATTCCGGATGCGTCGAAACCAATGACGGCGCCGCCTGGCTCGTCGGCCCCCCATTGTGCGGTGAGGCGTCTCGTCGTCGCTTCGGCGGCTTGCCAATCCAGCGATGCCGGCTTCGTCATATCCATTCTCCATTCTGGCCGCGGCGGTTTCCCGCGCGTATTTCGGTCTAAGCACGACAGTACCTTGTGCTGCCAATTCCGATTCCGGCAGGGTCCATGCATGGTTTGCATTTGCCCGGCCGGCCTGCATTGGGTTAGGCCGGCAGGGAAAAAGGGTGCGGTTCGCGCACCCAATGTCTATGGTCCGTCCGCGACTATCCATGAGTCGCACACAGGACAACAGGTTGAGAAGGCGATCCAGAATTGGCGACCCCAGCGAAAATCCCGGTCTTTGACGGACATAACGACGTGCTGTCGCGGCTCTGGCGTTCGCCGGGTGGCGCGCCGGAACGCCGCTTCCTCGATGGCGTCGATACCGGACATATCGACCTCGACAAGGCGGAGACGGGCGGTCTTGCCGGCGGTCTCTGTGCCGTCTACGTGGGCTCGCCGGGCCTGGCCAAGGACGGCAGCGGCGACTTTGCGACGCCGGATCAGGAAACCGCTCTCGAGGCCACCCTCGGCATGGCGAGCCTGTTGATGCGGATCGAGCGCCAATCCGAGGGCCGGCTGAAGATCTGCCGCAGTGCTGCCGATATCCGCGACGCCATGACCAAGGGCGCCTTTGCCTCGGTGCTGCACATAGAGGGCATCGAGGCCGTCGGTGCCGATCTCGACGCGCTCTATGTGCTTCATGCCGCGGGTCTCCGCACGCTCGGCCCCGTCTGGAGCCGGCCGAACATCTTCGCCTATGGTGTTCCCTTCCGCTTTCCCTCTTCGCCGGATATCGGTCCGGGCATCAGCGAGGCCGGCAAGGATCTGGTGCGGACGAGCAACGAACTGAAGATCATGCTCGATCTCTCGCACATGAACGAGCAGGGCTTCTGGGACATCGCGGCGCTGTCGCAAGCGCCGCTCGTCGCCTCCCATTCCAACGTCCACGCGCTCTGCCCGCACAGCCGCAACTTGACGGACCGTCAGCTCGACGCGATCAAGGACACCAGCGGTCTCGCCGGCATCAATTTCGGCGTCCTGTTCCTGCGCTCGGATGGCGTCAAGAACCCGGAGACGCCGCTGACGCTGCTCGTCGACCATATCGACTACATCGTCAATCGCATCGGCATCGAGCACGTCGCGCTCGGCTCGGACTTCGACGGCACGACTATCCCGGCGGCCATGCGCAGCGCGGCCGACCTGCCGCTGCTCGTCGACCTCTTGCGCACGCGCGGCTATGACGACGCCGCGCTCGCAAAGATCTGCCACGGCAACTGGATCCGCGTGCTGGAGACGACCTGGGGCGCCTGAGTGCCGCCCGGAGCGGTACGTTCTCAGGCGGTCCGAGCGTTTCAACGAAGCACGCTAGGTCCTTGACGTGGCCGGCAGGGCTTCGAGCAGCACGCCGATCGCGCAATCGACGGCGGCCGTACGCCGATCCCTGGCGAAGAGCCCATACTGGACGGCAAACGGCTTCGGAACACCTGACGAAGCAGGCAGCGCCCGCATTGTGCCCGCGCGCATCGCTTCCGGCGGAAGCAAGCCAATACCGAGTCCGTTTTCAATTGCGGCTTGAAGCGCCGTGATGCTCTGGCTGGTAAAAGTGATCCGGTGTTCCCGGCCCTGGTCCGCCAGCGTCTCGATCATGCGTCGGCGCCAGAGGCAGGGCGCCGCGAAGGCGACGAGGTCGATCGGCCGCGTCTCGTCGAAAGCGTAGTCCGTAGCGCAGACCCATTGCAGTTCGACGTTCCAGGTGGTGAGGGCGTCGGCCGTGACCACCGAGGTCGGCACGACCATGATGTCGAGGTCGCCTTCGGGCCAGGTCTTTCCAAGCGCCACGCATTGCTCGACCACCACGTCGAGCCGGATCTCCTGGTAGCCGCGCCGCAGCCGCCCCAGCGCTTCGGGCAGCGCCGTCGTTGCCACTTCCTCGGCAAGCCCGACCCGCACGCCACCGCTCAAGTCTGCCTGTCGCAGACGCACCGCCGCTTCGTCGCCGAGTGCCAGCATGCGCGTGGCGTATCCCAGAAACAGTTCGCCCTCGGGCGTCGGAACGACACCGCGACCGGTGCGGGTGAAGAGTTGACGGCCGAGCAGATCTTCGAGCCGGCGCATCTGCATGCTGAGCGCCGATTGGGTGCGGCCGGTCTGGGTAGCGACGCGGTTCAAGCTGCCTTGTCGGCAGACCGCGACGAAGCTGCGCAGGAGGTCGATCCCGACCTGATCAGATATCATGAAACTTGAACTCTGTTGTCATTGATATCAGTCTACAACGGGAACTCGTGCGTGGCTATCTATCAGATGTGACCAGCGAGGAAGGTGGGGCAGCATCAGGCAGGTCGGCATCGACCGTCGCCTAGAGGCTGCCAAGAGCAGCCAACTCAACCAGAGGACCAGATCCATGAAAGCCATCCGCGTGTATCAGCACGGTGGGCCTGATGTGCTCGCCTATGAAAATGTCGACCTCGGTGAACCCGGCCCGGGTGAAGTGCGCGTGCGCAACCGGGCGATCGGCGTCAATTTCGTCGACGTCTACCTGCGAAACGGCGCCTACCCGCCGCCGCAGCTGCCGTTCATCCCCGGCAAGGAAGGGGCGGGCGAGGTGATCTCTGTTGGGCCTGGCGTCGAGGGCTTCAAGCCGGGGGACCGCGTCGCCTATTCCGAGGCGCTCGGTGCCTATGCGGAGGAACACAATGTGCCGGCGCGTGTCCTTGTGCATCTGCCTGAGGATATCGACTTCGAAACGGGTGCGGCCATGATGCTGAAGGGCCTGACGGCGCAATATCTCCTGCGCCGGACCTTCCGGGTCGAGGCCGGCCACACCATCCTCGTCCATGCGGCTGCCGGCGGCGTTGGCCTAATCCTGACGCAATGGGCGAAACATCTCGGCGCAACTGTCATTGGCACCGCTGGCGCGCCCGAAAAGGCCGAGCTGGCGAGGAGAAGTGGCGCCGACCATGTCATCGACTACAACGCCGAGGATTTCGCTGCCCGCGTTCGCGAGATCACCAAAGGCGAGGGGGTCGATGTCGTCTATGACAGCATCGGCAGGGCGACGTTCGAGGGGTCGCTCGATAGCCTGCGCCCCTTCGGTCACTTCGTGAGTTTCGGCGCCGCTTCCGGTCCGATCCCGCCCTTCGACATCACGACGCTGGCGCAGAAGGGATCGCTTTACGCCACCTGGCCGCTGCTGCCGGCGCATCTGGCGCGGCGCGAGGATGTGCTTGCGATGAGCAAGAATCTCTTCGACGTCGTCGCGAGCGGCGCCGTCAAGATCCCCGTGCACGCGCGTCTGCCGCTGGTCGAAGCGGCCGAGGCGCACCGCCGGCTCGAGGGACGCCAGACGACGGGCGCCATGGTGCTGCTGCCTTAGCGCGGGCAGTGTCCATCGCGCATTCGAACCGCGGCCTAGTGACGGGCGCCGATCGCGGCGCCCGTACCATCGAATAGGGAGGACCGGCTTTCGTCGATCCGGATCCCGACGGCCTCGCCGACGCGGAAAGGTGTGTCGGCCGGCGCGCTGACATTGATCAGGCCGAGCCGGCCGGCGCGAACGAAGACGCTCATATTGCCGCCGAGATATTCGCTCGCCTCGACGACGCCGCGGCAGTGACCGCTCTCCGGTGCAACCAGCGCCAGGTGCTCGGGTCGCGCCCCCAATTGCTCGGGTTCAGCCATCCCCGACATGGAAAGCGTCAGATTGCCTTCGCCGCTCAGGTCGAGGCGACCGCCCTGGTCGCGCCGGCAGGGCAGGAGGTTCATCTTCGGGCTGCCGATGAACTGCGCCACGAAAAGGTTCGCCGGTTTTTCGTAGAGGTCTCTTGGGGTACCCTGCTGCATGATCCGCCCGTCCTTCATCACCACGATCCTGTCGGCGAGCGTCATCGCCTCCACCTGGTCGTGGGTCACATAGATCATGGTGGCGCCGAGGGTGCGATGCAGCTTGGCGATCTCAAGTCGCATATCGACCCGCAGCGCCGCATCAAGGTTTGAAAGCGGTTCGTCGAAGAGGAAGCCGACCGGCTCACGGACGATCGCCCGGCCGATGGCGACGCGTTGGCGCTGGCCACCGGAGAGCTCCCTGGGGTAGCGGTCGAGCAATGGCGTAAGCTTGAGCGTTTCTGCCGCTGCCTCGATCTTGGCCTTGGCGTTTGCCGTCGGCACCTTGGCGAGCCTCAGGCCAAAGCCCATGTTCTGCCGGACCGTCATATGCGGATAGAGCGCATAGGACTGGAAAACCATGGCGAGCTGCCGATCGACCGGCGAAGCGGACGTCACATCCCGGCCATCGATCAGAATCTGCCCGGCGGTCGTCGCCTCCAGGCCGGCGATCATTCGCAACAGCGTGGACTTGCCACAGCCGGAAGGCCCGACGATGACGACGAATTCGCCGTCGGCGATTTCTAGGTCGAGCTCCCGGATGGTCTCCACTGCGCCATAGCGCTTGCCGGCATTCCTCAGCGAAATTGTACCCATGCGTATCTCCTGGAATATCAACCCTTGACCGCGCCGGCGGTCATTGATCCGCTGATCTGGCGGTACATGACAAGGCCGAGCAGCATTGGCGGCAGCGCGCCGACGATCATCACCGCGGAGGCGACGCCCCACTGCACGCCACCGCCGCTTGCGGCGAAGAAGAAGGATGCGCCGACCGTGACCGGCACCGCCTTGGAGGTCGTCAGCATCAGGCCGAAGAGGAACTCGTTCCAGGCGGTGATGAAGCCGAAGATCAGGCTGGTGACGATCGCCGGCCGGCAGAGCGGGGTCACGACCTTGATGAGGATCTGTGTGCGGTTCGCGCCATCCATGAGGGCAGCCTCGTCGAGTTCCGCAGGCAGGTCCCGGATAGCATTGACGAGAATGACGAGTGCGAGCGGCAGGTTGACGATCGTGAGGATCAGCCCCAGCCCGAGGCGCGTATCGAGCAGCGCCAGCCACTGGAACATCATGTAGAGCGGGATCGCGAAGATAATGAGCGGCACGGCGCGCAGATTGACGATGAAGGGCAGAAGTGTGCGTTCGCCGATCCTGCCGCGAGCGATCGCGTAGGCCGCCGGAAGCGCCAGTGCCACGGCAAGCATCGTGCCCATCAGCGCCACGGCGAGGCTGTTGAACAGATAAAGGAAGATGTTCAGCCGGTCGGAGACCTCAAAGACGGTGCGGTAGTTATCGAATGTCGGGGCCTGTACCCAGAGACCGGGATTGCCGGAGAGCTCGCGCGCGCTCTTGAACGAGGTGGAAAGCGTCACTAGCACCGGAAAATTCAAGGCGATGGCGGAAATGGCGAAAACGAACCAACGGAGCGCTGAGATCATCGCTTGGCTCCTTTCCGCCGGCTGGCGAGAGCGTTGAGGCCGTAGAGCACGGCGAATGAGGCGACGAACAGGACGACCGAGGCGGCAACCGCCTTGCCGATGGCGCCCTGTTTGAAGAAGGCTTCGTAGATGTAGATCGACAATGATGCCGTCGATCCCCCCGGGCCGCTGCCGGTCAGCACATAGACGTTGTCGAAGACCCGGAAGCCGTCGATGAAGCGGATGAGCAAGGCTGCGGCGATCGTCGGCCCCATCATGGGCAGTTCAATGAACCACAGGCGCTGCAGGCCTCGTGCCCCATCCATGGCGGATGCTTCGGCAATCTCGGAGGGGATCGCCTGATAGGCCATGTAGAAAAGCAGCAGCGTAAACGGTGTCCACTGCAGCGTCTCAACGACGACCAGGGTCCAGAAGGCCGAGCCAGGCCCAAGGAACGAGATGCTGGCCCCAAAATAGGTCCAGAGATAATACGGTACCGGACCGACGAATTCGTGCAGGACAAGGCGGTACATGAGGCCGACCAGTGCCGGCGCGACCATTAGCGGCAGCATCAGGATCGCCATCAGCCAGCTGCGCTTTTCGATCAGCGGCGACAGGAAGATCGCGAGAAACAGGCCGAGCAGACATTCGAGAATGGCGGTCAGCAGGCCGAAGCGAAGCGAGAACCAGCTCGCCTGCCAGAAGGCTGCATCGCTCCAGACCGAGAGAAAGTTCGTGAGCCCCGTGAACTTCGGTTGGCGCAGCGTCTCGAAGGAGACCTCGGAGACTGAATAGATCAGATTGACGAGCGCCGGGAACCCCAGGAACACGAGCAGGAAGAGGACGAGCGGCGTGGCGAGCAGCCGGAACTCAGGGGCATTGGATTGCGGTCTGGCTGTCGTCATGGCACCGATCTGTGTCTATTGTCGGACGGGTAAGGTGACGGAAGGTGTTTCCTCGACCCTCTTTCCCATGCCTGTTACAGGAGCCCTAGCCAACCCAAACCCTTGAGCTGAAAAGGCTCTTTCGCACCGCGGACGCGGCGCACCTGGATCACGTGTAGAGCACTGGCATGAGGGGCGGAGAAGCTTCCCTCGGTACCCGCTTGTCGTGCAGGGTTGCGGCTTCCTGGTGGATGCCGCAACCCTTTCACTTACTTCAGCAGGTCCGCCATGCCCTTTTCGGTATTGGCGAGCGCATCGTCGATCGACTGCTGGCCGGACCAGTAGCCGGTGAACTCCTTGGCCTGCAGTTCGTAGACCGACAACGCCTTGGCTGAGGTGGCGCCGTTCATGACGTAACCATACTTGCCAGCGAATTCGCCGAGCTTGACCAGGTCAGGCCGGGCGTCTGCGACCTCGGCGACCACCTCCGGCGTCAGGGCCGGTGCGCCGTTGTTCTTGGCGTAGATCAGCGCGGCTTCCTTGGAGGAAAGCCACTTCAGGAACTTGGCCGCCCCCTCCTTGTTTTCGGCATTCTTGTTGAGACCGAATCCGAGGCCGTGGATATGGGTGAAGCGTCCTTCCGGACCTGCAGGTGGCGCGACCGTTTCGGTCACATCGGCCACGGCAGGGGATTTCTCCTTGCTGGTCAGATCGCCGGCTGCCGCATTCCATTGCAACATGGCGGCGACCTGGCCGGATGCAAAGGCGGCGTTCGCCTCGGCAAACTCGTAGGATAGCGAGTCCTTCGGCGTCGCGCCGTTGTCATAGAGCAGCTTGTAGATCTCGAGGCCCTTGCGATAGGCATCGGAGTTCACGGTGATCTTGCCGCTGTCGTCCATCCAGTTCGCACCATAGGCGCGCGGCACCGACTGCCAGACCATGATGTTGAAAAGCAGGTTCTTGAGCTGCAGCACCGTGCCATAGCGGGTCGGGCTGTCCGGGTTGACGGCCTGGGTGAAATAGAGCGCGGTGGCGGCGTAATCGTCCCAGGTCCACTCGTCCGGGGTCTTCGGCTCCAGCTTCTTCCCGAGGTACTTCTCCGAGATTTCGGCATATTTCGCCTTGCCGGCGTCATCCTTCAGCAGGGCCTCGATCAGGTCCTTGCGGAAGTACATGAAGTGCAGCGAGAGATCGGTCGGCACGCCATATTGCTTGCCCTGGTACTGCATGGTCGACAGAACGGAGTCGCCATAGACCGCCTTGGCTTCGCTAGAGAGCTCGACCGGCTCCATGAACGGTGCGTAACGGCCGATCGAATAGGTGGCGAGCAGGTTGAGATCGAAGGCCTTCGAGCTGGCGGCGAGGTCGGCCTGCAGCTTGTCCCAGAAGCCGTCGCGGTTGAAGAACAGAAGTTCGACCTTGTCGTTCTCGGCAACGTCGGACTTGGCGTTGTAGGCGTCGGCGGCGGCGCGCAGCGCCACTTCTTCCGGGCCGCCTGGCCAGCCGAGTACGGTTACTTCCGCAAGCGCCGGGGTGGCGGCAAGCAGGCCCGCAATGCTCGCTGCCGCGAGCAGCGCACGTCTTGTCGTGGTCGCAAATGTCATCTTTGGTTCTCCCTCAAGTTTTGTTGACGCTCTGCAAGATCAGCAATGCCGATCACCCCTGCATTCTCCCCAAGGGCGGCGGCATGTAGCGATGGACGAAGTCGTGACGGCACCGGTTCCAGTGCGCGTTCGACGGCGGCGAGATAGCCTTCGGCCAGACCGATGCTGCCGCCGATGACGATGCGTCTCGGGTCCAGCGCGAGCAGGATGTTGCGGCAGAGCAGAGCGGTTCGCCCTGCGGATGTTTCGATAGTGCGCTTGGCCCAGTCGTGTCCGTCGCGAGCGGCGGCGAAGACGTCCCGCGCGGTGGCGCCCGATTGGTGGGGCGCTGCCTGCCCGGCGATCCAGTGGCCCGATACGTGATCTTCGAGGGTGTCACCAGGCCACTCGGCGCTGCGCGACTGGCCGAAGTGTCCGGCGAGCCCTCCGAGCAGGCGCCCATTCAGGACGATGCCCCCACCGATACCAGTGGAGATCGTCAGGAAAACCATGTCTTCGCGGTTGCCTGCGCCAAAGGCATATTCACCCCAGGCTGCCGCGTGGGCATCGTTTGCAGCCAGCACCGGCACGCCTGCCAGCCGCTCGATCGTTTCCGTCAGCGCAAAGGCATCGGGGATATCGAGCGTCTTGCGGTTGAGCGCCGACCAATGGCCGTTATCGACAATGCCGGTGACCGCGGCGCCGACCGAGCCGTAGGCACCGCGCCAGGACGCGATCGCCCCAAAGAGTGCGGCAAGCCACTGCGCCGGATCGCCTTTGCCGGGCGTCGGCATCCGCAGCGTGTCGACGATTTCAGTTCCCCGCACGAGGGCGGCCAGCATCTTCGTGCCGCCGACATCGATCGCGAGAACGGTTTGGGTCTGCGCCATTTTCAGGCCTCGTTTCCGGCAAGCGTTTCATCGAGCGCCTGCCTGAACCACGCCGTCACGTGCTCGGGCCGCGTGATCGCGGAGCCGACGACAACGGTGAAGGCGCCGGCCTGAAGCGCCTGAGCGGCCTGTTCGGGCGTGCGCACGCAGCCTTCGGCGACCACGTGAGGGGTCAGGTTGCGCATGGCGGCGATGAGGGCGAAGTCCGGTTCCGTCGGCTCGACCGGACCCGTGTAACCGGCAAGGGTGGAGCCGACAATTTCTGCGCCTTCGGCAAGCGCGTGCTCGGCGTCGGCAATGACCGAGCAATCGGCCATGGCGATCTTGCCTGCGGCGTGGATGCGCTCGATCAGCGTCTTGGTCGCGACCGGCCGTTCGCGGGCAGTGGCATCATAGGCGATGATATCGGCGCCGGCTGCCGCCAGAGCATCGACGTCCTCGATGAAGGGGGTGATGCGGATCGGCGACGTCTCCAGGTCGCGCTTGACGAGGCCGATGATCGGACGATCGGTCGCCTGGCGCACGGCGCGAACATAGTCTGCGGATTCGATGCGAAGGGCGGTTGCGCCGCCGTCGAGCGCCGCCAGCGCGAAACCGACAACCATGGCGGCATTGTCCATGACGCCGCCCTTCACCGGTTGGCAGGAAACGATCAGGCCGTGCTTGAGGCTATGGATGTCGAAGGTCACGCAGGCTCTCCCAATGGAGGCTCCACGGTAGCAGTGTAAGACCAGATTGCAACAGGAATTATACTGGTATTATCGCATCAGTTCGATGACGAAGTCGTAGACGTCGCCCCGGTACTTGGTCTGGGTGAACTCGACGATCTGCCCGTCAGCCAGGAAACAACGCCGCTCCATGACCAGCAGGCTCGTATCTTCGGGCGTTTCGAGCAGGCGCCGCTCCTCCTCGCTGGCGGGCTTTGCCTGCATGCGCTGCAGCGCCCGGACTGGCAGGGCGCCGTGGGCGGCGAGATACTCGTACAGTGATGCGCCGATTGCACCGGGATCCGGCACGAAACGGGCAGGCAGCGATGCCGTTTCGATCGCGATCGGGGTGTCGTTGGCGGTTCTCAAGCGTCTAAGGCGTACGATTTTTTCTCCCGTCGGAATGCCGAGCGCCATCATTTCAGCGGGTGACGGGCGGCTGATTTCACGCGAAATCCAGGTGCAGCCGGGCTCAAGGCCGCGCGAGCGCATATCTTCGGAAAAGCTCGTCATCGTCGCCAGCGACTTCTCGACGCGTGAGGAAACCACGGTCTTCGCTCCCTGGCGGCGGTCGAGCAGGCCATCGGCGACGAGGCCTTCGATCGCCTTGCGCACGGTCACGCGCGAGATCGAAAGGCCCTCACTCAAGTCCCGTTCGCTGGGGATGACTGCGCCGCGGCGCAATGTCGACGCATTGATCGCCTGCTTGATCGCCTCTTCGAGGCGACGGTAGAGCGGCTCGCCGCTATCGCCAGACATGGCACGCGCAAGAAAATCGAGAGTTGCCTGATCGCTCATGAGGATCACCTTTTCGAGATGAGTCCTTATGCAAAATTTTTCGTCGGTTTTAAACTGGTATTATCAACGGGCGTCGTTAGGCGCACCAAGCTGTCGTCTTGGCGCCGATCCGGCGGCGAGTGCCGGGGTGCCCGGCGACAGGCACGGCATGGAGTCGCCACCGGTCTCCACTCAGCTTCCCTGGTCGCCTTCGATTTTTCCGGATGCGCCCAGCCGGTTCTCGGCGCGGGTGACCGCCAGGCTGTCGGCAGGGCTTCCCGACGGATCGCCGTCGCCGAACACATCCATGGTGCAGGTGTGCAAAATGGTGGTGGGCTCACCCGTGTGGTTCCACATCGTGTGGGTGCGCAGCGAAGGAAAATGGGCGGAATCGCCCGGTTCGAGCACCACACGCTCGCCGTCAACCTCCAGCGTCAACGCCCCCTGGAGAATGAAGAAGATCTCTTCGCCCTCGTGCGACATCGGTTCGCTGCGATGGCCCGGTGGCTCGTGAATGATGGTGCTTCTCAGTACATTTCCGGGAAAGGAGGCGGAGAGCCGCTCGTAGGAGACGGCGTTGCGGCCTTCTCCACCCAGCCCATAGATCGGCCGGTGTTCGCGGCGGGTGAAAGGTGTTGCGACTTTCGGCGGATTGAGGAAGCTGCCGGCCTCGACCTTTAGCGTCCGGCAGACGGCGATCAGCGAGGTCAGCGAGGGGACGGTAATGCCGCGCTCGATCTGCGAAATGAAGCCAACGGAAAAGCCTGCCTCGTTGGCGACCTCCTGAAGCGTCATTTTCAGTGTCTTGCGCCGTTGGCGCAGGCGATCACCGAGCGATGGCGCCTCAGCCTCGCCGCTCGATGCACCGCTGGCATGTTCCGTCGTCACAGTCTGTCCCCTTATCGTCTCTCCTCAAGCTAGGGTGCGCCCGGATTTCCTGTCAATCGATTTTAGATATCCTAAAAACCGCGATGACGGCGGCAGCCGGAGACGGCGAGGGCAAGCCCTTGGCGGAAGGTCGCCAAGGGTGAACGGCGAGTGTCGCATTGCCATCTCAGGAGCTACCGCGACTGCTCCACGGTCGCCGCCACGATCCGACGCACCACAGGAAGAACCACGAGCAGGCTCGGGAACGCGACCAGCCAGGAAAAGATCCAGGCCTTGAGCCAAAGTGACAGCAGGTCCGATTGAAAGCCGCTGCCGCTCGCCGTCGAGACGAAGGAGACGATGGCGGACATCAGTACGGACAGGACCAGCGGCATGACGATTGCCTGATATCGGTGTGGAAGCTTCTTTGACATGCGGGTGAACTCCAGGCTTTGAAGGGATGGGAATGTCCGTCGGCATGGCGCCGGACCGTTCTTGTGCTAGGCTTGCGCCAATTCGCGGATGAAGCTTTCGAGGTTGCGGGGTTCGCGCTGAAGCGCTGCGCCGAGTGTCAGGCTGTTTCCACCGAGGCCGACGTCCGAATAATGGGCGTGGACCTTTGCCAGCAGTTCCAGTTGATGGTCGCTGTACTTGCTGCGGATCGGCGCTGCCCATTCATGAAAGCCGATGGTTCCGGCAATGATCGGCCGCCCGAGTGCCTCGCTCATCATCCGGGCGATTTCCTCGCGATCGTGCCGCCCCTCGGCGCAAAGTTCGAGCGTTGCATAGGCAAGGCGATCCTCGGTGAGTGCGATTGCCGCCACTTCTGCAACGTCGCGGTAGTCGACACGGGCAATGCGCGTCGACGCGGGAAAAGGTTCGGCGAAAGTGCCGGTTGCAAGCACGCTCGCCCAGCCCGCACGCAAGTTCTGCATGAAGTTGGCCGGATGCAGGACGGTGTATTCGAGCGGCGAGGAATAGAGCGCGTCCTCCACCGGGATCTTTGCCGCATGGTTCTTGAGCCGCACATTGGTCGGCTGGATGACCGAGGAGAAGACGAACTTCCTGACGCCGGCCCGCACGGCGGCTTCGACCATCGACACGCCCATCGCCGCTTCATCCGGTGCGAAGGCCGGCCCGATATGAAAGATCCCGTTAACGCCCTCCATCGCCCGGTCGAGGCTCTCCCGGTCGCGGAGATCGCCAATGGCGATCTCGGATGCGCCGAGCGCTCGCGCAAGCGCGCCCCGCGCTTCGTCGCGGGTCAGGGCGCGAACCGTAGCGCCGCGCCGCGCAAGTTCAGGGACAACGAGGCCGGCGAAGCGGCCGCTGCCGCCGACGACGAGGATGGTGTTGGAGCGCGGGTTCATCTGGGCCTGCCCTTTCGTGCGATCGAGGTGATGGCCTCAAGCTAATGACTCGCAATAAAGCGGACAATTGGCGCGCACTGTGATTTATTCTCCCGAAAATCGGGAGTATCGCCATGAGTCGCATCGAGGACCTGGAAGCTTTTCTGGCCATCGTCGAACAGGGTAGCCTGACGGCTGCGGCGAAACGGCTCGGGCGTCCGCTCCAGACCGTCAGCCGGTCGCTCGCGATGCTCGAAGCCGATGTCGGTGTGGAGCTGGTGCATCGGACCACCCGCCGCTCGATGCCGAGCGAGGCGGGCGAGAGCTTCTATCGGCGCATCAAGCCGGCAGTCGAGGAGATCCACGAGGCGCGCGAGGAAGCGGCACAACGCCGCTCCGAGCCATCAGGTATCCTGCGTCTCGGGGCGCCCAATCTGTTTGCGCCGCGGTTCCTGATGCCCGTCATTGCCGAATACATGGCGAAGTATCCTGAGGTGGAGGTCGATCTCGACCTGTCCGACGCCTTTGTCGATCTCGCCGGGGGTGGGCTCGATCTGGTCGTGCGGATCGGGGATCTCCAGGATTCTGGCTTGACCGGCAAGCGCCTGGGCGCGCTTCGTCGCGTCGTCTTCGGCTCGCCCACCTATTTCGCCCGCTTCGGCCGGCCTTTGCATCCGCTGGATCTGGCTGAGCACAGTTGCGTCACCCGCACCGGTGACGAGCGACCCGGTGCGTGGATGTTCACGATCGACGGCCGCGCGCGTGCAATCAAGGTGAGTGGTGCGTTTCGAACCAACTCGATGAACGCGATCTATTCGGCGGTGGAGGAGGGACTTGGTCTTGGCTATTCACCGCTCTGGCAGATCAAGCACTTGATCGACGCGGGCAAGGTGGAGCTCGTGCTGGAGGACTTCGAGCCCGCCCCGGTGCCGATCCATGCACTCTGGCTGGAGGGGCGGAGCCCTTCGGCAAAAATCCGCTACTTTCTCGATCTGCTCGCAGAGCGGCTGAAACTCGACCGTCTCTGAGCGGGCAGGGCCGCTTTCTGCCTGCCTCCGCCTTGAGGCGTGACGCCCCTACTTTGAGAATTTCTTGGCGCCGGCGACGCAGAGCACGATTGCGCCGGTCGCAGCCAGCATGCTCCAGCTGACGGGCTCGCCGAGAAGCGTCGCGGCGAGCGACAGGCCGAAGAAGGGCTGCAGCAGTTGCAACTGTCCGACGCCGGCGACGCCGCCGAGCGCGAGGCCGCGATACCAGAAAACGAAGCCGACGAGCATGCTGAAGATCGAGACATAGGCAAGACCCGTCCAGGCGCCGTTCGTGACGGTCGCGAAGGAGGCTGGCAGCGTGAAAAGCGTGAGCGCGAGCATGATCGGCAGCGACAGGACGAGCGCCCAGCAGATCACCTGCCAGCCGCCGAGTTTGCGCGAAAGGCTGGCCCCTTCGGCATAGCCGAGGCCGCAGACGATGATAGCGCCGAGCATCAGGAGGTCGCCGACGGGGGAGGCGGCAAAACCCTGTACCAGCGCAAAGCCGACGACGGCAGCACTTCCGAGGGACGAAAAGAGCCAGAAGGCCGGACGCGGCCGCTCTCCTGCCCGCAACACGCCGAAGATCGCGGTTGCCAACGGTAAAAGTCCGACGAAGACGATTAGGTGCGCCGAGGTGACATGCTGCAGGGCCAGAGCGGTCAGCAACGGAAAGCCAAGCACGACGCCGAATGCGACGATCGCCAGTGAAACGAGGTCGGCCTTCGCCGGGCGCGGCTGGCGGAAAACGAGAAGCAGCAGGAGCCCGAGCAGGCCAGCGATCGCCGCGCGCGCCACGGTCAGGAACACCGGATCGAAATCCATGACCGCGACGCGTGTTGCTGGGAGCGATCCGCTGAAGATCAACACCCCGAGAAAACCGCTCATCCAACCGTCTGCCGTCTTGTCCATAGCATTCTCCTTTTTCGTCTGTATCGTTCGGAGAGGCTGGCCTCGCCAGAGACAATACGGTACAATTTTGCAAAACTGTATTGGGTGGATGAGCAGTACGGATGACGATCCAGGAGTTGGAGATCGGCAGCGAAACGCTGCTCGAAGGTGTGATGGCGACCATCCGGCAGCGGATCGCGGGGCGCGTCCTGACGCCCGGGGCGAAGCTTCCATCGATCCGTACCTTCGCCAACACCATGCGCGTTTCAAAATCCACAGTCGTCGAAGCCTATGAACGGCTGGTGGCCGAAGGCGTCATTCGCTCGAGGCCTGGCGCTGGCTTCTTCGTCGCTGCGCCGCTGGCGCCTTTGTCGCTGGCCGAGATCGGGCCGCGGCTCGACCGGGCGGTCGATCCGCTCTGGGTGTCGCGCCAGGCGCTGGAAACCGGCGACAGCGTGTTGAAGCCGGGCTGCGGTTGGCTGCCGCCGAGCTGGATGCCCGAGACCGCCATTCGGCGTGCGCTCAAGTCCGCGGCCAAGCTGGAGGCAAGCGGGCTGACCGACTATGGAACGCCGCTTGGCCATCGGCCTCTTCGCCAGCTTCTGGCACGACGTCTCGGCGAACATGGCGTCGAAGCATCTCCCGACCAGATCATCCTGACGGAATCGGGAACGCAGGCGATCGACCTTCTCTGCCGTTTCCTGATTGAGCCCGGCGATACGGTCGTGGTCGACGATCCCTGCTATTTCAACTTCCACGCCTTGCTGCGCGCCCATCGGGCCGAGGTGGTGAGCGTGCCCTATACGCCCACGGGGCCGGACCTCGAAAAATTTGCCGAGGTGCTGACGGCGCATCGACCGCGCATCTACATTACCAATTCCGCGCTTCATAATCCGACCAGCGCCACGCTATCTCCCGTCATTGCTCACCGCCTGCTCAAGCTTGCCGAGCAGGCGGGCCTCACGATCGTCGAGGATGATATCTTCGCGGATTTCGAGCATACGCCGGCGCCGCGGCTCGCCGCCTTCGACGGGCTCGATCGTGTCGTGCAGATCGGCAGCTTCTCCAAGACCCTTTCTGCCTCCATCCGCTGCGGTTTCATCGCCGCACCACGCGACTGGATAGAAGGGCTCATCGACCTGAAGATCGCCACCACCTTCGGCGGGCCGAGCCTTGCGGCAGACCTGGTCTTTTCGATGCTGAAGGATGGCAGCTACCGCAAGCACATGGAGGCGCTGCGCCAGCGGCTGGCGCGGGCGATGAGCGAAACGGCGGCTCGGCTCGGCGATATCGGCATCGAGCCATGGATCGAGCCGCAGGCCGGAATGTTCCTCTGGTGCCATTTGCCCGAGGGCATCGACGCGGCCGAGGTGGCGCAGAAGGCGCTGCAGCAGGAGATCGTGCTGGCACCCGGAAATGTCTTCAGCCATGCCGGCACGGCCAACGGCTTCCTGCGCTTCAATGTCTCTCAGTCCGAAGGCGAGCGCCTTTTCAAGGTCCTGCCCGCGATCATGCGCCAGTGCGATCCTGCGCGCTCGGGCTGAGTAGACCGGCATTTTGCACCCAGTTGCACGTTTTGAAGGCAATCGCCGGCGCTATTTGGGGATGGGCCGCTGATCTCAACCTCGCCGTCGCGATTTGCCGCGGAGTCGGGCAGGTTTTGCCTATTTTTTGCGCAATTCGCTTCTTCCTTGCGCTGTTGCATTGGCGCGCTGGCAATCACTCGTGCCGCTAGCGGCTCTTTTCTCCAGATTCTTCGACTGAGTCCGAGTTGGCACGATTAATGCTTCTTAACAGGCATCGGTCGTCGGGCAAGCCGATCTGGATTGCCCAGCCGCTTCGGAACCCAGCCATTCCTGGCGTCATATGAGAGAACGAAATGACAAAGTTTAAGCTCGAATACATCTGGCTCGACGGTTACAAGCCCACCCCGAACCTGCGCGGCAAGACCCTGATCAAGGAATTCGACGCTTTCCCGACGCTTGAGCAGCTTCCCTTCTGGGGCTTCGACGGTTCCTCCACGATGCAGGCCGAAGGCAGCAGCTCGGACTGCGTGCTGAAGCCGGCCGCCGTCTATCCGGATCCGGAGCGCAAGAACGGCGTTCTCGTCCTCTGCGAAGTCATGATGCCGGATGCCAAGACGCCACATCCGTCCAACACCCGCGCTACGGTCCTCGAGGACGACGGCGCCTGGTTCGGCTTCGAGCAGGAGTACTTCTTCTACCAGGGCGGTCGCCCACTCGGTTTCCCGGACGCCGGCTTCCCGGCGCCGCAGGGCCCCTATTACTGCGGCGTCGGCTTCAGCAACGTTGGCGACGTGGCCCGCAAGATCGTCGAAGAGCACCTCGACATCTGCCTGGCTGCCGGCATCAACCATGAAGGCATCAATGCAGAAGTCGCCAAGGGCCAGTGGGAATTCCAAGTGTTCGGCAAGGGCTCGCGCAAGGCTGCCGACGAAATCTGGCTCGCCCGCTACCTGCTGCAGCGCCTGACGGAAAAGTACGGCATCGATGTCGAATACCACTGCAAGCCGCTCGGCGACACCGACTGGAACGGCTCGGGCATGCACGCCAACTTCTCGACCGAATACATGCGTGAAGTCGGCGGCAAGGAGTATTTCGAGAGCCTGATGGAAGCCTTTGGCGAAGCGCGTGCCGACCACATCGCCGTCTACGGTCCTGATAACCACATGCGCCTGACCGGCAAGCACGAAACCGCTTCGATCCACCAGTTCAGCTATGGCGTTGCTGACCGTGGCGCGTCGATCCGCGTTCCGCACAGCTTCGTCAACAACGGCTACCGTGGTTACCTGGAAGACCGCCGTCCGAACTCCAAGGGCGACCCCTACCAGATCGCTTCGCAGATCCTGAAGACGATCTCCACCGTTCCGACCGACGTCGAAAAGCGCGAAGCCGCCTGATTTTGTGGCCCGGCGCACACGAGGGCGCCGGGCCACAAATCGACGGGGTTGCGCTTTTCGCGCCCAAACAAAAACGCCCCGCAAGCTGCGGGGCGTTTTTGTTTTTGCCAGTCGGCAGGCGGCTCAGGCCGCGCGCACGAAATGATCCGGTTCGACCTCGCGGATCGTCGCCTGATCTGCCGCCGAGCGGCGGCGCGTTTCGTCTGCTTGGGCGGAACTGACCTGCGCATTCGGATCGTCGAAGCGGACATCCGGGTCGGGCACCGCCGACAGCAGCAGCTTCGTATAGGGATGGGCCGGGTTGTCGATGACCTTGCCGGTATTGCCCCATTCGACGATCTGGCCAGCATACATCACCGCGATATCCTCGGCGACGTAACGTGCGGTCGCGATGTCGTGGGTGATGTAGAGCAGGCCGAGGTTCATCTCGCGTTTCATTTCGCTCAGGAGATTGAGCACGCCGAGCCGCACGGAAACGTCGAGCATCGAGGTCGGCTCGTCCGCGACGATGACCTCGGGCTTGGCCGCGAGCGCCCTGGCGATGTTGACGCGCTGGCGCTGGCCGCCGGAAAGTTCGTGCGGGTACTTCGGCGCGACGATGTCAGGATCGAGCTTCACTTGCCGAAGCAGCGCCTTGATCTCTTCGTCGACCGCAGCCCCCCTGATGTCGGGACGGTGCAGCATCAGCGGTCGCTTCAGGTGGTAGGCGATGGTGTGGGCTGGATTGAGCGAAGCGAAGGGATCCTGGAAGATCATCTGCACCGAACGGCGATAGTCGGCGATTTCTTTGGATCCGGCCGCGTCGACGGGCTTGCCCTTGTAGAGCAGCCGTCCTTCGCTCGGCTCGTATTCGCGCATGGCGATGCGGGCGCAGGTGGTCTTGCCGCTGCCGGATTCACCGACGACGGCGAGCGCCCTTCCCGCATGCAGCGAAAACGATATGGACCGCGCGGCGCGCACGGCAGACGGGCCGTTGCCGAAGGTCTTGCTGACCTTGTCGAGGGTCAGGATGGGTGCGGATAGGCCGGTCATCTGAGAACGCCTCCGTGCAGCGAGGGGAAGGAGGCCCAGAGCTTCTTGGTATAGTCGTGCTCCGGTGTCCGGTAGATGGCGTCGGCGGTTCCCTGTTCGACCAGTTTGCCACCGAGCATGATGCCGATGCGGTCGCAGAACTGCACCATCAGCCCGAGGTCGTGGGTGATGAAGAGCACGGCAAAGCCAAGCTTGCGCCGGAGTTCGTTGATCCGCTGCAGGATTTCGCGCTGCACCACGACGTCGAGCGCCGTCGTCGGCTCGTCCATAACGATAAGGCGCGGATTGAGCGCCAGGCAGATGGCAATGACGATGCGCTGGCGCATGCCGCCGGAAAACTGATGCGGATAGTCGCGCATCCGGTCGGGTGAAATATCGACAAGCTTGAGCATCTCGGCGGTGCGTTCGCGCGCTTGCGCGCGGGTGATGCGCTTGTGCGTCCTCAGCACGTCGTAGAACTGCTGCTCGATGCGCAACACCGGGTTCAGCGAGTTCATTGCGCTCTGGAACACCATCGCCACTTCGCGCCAGCGAAAGTCGGCCAGGTCCTTCTGGTCGAGATCGAGCACGTTGCGGCCGTCGAGCAGGATGGCGCTTTCCTTGCGGATCAGTGCCGGCGGTTTGTGCAGGCGGCTGATGGCAAACGCGATCGTGCTCTTGCCGCAGCCGGATTCGCCGGCAAGGCCGAAGACTTCGCCGGGGGCAACGTCGAAGCTGACGTCGTCGACGGCGCGGAAGTCGTTGGTCTCGCCAATGTAGTCAATGGTCAGGTTTTTGACCGAAAGCAAAGGTGCGGTCACAGGCGGCCCTCCCCGGAGCGGATGAGTGCGGACCAGCGGCCGAGCCGGTTGCCGGTGCGAAGCCGCGGATTGGCGATCTCGTCGACAGCGAAGTTGAGCAGCGACAGGCCGATGCCGAGGAAGGCAAGCGCGAAGCAGGGCGTCAGGATGTCCCACCAGGCGCCGACCGAAAGGGCGGATGCCTTCTGCGCGCCATAGAGCATCGTGCCCCAGGAAACGACCTTGGGATCGCCGAGGCCAAGGAATTCCAGCGTCGCCTGAGTGATGATCGCGAAGATCACGCTGCCGATGAAGTTGATGCCGACGATCGAGATGAGGTTGGGGAAGATCTCGAAGCTCATGATGCGCCAGCGTGGCTCGCCCATCATCTCGGCGGATTTCACATAGTCCTTCTGCTTGACGGAGAGTGTCTCGGCGCGGGTGACGCGGGCGCCCCAGGCCCAGGAGGTGCAGCCGAGAATGAGTGCGATGACCCACGGGCTCGCCTGGCCGATGAAGGCAGCAAGGACCAGGAGAAGAGGCAGGTTCGGGACGACGAGAACCATGTTGGTGAAGAAGCTGATGACCTCGTCGGTCTTGCCGCCGCGATAGCCGGCGATAATGCCGAGCGCGGTGCCGACGGCTGTGATCAGAAGCCCGGCGCCGAAGCCGACGGCAAGCGAGGTGCGTGCGCCGTAGAGGAGACGGGTGAAGACGTCCTGGCCGATGCGCGTGGTGCCGAGCCAATGCTGAAGTGATGGCGCCTGGTGCGGGCGGCCGACGCGGGCGCTCGGGTCGTAGGAGGTCAGCAAGGGAGCGGCGATCGCGACAGCCAAGATGAAGGCGACAATCAGCACTCCGACCAAGGCCTTGCGGTTATGAATGAGCGGGAAGGAGGAGGTCTTCATCTCAGGCCCTCTTCAGACGCGGGTCGAGCAGCACATAGCTGACATCGACGACGAAGTTGGCGACGAGCATGGTGGCGGTCATGATCAAGAGCTGTCCTTGGATGACGGGGTAATCGCGGGCGAGGATCGCCTGGTAGAGGATGTTGCCGAGGCCCGGATAGTTGAACACCACCTCGGTCACCAGCGAACCGCCAAGCACCGTGCCGATGGCGATCGCAAGGCTCGACACGGTCGGCAGCAGGGCATTGCGCGCGGCATACCAGAGCATCACACGGGTATCGGAGAGCCCCTTGGCGCGGGCCATGACGATATAGTCTTCGCCGAGCAGATTGATCATGTTGTTGCGCATGGTTACGGCAAAGCCGCCGGTCAGAACGGCACAGAGCGTCAGCATCGGCAGGATGCCGTGATAGAGCAGGCTGCCGATATATTCGAGCGTGAAGGCCGGATCGAGCGCCGGGTCGGCGGCATAGCCGGTCGGGAACCAGCCGAGCGTGAAGCCGAAGGTGAAAACGACGATCAGCGAGGTGACGACGGCCGGAACCGAGGTCGCGAAGATCGCGCCGACGGAGACGATGACGTCGAACAGGCTGCCGCGCCGCCAGGCGGCAAGGATGCCGAGGAAGGTGCCGAGCGCGAAGCTGACGAGCGTCGCCGTGCCCATCAGGCCGACGGTCCAGATCAGCGCATTGCCGAGCACCGTCGTCACCGGCAGCGGGAAATACTTGATGGAGCGGCCGAGGTCGCCGCTGAAGATGCTGCCGAGATAGGTGAGGTATTGCTGCCAGAGCGGGCCGTCGACGAAGCCGAAAGTGAGTTTCAGGGCCTGCAGGCTTTCGGGCGGCAATTCGGCGCCAGCGCTCGAAAACATGATCTGCACCGGATCACCGGGCATCAGCCGCGGCAGAAAGAAATTGATCGTCGCCGCCGCAACGAAGGCCGCCAGATAGAAGCAGAAGCGGCGAAGCAGAAAGGCCATCGGGAACTCCATCGACTGCGGCTGCCGCAAGAGGGCGTCAGGCGGCAGGGCTGTCTTCTTGTCGCGGTCCGTTCCGGGTTGGAGACCGGACGAACCAAGGCGGGCGATCATCGCCCGCCGGGGATGCCGGATCCGGGCGTGGCGCACTCCCGCTAAATGGAGAGAACGCCACGCCTCAGATTCGGGTTACTTCACCGGCTCGAGTGCCAGCAGGTGCAGGAGACGCGCCGGGTTGTTGCGGGTGATCGACGGGTTGACGAAGGGGTTTTCCGCCGTTGCCCAGCCCTTGAAGCGCTTGGTGTTGTACTGGTACCAGTTCGGGTTGTTGAACACGGGCATCATGGGCATGTTCTCGGCCACGATCCGCTGTGCCTTGTTCATCGCTTCCTTCTGCTTGGCCGGGTCAGCCGTCTGGGTGAACTCGGTCAAGAGCGCCTCGACTTCCGGATTGAACCAGCGTTGCGAGGTGAAGCGCGTCTTGCCCTTGTCGCTCGAGCTGAAGGCGCGCTTGTAGGGGTAGTAGGGCGAGGCAGACGCCGGCAGGCTGTTGATCGCGGCGTCGAAGGTGCCGTTGATCAGGTTGCCGGTCCAGACGGCCTCTTCCGGCGTCTCGATCTTGGCGTCGAGGCCGACGGCCTGCAGGCCCTCGACGGCGATCGTCACGGTATCGATCCAGTCGGTCCAGGAACTCGGGACGATGATCGAGAAAGAGATCTTGCTGCCATCAGGATTGTCGCGGAAGCCGTCGCCGTCCTTGTCGGCATATCCGGCTTCGTCGAGCAGCGCCTTGGCGGCATCGGCATCGTATTTGCCGTACTTGCCGAAGTCGGCCGCAATCGACGGATCGGCCCAGCTCTTGTAGAGCTCGCCCATGCCGGCCGGGTCTTCGTTGAGCGTCGGGTAGCCGTAGCCCGCGACATCAACCATGGTGCCGCGGTCGAGCGCCATCGAGGCGGCGCGGCGGAACTTCACGTCGTTGAAGGCCTTGCGGTTGTTTTCGTTCGCGGTTTCCTGGTTGAACAGGAAGGCGACCATGCTGCTTGGCGAATACCAGAAGTGGAAGTGCTCCGGATCCTTGGCGACGTAGACGTTCTCGATATCCGGAATGAAGGAGACGCCCCAGTCGAGAGTGCCCGACGCGGTCGCCGTCAGGATCTGGTTGTTGTCGGCGAGCTGCGGGAAGCGCACGCAATCGATCTTCAGCGTTGCGGCGTCCCAGTAATGCGGGTTGCGGCACTGGTCGTAGGTCTGGCCTGTGAAGCGCGGGATCTCGGTCAGCGGACCGCTGCCGACAGGCGTTTCGTTGGCGAAGGTCACCGGCTCGGCGATATCCTTCCAGACGTGCTCGGGAACGATCGGCAGCTGCGCCAGCTGTTCGGCGGCGAGCGAGCTCGGATTGGCGAGGGTGAACCGCACGGTCTGGGCATCGACCGCTTCGACGCCGGTGATGAAGGTCCAGATGCTGACGAAATCGAGCGCCGGGAACTTCTTCAGGTAGTCGTAGGTGAACTTGACGTCGGTCGCCGTCAGAGGCTTGCCATCCGACCACTTCAGGTTCGGCCGCAGCTTGAACTCGATCGACTTCAGGTCGTCCGAGAGCTTGAAGCTCTCGGCCAAGCGGAAGACCGGTTTATTGTCGTCGAAGCGATTGAAGACGACGAGCGGCTCATAGATGAAATCGAGCGTGCTCTGGCGCGCCGACGTCTGGTTGAACGGGTTGAAGTTGCGAACCCAGGTGGTCGCCGGCTCGATATTGGCCGTCAGCACGGTCTGTGCCGCGGCCGGGCCGGCGATGAGGGCGAGCGCTGTGGCTGCGCCGAGAAGCGATTTTTTCACGGTAGTTCCCCTTTTAGATCGCTGGGATTTCTTTTTTCGGTCAGGCGACGAGGGCGCTGTTGAACATGTCCTCGACTTCCGCATGCACGGCCCGCACGTCGACCTTCAGCGTGCCCAGGCGGGCTTTTCCGGCGCCGATGCGTTTCTGGGCGGCGGCGGTCAGCGGGCTCGCGGCCTTGGCTGCCGCTTCGCTTTCAGCGAGATCGCCGTGGCTGTGGAGCGCGATGTCGAAGCCGGCATCGAGCACCTGGCGAACGCGCTCCGGCAGGGTGCCGCGCAGCGATTCCATGAAGATGCAATCGGAGATGAGGACGCCGTCATAGCCCATGTTGTTGCGGATGACGTCGTGCATGATCGGCGAGATCGACGCCGGCAGTTCCTTGTCGAAGGCCGAGTAGACGACGTGGGCGACCATCGCCCAAGGCGTGTCGCGCAGGGCAACGAAGGGCTTGAAGTCGGTGGATGTCAGCAATTCGCGCGAGGCGTCGACGACCGGGCGCTCCTTGTGTGAATCGAGCGTCGCGCGGCCGTGGCCGGGAATGTGCTTCATGATCGGCATGTTGCCGGTCTCGAGCAGGCCGTCGACCACTTCACGGCCGAGTGCTGCAATGAAGTCCGGGTCGGCGCCGAAGGCACGGGCGCCGATGACGGAGCTCGTCGTTGAGAAGACGAGGTCGAGCACCGGTGAGCAGCCGCTCGTCAGGCCAAGCTCGCTCATCATCGTGCCCATGGCCTGGCTCGAAAGGCGTAGCGCCTTCTTGCCGAGGGCAAAATCGTGGCGGGCAAGTTCGGCGAATTCGCCGAAAGAACGGAACAGCGGCCAGGGACCGGCGTCGAGATGCTGAACGCGGCCACCTTCCTGGTCGGTGAAGACGGGTGCGTCTTCGCGGCCGACCGCTTCGCGGAAACGCTCGATCAGCACCTTCACCTGGCCGGGTTCGCGCAGGTTGCGGCGGCCGACGAAGAGGCCGAGCGGGTTGGTTTCGCGGAACAGCGCGAATTCGTCGTCCGACAGCGTGGGGTTCGGAAGGCCGACGAAGAGGGCAAGCGGGGTCGAGGACATTGGGAGGCTCCGATAAATGGAAATTACTTGGAAGGGCGACGCAGCATGCCCTGGTAGATCCCCTTGTCGGGGGCGGGGATCGGCACGGCGCCGACGGTCTTTGCGTAGAAATCGACGGGGCCCGCGTCGCCGATGAAGGCATAGGCGTGGCCGAGCGTCTTCATGGTGTCGAGGCAGCCGGATAGCAGGGCGACGCCGATGCCCTTGCCCCGGGCTACGGGATCGACGCCCGTCGGGCCGAAGAAGCCTGGCGCCGTCGTGTCATAGCAGGCAAAGCCGACGAGCTTGCCGTCATCGACCGCGATGAGGCAGGCGACCGGTCGGCGTGTGAAGGCGACAGTCACCTCACTTGCCCAGTTTTCGCTGAAATTCGCGCGCACCCAGTCGACGACCAGGCCCATTTCCGGCGGCAAGGCGGGACGGATCGTCACCTTGTCGGTTTCGGTTCCGCGCTTGAGTTCACCGAGGATCGGCGAATACAAGCTCACCAGCATGTCAGGCATATGCTCCTCCACATATTCCCTTATTAAGGAATTGCTGCCTTTGTAATGCAATAGATGGAGCCAACCCGCCCGGCTTGTCAATCGCCAATCGTCAGATTCGGGGCGCTATCTTCTTTTTGCGCCCTCAGACATCGGCTGATGAAGCGCCCCGGAGACCGCGGCAATGGGGGCGAAATCCGGTCTCTCTCGGTTGTGTGGCCGCGGCGGCGGCGGTGGAAGAGAGGCGGCTGGAAGAGAGAGCAGAGCGTGTCGCCCCTCGAAATTGCACGTTTGTACAACTTTGTTCTTGAGTTGTTCGAAATATATCTTGATTTACAAAAACACTAAGTATCGATATTCATGCGCTCATAAAGTGTACGCTTAAGAAGAATGCTCCAATTTCGAGCGTGACCAAGTATTTCTTGAGAAGAAAAGTATCGTTTTCCTGCTTGTCGCCTGCATGGCTATTCTGCGGGACGCGTCAGAATGAACAGCGCGGGAAGCGCCATCGCCGCCGCAACGACGACGGCCAGCGTCAGGCTGGGATTGCCGAGAAAAAAGAAGAGGCCGAAGCTTGCGGCCATCAGGCCCACCGCTCCGGTTTTCGCGCGTTTGGAGATTGCTCCCCTTTCGCGCCAGAGCCGCAGCGAAGTCCCGAAGACGCGATGGTTGAGCAGCCATTGCTCCAATCGCGGCGATGCGCGGGCGAAGAGCCCTGCCGCCAGAAGCAGGAACGGGGTCGTCGGCAGGACGGGTAGAAAAGCCCCGACGACACCCAGCCCAACCATCAGCCACGCCAGGCAAAGACAGAGGATGCGAAGGGCGGGATTCATGCGCTGGCTCCGGTGAGCGTCATGCTTCGGAAGTCTCGACCGACGCCGTCGTGGACGTTTCACCCGGCGGCCAGCGGCGAAGCGCCTCGGCCCCCACCTCCGTCAGGGCGTAGATGCCACGGTCGATCCGCTCGAACCAGCCATAGACGTTGCTGAGCAGGATCTTGGCGGCATCGGGCGCCACGGCACGAAGGTCGCGTGGGCGTAGCTCACCGTTCTGCAGGGCCGCTGCACAGGCCAGGGCCTGCTGCCGATAGGCGGTCATGATCGGTGAGCGCGTGGCGCCGCCGGCGGTCGGATCACCCTTGCGGCGGCGGTGCTCGCTGATCAGGCGCGACCGCTTCCGGTTGTTCTTGCGTGGCAATATTGCGGAGGCCGCAAGAATGACGTCGACCATGCCGTTGTCGGCAACCGATAGCATGCCGAACCCAAGCCTGCGGCAAAGATCGCGGAAGCGGCGATCGCTTTCGCGCCCCTTCCCCTTGGCCGACACGCGGGCGGCGATCCACACCTCGTCGCCGGCAGTGGCGCGGTCTACGGCCTGCAAGATCAACTCGAGATTGAAGCTCAGCTTGAGCTCGCAGATGACGACGAGCGGCGGCTCGTCATCGCTGAGCGCAACCATATCGCAGCCGCCGATCTCGCCCTTGACGCTGTAGCCGCGGGTTTCGAGGAAGGTCTTGATCGGCTGATAGAGGGTCGTCTCCAAACCCGGGAATCCTGTTCTTGTCGAAATCGGGGAGGCTCAAGCAGTGAAACGTCGTTGTGAAGGAGACTAGCAGATAACCCCGATCACCGGACTTGTCATCACGTCGCAGCGACAAAGCGGGCTGACTTCGTTGCTCTGCGGAGCCCGCCGATGCAGTAGCAACCTCGCTTCGTCCTAACCTTGTGTTGTGCTATGATGCTTGCATGGGCGTCCTCCTCGGAGGCGTCGGGCATGCGAGGTTTTGACGACGGATGTTGCGAATCCTCACGCTGTTGTTTGTTCTGATCTCGTCCTTCGCGTTTCCAGCTTCGTCGCGGGCCGAAAACGATCGGGTCGCCTTGGTGCTACATGTCAACGGCGCCATTGGCCCTGCGACGGCCGAGTATGTCAGGCGCGGGCTGACGAAGGCAGAAGAGCGTCGCCTTCCGCTGGTGGTTCTGCAGATGGATACGCCTGGCGGTCTCGACATCTCGATGCGTGAGATCATCCGCGCGATCCTCTCTTCCCCGGTGCCCGTGGCGAGCTACGTGGCGCCGAGCGGCGCGCGCGCAGCGAGCGCCGGCACCTATATCCTCTATGCCAGCCATATCGCAGCCATGGCGCCGGGTACGAACCTCGGCGCTGCGACGCCAATTGCGATCGGCGGCGACATGTTCGGTCAGGGTAAGGACGGCGATACCGGCAAGGACGGCGACAAACAGCGGCCGGCGCAGAGCGCTGCCGAGGCGAAGATGGTCAATGATGCCGTGGCCTATATCCGCGGGCTGGCGGAGTTGCGGGGGCGCAATGTCGATTGGGCCGAAAAGGCGGTGCGCGAGGCTGCGAGCCTCTCAGCCGAAGCGGCTGTTCGGGAGAAGGTCGTCGATTTTACCGCCACCACGATCGCCGATCTCTTGAAACAGGCAAACGGCAGGACCGTGCATGCGGGTCAGCGGGAGATCGTGCTCGATACGGCGGGACTTGCAACCGAAGACTTCGTGCCCGACTGGCGCACCCGGCTGCTTACGGTGATCACCGATCCCAATATCGCGGTCATTCTGATGATGATCGGCATCTATGGTCTGATCTTCGAGTTCCTGTCTCCGGGGTCGGTGGCGCCGGGCACGATCGGCGGTATCAGTCTGCTGCTCGGGCTCTACGCGCTCTCGGTGCTTCCTGTCAGCTTTGCCGGCATCGGGCTGATCCTGCTCGGGATCGGATTGATGGTCGCCGAGGCGCATTCGCCTTCCTTCGGCGTGCTCGGCGCCGGCGGCAGTTTCGCACTGGTCCTGGGCGCGGCCATCCTCTTCGACACGGATACGCCGGGTTTCGCGGTCTCCTGGTCCGTGCTGGCAGCGCTTGCGGTTGCAAGCCTCGGCTTCAGTCTTTTGGTCGCTCGGCTCGCTTTCAGCTCGCGCCGTCATGCGGTGGTGACCGGCGGCGAACAGATGATCGGCCTCGCCGGTACGGTCGATAGCTGGACGGGGGCCGGCGGCTACGTCTACGCCCACGGCGAGCGCTGGCAGGCCGTCAGCACGGAAACGCTGTCGAGAGGCGAGAATGTGAAGGTCATCGGGCGGAACGGACTGACGCTCGAAGTGATCCGCGACGGGCAAAAGGCATAGCACCGCGGATCCGGTGAGGGCCCCGGTTAAAGCGCCCGGAATGGAGGAATGGTCATGGACATGTTCGGGAGCCTTGCTCCTTTTGCCGCGTTGCTGGTGCTTATCATTCTCGTCATCGCCTATTCGATCCGGATCCTGCGCGAATACGAGCGCGGCGTGGTTTTCACTCTTGGCCGGTTCACCGGCGTCAAGGGGCCGGGCTTGATACTGTTGGTGCCCTATGTGCAGCAGATGGTGCGGGTCGATCTCAGGACCCGGGTGCTGGACGTGCCGAGCCAGGACGTCATTTCCCATGACAACGTTTCGGTCCGTGTCAGCGCCGTAATCTATTTTCGGGTGATCGACGCCGAGAAATCGACGATCCAGGTCGAGGATTTCATGATGGCGACCAGCCAGTTGGCGCAGACCACCCTGCGTTCCGTGCTCGGCAAACATGATCTCGACGAGATGCTGGCCGAGCGCGACCGGTTGAACGACGATATTCAAAAGATCCTCGACAGCCAGACGGATGCGTGGGGCATCAAGGTGGCGACCGTGGAAATCAAGCATGTCGATATCAATGAGAGTATGGTCCGGGCGATTGCCCGCCAGGCCGAAGCGGAACGGGAACGGCGCGCCAAGGTGATCAATGCCGAGGGCGAGCAGCAGGCGGCTACCAAGCTGCTCGAGGCCGCCGAGATTCTGTCGCGGCAGCCTCAGGCCATGCAGTTGCGCTACCTGAGCACGTTGAACGTCATTGCCGGCGAGAAGAACTCGACCGTCATCTTCCCGTTCCCGATGGAGCTCGGCGGTCTGCTGGGCTTCAAACCCGACAAGCCGACCGGCTCGACCCAGGGGTGATCAGGCTGCTGCCCGGTCAAGCTGGGCGACCTTCAGCAGGTCGTCGACGGCACCAGGAGCTGCCGCCAACACCGGTGCCCAATGCGTCAGCGCCTCGCCGCGCGTCGGGAAGGGCAGCGTCCAGCCGCCGGCTTCCGTCACCAGGCAATAGCCGCCAAGGCAGTCCCAGGCATGCATGTAGGGTTCGTAGTAACCGACGAGGCGACCTGCCGCCACATAGGCGATCATCAGTGCGCCGGAACCGTTGCGCATGAAGTTGCCGCCGTTCGAGAGCAAGCGCTCGACGATGGCGCCCATCTCGCCAGGTTTCACCTGATCGTTTGCGCCAAGCCCGGTGACGGCGTTGCGGATCGTGCGTGTGCCATCGAGACGAAGCGGCTTGCCGTTCAGCGTTGCGCCCTTGCCCGCTGCGGCGGCGTAGAGTTCCTGATGGCAGGGTGAATGGATCACGCCGATCACGGGCTTTTCCGCATACACGACGGCGATCGAGACGCACCAGTTAGGCATGCCGTTGACGAAGGGCGTGGTGCCGTCGATCGGGTCGAGCACCCAGGTGAAGCCGGATGTGCCGTCGAGAAGACCATGCTCCTCTCCGAGCACGCCATCGTCAGGAAACGCGGCGGCGATCTTGTCGCGGATCAGCGTCTCGACGTTGCGGTCGGCGATCGACACGACGTCGTGCGCGTCGCGCTTGGTCTCGATGACGAGCGTTTCGCGCTTCAGGAAATAGTCGTAGGCGAGCCGGCCAGCCTCTTCGGCCATGGATTTGGCAAGCGCGAACCGGGCGTCGAGGCCGGCAATATCAGCGGTCATGCAAGTGTCCTTCTCGTATCCAGTTGTGAAAAGTCATGCGTCAATCAAAGCCAGGCCGCGGTTGCGGAAACCGATGGCGACCTCCGTTGCCGGAGATAGCATTTCCTCCACCGCCTGATCGACAACAAAGAGCAGACCCGCCGGCGTTTCGACCTCGTATTCGACGTGGCCGCCGAGATAGGCGGCGCTGCTGATCGTGCCGGAAAGGGCAGCACCCTTGGCCGGCGTCAGCGTCACCGCGTTCGGCCTTACGGCGAGTTTCGACGGACCCGGCCGGGCGCCCTTGGAGGGCAGGCGGTGCTCAAATCCGCCGATGCGGATCGTCGCCTGGCCGGCGTCAGCCGCGGTCACTTCGCAGGGCAGCACGTTGGCCTCGCCCATGAAGTCGGCGATGAAGGTGGAGGCGGGCGCCTCATAGAGGTCGCGCGGCGCGCCTTGCTGTGCGATCGCGCCATCCTTCATGACGATGATGCGATCGGAAACCGCAAGTGCCTCGTCCTGGTCGTGGGTGACGTAGACGGCGGTGAAGCCGAGGCGCTGCTGCAACTCGCGGATTTCCGTGCGCACCTTGCGGCGCAGACGCGCGTCGAGGTTGGACAGCGGTTCGTCGAGCAGCAGCACCTGCGGTTCGAGCACGAGTGCGCGGGCAACAGCGACGCGCTGCTGCTGACCGCCCGAAAGTTCGGCCGGGAGCCGCTGGCCGAGACCGCCGAGGCCGACGAGCTGCAGGCCTTCCTCTGCACGCTCGCGGGCTTCCTTCTTCTTGATCCCCGAGGATTCCAGCCCGTAAGCGACATTGTCGAGCGCGGACATGTGCGGGAACAGCGCATACGACTGGAAGACCATCGACACGTCGCGTTCGTTGGCCGGCAGCATGGTCACGTCCTTGCCGCCGATCAGGATCCGGCCGGCGGACGGGTGTTCGAGGCCGGCCAGCATGCGCAGCGTCGTCGTCTTGCCACAGCCGGAGGGGCCGAGCAGGGTCACCAGCGTGCCCGGCTCGATGGTGAGCGACAGGTCGTGGATGGCGGTGAAGCTGCCGAACTGCTTGCGCACGTTCTGGAAGACGACCGAGCCGGTGCGCGGGGTGTTCATGGAGGTGCTCATGCAGTTTTCTCCTGGGAGATGGTGTTGGACGAACGGGCCGGAGCGGCGCCGAGGACGCGGTTTTCGCGCCTCAGCTTGCGTTCGCCGACGAGGAGTTGCAGGCCGGTGATGACGGTGATCATCACCAGGATGAGGGCCGAGGAGTAGGCGATCGCCACGCCGAACTCGCCGTTTTCGACAAGGCCGACGATGTAGGCGGTTGCCATGTTGTATTCGGCGCTGACGAGGAAGACGACGGCGCTGATCGAGGTGATCGCCCGGACGAAGGAATAGACGAGGGCAGCGACGATGGCCGGCCTCAAAAGCGGCAGGATGACCTTGCGCAGCGTGCGGAAGCTCGTTGCCCGAAGGGTCAGCGATGCCTCATCGAGGCTCTTGTCGAGCTGGCTCATCGCCGCAATCCCGCCGCGTACGCCGACCGGCATGTTGCGGAAGACAAAGCAGGCGACGAGGATCAGCGCCGTGCCGGTCATTTCGAGCGGCGGCAGGTTGAAGGCGATGATGTAGCTGATGCCGATGACCGTGCCGGGAATGGCAAAGCTCAGCATCAGTGCGAACTCGAAGACGTCGCGGCCGGCAAAGCGCTGGCGCACGATGAGATAGGCCGTGAGCAGCCCCACCAGCGCCGTCAACGGAGCTGCGATCAGCGAGATCTCCATGGTCGTCCAGAAGGAGTTCCAGGCAACGCCGGTCCAGGCGATCGCGCCGTCGGCAAACGAGATCGAGAAGGCCTTGGCGTAGTGATCGAGCGTCAGCGAATTGTCGAGGCCCCAGGTTTTCACGAAGCCGCCGAAGAGGATCATGCCGTAGACGACGACGGTGAAGATCATCCAGGGGATGACGATCGCGTGGACGCCGATCGAGATGGAGCGTGGTAGTGCGCTGTGGGCACCGGAGTCACCCTTGCCGGTCACGGTCGAATAGTTCTTGCCGGCAAGCCAGTAGCGTTGCGCGACGAAGGCCGTGAGCGTGAAGCAGAGAAGGATGATGGCGAGCACGGCCGCGCGGGACGGGTCGTTCTGCGCGCCGACGACGGCAAAGAAGATTTCGGTCGAGAGCACGCCATGGCTGCCGCCGAGCACCAGCGGATTGCCGAAATCGGCCATGCTTTCGATGAAGCCGATAAGGAAGGCGTTGGCGAGGCCAGGCTTCATCAACGGCAGCGAGACGGTCCAGAAGGTGCGCCAACGATCGGCGCGCAGCGTCTGCGACGCTTCTTCCATGGAGGGGCTGACGCCTTCCACGACGCCGATCAGCACGAGGAACGAGATGGGAGTGAAGGAAAGGACCTGGGCGATCCAGATGCCGGTGAGGCCATAGAGCCAGCGGCCGGGCTCGATACCAAAGGCGTCCGAGAGAAACTCGGTGACGACGCCGGCGCGGCCGAAGAGCAGGGTCAGCGCGAGGCCGATGACGAAGGGCGGCGTGATGATCGGCAGCACCGTCAGAAGTCGCATGCCCTTCTTGAAGGGAAAGCGGGTGCGGGTGGCGACAAGCGCGAAGGCAAGGCCGAGCAGCGTCGAGCCGGATGCGGTCATCAGCGCCAGCCACAGGGTTCGCCAGGCGACGCCGCAGCGGCCCTCGCCGACGACGCAGCTCAAACTCCAGATCGAGGCGTCCTGGATGTTGCGGATGAACCCGTCCGGCTTGAACGAACCATCGAAATCCTGGACGGACGCTGCAAACATGCTGCCGACCGGGTAGAAGACGAAGACGATCGCGAGGGCAACGAGCAGGGAAATCGCCGCCACGATGAAGGCGTCGCCCTTCAGCACGCCGCGCTCGGCAAGTCCGAAGGCGAACATCAGAATGAAGGCAAGTGCCAGAAGCACGGAACCCGCGCCCATCGACGGCTGACCGTCCGAAAGTGGCCCGAACAGGGTCTCGCTGAACGTCCAGGTCCAGCCGGTGAAGCCGATCGCGAGCCCCTGGAGGGCGAGATAGAGGACGCCGGTTGCGCCAGCGATGGCAAGCAGAAGCCCGCGGTGGGCGGGATCGCGGACAAAGCGTGCTGCAGCGCAGATGCCGAGCAGCACCAGCGCCGCGATCAGCCACGGCTTACCATGGGCGAAGATCTGCATCAGGCCGGGGGCAACGGCCGGATCTCCTGGGAAATCGGCAAGCCAGCCGAGGCCGAAGAAGCCGCCTTCGATGCGATACCAGGGGACCGCCAAGAATGCGGCCAGTCCGAGCCCGAGCGTGAGGTCGAGCCTGCGGTTGCGATGTTCCATGACGGTCCTCGCGCAATTTGAAATGAAAGATGATGTGGCATCGCATCGCCGCGGCGCCTGCCGGAAGCGATGAACGACGGTTGGGACCGTTGGGCGGCGCGGCCGGATCGATCATCCGGCCGCGCCGTTCAGGTCGCTATCAGTTGGCGGTAGCGCCGACTTCGCGATCCCAACGCTCAAGCAGAGCCTTGCGCTTCTCGGCGTCGCCGAAGGTGGCGAAGTCGTAGTCGATCAGCTTGATGTCCTCGAACTTCGGTGCTTCCTTCGGCACTTCGGCCGACTTGTTGGACGGCAACTGGAAGGACTTGGCGTCCTTCATGCGCGACTGGACCTCGGGCTTCAGCGCCCAGTCGTACCAGGCCTTGGCATTGTCCAGGTTCTTGGCGCCGCGGATGATCGACATCGAGCCGATCTCGTAGCCGGTGCCTTCGCAAGGCGCGATCGACTTGACCGGGAAGCCTTCGGCAGTCTGCGCCACCGCGTCGTGCATGAAGACGATGCCGAGGCCGGCTTCGCCGCGTGCGGCCGCCTTCACCGGCGCCGAGCCGGACTTGGTATACTGCGCGATGTTGCCGTTGAGCTTCTTCAGATAATCGAAGGCCTGGTCCTCGCCCATGATCTGCACCAGCGAGGCAAGCGCGGTATAGGCGGTGCCGGAAGAATTCGGGTTGGCCATCTGGATCTCACCCTTCAGCGAGGCGTCGAGCAGGTCGGCCCAGCATTTCGGCTCTTTCAGGCCTTTCTTCGTGAAGATCTCGGTGTTGTAGCCCCAGCCGAGCGCTCCGGCATAAACACCGACGGTGCGATAGCCGGAGCCTTCAGCCTGCTTCTTCGCCCAATCCTGGAGCTGGTCCAGCATCGGCGACTTGTATTCGAGCGTCAGGCCGTCGGAGGCCGCCTGCAGATGCGGGTCGCCGGTGCCGGCCCACCAGATATCGGTCTTCGGGTTGCGCGCCTCCGCACGGATCTTGGCATAGGTCTCGCCCGAAGACAGGCGAACCATGTTGACCTTGATGCCGGTTTCCTTCTGGAAGTCGCCGGTCATCTGCTCGCAGATCACCACGTCCGCGGAGCAGATGAGGTTGAGGCTGCCGGCAGCCTGGGCCGGCAGGGCGGTTAGCGCCGTTCCGGCGAAGAGCATGAGGGAAAGGGTTGTCGTTTTCATTGGGGCATCCTCCTGTTGCCTGTTTTGAAACTGGTCTGAACGAGACACGGCGCGGCCATCGGCCTGCCCACCGGGCGGCACGTTCACGATTTCGGTTTTGTGGTTTTGCCAGAGCGGGATAGGGGGAAGATCTGCGCGATCCTTCGCCTGCGTCCCGCTCCGGTTTATTCGGCGGTCAGTTCGTCGCGGCGATCTCCGCGTCGAACCTTTTGAGCAAGCGACTTCGCTCTTCCGGCGAGCCGAAGGTGGCGAAGTCGTAGTCCACCATTTTGATCATCGAGATATCAGGTGCGGCGAGCGGCAGGCTCGAGCGCGCATTGGACGGCACCTGGTTCTGGCCGGAGGCAGCACCCGTGCCCTGGCCTTCCGGACTGAGCGCGAAGTCGACGAAGCTTTTCGCCGCCTCCAGATGACGCGCGCCCTTGACGATGCTGACGGCGCCGATCTCATAGCCGGTCCCCTCGCAGGGGGCGACGATGACGAGCGGTGAGCCTGCCTGTTTCTGGGTGACGGCATCGTGCATGAACGAAATGCCGATCAGCGTTTCTCCGCGCGCTGCCGCTTTCACAGGCGCAGAACCGGCGGTCGTGTACTGGTCGATGTTGCGATTGAGCGCCACGAGGAAGCGGAAGGCTTCATCTTCGCCGAAGAGCTGAACCAGTGTCGCAAGCGTGGTAAAGGCGGTGCCGGAGGAGTTCGGGTTGCCGCTGCGGATGCGACCGCGATACGCCTTGTCGGCGAGGTCCTTCCAGCAGGTCGGCGCCGGCAGCTTCAGTGCGTGCAGAAGATCGGCGTTATAGGCGAAACCGAGCGCTCCGGCGTAGATGCCCGCCGATCGGCCGCCGGATATGGCGAAGAAGTTCTGAGCCCAGGGCAGCATGTCGTGTTCATGCGCCGGCTGGTAGGGTTGAAGCAGGTTTTCGGATCCGGCCTGCAGATGGGTGTCGCCCGTGCCGCCCCACCAGACATCGACGGTCGGTGCATCTTTCTCGGCGCGCAACTGGTTGAGAATGTCGCCTGTGCTCCTGCGCGTCATCGAGATTTCGAGGCCGGACTTCGTTTCGAACGCCGTCTTCATCGTGGCGCACCACGCCTCGTCGACACCGCACAACACGGTGAGTGCCGGCGCCGTCRGGCCTGTGGTGGCGGTGCACAGCCACAGGGCCACGCCCGCACCGATAGCGGTAATGCCTCTCACGATGTCCTCCCATTTGGAACGCTCCCGTCCCAATCTCCGCAGTCAGGATGTCGATATTCCCCGCCTGTCGCAATCGGAGAATGGTTACCGTTCTTACAGCCTCGGGTGCTCCGCGCCGTTTCAAAATTACAAAGATTACAAATATGACAAATCACATAATGTGAGCTGCTTTGAACATTGGAACGGCCCCGCCTATGATGGGGGCGGGAGGACGTGCATGCTGAGTGAGAGGATACGGATTCTGATCGTCGAGGACGATCCGGACATGGCGGAGCTCATTTCCGATCTGGTGGAAGCGGAGGGCTGGCAGCCGCTGACCGCGCCATCGGCAGAGGCGGCAGCCAATGTCCTGGCGCGCGAGGCGGTGCATCTCGTGCTTGTCGACCATAACCTGCCGGGCACTTCAGGCCGTACTTTTGCGCAGCGGCTGCGGGCCCGAGCCAATATCGGCATCGTCATGGTGACGGCGGCAGGCAGTGCTGCCGACCGGGTGCTGGGACTGGAGACGGCGGCGGACGACTATGTCGTCAAGCCGTTCGAGCCGATCGAATTGACGGCACGCATCAAGGCCGTTCTCCGGCGGACCTATCCGTCGCTCAAGCCGGAACGGGAAAGCGAACGCGAACACGAGCCGGCATCGCTGAAACTCGGTGACTGGTCGATCGACCTCAGGAGCCGCCGGGCGGTTTGCCTGACCGATCCCTCGAGGTCGCTGACGAGCGCCGAGTTTGCGCTCCTCGAAATCCTGGCGGAGACGCCGAACATGCCGGTTGGCCGCGCGCAGATCCTCGACCGTCTCGGCGCCGAAAGCGACCGCTACATCGACCGGAACGTCGATGTGCTCGTGCTGCGGCTCCGGCGGAAGATCGAGCGTAACCCGGATCTGCCGCGCCACATAAAGACACGGCGCGGCAAAGGCTACGTGCTCGATACCGACGACGGCGAGCCGAAGCAGTGATCATTCGCCCGTTTCTCTCGTCGATTGCCTTCCGGCTGCCTTTCGCGATCGTTTTCATCTGCGTGCTCGTTTTCGGCCTTGCGACCGTCGCGGTCTTCGGCCTGCAGCGGGCGCGAGACGAGATGGCGGCCTATGGGCTGCAGGCGTTTTCCAGCCTTGCCCGGGCTTCGCTCGTGTCGCGCCAGGTATCGGACCTGGTGTCGAGCGCGCCGTTCCTGATGAACGCCACTTCGCCCTATCGGGTTTCGAGCGAGAGCCGTTCGGTGGTTGCCCAGGTCGATGCGCTGTTGCGCGCCATGGCGCCGCAGAACGGCAATGCGGCCGTCAAGGGTTTTGCCAGCGGACATATCGTAGAGCTTCTGGAGACCATCCGCACGCAGACGATGACGCTTGCCGGCGACGCGGAGTCGGCCCAGCAGCACAAGGCTGATGCGGCCGCGGCGCTGGGCGAGATCGCGACAGGCAGCGGCGTGGCTGATGCCGACTTCCGTCGCCGGCTCAATGCGATCGTGCAATCGGCATCCAATTCCGACAGCCTGTTTCAGCTCGGCGAGTTGCGCCGGCGCTACGTTGCCGAGACCTCGCCGCGCCTCGAACATGCCGCGCCTGACATCCGCATTTCCGCCGCGGAGATTGCGCCCTATGAACGCGTGTTCGAGGCGCAGACCCGCTATCTCCTGGAAATGTTTGCCATTCGCGCCGCCGTCGCGCAGTTGCACACCGTCTCGCGTGACCTCTCGCATGCGACGGAAACACAGAGCGAGGCCGTTGCCCGCGCCCTCAACGACGATCTCGTTTCCACCTCCGACGCGCTTAGCCGCCTGCTCGTCATCGTCGCCGTTGCCGCACTTCTCGTGCTGATCATGGCGATCTTCTCCATTCGTTCGGTCATGCGCGTGTCGCGCGGCATCGTCTCGCTGTCCAACGGCATGAACGCGCTGGCGGAGGGGCGCCGGGACGTCGACCCGCCGACCTACAAGGGATCGGAAACGGAGTTCGTCCAGCTGCTGGAGGCCTTCAGCGCGTTCCGCGAAAGCGTCGAGCGCGTGTCGCGGCTTCGCCGTACGGCGGAGGCGGCGGCGCGCACCATTCGCTCCACCTTCCGCAACATGAACGAGGGCATCGCACTCTTCGATCCGACCGGCAGGCCGATCACGATGAACCGGCGGGTCATGGAGCTCGTCGGTTGGCCGGGCTCGGCGCGGAAGCTGCCGCTGCGCAACTTCGTGAGCCCGATGCCCGAGATCGATCCGGCGCTGCTGCCTGCCGATCGCGATGCGGGCACACTCGGTGACCGGCTCGTGCTCAGGCATCGCTCCGACGCCGGCCGTGTGACGGAGGTCTCGCTGTCGCGGCAGCCGGATCGTGGCATCGTGTTGCTGGCGCGGGATGTCACCGACATGGATCGGCAGGAGGCCGAAGCGGCCAAGGCCCAGCGCCTCGATGGCATCATGCGCATGACGCATCAGGTGAGCCACGAAGTTGGCAACATGATCGGCATCATTACCGGCAGTCTGGGGCTCTTGGAGCGGGATACCGGTTTCAACGATAGGCAGAAGCGCCACATCGCCCGCATCCGCAAGGCGGCCGATCGTGGCCGTTCGCTTGCCTCTAGCATGTTGTCCATCGGCAGCCAGCACCCGATCCAGCCGGGCGCACTGGAGGTTGGCGCGGTGTTGCGTGGGATGGCCGACGTGCTGGAAATTGCCGTCGGCGAGAAATGCCGCCTAACCTTCCAGATCGCCGACGACCTGCCCAATGTGCACCTCGATGCCGCGCTGTTCGAGCAGGCGATCCTCAATCTCTGCCTCAATGCCGCCGCCGCCATGCCTCTCGGCGGCACGATCCTCATCCGCGCCGTCCGCGCGGACGCAGATGTCGTCGTCTCCGTCACCGACGATGGCATCGGCATGTCGCCGGAAGCGGCGGACAAGGCGTTCGAACCCTATTTTACCACGCGTGAGGGGGAGGGTGGGGTCGGCCTCGGCCTCGCGGTCGTCTACGGCTTCGTTCGGCAAAGCGGAGGCGACGCCCGTATCCTATCCCAGCCGGGGAGAGGAACGACCGTCGAACTGGTGTTTCCGAGCTGAAACGGGTGCCAAGGGTCGACTTGCAGCCTATCGAGTTCGCCGCCGCCCGAGCCGCTGGACGGCGGCATCGATGCGCTCGCCATTGTCGGTGAAGATCGGCCAGAGCCAGGTCATCAACCATAGCATCATCAGCCAGGCGAGCACGACGTCGGAGAGGAAGTGTGCGCCAAACACGATGCGGTTGAGCGAGAAGGCGAGGATCAACGGGATGACTGCGATGATGGTCGCGCGGCGCCAATGAACGGGCAGGAGCAGGGCAAGCGCTACGAGGGCGATCGCCGTTGCGGACTCGCCAGAAGCAAAGGAGCAGCTGCGCGAGCAGGCGCTTGAGACCTGCCAGGCGGGCGTGAACGGCAGGCTGCCGCCGAAATCCGTGATGTCGTAGGGGCGGGCGCGGCCGACCAGTCGTTTCAAGGCCTGGATCAGGAGGCCGGGACCGAAAGCATAGAACGTAAGGAAGAACAGTGCCTTGTGCGGCCGCAATAACCTCGGGCGCAGTGTGACTGCCTGAACGACCAATAGGAACAGGACGCACGGCAGGATGAAATACGGCAGGATGCGATTGAAGTCGCGAAGTGCGCGTAGCGCGGGCTCGCGGGAAAGCGGAAAGTCACCCGCTGCGGAGGCCGCCCAGCGCGAGACGACGAGGTCCATGCCGGGAAAGGCCATGAAAACGAAAGCCGCACAAATGGTCAGCGCGCCGGCAACGGCGATCGGCTGATCCTCCATGCGGGCACGGGCCCGCCCGGCCCATAGACCCGGGCTGGCGCGCAACCGTCGGATGCCGTTTGCAGATATTGCCGTGGATTGAAAAAGGCTGGGCATGCCGGTGTCTCGCAGTTTGACGGTGTGTGCGGGCCGGACGTTTGCTTTGCTTTGTCAAGGGTAAGCGGAGGATCGGGGAGCTCTTGGCGCGCAGGGCAAAAGGGTTGTCAAATACACCTTTTGGTTGACCTTGTACCGTGCATGCCGATGGGCATCCCTTGCACTCCGGTGCCGATTGTCAAGAAACGGCGGAGATTTGTCGGGGGCTCTATCCGGAAGGCCGCCGAAGCGGCCACGGCGCTGCCCGGACGAATTGCATGTCTGTTCCATTCGTCCCATAAGCTGCTGATCACAACATCGGGCCAGGGAGTTGGTTTATGGTCGACAAGGGTCTCATCCTTCTGGCGGAGGACGAGCCGGAGATAGCGCAGATCCTGGACGCCTATCTCGTGCGGGATGGCTTCCGGACGGTGCGCGCCGCCGACGGTGAAACGGCACTGACGCATCATGCGGTGCTGTCGCCAGACCTGGTCCTGCTCGACGTGCGTATGCCAAAGCTCGACGGCTTCGAGGTCCTTGCCCGCCTGCGCCGCGAAGGCAACACGCCGGTTATCATGGTTACGGCGCTCGCCGAGGACCTCGACCGGCTGGCCGGCCTGAGGCTCGGGGCCGACGACTATGTGGTCAAGCCGTTCAACCCGCAGGAGGTGGTGGCGCGCGTCAACGCCGTGCTTCGGCGCACCCGCAACGGCGCCGGCGCGACGGTGCTGCGCTTCGAAAACGTGGAGGTCGATCTCGACGCCCACGTCGCCTTTGTCGAGAAAAGCGGTCGCCGCCATTCGGTCCCGCTGACGCTCAGCGAATTCCGCATCCTCGCCCACATGATCCGCCGGCCGACACATGCCTTCGACCGCGCCGATATCCTCGACGCCTGCCTGCCGGACAGCGACGCGCTGGCTCGCACGGTCGATACCCACATCGCCAATCTCAGGCGCAAGCTTGAGGATCTCGGCGCCAGCGGTTTCTTCAGTGCTGTTCGCGGTGTCGGCTATCGCTTCGTGGAGCCAAGATGAAGATCAGCCTCTCGCGCCTGCCGCTCGGCATCCTCACGGCCCTGGTGACGATCGTCCTGCTCATCATCAGCGTGTTCATCATCTATGCCGGCGTCGACTACATGGAGCCGCGTCTGGAGGCGAGACTGCTGGAGCGGATGCCGCCCGAGGCGGCCCAGGCCTATACCGATTTCAATGCCGGCAAGCTGCCGAGCCAGGAATCGCTGCAGAAATTGCTCTCGACCATGCCGGAACTCGAGGAGTGGGCCAACTGGGAGGTGGACAAGATCATTCTCGGCTTCGGAATGACTGCGGTGACCTTTTGCGGGCTCGTCGGCTATTGGCTGGCGCGCAAGATCAGCCGTCCGCTCGAGGTGCTGGCGCAGGCGACGCAGAACCTTAGGGCGGGCGATTTCGCCGTGCGTGTCGGATCGATCCGCAAGGGTGCCAAGGAGGTGGCAACGCTCGTGAAGACCTTTGACGAACTGGCGGCCGAGCTTGAGAACATGGAGAACAGGTTGCGTTTCAACACGATGGCGGTGGCCCACGAGTTGCGCACGCCGCTGACGATCCTGCAGGGCAATCTTCAGGGGATGGCCGACGGCGTCTTTCCCCTGGAACAGCAGAGGGTGCAGCAACTGTTGTTGCAGGTTGAGGGGCTTTCGGCCTTGGTCGAGGACTTGCGGACCCTGTCGCTCGCTGCGGGCCAGAAACTGGTCACGCAGTGTCAATCGGTCGATCTCGCTGCCGAGGCTACCCAGGTTCTCGGAGCGTCCTGCACCTTGCTCGGATCCGCCGGCATGTCGGTCGAGACGGCGCTGGAGCCGGTGCGGGTCTCCGGAGATTCGCAGCGCCTGCGTCAGGCGCTGCTGGCGCTGATCGAGAACGCCACACGCTACGCTGCAAGTGGCGGCGTGCTGCGGTGTGAGACTGGACGCCGCGGCACGGATGAAGCCTTCATCCGATTGCTGGATCGCGGTCCCGGGCTGCCGGACGATGTCTCGACCCACTCGATCGATCTTTTCTGGCGTGGCGATGCCTCGCGCTCGCGGGCGACAGGCGGTACCGGCCTCGGCCTTTCCGTCGTTCAGGCGATCGCCAAGGCGCATGGCGGACGGCTGGAATTCACATCCCGGGCCGGTGGCGGTGCCGTGATCACCATCGTCCTGCCGCGCGCCATTCCGGCTTGAGGGCCGGCGTGGCAGGCTGTTTCTTGGTGCCGTGAGCGAAAGCGCGCCGGCTTCTGCGGAGGCTGCGTCAGGCTCGCAGGTTCTGCGCTCAATTGCCGACTGCTTCTCCGCAAATCCTTGACAGTCCCCGGGCAAACCCAGGCTGGCCGAACCAGTCGGCGAGTTTGCTCTCAAGGATTGCACCATGTCCCTGGAAATCAGGCAGGAATACAGCGCGGATCTGCGGTTGCCCGCTCAGGACAGCACGACCTTCGGCGGCGAGCCGCTATCGTCTCCGGGGCGCTCGCTCCCCGGAACGATCGTCAGAGAGCGGCCGCGCGCCAAAGTATCGATCCGGAGCCACGTCCTGAAGCTCGGCCTCAGGGTGAGCCTGAAACGGGCCATCGTCTTTTCGATGCGGTTTGTGCGCCACCCCGCGCTTACGACACGCTGGATCGCCTTTCTCGGCGAGTTCGGTGAGCGCTATCGCCTGGGGCTGCCGCATGATGATCTCGTGCGCAAATCGATCCCCACCTTCTTCCTGCACGGCGCGTCTTCGGGGCAGCGGCTCGATCTGCTGCTCAATCATTTCGATGTGGCGAGCGAGGTCTTGTCGCGCCGCTCGCTGATGGCGCTCTGGCACGGGGGCACACTGGAGATGGGAACGGTTTCCGGTCGCAGCGAGAACTATCGCATCCAACTGCAGTTGGCAGACCATTGCGGTGCCCGCCACGAGGGCGCCTTCGCGATCAGGCTTCGCCGTCAGAGCGACGACTATGCGCTCTGCACGGTCGGCTTCATCTTCGTGCGTAGCGGTGAGGATACCTACAGCCTTGCGATTGGCGGCATGCAGGGGCCGAAGGGCGAAGATGCGAAACGAGCGCTGATCACCGCAACGCGCGATCTCGGCGGTCTGCGCCCCAAGGATGCGGCACTGCTCGTTCTCCAGGGGCTGGTGGCGGAGGGGCACGCGGCCCTTATCCATGCCGTTTCGAACGAAAAGCACGTGATCAATCGTCGTCGCCTCAAACGGCGCAAAATGATGAGGGCCGATCTCGACAGCTATTGGTGCGATCGCGGCGGGGTGCCGTCCGAGCCCTTCGGCTTCTGTCTCCCGATTGCAGACGGCAAGGCCGCGCCCGAGGGCAACCGGCGCGACCAGAGCAAGAGGGCGTTTCGCGATATCGGCGCATGGTTCTACTGATGCTAACTGCGTGCCCGCGGGGCATGCGCCAGCTTTCCACGGCAACGGTCGCAACGTAGGGTGGCGTCTTTCGAATCAAGTATATTTTGGAGATTGAGCCATGGCGACCACAGCTGCCGGCAAGAAGAAAGCGCTGTTTACCGGAGGATGCCTTTGTGGCTCAATCCGCTTCGAGGCAAGGGCAGCGGCCGGCAAGCCGCACACGTGTTCGTGCAAGATGTGTCAGCGCCACTCGGGCGCGCTGACTGTGGCCTGGGTTGAATTCCCGCGGGATGTTGTCGCGTGGACCGGGCCGGGCGGAGCGCCCGCGGTCTATCGCACGTCTGACTATTCCAGCCGCGCCTTCTGCCCCGCCTGCGGCAGCAGCATCGGTGCGATCGACGATGCCCCCGTGGTCGCGTTGCTGCTCGGTATCTTCGACAAAACGAACGCCGCCGAATTGATCCCCACCAGCCACAGCTTCCGCTCCACGCGGCCCAAATGGTGGCACGTGGAAGCGGTCAAGCCGTAGAGATTTGAGAGGCGCGGAGAACTGGCCCAACCGGTTGCGACGGTGCTAAAACAGCCCCTTGGCGGCGGCTCCAATGGCGATGATACCGAAGGCGATCAGGACCAGGCCCGAAATGCGGGACACCCAGGCGACGAAACTGTCCGGCAGCTTTTTGCGGGCAATTGCCACGCCGCCGCTTAGGAAAAACCACCAGCCGAGCGAGCCGAGGAAGACGCCGATAACGACGATGGCGGCACTCAGTGCATCCCCGGCCCCGGCCAGGCCCAGACCCGCGAAGATCGCGGCGAAAGAGAGGATCGTCGCCGGATTGGTCATCGTCAGCAGAAAGGTCGAGACGGTCGTGCGGATGAGGTCGCGTCCGCCGACATCGGCCGCGGCCGTCACCGGTTTTGGCCGCAATCCACTCCAGCCGAGCCAGATCATGAACAGGCCGCCAGCGACGCTGAGCGGCATCGCGATGATCGCGAGCATTGCCGCAAAGGCGGCAAAGCCGATCGCCGCAAGGGCCGCATAGGTGGCATCGGCGGCGGCGGTACCCAACCCACCGGCGACGCCCGCCCAGAAGCCGCGCTCCAGGGTGCGGTTGATGCAGAGCGCTCCGATCGGGCCGAGCGGGGCCGCGATCGCGAGGCCGAGCAAGAGGCTTTTTCCAAACAGCAATGTAGACATGGCATAGGGCTCCAGGCTGCAGCATGCTCGCCAGCCGATGGGGCACGCGCAGCAATTCGAGAAAAGTTGCAGCAGACTGACAGCGCCGCGCGTCTTAAAAGACGCGCTCGGGTCGCTGTGACACTTCAAGGCGCCGCATAAATTTGCCTCCACATCGATATCGATCTGAGGGCTTACGCAGGCGCGTCCGTCAGGCGCGCTGTGCCGTCGTCGTCAGGCTTTCCCGGACGGTCGACAGCGCGATCACCGTTTCGCTTCGCGCCAGGAACCGCCTTTGCTTCATTTCCGCAAGGAACGGTTCGAGGTCGCCGAGCGACGGCATCCGGACCTTGACGCAGTAGGACCAGGCGCCGGTCACGTGGTGGCATTCCGCCACGGCCGGATGGCCGGCCATGAATGTCCGAAACGCTGCCTCGTCCGCATCCGGGGCGAGGCCCACCCAGACAAAGGCCAGGACGTCGAGGCCGAGCGCGCGATGATCGACCTCGACGGTGAAATTTCGGATCACGCCATTGGCGACGAGCCGGCGAATGCGTTCGTTGACGGCCGACGGTGACAATTCCACCGCAGCGCCGATATCGGTCAGCGACCGCCTCGCATCGTCAGCGAGAATTTCGATGATTTTTCTGTCAACGTCATCCATATCCAATTAATACGCTGAATACGATAGAATGTACAGAGGAATTTTCTGTTATGTATTGCGCGCGCCAAGGAAACGATGGCAGCGTCTGGCTATTCGATATCCTTCAAGGCGTCGAGCGGGCCCGTCAGCGCCGTTCGCGGCTGCACCAGTTCGGGCTGGATAAGGTGGATACGCGGCTGCGGCCGAGCCTCGTCGATGACCTCGAAGGCTTTGGTGATCATGCCTTCGACATCCTGCCGGATCATGATGACGGGGAAGGGCAGGAAGGACGCGAAGGGATCGTAATCGTAGCAGCCGACCACGAGGTCGGCGAAGTTCTCGTGCGGATGCCCCGCCATGAAACGCAGCAGCCCCTCGAAGTTGATCGACGAGTTGACGAAGAGGCCGCGCGGCAGCTTGCCATGCTTCTCGTAGAAGGCCTCGAAGGCGAGCCTGGCATTGTTCGGTGCGTAGCCTGTCGGATGGATGCATTCGTCCGGATCGGCGCCGAGCAGTTCGCTTTTCACGGCGCGGAACCCGCGGATACGTTCGCGGCTGGCATGGTCGTTTCGGCCGCCGAAGAGGTAGAGTTCATGCGGCTCGAGGGGACCCGATGCCTGGAAGTGGCGGATGATCGCCTCCGTCAGCATCCGCCCGCCCTCGTAGTTGTCGCTGATGACGGAGGGCACCTTGGTGCCGGGCAGGTCGATGTTGACGTGCTTGAGACCGGCCGCCTCACAAACCTCGTGCACGCCATCCGGGTCGGTGGCGCCGCAGATGAACAGCTCGTCGATCGAATAGGAGATCAGCGTCTCGGCGGTCTTGCGCTCCTCTTCCGGATCGCGGCTGGCGCTGACGACGATCGGGCATTGCCCCTTGCTTCGGACATGCGCCTCGAAGGTCTGCGCCATCGACGAGAAATAGCGGTTGTCGTGGATCGGCAGCAGCAGGCCGATGAGGCCGGAGCGGGAACTGCGCAACCCGCGCGCCTGGCGGTTGGCCGTATACTGGTGGGTTTCGGCCAGGCTGCGGATCAACTCCGCCGTGCTTTCCTTGATCCGGCGTTTCTGCCAGGTGCCGTTCAGGACCGCACTTACGGTTGAGGGAGAACTCCCTGACAACACCGACAGGTCGTAGATCGTCGCTTTCTTTTTGCTGCTGCTGGCCATCGTATTCTCCCCTGATCGTTTTAGTGCCGATTTCCCCTTGACGAAAGATTAAGTCTGCACAATAGTTCTTGCACCATCGATTGTGCAAACAAGAAATATCGATTGTGCAAATTTGATGGTGTCGTCTGAGGAGGCGGCGATCAGGGAGGCGAGGGAACACTTCGCCAGTGATGGTTTGAAACTGGAGGCCGGCGCCAAGCGACCGGGCGCGTTCCCCCTTTGGGAGCGAGTGGAGGAGAGACATGATCAGGAAATTTCTCGTCGCCGCCCTGGCGACATCGCTGGCGCTTGCCAGCTCTGCAGCCGCCTTCGCACAGGATGCCGGCAAGGTCGGCGTTGTCGTCAAGATCGGCGGCATTCCGTGGTTCAACGCCATGGAAGCCGGCATCAAGGAGCGCGGCCAGAAGCTTGGTATCGACGCCTTCATGGTCGGCCCGACCAGCGCCGACCCGGCGCTGCAGGTGCGCGCCATCGAAGATCTTATCGCCCAAGGCGTTAAGGTCATTGGCGTGGTGCCGAACGATGCCAAGGTGCTTGAGCCGGTTCTGACCAAGGCCAAGGAAAAGGGCATCATCGTCATCACCCATGAGTCGCCGAGCCAGAAGGGTGCCGACTGGGACTTCGAACTCGCATCCTCCACCGGTTTCGGTGAGGCGCATGGCAAGCTGCTCGCCGAGAAGATGGACGGCAAGGGCGAATATGCTGTCTTCGTCGGCTCGCTGACCGTGCCGCTGCACAATGCCTGGGCCGATGCGGCAATCGCCTACATCAAGAAGAACCATCCGGACATGACGCTGGTCGGCGACCGCTACGGTGTTGCCGAAGACGTCGACAAGAGCCGGTCGACCGCACTTGACCTGATCTCTGCCCATCCGAACCTGAAAGGTTTCCTTGCCTTCGGCAGCCAGGGCCCGATCGGTGCCGGCCGCGCCGTCGAAGAGCGCCGCAAGGTCGGCGAGATCTTTGTGCTCGGCCCCTTCTCGCCGGGCCAGGGCCAGAAGCTGGTGAAGTCTGACGCGATCTCCGGCGGCTTTATGTGGAATCCGAAACAGGCCGGTGAAGTCTTCGTCACGCTCGCCGACAAGCTGATGAAGGGCGAGGAGGTCAAGGACGGTGACGAGATCGAAGGTCTCGGCAAGGTCAAGCCGGACTTCGAAAACCGCAACATCATCGTCGACCAGCTCGTGCCGATCAACAAGGACACGGTTGCGGATCTCGCGGCCATGGGCCTCTGACGCCTAGAATTTAAGGGTTCTCCCGGCTGCTGGGCCGGCTACGGCCGGCCTGGCAAGTCCCTTCAAGGGTACTGGGCGGGATGAGGACACGTGTTTGCGGTTTTCGTCCGCATCCCGCTCCAACCTAACGTGATTTGGGGGCGCAGACCCATGCATAAGCTTGCGACCGCGGGAGGAGGCGAAAAGCCGCTTCTGTCCCTGCGCGACATCAACATGACCTTCGGTGGCGTCCGTGCGCTCAAGAATGTGAGCTTCGACGTTCGCCCCGGCGAGGTTCATTGCCTGGCCGGCGAAAATGGCTGCGGCAAGAGCACGCTGATCAAGATCATCACCGGTGTCTACCGCCCCGCCGATGGCGCCGCTATCGAATATGATGGCGAAAGCTATTCCCACATGTCGCCGGTGACCGCACAGGACCGCGGCATCCAGGTCATCTGGCAGGATCTGGCGCTCTTCCCCGAGATGAGCGTCGCCGAAAACATCGCGTTTCAGACAGTGCTCGGCCGCTGGCCGAAATTCGTCGACTATGGTCGCATGCGCCAGATCGCGACCGATGCGCTCGCCCGCCTCGGCGTGACGCTCGATGTCGATCTGCCGCTCAAGGAATATGCGATTGCCCAACGCCAGATCGTAGCGATTGCGCGCGCTCTGGTGGGTGAAGCGAGGCTCGTGTTCATGGACGAGCCGACAGCATCGCTGACCCAATCGGAAACCGATCACCTGCTCGATATCGTTCGCGGCCTTTCCGCCTCCGGCGTGGCCGTCGTCTTCGTCAGCCATCGGCTTGCCGAGGTGCTGGAGATTTCAAGCCGCATCACTGTCTTGCGCGACGGTGCCTTGGTCGGCGTCTATCCCGCCGCCGGCATGACGCAATCGCGCATCACCGAACTGATGACCGGCAAGACCTTCGACCAGCAGGTGAGGGCGAAACCCCGCGATGGGCAGCCGGTGGTGCTCGATGTAAAGGGCCTTTCCCGCCCTGGGCAGTTCGAAGATATCTCGCTCACCGTGCGCCGCGGCGAAACGCTGGGAATTACCGGACTGCTCGGCGCAGGACGCACGGAGCTGGCGCTAACGCTTTTCGGTATGCTGAAGCCGGCATCCGGCACCATTGCGCTCGATGGCAAGCCGGTCCGCTTTTCTTCCAACCGCGATGCGATCGCGGCGGGCGTCGCTTATCTGTCGGAGGACCGGCTGTCACTCGGCCTCATCCAGCCGCAGTCGATTGCCGACAATCTGGTGATCAGCTCGCTCGACAAGATCCTCTCCGGTGGCCTGCTTTCCGAGGAGCGCAAGCGCAGCCTTGTCGGCCGCTGGATCGCCGATCTCGGCGTCAAGATCGGCCTGCAGCAGGATGCGATCTCCACGCTTTCCGGCGGTAACCAGCAGCGGGTGGCGATCGCCAAGTGGCTGGCGACCGATCCGAAGCTTTTGATCCTCGACGCGCCGACCGTCGGCGTCGACGTCGGCGCACGCGCCGGCATCTTCGACATCGTCGCGCGGCTTGCCGAGACCGGCCTTGCGATCATCCTCATCTCCGACGAAGTGCCGGAAGTCTATTTCAACGCCGACCGGGTGCTGCACATGGCGCAGGGCCGCATCGTCGGCAGTTATGACCCGCGCAGCGCTTCGCTCGCCGAGATCGAAGGAGCGGTCTATGCGTAGATTCGTCCGCACCCACGCGACGGAAGTGTCGCTGCTTGCCGTCATCATCGCCATCAGCGCCGTACTCTCGGTTTCGACCGCGAACTTTTTCTCGCTCGGCAACGCCTTCGACCTGCTCAACATCAGTTCGGTCAACATCATCTTCGCCGTCGGATTGCTGGTGGTGCTGATCGCCGGCGGTATCGATATCTCCTTCGCCGTCGCTGCGTCCGTCGTCCAGTACGGCACGGCGATCGCGCTCGACTGGATCGGCGGCGGAGGCTGGATCTCGGGGCTTTTGATCGCCGGCTCGCTTGGCATCCTGCTCGGTGCGATCAACGCCTTCCTGATCCACCGCTTCCGGGTGATCTCGATCGTTGCGACGATCTCGACCTTCAATATCTACTTCGGCCTCTTGATGTTTTTCACCAAGGGCGTGTCGATCTACGACCTGCCGGACTGGCTGACGGATCGCGTCATCCTGTTCGAGCATGAGATGGCCGACGGAACCTGGGTCGAAATCACGCTGCCCGTTCTGGTCATGGTGCTTTGCGTCATCGCCACCTGGGTTCTGATCACCCGCACCACGACCGGTCGCCAGCTCTATGCCTTCGGCGACAATCCGGAAGGTGCGCGCCGCTTCGGCATCAACATCGGCGCCATGCAGTTCATTGCCTTCGGCTGGCTCGGCCTGATGGCCGGAATCGGCGGCCTCATCCAGGCGCACTATGCGCAGGAGGTGGTGCCGAACGCGCTCTATGGACGCGAGCTCGACGTGCTGGCGGCGGTCGTCCTTGGCGGCGCGCGGCTTGGCGGCGGCAAGGGCTCGGTGCTCGGCTGCGTGCTCGGCGTGCTCCTGATCTCGATCACCCAGAACGGCCTCAACCTGATGGGCGTCTCGCCCTTCGCCTTCAAGATGATCATCGGCGCCATCATCCTCGTGGCGATCACGCTCTCCAACACCCGCATCGAAAGGCTTTTGCCTTTCGTCAGCCAGAAAGGAGCCGGACGATGAGCGCGATTGTCGACCGCGTGAAGACCCTTATCGGGCCGGAAATGGCCGGGCCGGGGTTGGCTTTCCTCGCAGTGATGCTGGTTTTCGGCATCGCCTCGCCGCAATTCCTGAGCGCCGCCACCTTCGGCTCGGTCGCTTTCCAGCTTCCGGAACTCGGCCTGCTGACGCTGGCGATGCTATTGCCGATCCTCACCGGTGGGCTCAATCTCGCGATCACCTTCACGGCCAACATTGCCGGGCTGACGCTCGCCTGGGTGCTGCAGGCAAATGGCGGGGTGGATGCCAGCCCCGGCGCCTTCCTGCTCGGTTCGGTGCTGGCGATCCTCGTCGGTGCGGCGAGCGGTGTGGTAATGGGGCTGGTGATCGCCTTTACCCGCGCGCATCCGATCCTGGTGTCGCTGTCGATGATGATCTTCCTGCGCGGCCTCGGCGAGTTCCTGACGCGCGGCGGCGACGTCTCGGGCTTTCCGACCTTCCTCGGTCCACTCGGTCACGGCACCTTCCTCGGCCTGCCGATCCCGCTCATCGTCTTTATCGTCTGCGTGCTCGCCTGGAACGTGCTGCTCACCCGCACGAAGCTCGGCTTCAACACCTATATGATCGGCTCCAACCTCGAGGCGACGCGCTATTCCGGCATCAACACCCGCAAGGTGATCGTGCTGGTCTATGCGCTTTCGGGCGCCATGTGCGCGATTGCCGGCATCATCATGCTGGCCCGCTTCAACTCCGTGCGCATCGGCCACGGCGAAAGCTACCTGCTGATCACGGTGCTCGCCTGCTTCTTGGGCGGCGTCAATCCGTTCGGCGGCTTCGGCCGGGTCATTCCGGTCTTCGTCGCCCTGGTGGTGCTGCAGCTTCTTTCTTCCGGCCTCAACCTCGTCGGCGCCAACCAGCATCTGGCGACCGCCGTCTGGGGGGTGCTGCTCGCCGGCGTCATGGTGCTGCGCTTCGTCGCCACCAAGTTCAAGATTTCATTTGTCAGAAAGGAAACATGACCATGCAGGGTTTTGGCGTCCATACGAGCATGTGGACCATGAATTGGGATCGTCCCGGTGCCGAACGCGCTGTGGCTGCGGCGGTAAAGTATGGGGTCGATTTCATCGAGATCCCGATGCTCAATCCGCCGGCAGTCGATACCGCCCATACCAAGGCGCTGCTCGAGAAGCACAAGCTGCGCGCCGTATGCTCGCTCGGCCTGCCGGAGCGCGCCTGGGCATCCGTCCGTCCCGATGCGGCGATCGAGCATCTGAAGGTGGCGATCGACAAGACGGCCGACCTCGGCGGCGAGGCGCTTTCCGGCGTCATCTATGGCGGCATCGGCGAGCGCACCGGCGTACCGCCGACCGAAGCCGAGTACGACAACATCGCCCGCGTGCTGCAGGCGGCAGCCAAGCATGCGAAATCGCGCGGCATCGAGCTTGGTGTCGAGGCGGTCAACCGCTACGAGAACCACCTGATCAACACCGGCTGGCAGGCGGTCGACATGATCAAGCGGGTTGGTGCCGACAATGTCTTCGTGCATCTCGATACCTACCACATGAACATCGAGGAAAAAGGCATCGGCACCGGCATCCTCGATGCGCGCGATTTCATCAAATACATCCACCTGTCCGAAAGCGATCGCGGCACGCCGGGCTACGGTAACTGCGCCTGGGACGAAATCTTCGCGACGTTGGCGGCGATCGGCTTCAAGGGCGGTCTGGCGATGGAGAGCTTCATCAACATGCCGCCGGAAGTGGCCTATGGCCTTGCCGTCTGGCGGCCGGTCGCCAAGGACGAGGAGGAAGTCATGGGCAACGGCCTGCCGTTCCTGCGCAACAAGGCGAAGCAATACGGGTTGATCTAGGGAAGGGTGCTTCGGCGCCTGACTCTGTTGACAGTGGAGGCTCGCGAGATGTCATTCAAGGCAGACGACGAAACCGCTACGGTGGCCGTACTCGATGTCGGCAAGACCAATGTGAAGCTTAACGCGGTCACGGCCGATGGCGTCGTTCTGGAAACACTGAGCGTCGCCAATCCGGTGCTGCCGGGGCCTCCCTGGCGGCATCACGATCTCGATAGCCTCGGCGAATGGATCTGCTCCAGTCTCGCAGCGCTCGCCAGCCGCCATCCGTTGCAAACCTTCGTCGCTGCCGGTCATGGGTCCGGCGGCGTGCTCGTCGGCGATGACCCGGACGCAGCAGCCGGTGCCGCCCTGCCGATGATCGACTACGAACAGCCGCTGCCGGAGGCGATCCGAAAAGGCTACGCGCCGCTTGCCGGGTCCTTCTTCGATCGCGGCAGCGCGATGATGCACAGCGCCACCCACCAGGCGCGCCAGCTCTACTGGATGCAGGAGCACGCGCCGGATGCAGTCGCCGCCGCGCGCTGGTATCTCGGCCTGCCGCAATATTGGGCCTGGCGTCTGTCCGGCGTTGCTACGTCCGAGGCGAGCCTTCTCGGCGCGCAATCGCATCTCTGGAACGTCGCCGAACGTCGCTTTGCGCCCATCGTCGGTGCGCGCGGCTGGCAACGGCTGATGCCGGATTTCGCTGATGCCTGGCAGGTTCTCGGCTCCGTGCGCCCGGAGCTCGCCCGCCGCTACGGGCTACCGGAGGAACTGCGCGTGCTGGCGGGTGGCCACGACAGCAGCCTCAATCACTATCGCTATCACGCAGCCGGCCTCGGCGATTTCATTGTCGTTTCCACCGGTACGTGGATCGTCGGCTTTTCCGGCCGGACACCGCTCGACCGGCTCGACGAGCATCGCGGCATGACACTGAACAGCGATGTCTTCGGCAACCCGCTCGGTGGGGTGCTTACCATGGGCGGGCGCGAATTTTCGCATGTGACGGGTACGGCACCTTCGGCGGCACCCGTTCCGGACGACGTGGTGCTCGGGCTGATCGCCAGACGCACCATGGCCTTGCCGTCCTTCGGCGACGACGACGGTCTCTTTCCGGGAAGCGCCGGACGCGGCCGTATCGGCGGGCCGCCGGCAGAGACACCGGTCGAACGCAAGGCGCTGGCGCTGCTTTATTGTGCCTTGCTGACGGTGGAATGCGTCGAGGCATTGGGGCCGGGGCCGCTGGTCGTGCTCGACGGAAGCTTCCTGCGCGATCCCCTCTATGCCCGTCTCGTCGCGGCGCTCATGCCGAGCCGGCGGGTGCGCTTCAATCTCGACGCCTACGGCGTGGCTTCCGGTGCCGCACTGCTTGCAGGGGAGGGCCGGCGCAAGGGGCCGGCGCCGCTCTCGCTCGCCGATCCCGGTGACATCTCGCATCTATCGCCAGCGGTCGCCGTTTACGCGTCGCAATGGCGGGCCCGTGCGCGCGCCGGGCACAACAATGGTTTCATTCGCGACTTCGAAAGGACATATCGATGACCAAGACCGACATACTCTCGCTCCGCCGCGAGATGGTGGACATCTGCTGCCGGATGAATTCGAGCGGCATCAATCAGGGCACCGCGGGCAACATTTCGGTGCGCACCGATACCGGTTTCCTGATCACGCCATCGTCGCTGCCCTATGAGACGATGCAGCCCGACGACCTTGTCGAAATGGATTTCGACGGTACCTATGCCGGCCTTCGCCCGTCGTCCGAATGGCGGTTCCACCGTGATATCCTGCGGGAGCGGACGGATATCAACGTCGTGCTCCATTGCCATTCGGTCTATGCGACGACGCTTGCCTGCCATCACAAGACCATTCCAAGTTTCCACTACATGACCGGCATTGCCGGCGGCACGACGATCCGCTGCGCCGAATATGCGACCTTCGGTACCCAGGCGCTTTCCGACAACGCGCTGGTGGCGCTCGAGGACCGTACCGCCTGCCTGCTCGGCCAGCACGGCCAGATCTCGCTCGGCAAGACGCTAGAATCCGCCCTGTGGCTGGCGATCGAGATCGAAACCCTGTCGCGCATGTATGTCCAGGCGCTGACGCTCGGCGAGCCGCCGGTTCTGCCGGACGACGAGATGGAGCGGGTCATCGCCCAGATGCGCCGCATGAGCTACGGCCAGGCGCCGGATGGCGAGGGCGTCAACGACGTGGCCCGTCCCCGCGCTGCCGTCTAGGGCGCATCCGGCCGTATCTGCTCAGGAGCCTTGTTCGTCCGCTGTCGCAAAGGTATCAGGAGGGATCAGTGCGGCGGATGCAAGGAGCGAGGTGCAGCCCATGTCGAACGATCACGCGTCCGAGGCTGGCATCCGCCTGGCATTTCCCGGCTCCATTGTCGTGATGGGTGTGTCGGGTACCGGCAAGACCTCGGTCGGCGAGGCCATTGCCGCCGCCTGCGGCTACCGTTTCGTCGAAGGTGATGCGCTGCATCCCGAGGAAAACATCCGCAAGATGTCGGCGGGCATTCCGCTCACCGACGCGGACCGCTTGCCGTGGCTGAAGGAGATCGGCCGGCAGCTCGCGGCCGGTGAAGCGCCGCTCGTCGTCTCCTGCTCGGCACTGAAGCGCAGCTATCGCGATCTGCTGCGCGATTGCGCCGGTGGACCAGTCGCTTTCGTCTACCTGCACGGCGAACGCGATGTTCTCATTGGGCGGATGCAGCGCCGGACCGGACATTTCATGCCCGCTTCGCTGCTCGACACGCAACTCGCGACGTTGGAAGACCCGGCCGGCGAGCCTTTGACCGTGACCGTGGACATCGCTCCGCCGCGGCCGGACGTGATCCATGCGGCACTTGCCGAGCTTGTGGGACTGGGCGTCGCGAGCGGCGGCTAGCGCCGGCCTTCAGGCGGTTCCTCAAAAAAACTGATCCTGCAAATCGATAAAGCTGCGAGCCGCGGGCTCGTTGCGTCGGTGCCCCTATTCTTCTCGGGTTTTCGAAATGGGGTGAATCAACTAATGCTCAGCCCATGACGCAAGGATATCTGATTCGGAGATTCGGCCTGCCTGAAGAGCGGCCGCGCCTTTCGAAAGGCTGGCATGCTCCCTTCGCGGTGGCAGCTTTGCTGGCTGCAACGGCGGCGATATCCGGTTGCACGACGCGCCAGGATGTCGGAACGCCGACCGGCAGCGTGATGGTTCTCGCGGAAAATGCACTGATCCTGCCGCCGCCCGGCGGTCCGGCGGTCTTGAACGTTGTCGAGCGACGCCGCACCAATGCCATCGAGCAGGACATCTACCTCTACACCTCGGCGGCGACGCCGGGACAGAACGTGCTGCGTGCCAAGTTTTTCGGCCCGATGAACGCGCGCTTCGATCAGCAGAATACCAGCCGCTATGCCGGCATTCAGGACAACAGGATGATGGCCGAGGCGCGTCGGGCGCTGCCCGGCGTTCCCTTGGCGCTCAATCCCTATTTCCTCCAGAACAATTACGGCCCGTTCGGCTACGCCTACGGCCAGGGTCGGGCCGACGATGCCTGCATTTTCGCCTGGCAGCAGATCCGCCAGCAGGAGAATCACCGTTCTCCGCTCAAGGGCTACGGCACCATCCAGATCCGGTTGCGCTATTGCGCCGCCGGGGCGAGCGAGGCGGAACTACTGGCGCCGGTCTATGGCTACACGATCACCGGAACCTTCGGCGATCCGGCCTGGAACCCCTATGGAGCGCCACCGCCGGTGGAGGCCGGGCTCGGCCGTACCGGCAACCCGATCTACCGCAAGGAGCAGGCACCGAGCGAAACCGCGCCGGTGATCGTCACGACGCGCCAGGCACCGCCGGTCGTCCGCCGCGAGGTTCGTGTCGCGCCCGCAACGCAACAGGAAAAGCCGGTCGTCTCTTCAACGGCAGGCGCATCCATCCCGCTGCCGGGGCCGGACGGCACGGCAGCACTACCTCAGCGTGCCGCAAAGACGGTGCCGTCCGTGATCGTGCCCGCGCCGGCATGCGATGCGCAGCAGTCCGGAGGAGCGTGCCCTTAATCGACTGCTAACCATCGGTTGCTAAGGGCTAGTGTAGATTGAGGAAACTCGGTCGAAGGTAGGTTGAGCAATACCAGTGGCATGACGCCGAACGCTGGAAGGCAAATGTATGAGCAAGGTCGGATCCGTAGCCGCTTGGGCGTTCTTTTCGCTTTGCGTCATTGCCGTCATCACATTGCCGGTCAATCTACAGACCCAGCTCATCGTCAGCGTTCTCATCGTCACGTTCATGGCCGTGCTCAAGCTCGCCAATGCCGGCGGCCGCTGGCGGTTGATCGCGCTTGCCTTTGGTACGGCCGTGGTGCTGCGTTACGTCTATTGGCGCACGACGAGCACCTTGCCGCCGCTTAACCAGCCCGAAAACTTCATTCCCGGCTTCCTGCTCTACCTCGCCGAAATGTACAGCGTGATGATGCTGTCGCTGAGCCTGTTCGTGGTGGCGATGCCGCTGCCGCCGCGCAAGGCGAGTTCCATCTCTCCCGGCAAGTTCCCGAAGGTCGATGTCTTCGTGCCCTCCTACAACGAAGACGCAGGGCTGCTGGCCAACACGCTCGCGGCAGCCAAGGCGATGGACTATCCCGCCGACAAGCTGACGGTCTGGCTGCTCGACGACGGCGGCACGCTGCAGAAGCGCAACTCGGCAAACCTCGTCGAAGCGCAGCGCGCGTCCGCTCGCAATGCCGAACTGCAGGCGCTGTGCGACGATCTCGGTGTGCGCTACCTCACGCGCGAGCGCAACGAACACGCCAAGGCCGGCAACCTCAACAACGGCATGCTGCATTCGGATGGCGAGCTGATCGCCGTCTTCGATGCGGACCACGCGCCGGCGCGCGACTTCCTTTTGGAGACCGTCGGCTATTTCGAGCAGGACCCGAAGCTGTTCCTGGTCCAGACGCCGCACTTCTTCCTCAACCCGGACCCACTTGAGCGCAATTTGCGTACCTTCGAGAAGATGCCGAGCGAGAACGAGATGTTCTACGGCATCATCCAGCGCGGCCTCGACAAGTGGAATGCCGCCTTCTTCTGCGGCTCGGCTGCCGTTCTCCGCCGCAAGGCGCTGGAGGATACCGAAGGCTTCAGCGGCATGAGCATCACCGAGGACTGCGAAACGGCACTTGCACTTCACGGGCGCGGCTGGAACAGCATCTATGTCGACCGCCCGCTGATCGCGGGTCTGCAGCCGGCGACCTTTGCGAGCTTCATCGGCCAGCGCAGCCGCTGGGCGCAGGGCATGATGCAGATCCTGATCTTCCGCTTCCCGCTGTTCAAGGGTGGCCTGTCGATCCCGCAGCGGCTTTGCTACATGTCCTCGACACTGTTCTGGCTGTTCCCGATCCCGCGGACGATCTTTCTCTTCGCGCCGCTCTTCTACCTGTTCTTCGATCTCGAGATCTTCACGGCGTCCGGCGGCGAGTTCCTCGCCTATACGCTTGCCTACATGCTCGTGAACCTAATGATGCAGAACTATCTCTACGGATCGTTCCGCTGGCCGTGGATATCCGAGCTCTATGAGTTCGCGCAGACGGTGCATCTGTTGCCGGCCGTCATTTCGGTTCTGTTGCGGCCGAGCCGGCCGACCTTCAAGGTGACGGCGAAGGATGAATCGATCCAGGAAAGCCGCCTGTCCGAAATCGCCCGGCCATTCTTCGTCATCTTCGCGGTGCTGCTGATCGCCCTCGCGATGACGGTCTACCGGGTCTATACCGAGCCCTATAAGGCCGACGTGACGCTCGTCGTCGGCGGCTGGAACCTGCTGAACCTGATCATGGCCGGCTGCGTGCTCGGCGTTGTGTCCGAACGCGGCGAACGCGCGGCCTCGCGTCGCGTCAAGGTCAGCCGCCGGTGCGAGTTCGGCGTTGCCGGTCAATGGTATCCGGCAACCATCGAGGATGTTTCCGCCCATGGCGCGCGGGTTCAGGTCTTCGGCATCGACGCATCGTCCCTGCCGACCGATACCGAGGGCGTGATCCGCTTCGAGCCCTATAGCGGCAGCGGCGGGCCGGAATCTCTGCCTATCGCCATCCGGAACAAGGAGATCGCCGGGGATATCACCATCATCGGCTGCCGATATCTGCCGCAGGTCGCGCGCCATCACAGCCTCGTCGCGGACCTGATTTTCGCCAATTCACGGCAATGGAGCGAGTTTCAAAGCGCGCGGCGCGGTAATCCGGGCCTGGTGCGCGGTACGCTCTGGTTCCTTTGGATGGCGCTCTATCAGACGAGCCGCGGCATGATCTATTTCCTTCGCAGCCTGCGCGGCGCCGAGGCGCAGAAGGGCGGTGCTTGATGATCAGGCACATCGCTCTTGCCTTCGCCCTGTTGGCCATCACCACGGCCGGAGCGGTTGCGCAACCCTCGCCCTTCGACATGTCCGGCGAACGGCCTGCAGATGCGCCCATTCTGCAGCTACCGTCGGCGGCTGCGGGTGAGGGCAACGGGACTGCGGTTGAGCCGCCGGTTGCCGCCAAAGGGCAGGACGATTTCAAGCGCTTCATCATTCCCTTCAGCGCGCTGTCGTTGACGGGCGAGGTCGACGAGCGCACCTGGTCCGTCTACCTGACGGCGGCCCAGGCACAGGCAGCAACGAGCCTGAATTTTGCCTACCAAAATGCGATCGTCGTCGCCCCCGAGGCGTCGATGCTGCAGGTTTTCGTCAACGGCGAACTCGCCGGCGGGGGTGCAGTCGGGTCGGCCGAAGCGGCGGAGCCGCTGAGCTACAACCTGAAGCCGGGGCTGCTGCGCGCCGGTGCCAACGACATCCGGTTCAAGGTGCGTCAGCGCCATCGCACGGACTGCACGGTCGAATCGACCTATGAGCTCTGGACGGAGATCGCGCCGGATTCGGCCTTCATCCGTTTTGCTCCCGGCGACAGCGCGATGCTTTCGAGCCTCGACGACGTGCGCGCGGTGGGGCTCGACGAGCGCGGCCGCACGCAGTTCAATCTGGTCGTGCCCGGTCTCCAGCAGCCGAGCCGTACCGCGGCCCTGATGCGGCTTTCGCAAGGGTTGGCGCTGCGCGGCCAGATGCCGGCGCAGGAGGTCTCCCTTAGCGAAACCATGCCCGAACTCGGGAAGCCTGGCCAGATCACCGCCCTCGTCGGCACCGCCGAGGAAGTGGCGCCCCTGCTCGAGCGGCTGCCGGACGGCGCTTCGAGCGGGCCCGTTGCCATGTTCGTGCGCGACAGCAGGACGGAGGCATCGGTCCTGGTCATCAGTGGGCCGGATTGGTCGGCAGTGCAGGAGGCGATCGAAGGGGTCACCCAGCCGATGGACCGCCCGAGCAACGTGCCGCGCGACGTGATCGCCACCGGGCGCTGGCTGCTGCCGGAGACGCCGCTGGTGGTTTCGAGCACGCGCTTGCGCTTCTCGGAGCTCGGGGTGGAGACCAGCGAGTTCACCGGCCGGCGATTCCGCACGCGCTTCTCCGTTGCCGTGCCCTCGGACTTCTATGCGGATGCCTATGGCGATGCGACGCTGCTGCTCGACGCGGCCTACACCGAAACGGTGCAGCCCGGCAGCCACATCGACATCTACGTCAACGGCAATATTGCGTCGACGATCCAGTTAAACTCGGTGAACGGCGACATTCTGCGGCACCTGCCGATCAATGTGACGATGCGGCACTTCAAGCCCGGTCCCAACCTGATCGAGGTCGAGGCGGTGCTGACGGCCGAACCCGACAAGGCCTGTGCGCCGGGAACGCCCGCTTCCAACGATCCACGCTTTGCGCTCTTCGACACCTCGGAGCTGCGCATGCCGAGTTTCGCGCGGATCGGCCGGCGGCCGAACCTTGCGGCGATTTCCGGAGCGGCAGCACCCTATCGCAGCGACACGGCCGCCATCCCGCTTTATCTCGACCGTGCGGACGAGGACACACTGTCGGCCGCAGCCACGTTTCTTGCCCGTTTGGCCGTTGCCGGCGGCAGACCGCTTGCGGTCGAAATGGTTACGTCACCACTTGCGGCCGGCAACCGAAACGCGCTTTTCATCGGTGCTATGCCGCAATTGCCGAAATCGGTGCTGACCCAGGTCGGCATCGATTCCGCCCGACAGATGTCCTGGGGCAATGCCGTGGTTGCCGGTGCGGGCAACGAGACACAGCAAGCCATGGACGCGTGGCGCACCCGTCTCAGCGGCGGTGCATGGCGGAACCAGGTCACGGCATTCCAGACCTGGGTGAAGCAGGAGTTCGACATTTCTTTGAGTTCGCTGCGCATCGTGCCCGAAACGCAAGCCGAGTTCTCTCCGTCGGAGACCTCGAGCCTGGTTCTCGCACAGGGCGCCAACCCGACCGATGATGCGACCTGGACCTTGCTGACGGCGCCGACAGCCAAGCAGTTGCGCGAGGGGGCGTCGGCAATCGCAGATGCCACGCGCTGGCAGCAGATTTCCGGCCGCGTCTCCGCCTATGAGCCGGCCACCGACAAGATCGAGGTTACACCGGTCGCAGGCTTCGATTTCGTCCAGACGCAGCCGGCGTCGTTGACCAACTACCGCCTGATCTTTGCGAACTGGTTGTCCACCAACATCATGGTCTATGCGCTTTTGCTGATCGTTCTGTCGGTGCTCCTGGGGCTGGCGACTTCCTCAATGCTCACTCGACTGGGGCGACRCAAATGAGGTGGCGAACTGCACTCCTGGCGGGCCTGTTCGCTTTGATGATGCCGATGGCAGCCGGAGCGGCCGAAGATGGCGGTTCGGTCAGCGCCGAGGATTGGGCGCAGTACAAGAGCCGTTTTCTCGATCCCGGCGGCCGGATCATCGACGATGCCAATGGTAATGTCAGCCACAGCGAAGGGCAGGGCTACGGCCTGCTTTTGGCCGTGCTTGCGGATAATCCGGCCGACTTCGCGCTGATCTGGTCGTTCACGCGGCGCGAACTGCTTTTGAGGGACGACGGTTTGGCTGCCTGGAAATGGAGCTCCGCCGAAACGCCTCATATCATCGACATCAACAACGCGACCGACGGCGACATCCTGATTGCCTACGCGCTTGTGCTCGCCGGTGAACGCTGGAAACGAGAGGACTATTTGCAGGCCGCGGCCCGGATCGCCAAGGCCATCCTCGACAACACGCTGCTCGACCATGGCGGACGAACACTGCTGCTGCCGGGCGTTTCAGGCTTCGGCACGACCGATCGGGCCGATGGTCCTGTCGTCAATCCGTCCTACTGGATCTTCGAGGCCTTTCCGGCGCTCAACCGCGTGGCGCCGTCTCCGCGCTGGAAGGAGCTCTCGGACGATGGACTGCGATTGCTGAATACGGCCCAATCCGGTCCGCGAAAACTGCCGGCCGATTGGGTCAGCCTGCGCACGGTTCCTAAGCCGGCCCAGGGGTTCCCGGCCGAGTTTGGCTACAACGCACTGCGCATCCCGCTCTACCTGGTTCGGGCGGGTCTCGGTGGCCCGGATCTGTTGGCCAGATTGCGGGAAGGCATGGCCGGCAGCGACGACGCGCTGGTCCTCAGCGATGTCGCGACCGGGTCCGTGAAGGCCAGCCTGACGGATCCTGGTTATCGATTTGTTAACCATATTCTGGCCTGTGTCTTGGACCGGGTTCCGATACCCGACAGCGTCAAGGTGTTCAGCCCGACGCAATATTATCCTTCCACGCTGCACCTGCTGGGGCTGTCTTACGTGAAGGAGAAGCGTCCGGAGTGTCTATGAAATCCTCAATCGTTGCCATTGCCGCTGTGATGACTACGGTGATCGGGGTTGCCGGACTGACCGATGGCGGCTTCCTGCGGCCAAACAGCAATAAGCTCCCGGAGTTGCCTGACCCATCGCCGGAGACGACCACAGCTATTGCCAGCCTGACGGACAAGGCCTCGCGAAGCCCGGCTCCACAGTTCACCGAGGTTGCACAGGCCGATAAACCTTCCGAAGAAAGGGCGAGCCAGAGAAAGACGCCTCCCGTCGTCGACGAATCGGCGCTTCGCTACTTCGCGGCAAAAGGCGATACTGGTCGACTTCAGGCCGAAATTTCGCGCTTGCGTTCCCTCTATCCGGATTGGGTGCCGCCGTCCGACCCGTTGGCCGTGCCACGGAACAATGACGTCGCGCTCGAAACCATGTGGAAGGGCTATTCGGAAGGCCGCTACGCTGAAGTCCGCAAGGCGATCGCCGAGCGTCAGGCGAAGGATGCCGCATGGCAGCCGCCGTCGGATCTTCTGGAGCGCCTGAACGTCGCCGAGGCGCGGGCCCGGCTCGTGAACGCCTCCGAACTCAAGCAGTATGAGACCGTGATCTCGGTCGCCGCCAGCACGCCGAGCCTTCTCACCTGCTCGGAGGTGGATGTCCTCTGGCATGTCGCCCAGGCCTTTGCCGAGACCAAGCGCCCCGAGCGGGCGCGCGATGCCTATCTTTACGTCTTGAACAACTGCGAGAACGCTCCGGAACGGCTCGCCACCGTGCAGAAGGCCGCTGCGACGCTACCTTACGCAACGATGCAGGGCCTCCTCGCGCTCGAGCGCAGTTCTCCCGAAGGTGTCGCGGAATTCGAGAGCATCCGCGACGACCTCGCCCGGCGTTTCGTCGCCGAAGGTGACACGGACAAGGCGCTCACGGTCGACCCGAAATATGTCCAGCGCGTCGAGCGCTTGGCCGAGGCCGGTGGCACGGCGAGCGATGCGCTGCTGCTCGGCTGGTACCAGTTGCGGCGCGACAACAAGAGTGCTGCCGAGCAATGGTTCCGGCGTGCGCACGACAAGGAAGATTCCGCTTCGGCCTCGCAGGGGTTGGCTTTGACGCTGGTTGCCCGCAAGGTGCCTGCGGAGGCGGAAGCGGTTCTCTATCCGTGGCGGGACAGTTCGCCCGACGCACTCGCAACGTACTTTGCGGCCACGGCCAACCTGCTCGCGATCGATCCGCCGATGACCCTGGATGCGGCCGTGTTGGCGCGGATCGCCGCGGAAACCACCAAGGCCCGTGAGCCGGCAACGGCACAGCAGTTCGGCTGGTACGCGCGCGCCCTCAATCAGCCGGCGACCGCTGCGCAATGGTTCGCGACGGCGCTCCGCTGGAAGCCGGACGACGAACCTTCGGCCTACGGCCTTGCGCTCAGCCGCGACCAGTTGGGCGACAAGGACGGGGTCGTCGAGATCCAGCGACTGTGGTCGGGTCGTTCTGAACGCATCGCCAGCCTCGGCGAAGTCAAAGAACAGCTTGCCGACGTCAACCGTGCGCGGGTCCCGACTGCCGAGACGCAGAGGAGCTCTCCAGAGGCTTCTACGCGCACGACCGTTGTGATGGAGACGGTCGAGCAGCCGGTTGCCCAAAGGCCACGGGTCGCCGGCACCACCCAAAAAGTCGTGCGCAGCGGAGCTGGCTGCAGAACGACGATCAACCCAGCCGGACTGGCGCCGCAGGCGGCGCTCAACCGCGGCTGGTGCCTGATGGACCTCAACCGTCCGCTGGAGGCGGCCGAAGCTTTCGAAGTCGCGCTTCAGGCCCCGGCATCGCAGATCCGAGAAGACGCCGCCTACGGCCAGAGCCTCGCGTACTTGCGCGCCGGCCTGACCAACAAGGCCGCGGTTTCCGCAACCAAGTCGCGGCAGAGCCAAGGGCGAGTTGACGAGTTGCAGACGGCCATTCTGGCCGATCGCGCCATTGCGGCCTTCGATGCCAAGCGCTATCGCGAGGCGATCCTGTTTCTGGACCAGCTCGGACAGATTTCAAGCCGGCGCCAGGACCTGATGGTGCTGCGCGGTTATGCCTATATGAACCTCAATCGCTTTGAGGAAGCCCGGCGGATATTCGGGGCGCTCGCTGCCACGGGCAATCGCGACGCCATGCAGGGCCTGGCGGCCGTTGGCGATAGCCAGGAAATCTGGCCGAACAAGAATTGAACCTCTGCGCTCTTCGAACCAGCCGTAGAATCTCTACGATTTCCGTGTGGGCGATCTGCACCTGTTGCGGTCGCGCGCCCGGCGATCGCTTCACGCACAGGATGCAATCGATAGGCACCTCGGGATTTTCATATCGTGCTTGGCTTCGCCCCTCTTTGGAAGGAAATTAGCGAAACGCGGTGCTATCGTCCGGCCATGTCGCGGCATTGATATCGTTGCAATCGCMGCGTTGCGCGTAGAGGATGAAGCGTTATCGTCCGGCCGCTGTGGGAGGAGACCGCGCTGGCCGGCACGATGGGAGGATAGACATGTTTCAGGGCGGGTTGAACTTCGCGCTTGGCGAGGACATTGACGCATTGCGAGAGACCGTGCAGCGCTTTGCAACGGACCGCATAGCGCCATTGGCGGATCAGACCGATCGAGACAACGCATTTCCAATGCAGCTTTGGCGCGAGATGGGCGAACTCGGCCTGCTCGGCATTACAGCCGGCGAAGAGCACGGTGGTGCCGGCATGGGCTATCTCGCCCATTGCGTGGCGATGGAAGAAATCAGCCGCGCATCTGCCTCGATCGGCCTCAGCTACGGCGCCCATTCCAATCTCTGCGTCAACCAGATCAATCGTAACGGCAATGCCGACCAGAAGGCGCGTTACCTGCCGAAGCTGATCTCCGGCGAATATGTCGGCGCGCTCGCAATGTCGGAGCCCGGCGCCGGATCCGATGTCGTCTCGATGACGCTCAGGGCCGACAAGCGCGGCGACCGCTATGTTCTCAACGGCAACAAGATGTGGATCACCAATGGTCCGGACGCCGACGTGCTCGTGGTCTATGCCAAGACCGATCCTGCGGCCGGCCCGCGCGGCATCACCGCCTTTCTCGTCGAGAAGGGCTATGCCGGGTTTTCCACCGGCCAGAAGCTCGACAAGCTCGGCATGCGTGGCTCCAACACCTGCGAGCTGATCTTCAAAGACTGTGAAGTACCCGAAGAAAACGTGCTCGGCATGGTTGGCGGCGGCGTTCGCGTGCTGATGTCCGGGCTCGACTACGAGCGCGTGGTGCTTTCGGCAGGTCCCCTCGGCATCATGGCCGCTTGCCTTGATGTCGTCGTCCCCTATCTGCATGAGCGCAAGCAGTTCGGTCAGCCGATCGGCGAATTCCAGCTGATGCAGGGCAAGCTCGCGGACATGTATGTGACGGCGAATGCGGCGCGCGCCTATGTCTATGCGGTGGCGGCAGCCTGCGATCGCGGAGAGACGACGCGCAAGGATGCGGCCGGCTGCATTCTCTACGCAGCCGAGAAGGCGACGGCGCTCGCGCTCGAGGCAATCCAGGCGCTCGGCGGCAACGGCTACACGAACGACTACCCGGCGGGCCGCCTGCTGCGCGATGCCAAGCTCTACGAGATCGGTGCCGGTACCAGCGAAATTCGCCGCATGCTGATCGGCCGGGAGCTGTTCACCGAGACGAGCTAGGCAGGGTGAGACGAAAGCGGCCGAACTCGATCCAATGAGGACCTCATGACCGTTCTGAAATCTCACATCTCGCCGTCCTCCGAAACGTTCAGGGCCAATCAGGCGGCCATGGCCGAGGCGATCTCGACGGTCGAGGAGGCCGTGAAGCTTGCGGCCGGCGGTGGGGGCGATGCCGCGCGCGAGCGCCATGTCAGCCGCGGCAAGCTACTGCCGCGCGATCGCGTCGCCAACCTCATCGATCCGGCAACGCCCTTTCTCGAAGTCGGAATGACGGCTGCGCACGGCATGTACAATGGCGATGCACCGGCGGCCGGGTTGATCACCGGCATCGGTCGGGTCTCGGGCCGCGAATGCATGATCGTCTGCAACGATCCGACGGTCAAAGGCGGCACCTACTATCCGCTGACGGTGAAGAAGCACCTGCGCGCGCAGGAGATTGCCGCGGAAAACAATCTGCCCTGCATCTACCTCGTCGATTCCGGCGGCGCCAACCTGCCGAACCAGGACGAGGTCTTTCCGGACCGCGATCACTTCGGCCGGATCTTCTACAACCAGGCCAACATGTCGGCCGCCGGCATTCCGCAGATCGCCGTTGTCATGGGCTCGTGCACGGCTGGCGGAGCCTATGTGCCTGCCATGTCGGACGAGACGATCATCGTCGAGGGGCAGGGCACGATCTTCCTGGCTGGACCGCCGCTCGTGCGTGCCGCGACCGGCGAGGTGGTCTCCGCCGAAGATCTCGGTGGCGCCGACGTGCATACCCGCCTTTCCGGCGTAGCCGATCACCTGGCGCGGGACGACGCCCATGCGCTGGCGCTCGCCCGCCGCGCCGTTGCCGCGCTCAATCGCCGGAAGCCGCTGTCGGTCGAACTGGCGACGCCCGAGCCGCCGCTCTACGATCCGCAAGAGATCGCCGGCATCGTGCCCGCCGACCTGCGCACGCCCTACGATATCCGCGAGGTCATCGCCCGCGTCGTCGACGGTTCTCGCTTCGACGAATTCAAGGCGCGTTATGGTACGACGCTCGTCTGCGGCTTTGCCCATGTCCACGGCATCCCGGTCGGCATCATCGCCAACAATGGCGTGCTATTCTCGGAATCGGCACTGAAGGGCGCGCATTTCGTAGAACTCTGCGCCCAGCGCAAGATCCCGCTCGTGTTCCTGCAGAATATCACCGGCTTCATGGTCGGGCGGAAATACGAGACCGAGGGCATCGCCAAGCACGGTGCAAAGCTGGTGACCGCGGTGGCGACGGCGCGGGTGCCGAAGGTGACGATGCTCGTCGGCGGTTCCTTTGGCGCCGGCAATTACGGCATGTGCGGCCGCGCCTTCTCGCCGCGCTTCCTGTGGACCTGGCCGAACAGCCGCATCTCCGTCATGGGCGGCGAACAGGCGGCCGGCGTGTTGACGACGGTGCGCAGCGAGGCGCTGAAGCGGGCGGGCACGCCCTGGAGCGACGAGGAGGAGGCGCGTTTTCGCCAGCCGATCCTCGATCTCTTCGAGCGCCAGAGCCACCCGCTCTATGCCTCGGCAAGACTTTGGGACGATGGCGTCGTCGATCCGCGCAAGACCCGCGATGTGCTCGGCCTGTCGCTTTCGGCAGCGCTCAACGCGCCGATCGAAGACACGCGCTTCGGCCTCTTCAGGATGTAGGGAGATCCGGATGAAACGCGAAAACATCAATGCCGGCGATGCGCCGCAACCGCGCGGAGGCTATTCGCAGGCCGTACGGCTCGAAGATTTCCAGCGCCTTTTGTTCGTCAGCGGTCAGGTGCCGCTCAGCGCCGAAGACGTCCTGCCGGAAGGGTTCGAGGCGCAGGCGCGTCAGGTCTGGTCGAATATCGATGCGCAATTGCGCGCAGCGGGCATGAGCAAGGCGGATATCGTCAAGGTGACGGTCCTGCTTGCCGACCGGCAGCACGCGATGGCCAACCGCGCGGCCCGGCAGGAATATCTGGGTGCACTCGCGCCCGCCATGACGGTAGCGATCGCCGGGATTTTCGATGCCGGCTGGCTGCTCGAAATCGATGTGATCGCAGCGCAATAGGGCCTGGGGATGCCGATGTTTTCCAAACTCCTGATTGCCAATCGCGGTGAGATCGCCTGCCGGGTGATGCGCACCGCCAAGCGCCTCGGCATTCGCACGGTCGCGGTTTACTCCGACGCCGATGTGGGAGCACTGCATGTGGCGCTCGCCGATGAGGCGATCCGCATCGGTCCGCCGCCGGCGCTCGAAAGTTATCTTTCGGCCGAACGCATCATCGCCGCCGCGCGCTCGGTCGGCGCCGATGCGATCCATCCAGGCTATGGCTTTCTCTCGGAGAATGCGGATTTCGCCGAAGCTGTCGAAGCGGCGGGCATCACCTTCGTCGGGCCTTCGGCGCGCGCGATCCGTGCGATGGGTTTGAAGGATGCAGCCAAGGCACTGATGGAACTGTCCGGCGTGCCGGTGGTCCCCGGTTACCACGGCGAGCGGCAGGAAGCCGAATTCCTTGCGGAAGAGGCGGCGACTGTCGGCTATCCGGTGCTGATCAAGGCGCGTGCCGGCGGCGGCGGCAAGGGCATGCGGCGCGTCGACAGCGCTCCCGAGTTTTTGGCCGCACTCGAAGCGGCGCGGCGCGAGGCGGAGGCCGCCTTCGGCGACGGCTCGGTGCTGATCGAGAAATATCTGACGAAGCCGCGGCATATCGAGGTGCAGGTCTTCGGCGACCGGCACGGTAATATTCTGCACCTTTTCGAGCGTGACTGCTCGCTGCAACGCCGCCACCAGAAAGTGATCGAGGAAGCGCCGGCCCCCGGCATGACCGCGGAAGTGCGGCAAGCCATGGGCGATGCAGCGGTTCGGGCTGCCCAAGCGATCGGCTATGTCGGCGCCGGCACCGTCGAATTCATCGCCGACGTGACGAACGGGCTTTGGCCGGATCAGTTCTATTTCATGGAAATGAACACCCGGCTTCAGGTCGAGCATCCGGTGACCGAGGCGATCACCGGCATAGATCTCGTCGAATGGCAGCTGCGGGCGGCGGCCGGCGAAGCGCTGCCCAAACGTCAGAGCGAGATCGGCATCGACGGCTGGTCGTTCGAAGCCCGCATCTATGCGGAAGACCCATCTCGCGGCTTCCTTCCGGCGACGGGGCGGCTGACGACGATGAGCTTCCCGGAGGATGGCGTACGTGTCGACGCCGGTGTACGGCAGGGCGACCGGATCACGCCTTTCTATGATCCGCTGATCGCCAAGCTGATCGTTCACGGCCCGAACCGTTCGGCCGCGCTTGCGAAACTTGAAAATGCGCTGAGGGCGTGCCGCATCGGTGGCACCATCACAAATCTCGATTTTCTGGCGCGCCTTGCTGCGGAACCGGATTTCCGCGCCGGACATCCCGATACCGGCCTGATCGACCGTTCGATCGATCATCTCACGGCAACGATGGCGCCGAGCGATGCGGCACTGGCACTGGCGGCGATCGTCTCTACCGGAGCGCTGCTGCCCGATGGATCTCCCGATCCGTGGTCTTCGCTCGGCCACTGGCAGATCTGGAGCGATGCCAGCCGGAACGTCACGATCGAGCACACGGGCGGGCGATCGACAGTGACGCTCGCCGCTCGCGGTCGCGACCAGTTCGCGGTTCACACAGGAACCGCGGCACTGCCCGTGGTGATCCTCGACCGCTTCGCCGATGGGGCCCGTGCGGAAATCTCGGGTGCGCAGCATGAGTTCCGCTTCCTGCGCGAAGGCGAGCAGATCACCCTGTTCCTCAACGGTGAGAGCTATGTCCTGCGTCTGCCCGATGCGCTAGGGGCCGGTCATTCCAGCGAGGTGGCCGATGACGAGGTGTCGGCGCCGATGCCCGGCATCGTCAAGCTCATCCGGGTCCGCCCCGGTGACGCGGTCGAAAAGGGACAGGCGCTCGCCGTCATGGAGGCGATGAAGATGGAGCTCACACTGTCGGCCTCGCGCGCCGGCGTCGTCGAGAGCGTCTTGGTCAGCGAAGGCGAGCAGGTGACTGCTGGCGCCGTTCTGGTGATGCTCCGGCCGGAGGGCGCGGAATGAGCGGAGCGTCGCCTGGGTATGTGACGATCGTCGAGATGGCGCCGCGCGACGGGCTGCAGAACGAAAGCGGGCTCGTCCCAACCGCCGACAAGATCCGCCTGGTCGACATTCTGTCCGACTGCGGCTACCAGCGGATCGAGGTGACGAGCTTCGTCAGTCCGAAATGGGTGCCGCAGATGGCCGACGCCGCCGAGGTGATGGCCGGCATTCAAAGGCGCTCCGGTACACGTTACGCGGTGCTGACGCCCAACATGCGCGGGCTTGAGGCGGCACTTGACGCGGGTGCCGACGAGGTCGCGATTTTCGCTTCCGCTTCCGAGACCTTCTCGCAGAAGAACATCAATTGTTCGATTGCCGAAAGCATCGAGCGCTTCCGGCCGGTTGCAGAGGTGTGCCGAGAGAAGGGACTTCCGCTCCGCGGCTATGTCAGTTGCGTCGTCGAATGCCCCTATGAGGGTGCGATCGGGCCGGCCAGCGCCACCCATGTCGCCGGCCTGCTTGATGAACTCGGCTGCTACGAGATCAGCCTTGGCGATACGATCGGCCGCGGTACACCGGAGGCGGTAGACGCGATGCTGGCTGCGGTGCTCGACATCATCCCGGCCGATAGGCTCGCTGGGCATTTTCACGATACATCCGGCCGCGCGCTCGACAACATTGCCGTTGCGCTCGATCGCGGACTCAGGGTCTTCGATGCGTCGGCAGGCGGTCTCGGCGGCTGCCCCTATGCGCCGGGTGCTGCCGGCAACGTCGATACGCTCGCGGTCAACGCCTTCGTAACGGCCAAGGGCTTTTCGACCGGCCTCGACGCGGCGAAGCTCGATCAGGCGGCCGCTTTCGCGCGGACCTTGAGGACACGATCATGACCTTCGAAACGATCCGGATTGCCACCGACGCACGCGGCGTCGCGCGACTGACCTTGGCACTTCCGCAGAAGCACAATGCGCTTTCGGCGCGGATGATCAGAGAGTTGACTGAGGCGGCGCACCTGCTTTCGGTCGATCGCTCGGTCCGCGCGGTTATCCTGGAGGGCGAAGGCCGCAGCTTCTGCGCCGGTGGCGATCTTGGCTGGATGCGCGAACAGTTCGACGCGGATCGGGCGACCCGCATTGCCGAGGCGACGCGGCTGGCCTTGATGTTCAAGGCGCTGAACGAGATCGCCAAGCCGGTGGTCGGTCGCCTGCATGGCAATGCCTTCGGTGGCGGTGTCGGCCTTATGAGCATCTGCGACGCGGCGGTTGCCGCGGCCGGCGCCAAGTTCGGTCTGACCGAGACGCGTCTCGGCCTGATCCCGGCCACCATCAGCCCCTATGTCGTCGCCCGTATCGGCGAGGGCAAGGCGCGGCCACTGTTCATGTCCGCTCGGCTGTTCAGTGCGGAGGAGGCACGCTCCCTGGGGCTCGCCACGACCGTTGTCGCGGCCGACGCGCTGGACGCAGCGGTCGAAGCGGAGATCGAGCCCTATCTCGCGGTCGCGCCGGAAGCCACCGGCCGGGCCAAGCGGCTTGCGCGTTCACTCGGCGCCCCGATCACCGAACAAACCATTGCCGCGACGATCGAGCAGCTTGCCGATTGCTGGGAGTCCGACGAGGCTCGTGAGGGTGTCGGCGCCTTCTTCGACAAGCGTGAGCCTTCCTGGCGGCAATAGGCTTCCTTGAACTGGGCGCTATTTGAGCTTATTTTGATCGCATGATGATCAAAGCAAGCTCGGATCGTGCCATGGCTGCCGTCGGTTTCAATGTCTCCGCCGCCGACTACGGCGAGAGCCAATCGTCCTTTCTCTCCGCCCGGCTGGTCGCCGATCGCCTCGGCGTCACGCTTGCCGAACTGGCGAGGCTGATCGGTGTCGCCCGCAACACGCTGACGGCGAAGTCGAGTGTCCGCAAGGTCGATGCGGCTTTGAGCGTCGTCGTGCGCATCCTCGCGATGGCCGGTGAAATGGCAGGAGACGACAGCCGCGCCGTCATCTGGTTCAAGCACCAGCCGATCCCCGGCTGGGCCGGCAAAACCGCCTATGACCTCGTCGGCGAAGGCAAGGCCGACAAGGTGCTCGCCTACCTCGAAGCCGTACGTTCCGGTGTCTACGCCTGATGGCGGGAAGCGAGCCGGTGCGCCTCTGGCGCGCCTATGTCCCGCGCTGGGCGCATGCGCCGCTCTCCGGTGAGGGCGCCGCGCGCTTCGGCGGGCGCTGGAATCCTGTTGGAATACCCGCGATCTACGCTGCCCGCGAACTCTCGACCGCCTGGGCCGAATACAATCAGGGTTTCGTCCAGCACCCGGCGCTGATCGCCCAGCTTGAACTGCGCTATGCGCGCCTTGCTGATCTGACGGCGGCGGATACGCTGTCCGATCTTGGGCTCACCGAAGAGATCCATCGATGCGAATGGCGCGATGTGCTCGATCGCGATCTGGTGCCGGAGACACATCGGCTGCAGGTGGAGCTCGGCGCGCGCGGCTTCGACGGGCTAATCTATCCGTCCTTCATGTCGCCCGGCGGTACCTGCGTCGCGCTCTGGCGCTGGAACGACGGCGAGGGGGCAGAGTTGAAGGTGATCGACCCGGATGGGCGCCTGCCGAAGACGCCGGCTTCCTGGCTTTGAAACCTCATTCCAGCGATAGAAAACTGTGTCACAGCTTTCCCTCGCTGGCTCAGATCACCTTGCCCGGATTGAGGATGCCGTTCGGGTCGAGCGCCTGCTTGATCCGGCGCATCAGCTCAAGCTCGGCGGGGCTGCGCGAATGGTCGAGGAAATCCCGCTTCAGCGTGCCGATGCCGTGTTCGGCCGAAATCGAACCTTTGTAGCGCCGCACGATCTCATAGACGATTTCGTCGACGACATGCGGCGTTTCCGCGTCGCTGTCGGGTTCCGAGAAGGCGATGTGCAGATTGCTGTCGGCGACATGGCCGAAGAAGGAGACATGGGCGGCCGGGAAACGGGCGGAAAGAGCCTCGCCGCATTCTTCGGCGAAGCGGCCGATCTCGCCGATCGGCAGGCTGATGTCGAGGTTGACCAGGGCTGGCAGTAGCTGGTCCATCGCGTGGCCCTCGCGAACGCTCCAGAAGGCGCGGCTTTCTTTCTCCGACTGGGCAATCAGCGCATCGAAGATGATGCTGTCTTCGAGCGCCTCTCCGAGAAAGGCTTCGAATGCATCGCGCTCGCTGTCATCCCCCAGCCGGTCCTGCTCGACGATGACGGCGAAGGGCGGAACGTCATCAAAAAGCTTCTGTTTGTCCGCCTCGGCGTTGAAGCGGAAGTAGTTCTGCCACATGGCCTCGAAGGCCGAGAGCCCTGGCAGGCGGCGCTGGCATCGCGTCAGGAAGGCAACCACATTGTCGTAGCTGTCCAGCGCGCAGAGCGCCGTCAGTCGGCCGGCCGGCAGCGGCCGCAGACGCAGGACCGCGCGGGTAATCACCCCAAGTGTTCCCTCGGAACCGATGAAATACTGCCTGAGATCGTAGCCGGTGTTGTTCTTGATCATCTTGTTGAGCGACGAGATCACGGTCCCATCGGCGAGCGCGACTTCGAGGCCGAGCACATTGTCGCGCGTCACGCCATAGCGCAGCACGCGGATACCGCCGGCATTGGTGGCGAGATTGCCGCCGATCTGGCAGGTGCCGCGGGCGCCAAGATCGATCGGCAGCAGGAAACCGGCGTCTTCGGCGGCGCGTTGCGCCACTTCGAGCGGCGTACCGGCGCGCACCGTCATGGTCCCGGCTTGCGGGTCGATCTCTTCTACGCCGGTGAACCGTTCGAGCGAAATCACCACTGCGTCACTGCCGGCATTGGCGCCGCCGGCAAGTCCGGTCAGCCCGCCCTGAACGACGATGCTCTGGTTGGTCCCGTTGCAGAGCCGGAGGGTTGTGGCGATCTCTTCGCTGCTTGTCGGCCGGATCACAGCCTTCGGCAGTTCGCGGCCGGTCAGGCTGGCGTCGCTGCGATGGCGTTCGCCGATCTCGGCTCCGGTGAGCACGATATCGCCGAGGGCTTGTTTCAGGTCGTCGACGATCGTCATGCGCATCTCCCGTTTCCGCGGCCTTGGTCGGCAGCGGGCGTCCCTGCTTAGCGCATCTCGAAGCAAATCGAAATCGGCGGGCGAGGCTCAAGCGCCCTTCGCCAGCCTGTGACAGGTCGATGAGATCAGGTGCCCGTGCGCGCGAGTTCGAAGGCTTCCGTTTCTCCGGATTCCTCGGCCTCTTGCTGTTCCGTCTTTGCCTCTGCCGTCTCCTGCCTCTTATCCCTGAAGAGTTTCCACTTTGTGGGTCTGAAGGCGATGCGGCTGTGGTCGCCGGCAGCGGCGCGTTCGGGGGAGAGTTCGATCTCGACATGCGGATGATTGCGGCCGAGGTCGAGTTCGAGATGGCGGGTGCCGGCGACACGACGGCTGRCGGCGACGAGGCCGGCGAGACAGCCGCCGCAGCCGTCGATCAGCTCGATGTCATGCGGGCGGAAGTGCAGGTTGGCCGGACCGTCCGGCTCGGCCGGGGCCCTGAGTCCGATCGGCCGGTCCTCGAACCAGATCTCGCCGTTCGAGAGCGTGACCGAGAGGCAGTTCGACTGGCCGATGAAGCCGAAGACGAAGGGCGAGACCGGATGGTCGTAGATCTCGTCGGGGGTGCCGACCTGCTCGATCGTGCCCTTGCT
>NZ_JBFRGB010000010.1:0-236313 GCF_052115125.1 Ensifer sp. 2TAB8 | reverse complement strand
GCCCTTGTCATGCCATTGGTCGTCACCTCCATGGCACTCGGCATCGACTACGGTTATCTGACTGTCCAAAAGCGGGAGATGCAGTCGACGGTCGACCTGGCCGCGATTGCTGCAGCGGCCAACATCTCGTCCGCCGAAAAGGCCGTCCTCAACCACTTCTCCAACAATGGCCTCAACTACGCAGTCGCAACGCCAAGCGGCTTGATGACGGCGGATGGCAAGGTGCTGCCATTGAGCGATGTCGGCACGGGAAAGGTCGACGGCGTCGCCACACTGACGCGCGGTCGCTACGTCCCCGACCCTTCGGTCGATGCCGGACAGCGCTTCATCAAGGACGCCACGCCGACCGACGCCGTGCAGGTTCTGCTGGAAAAGAAAGGCAAGATCTTCCTTGCCTCCATCTTCAGTGCGCCACCGGATCTCAACGTCGTCGGTACGGCCGCCAGTTCCAAGATTGCCGCGTTCTCCGTCGGCTCACGCCTCGCCAGCCTGAACGACGGGTTGCTGAACTCGATCCTCGGCCAGATGCTCGGGACCACCGTCTCTCTCAAGATCATGGACTATGAGGCACTCATCAACGCCGACATCGACGTCCAGCCGTTCCTGAAGGTCGTCGCGACAAAACTCAACCTGACGGCCGCCTCCTACGAGGACGTGCTGAAGGCCAACCTGACCATACCGCAACTACTCTCCTCGATGCGGCTCGTGCAGGGCCTGTCGGGCACCGTCACGGCCGCACTGAAGAGCATCGAGCTTTCGACAACCGGCAACAGGAAGACCGTTACACTGGCGCAAATCCTCAATCTCGACCCGAAAAAGAGCCTGCAGGTCGATGCCGGCCCCGACTGGGCGATGAAGGTCGGCGCGCTGCAACTCGTCTCTGCGGCTGCCGCAATTGCCAATGGCGAAAACCAGATCGCGCTCAACGCCGTGACCGGGCTTCCCGGCATCGCCTCTGCCAAGGTCAAGCTCGCGATCGGCGAACCACCGGTGGAGACGCCAAGCCATCGGCTCGCAACACCGGGTGCAGCGGTGCGCACCGCGCAGACCCGCCTCGCCGTCGAAGTCAACGTCGATGGCCTTGCGGCCCTTGCCGGCATTCGCATCCGGCTCCCCATCTATGTCGAACTCGCCTATGCTGAAGCGAAGCTTGCCGACATTCGCTGCTACGGGGGCACACCGGAAAATGCAGCGGTCAGTGTGGACGCGATACCCGGCGTAGCCGAGATTGCCATCGGCGACGTCGACCCGACCGTACTCTCCAACTTCTCGTCCGATGCCCGCGTGCAAAGAGCCCGCCTCGTCGATGCCCTCGTCGTCAAGATCGATGCGCTCGCTCATGTGGAGGCGCAGAACCTCAAGGCCTCGCGCCTGAGCTTCAGCCCATCCGAGATTGCGGCTCGATCGATCAAGAGCGTTTCCACGAAGGATATTCTCACCTCAACGACCCAGACGCTGCTGAACAAGCTCGACCTCAACATCCAGGTCCTGTTCCTCACGCTCGGCAGCCCCACGATCATCCAGCAGGCGCTGGCCCAGACCCTGGGCTCCGTCACCAAGCCGGTCGACGACCTGCTCTACAACCTGCTCCTGCTCGTCGGCGTCCGGGTCGGCGAGGCCGATGTGCGCGTCACCGGCGTCAAGTGCCAGCCGCCAGTTCTGGTGCAGTGACCGGGTTCAGTTGTACGTAAGGGGCGCCTGACGATGGGAGGTCAGGCGCCCCTTTTTGAACAAAATCGGTTGTTCGCACGTTATGGGCAGGCTAATCCTGCTATAAGGGGTAAGGCTGAAGGCGGTTGGACCGGGCAACTTGAAAAATCAAGAATCGGGCGAGCCGCGCAAGCATCGGGGGGGGTGCGCAGCAAATGCGTGTCGTGGCAGAGCATGAAGGCGTTGTACCGGCTGGTGCACTTGCCTTCACCGCAGAAGATTTTCGTAATCATCCGAACTTCCGGGCGATCCTTCAGGCGAGCGCGCGGGATCTCATGTCGGTGTTCGACATCTTCCCGCGGGTTGCCCGTCTCGTCGCCTCTCACCAGAAGTGGACGCTGAGCCAGGCTGTCTACACGCTGCACCTCGAGCGCGACCCGGGCAATCCGGAAACCGGCATCACGACTGCGCGCCTCCTGAAATTCATGCACGAAATGGGCGGCGCCAGCCGCAACACCGCTGCGGCCTTCATCGCCGAACTGCTGACCTACAAGCTGCTGCGCGATACGGATGGCGGCCGCGCCAAGAAGAAGGTGCGCCCCCTGGAGCCGACCGAAATCAGCGAAGGGGCGATGCTGCGCTGGTTCATGAGCCAGATGGGCACACTCGACCGCTTCGACGGCAAGGGCCGCCTTCAGCGCGTCGAAGCCGACCGGACTGTCTTTGAGCGCGCCCAGCCGATCGCGACCCGCCTGCTGCTGACCGATCAGCGGTGGAGCGAACCACCGGAAGCTGTGGCCGCCTTCGTCTGGACCGAATGCGGCGGCCTGCTGCTGGACGATCTGATGTCACGGCCAGACAGCCTGGAACCGGTCGATGGCAAGGTCTGGCTCGAAGCGAGCCTCTCGGAACTCGCCACGCACTACATGATCTCGAACACGCATATCAGGCGCATTTTCACCCGTGCTCAGGATGCGGGCCTCATCGGCCGCGCGGGCGAGGGCCAGCGCGGGCTGTTCTGGCTAGGCGAACGCCTGATCGACGAATATTGTCAGTGGCAATCGGTCAAGATGGCCGGCCTTGCCAATGGCTTCGAACAGGCGGTCCGGCAGGCAAAGACCGCGCCGGAGTGATCGCTCAACTGCGCCCAGCCGCATATTTCGGCAAGTCGTCGCTGATCTCGTAGAAGTCGCCCTGATCGTCGCAGAAGATATGATAGCCGGCCTTGAGCGCAGTCGGCTTCTCGAAGGAGCCGGCGAGGATCGAGGTGTAGTCCAGCCCATCCGCCTTCCAGAACAGGGCTGAGCCGCAATGCCGGCAAAAGCCGCGGCTGGCGCTCTCGCTCGCCCGGTACCAAGTGAGGTTCTCCGTCCCCTCCACTTCGAGATCCGCGTCCTGAACATTGGTCGCGGCATAATAGAGGCCGGTCTGCTTCCGGCACTGGCCGCAATGGCAATAGATCAGCTCGCGCAACTCGCCACGCGCGGTAAAGCGCACTGCCCCGCAAAGACAGCTTCCCTTGTGAACGTCCGGCATTGTCCTCCCCCCCAAAGCGAAAGTCGTGGTGCATCACCCTGTCATGAGGTCGATCCGGCGGCACGATCACGCGCGGCGCATCCTGCTCCAGACACGAAAATGCCGGGCCAGCTTCCAGAGCCGGCCCGGCATTGTCAAATTCAAAACTCCCAAAGCGATGTTCAGAAAACCTGAACGATGCCAGGGATTTAGATCAGCCGTTGACGACCATCTTCTTCTCGTCGCGACCGCCCTTCATGCGTTCGGCGAGCAGGAACGCGAGCTCCAGCGCCTGGTCCGCATTGAGGCGCGGATCGCAATGGGTGTGGTAACGGTCGGCAAGATCGTCGCCGGAAAGCGCACGTGCACCACCCGTGCATTCCGTCACGTCGTTGCCGGTCATCTCGATGTGGATGCCGCCCGGATGCGTGCCTTCGGCGCGGTGGATCTGGAAGAAGCTCTCGACTTCCGACAGGATCCGCTCGAACGGGCGGGTCTTGTAGTTATTGAGCGTGATCGTGTTGCCGTGCATCGGATCACAGGACCAGACGACCTTCTTGCCTTCGCGCTCGACCGCACGGATGAGGCGCGGCAGATGCTCGGCGACCTTGTCATGGCCGAAGCGGCAGATGAGCGTCAGGCGGCCGGCTTCGTTGGCCGGGTTCAGAAGGTCGATCAACTCCAGCAGGCCATCGGCCGTCAACGACGGACCGCACTTCAGGCCGAGCGGGTTCTTGATGCCACGGCAATATTCGATATGCGCATGGTCGGGCTGGCGGGTACGATCGCCGATCCAGATCATGTGGCCGGAGGTGGCGTACCAGTCGCCCGAGGTCGAATCGACGCGGGTCAGGGCCTGCTCGTAGCCAAGCAGCAGCGCCTCATGGCTGGTAAAGAAATCGGTCTCGCGCAGGCTCGGATGGTTCTCCGAGGTGATGCCGATCGCCTTCATGAAGTCCATGGTCTCGGAAATCCGGTCGGCGAGCTTGCGGTAGCGCTCGGCCTGCGGGCTGTCCTTGACGAATCCGAGCATCCACTGGTGCACGTTGTCGAGGTTGGCATAGCCACCCATCGCGAAGGCGCGCAGAAGGTTCAGCGTCGCGGCCGACTGGCGGTAAGCCATGATCTGGCGTTCCGGGTTCGGAATACGCGCTTCCTCGGTGAACTCGATGCCGTTGATGATGTCGCCACGGTAGGACGGCAGCGTGACATCGCCCTGCTTCTCGACACCCGACGAGCGCGGCTTGGCGAACTGCCCGGCGATACGGCCAACCTTGACCACCGGCTGCTGGGCGCCGAACGTCAGAACGACGGCCATCTGCAGGAAGGCGCGGAAGAAGTCGCGGATCGTGTCGGCGCCGTGTTCGGCGAAGCTTTCGGCGCAGTCGCCGCCCTGCAGCAGGAAGCCGCGGCCTTCGGCAACATTGGCAAGGGCGCTCTTCAGACGGCGCGCTTCACCCGCAAACACCAGCGGCGGATACTTCGCGAGGCGCGCTTCGGTCGCCTCAAGCGCTGCCAGGTCCGGATAGTCCGGCACCTGCTGGATGGGTTTTTGCCGCCAGCTGTTTGGAGTCCAAGTCTGTGCCATTTCGATCACCTGTTGTCTGCCGCGGTTCTGTCCGCGCGGGTCGCGCCCTGACGGCCGAAGATGGCCGCCCGGTATTCGGAAATTTCACTCACATCCGCGTGCCCTGCCCCGGACGCTGAGCCCGGCCTTGTGCCCACCCAAGGCGGAAACGCCGCGGAATGCGGGCTTATAGACGTTAAGGAAACGCTTGGAAAGCCATCCTACCAGAATTCATTGCTTTGCAGCACGCATGGAACGCAAGGATATGTCCGCGGAGCGCACGATCCCGAAAGTCCTGCTCTCTATATCGAAAGAACGATGCGCCGTTTCAATGGGATAGTGGCATCCCTGATGCTACAGCCGCCGCCAAGATAGGCGACAGAATGTTCAGCGATCGTGCCCGGCGGCTTGGGGCCGGCAATGGCTGGCCCTCGCGTCCCAGCGCGCGCCTGTGCGTTCCGTGAGTGGCGCATCGGAACGCGTCGAGCGCGCGTCCGATCTGCACCGGTTAAGCAGGAAAGAGAAGACCGGCAGCACCCAGTGCAGGCCACGCCACTCCGGTCCGTCGAGCGGATCATCCAAGCCGTTGCATGACCCGCGGCGACGTTCACGCTGAAGAACGGTCCACATGACTGCCCAATGTTCAAACATGTTCTCGCCTCCTTTGCCTTGAGACACCAGGAGACCTAATGTCTTCGCCGGCAGCGTTGTAGGCGCACCGCTGAAAGGCGTCTTTCATCGGTGAACGGAAGCCAACGCGGACAACCCGCGTTACTACGAGACAGTGACCGCCATGGAGTGCTTATGGCCGAGGCAGCATGGAACGATTTGAAACTGTTCTATCACGTTGCGACCGAGGGCGGGTTGAGCGGCGCGGCCACGCGGACAGGCTTGAGCACGCCAACCATCGGCCGTCGCATGCTCGCGCTCGAGCGCACGACCGGCAGGGTGCTCTTCATACGCAGCCAGCAGGGTTACCGCCTTGCCCACGACGGCCAGATCCTGTTCGAACATGTCCGTGCCATGCAGAATGCCGCCGAGAACATCTCCGATTGGCACCGCGATGCTTTTGCGCTGCCGATCGTGTCGGTCGCAAGCGACGCCTGGGTCTCAGGCTTCGTCGCCGATCATTCAACGGACATCCGGGCCTGGGGCGACGGCTTTCGCTTCTGCTGCAAGCACGTACGTCACGGTTTCGACCTGACCTTCCGGGAGGCGGACGTCGCCGTGCTGCACGAACAGCCCCGCTCCGGCAACGTGGCGGTGCGCCGCTCGGTGAACATCGCCTATGCCGCCTATCGCGCCGGCAACATGCCGGAGCGTGACGACTTTCCCTGGATATCGATTGCCACCGAAGTTGCCGGCTCGCCGGCGGAGAGATGGGTCTTTGAAAACCGCGAGCAGCAGATCCACACCTGGACCGACAGCCCCGCCCTGCTCGTGCGGCTGATCCGCAATGGCGCTGGGCGCGGCGTGCTGCCTGCCTTTATCGGCGACGGTGATCCGCTCCTGCAGCGCGAAAGCGGACTGATCGACGGCCTGACGCATCCGTTGCGGATCGCGGCAAACGACGACGACCGCCGCCGCCCGGAAGTCCGGACGGTCATCGATCGCCTCGCCGATCTCTTCAAGCGCGAGGAAGCGCGGTTTGCAGGCGCATCCGCCTGAAGGTCAGACCCGCTCCCCCTTGCGGATGCGATAGGACGGCGAATACATCGTTACCAGTTCTTCCGCCGCCGTCGGATGCACCGCCATCGTCCGGTCGAAATCGTCCTTGGTGCAGCCGGCCTTCAGCGAGATGCCGAGCAGCTGCGCCATCTCGCCGGCGTCATGGCCAAGGATATGCGCACCGAGCACCTTGCGGTCGGCGGCATTGACGATCAGCTTCATGATCATCTTTTCCTTTCGGCCCGAGAGCGTCGCCTTCATCGGTCGGAACTCGGCGCGATACACTTCCAGCTCGTCGAAGCGGCGCGCCGCCTCTTCTTCCGTCAGGCCGACGGTGCCGATTTCCGGCTGCGAGAAGACGGCAGTGGCGATCAAGTCGTGATCCGGCGACACCGGGTTGTTCTTGTATTCGGTCTCGATGAAGCACATGGCTTCGTGGATCGCAACCGGCGTCAGTTGCACCCGGTCGGTGACGTCACCAAGCGCGTAGATGCCGGCAGCGCTGGTGCGCGAAAATGCGTCGACGACAATCGCGCCGCGCTCGTCCGTGTTGACGCCGGCTGCCTCAAGGCCCAGCCCCTTGGTGTTCGGCACGCGGCCGAGCGCCAGCATCACCTGGTCGACGACGAGATCGCCGTGCTTCATGGTGTGTGCGACGCGCTTGCCGTCGGCATCGAGGGTGACCGACTGGATGATGTCTTCGCAGAGGATGCGAATGCCCTTCTCCTCCATCGCCACATGCAGCCCGCGACGCAAATCCTGATCGAAGCGCGAGAGAATTTCCTTGCCGCGATAGATCAGCGTCGTCTCGACGCCGAGGCCGTGGAAGACATTGGCGAATTCGACGGCGATGTAGCCGCCGCCGGCGATCAGGATCGATTTCGGCAGTTCTGCGAGATCGAATGCTTCGTTCGACGAAATGCAGTGCTCGTGTCCCGGCAGCGCGTCATGCGGCGTCGGATGCCCGCCGACGGCGATCACGATGCGTTCGGCCGTCACGGTCTTGCCGCTGTCGAGCAGGCGAACCGTGTTCGGGCCGACGAGCTCGGCGCGCGTGTGCAGGATTTCGGCGCCCGCATTGTTCAGGCCCTTCTGGTAGAGCCCTTCGAGCCGGGTGATTTCCTGCTCCTTGGCAGCGACCAGCTTCTTCCAGTCGAATGTGCTCTCGCCGACCGACCAGCCGAAGCCGGCGGCGTCTTCGAAATGCTCAGAGAACTGCGACGCATAGACATAGAGCTTCTTCGGCACGCAGCCACGGATGACGCAGGTGCCGCCGTAGCGAAACTCTTCCGCGATCGCCACCTTCTTGCCGAGGCTCGCCGCCAGGCGCCCGCTTCTGACACCGCCGGACCCGCCACCGATTACGAAGAGGTCATAGTCGAACGCGGGCATGGGCAGTCTCCTGAAAGCAAGCGGGTCGGAATGGCGAAATGGAAGGCTTGCCGAACGATCGCGCGTTCGGCAAGCATTAGCGGCCAGCCGAAGGCCGCGCCGCAGGCACATATAGTGGTGCCACCGGCCAAAAGAAAAGCCCGGATCTCTCCGGGCTCCTCGAAACGTGATGAATGCCGCTGGCGCGCGATTATTGCGCCGGTGCCTGGACTGCGCCTTCGGCGGCCGGCTGCGTGCTGCCGACCTTGTCGTCGAGCGACTTGGTGGCTTCCTGGGTCAGATCGCGCGAAACGCCCGAGGCCCAGATGTCGGCCGCCTTCAGCAGTTCACGCGAGGCGATCGGACCGTCGTTCAGGAGCTTCTTGCCGGCAGCGGAACCGTAGAATTCCGTGATGGCGTTCAGCTCTTCCAGCGTAAAGGTCTTGGCATAGATCGTCGCGGCTTCGTTCTCGAGGTCCGCACGACGCGCGGCAAGAGCCAGCGCCTTGTCGTCGACCGTCGCAGTGATCAGTTCCTGATGGTTGGGCGAAGCCTGGATCAGGGTGTTCTTCAGCCGTTCAGCAAGGTTCGGCAGAATGTTGTCGAAGCTGTTGGTCACGCCGAGCGCTGCGATCGTCGCGCGCGCCGCCTTGATCTGCTCTTCGGAGACGTCCTGGGCCTGCACCGCCGGTACAGATGCGGAAAGCAGAACCGCGGTGGCAGCGAAAGTGCGGACAAGACCTGCGAGTTTGTTCATTTTTACCCTTGCTCCTGTGTTTGTCGCATGCTGCCCGGGCGATTGCCGCCGCCAGGCCCGCATGTATGGAAACCTGTTGTCTTTACCGCTCCCAGCCCGGTGCGGGCTGTCGGGAACCGGGTCAGGACGCAGTCAGAATGCGTGCCTTTTCCGGCCCTGCAATGATTGCCAGCGACGCGATATTGATGAAAAGCCCGTGCTCGACGACGCCGGGAATGGCATTCAGCTCTCCCGCGAGCGCATCTGCATCAGGAATACGGCCAAAAGATGCATCGAGAATGAGGTGTCCACCGTCGGTCTTGAAGGCGCCATCATGCGATTGCCGCACCGCGATTTCGCCGGAAAGGCCGAGGCGCGAAGCGACTTTCTCGATCGCGATCCGCGTTGCCACCTGTCCGAAGGGATTGACCTCGATCGGCAGTTTGAAGGCGCCGAGAACATCGACCACCTTCGATTCGTCGGCGATCACGATCATTCGCTGCGAAGCGCTCGCGACGATCTTTTCGCGCAGCAGCGCGCCGCCGCCGCCCTTGATCAGGCGAAGTTGGCCGTCGACCTCGTCGGCGCCGTCGATCGTCAGGTCAAGTTCCGGCAGCTCGTCGAGCGACTTCAGCGAAACGCCGAGCTCGAGGCAGAGCCGGGCCGTGCGCTCCGAGGTGGGAACACCTTCGATGCGGAAGCCCGCGGCGACCTTCTCGGCCAGCAGCCGGACGAATTCCTCCGCCGTGGAGCCGGTCCCGATGCCAAGACGCATGCCGTCTTCGACATATTCCAGAGCCGCAGCCGCGGCTTTGATTTTCATTTCGCGGGCGTCCATGCGCCAGTCGCTCCCTTGTAACTCCGACGGAGGCCTTTGCTGCAAACAGCGAACGACCTGCCCGTTTTCCGCTGAGACACTTACACGCCCGGCGACGCAAACAAAAGTCAAAATGAAATTGCCGCCAAGGAATCCGTAGCGCTTGCAACGTGCACGCCCCATTGCATTTGGCCATCACTTCGCCTACCCGAACGGCTACGTTTCCGGTGCCATGAGGTTTTTTCGGTGTCATCTCCCACAGTCGTCTTCGATCTCGACGGAACGCTCGTCGATACCGCGCCAGACCTGGTCGCGAGCCTCAACCATGCGGTAACTCAGGCCGGCATCGCGCCGGTCGGCTACGCCGATCTCACCCATCTTGTCGGGCATGGCGCGCGCGCCATGATCGAGCGCACCTTCGCACTTCGGCAAAAGCCCCTCGCTGAAGACGTGCTGGAATGGCAGCTCAAGGAGTTCGTCGATTTCTACCACGGCTCGATGCCCGGCGATTCGCTGCCCTATCCGGGGCTCGTCGACGCGCTCGACCGCCTCTCCGGCGCCGGCTTCAAGCTGGCGGTCTGCACCAACAAGCCTGAAAAGCTGGCAACGCGCCTGCTCGAACGCCTCGGGCTGATCGAACGCTTCGCCGCAATCTCGGGCGGCGATACCTTTGAAGTGCGCAAGCCGAATGCCGAGCACCTGCTGAGAACAGTCACCAATGCCGGCGGCAAGGCCGAGCGCTCGGTCATGGTTGGCGACAGCCTCAACGACATCCTGGTCGCGCGCAACGCCGCGGTACCCTCGATCGCGGTTCCCTTCGGCTATTCGGACGTCCCGGTCGAAAGCCTCGAGCCGACCAAGATCATCGGTCACTTCGACGAACTGACGCCGGACCTGGTCTCGGCACTGCTCGAAACCCGGTAACAGAACAGAAAAAAGGCCGCTCGAAGCGGCCTTTTCTTTTTCGTCTACCTTAGCCTTCGGCCCTGCGGGCGCCCCGCGTCGCATCAAAGGCGCGGTTCATGTACATGTCGCGCTCGTAGACGTCGTTGAAATATTCGACGACGCCGTCCTTGTTCGGCCAGGCCGTGAAGTAGGCGACATAGACCGGCACCTTCACCGGAACCTGCAGCGCCTTGTTGCGGCCGCCGGCGATCTCCTTGCCGACATCCTCGACACTCGTTCCAAGCACCGCCGCCGCCATCCGACGCGGATCGGCAAGCCGCACGCAGCCGTGGCTGAGCGCGCGGTTGTCGCGCTTGAAGAAGCTCTTCGAGGGCGTGTCGTGCATGTAGATCGCATGTGCGTTCGGGAACAGGATCTTCAACTCACCAAGCGCATTGTCGCTGCTCGGCGGCTGGCGCACTGCAACCGAAGCGGTCGAGCCGTTCCAGTTGACCGATGCGGAAGGAACCGGCCGGCCGCCGACCTCCACCTGATAACCCATGCGATCGAGATAGTTCGGGTCGCTGCGGAGCTTCGGCAGCATCTCGTTGACGATGATCGACTGCGGCACGCCCCAGTACGGATTGACCTCGACGGTCTGGATCTCGTCCTGGAAGAAGTAGGTCTGGTTCGTCTTCGAGCCGACGACGACACGCATCGAGAACTGCTCGGCACCCTTGTCGGTATAGGTGGCCGTGAAGGCCGGCTGATTGATGAAGACGTAGCGATCGCCAAGCCCGTCCGGCAGCCAGCGCGCCTGCTCCATGGCAATCTCGAGCTTGTTGATCTTGTTCGCCACGCTGTCGCCGCCCGTCAGCAGGCGCACCGACGCCTGGCCGACGACGCCGTCAGCCTTCAGCCCGTGTTCCTTCTGGAAGGCTTCGACCACGGTTACCAGTTCCGGCGTGTATTCCGGCGTTCCCTGGTACGCCGCAAGAACCGTCGCGTGTTCGGCCTTCAGCGCTTCTGATCCGCGCAGGCGGATGCCGGCAATCACGTTGGCAAGCTCAGGATTGCTCTGGCCCGGTTTCAACAGCGTGTCCGGCGCGATCTCGACGCGCTGTTCGGCGCCCGTCTCCGCCCGCAGCTTCTCCAACGCGACGGAGAGTGCGGCAAACTGAGCGCTCTTCGGATTCTGGTCGTTGAGAAGCGTGGCGACATCTTCGCTCGCCGACAGCTTGTCGAGAAGCGGCGCGAGTTCGACCGTCTTGCGCTTGAAGTCGTGGTAGCCGGAAATCTTGTTGGGATCGATACGGCCACGCACGGTGTCCTGTGCGTAGGTCAACGTCGCGGCCGACAGCGAGATCTCGAACTGCAGCAGTTCCTTTTCGCGGGCGATCATGTCGCCGCGATCGAAGGTGTCCGACGGAACGTTGACGGCGTAGTCCTGCGGGTCGAGGCCGACCTTGGCGGCGTCGGCGAGAACGGCAATCGCCGCCTTCGCCTTGGCATTCACTCCTTCGGCGCCAATCCAGATGTAATCCATGCGGGCGCCGTAGTGGGCCTCGACCGCCTTGGCGACGTCGCCCGAGGCACGCACGTTGATGCCGGGAAGGAACTGCCGCGCATCGGCCAGCGGCATACGCAGCATCGGCGGCAACGCGTCGTTGCGAACGGAACCGGTGACGACGGGATCGAGCAGCTTGTCGGTGGCGATCCGGCGCAGCGCCTCGGCCTTGTAGGTGTAGTACTTCGGTCCGGTGACCTTCGGCAGCGGCTTGGCAACCATGTTCTGCTGCGGGTCGATCATCCCGCCCACGCCTGGGAGCGGCTGGGCAGGCTGGGTCTGTTCAGCGGAATCCGATTTCTTTCTGCCCGCCCGGATGAAATCGCCAAGCGAAAAGGCCGAAGCCGGCCGCGCATCCATGGTCGCGATCGCACAGCCGCTCATGAGCGCCACAATCGCTGCCGTCTTAATTACTCTCATATGAAACTACGTCCCCGTATCGCGTTGTCGCCGAATTCGGCTGAAGCCAGATTCTCGCCACGCCCTCGTGCACCGAAAGTTATAGAAAAGGATGGTGAATGAAAAGGAAACGCGCCCACGAACATCGACCTTGAATCTCCTTCTGCGCTCCAACAAACGCCTCGATTCCATAACGTTCGAAGGGGGATAAAAATTTGATCCATATGGATTTTATTTCAGCATGAGGTGATAGGCCGGCATCAGCAGCCGATCGGCGCCCGAAAAGAACGCCCCCGCTGTGACCGAAACATCACAACGGCTGCGGGGGCCGGAAGCACGCGACTCACGTTCGCCGCCGAGCCGCCTTGTTGCACTGCAACGTTTCAAACGATTGTAGCATGGCAAGCCGTGCCGCGCCCCTTTACAAGCTTCGGCGGGCGGGGCAGAGAGAGGCCCGGCACCCTGGGGAGTTTGCGCCATCCGGCCCCTCACCCAGGCTTCATGAACCGCATGATCAAGGCAGGTATCACGATGACATCGACGCGCACGGAAACAGATACGTTCGGCCCCATCGAAGTGGCAAACGACCGCTATTGGGGCGCCCAGGCCCAGCGCTCGCTCGGCAATTTCAAGATTGGTTGGGAAAAGCAGCCTGCCTCGATCGTCCGGGCGCTCGGCATCGTCAAGCAGGCTGCCGCCCGCACCAACCAGGCGCTTGGCCGTCTGGATTCGACCGTTGCCGATGCCATCGTCAAGGCATCGCAGGAAGTGATCGATGGCAAGCTGAACGACCATTTCCCGCTCGTCGTGTGGCAGACCGGCTCGGGCACCCAGTCCAACATGAATGCCAACGAGGTCATTTCGAACCGCGCCATCGAGCTACTCGGCGGCGTCATGGGCTCGAAGAAGCCGGTGCATCCGAACGACCACGTCAACATGAGCCAGTCGTCCAACGACACCTATCCGACGGCCATGCACATCGCCTGCGCCGAGCGCGTCATTCATGACCTGCTGCCGGCACTGAAGCATCTGCACAAGGCGCTGGAAGCCAAGGTCAAGGCGTTCGACCACATCATCAAGATCGGCCGCACCCACACCCAGGACGCAACCCCGCTGACCCTCGGCCAGGAATTCTCCGGCTATGCAGCCCAGGTCGCCTCCTCGATCAAGCGCATCGAGATGACGCTGCCGGGCCTCTGCGAACTCGCCCAGGGCGGCACGGCCGTCGGTACCGGCCTCAACGCACCCGTCGGCTTTGCCGAAAAGGTCGCCGAAGAGATCGCCAAGATCACCGGCATCGCCTTCACTACGGCGCCGAACAAGTTCGAAGCACTCGCCGCCCATGATTCCATGGTCTTCAGCCATGGCGCGATCAATGCGACGGCCGCAGCCCTCTTCAAGATCGCCAACGACATCCGCTTCCTCGGCTCCGGCCCGCGCTCGGGCCTCGGCGAACTCTCGCTGCCGGAAAACGAGCCCGGTTCGTCGATCATGCCCGGCAAGGTCAACCCGACCCAGTGCGAAGCGCTGACCCAGGTCTGCGTGCAGGTCTTCGGCAACCACGCAGCGCTGACCTTCGCCGGTAGCCAGGGCCATTTCGAGCTCAACGTCTTCAACCCGCTGATGGCCTACAACTTCCTGCAGTCGGTTCAGTTGCTCGCCGATGCGGCCGTATCCTTCACCGACAACTGCGTCGTCGGCATCGAAGCGCGTGAAGACAACATCAAGGCAGCGCTCGACCGCTCGCTGATGCTCGTCACCGCGCTCGCTCCGAAGATCGGCTACGACAACGCAGCCAAGATCGCCAAGACCGCGCACAAGAACGGCACGACGCTTCGTGAAGAAGCCGTCGGCGGTGGCTACGTCACGAACGAAGAGTTCGACGCGGTCGTGCGCCCGGAAACGATGATCAGCCCGGCCTGATCCGTTTTGATACACCACGGCGCTTTAACGGCGCCGTGGCCCACAGGCCGAAAACGCAGGGAACGATCGGCGTGAACAACCGCAGTCGATCGAATTGCGGTTCGCGGCGGCGGCAAATATTAAGACTTCGCAAATCATTTGCCCCTAAAAATCATAACCCGTAAGCAGTGATTAATATTAGGGGGTTTGCACATGCAAACGGCAAACTCGGGCAAAACTCAAACGCCCGATATCGCAGCGCAGGTAACCCATGCCATGCGCATGATGGGTGTCGCGCCCATCCCCCGCAACTACGAACTCTATTACGAAGCCTATCTCGGCTCCAATCCGCAGCTCTCCAAGGAGCTCGCGGCACTCGGCAGCCGCGCCACTCAGGAAGAGCTGGACGCGATCGGCGCGCAGTATTTCAGCCATATCCACCGCTCGAACGGCATCGAGCGCGCCCATACCACGCTTGCGGCCAAGCTTGCCGAACTCGTCACCCTGTTGCGCGACGAGCAGTACGCGCTCGAGAACTACAACAAGGTTCTCGATGAGGCCTATGTCAACATCGTCAGCAAGAGCGCATCGAGCGCCGATATTCTGCGCCACGCGATCGGCATCCTGACCGAGGCGACGGCCGAGACGATGAGCCAGGGCAAGGAGCGCGTCGAGACCGTCGTACAGAAGTCCTTCGAGATGGAGGTCATCCGGCAGGAACTCGACGAGTACAAGCGTATCGCCAACACGGATTCGCTGACGCGTCTGGCCAACCGCCGCGCCTTCGACGACAATCTGGCGGCCGTGTACAACAATGAGCACCTGAGAAACTACACCGGCCTGCTCGTTGCCGACATCGACCATTTCAAGAAGGTCAACGACACCTTCGGCCATCCGGTTGGCGACAAGATTCTCGCGACCGTCGGCGGCGTCCTTCGCGCCAACCTGCGCCGCGAGGCTTTCGTGGCCCGCACCGGCGGCGAAGAGTTCGCCATCATCCTTGGCGACAGCACCCAGGAAGAATGCCTGCAGATCGCCGATCGCATCCGCACGGTTCTTGCAGCAACGCCCTTCCGGAACTCGAAGACCGGGGTCAATTACGGCCCGATCACGCTTTCCGTCGGGGTTTGCATGGCGACGGCGGCCGATGATCCGGTGGATCTCTACAACAAGGCCGATATCGCGCTCTATTCGGCCAAGAATGGCGGGCGCAACAAGACCGTTCTCTTTGAAGACGGCATGCGCAAGGAATCAGGTCGCAACTGGCTGATCTATCGACGTTGAGCCACGGGCAAGCCCTTCGATAAGACTGAAAATAAGCGCCCTTCCCGGGCGCTTTTTTGTTGTCCAGGGTTGGAAGAAGTCAGTCGCCTGAATGTTCAGCGGCGGTCGGCTAGCGGCCGCAGGCATCAGCGTCGGCCGCCCGCGCGATCGCGATCATTTCCGGCCGATACTCGAAATGCATCGTGTCGAAGTGGTACCAGCGTCCGCCCCAGATGAAGCCGTGTTTCTCGAAGATCTCGACAATCGGGAGCGGATAGCGGTTGCGATAGCCCTGCGCACCCTTGCCTTTCGCGGTCCAGCGCCAGTAATCCGCAAAACCCGTGTCGAGATCGATAGCCGCGCCGAAGCTGTGGACCGAGAGCGTGGTAGCGCCGGCAATCGGCCGCCAGTTGAAGGTGCCGGCGCTTGGGCTGAGATAGCGCTTAAGTGCGGCATGGTGCGAGAGCTCCGCAGCCACGGCCTTCAGCGCCGCCGCCGTTCCGTGCCTCCTCGCCACCGGCAGCCGTTGGCCGAACCAGTCGACGGTAACGAGATCCCGCCGGACGGCAGCAGCGCTACCACCGTAGAGCCGTTTCAGCAGTGCTTCGCTGCGGATCCGCCCGGGGTCGAAATCGACAGCTGGAGATGGTGCACAGGCGCCCAGCGGATAGATCTGCGACAGGCTGTCCTCGATATCCGCCGCGGCTAGCTTCTCGGCATGGCTCTTCTTCCTGCCATCGTCGATAACAACAGGGGGGCCGCCATCCCGAAGTACCAGACCGTTACCATCGATCCGCTCGATCGCATCCGGGTAGGCTGCAGCCAGCAGACCGAGCTTCTCCGATAACGACAACTCGGCGGCTACAACGTTGCCGGCCAGGAGAACGAACAGGAGTGCACCTGTCAGAGCTTGCTGCCGCACCCTCGCCTCCAGCCCTTGTGCGTCGCTGACAGTGACGGTCAGCCCGGACGGCAGCCTACCACATGGTCTTGGCGGCGCGCTCCGGCCATTCGCGATCGTAGGTGTCGCGATCGAAATCCGCCTTGGCGGCCTTCAGCAGCGTGCCGGGCGTCGGCAGCGATGCTGGATCGAGGAAGTGTTCGGGGTTCCAGAGCTGCGCCCGCATCACCGCGCGAGCGCACTGGAAATAGACCTCGCCGATCGTCACGACGATGACGCTGCGCGGATGTTTGCCGTCGACCTCGAAGCTGCCGGTAAGCACCGGATCGATGCTGAGGACGGCGGTACCATTGATACGCATCGTCGTATTCGAACCGGGGATCAGGAACATCAGCGCCACGCGCGGATCGCGCACGATGTTGGCGAGCGAATCGACGCGGTTGTTGCCGCGCCAGTCGGGAAGCAACACCGTCCTGTCATCGGCGATCCGAACCACGCAGTCGTCGTCACCGCGCGGCGAACAGTCGAGCCCCTCCGGCCCGACGGTCGCGAGCGCGCAGAAGGGCGAAGCTTCGATCATCAGCCGATACTCCGCCGTCAGCGTCTTGGTGACCTTTGCCACCGAAGCTTCGCTGACACCGCCGTAGAGCGCGTTGAGTTCCTCGACCGAGGTGATGACCGACATGCCGTCCTCCAATACCGAAAGATCTCCGGATCATGGCAGGGCGCGGATTGCGCGGGGGTTCCGGAGGCTAATGCGACCCTTTCGACCGAAAGCATGACAGTCTGATGACGGCAGCAACGAAAAAGTGTCAGGCGGCGGCTTTTTGATCTTCCGCGTGTATGAAGGCATTGATCCGCGTGATCACCGGTGCGGCCGAAACGATGCGCCGGTGGCCAAAACCGTTTGCCCAGTGCATCTCGACATTCGGCCCGGCTGCCGCATAACGGCGCGCGTGGTCGGCGGAGACTTCCTTGTCATCCTCCGCATGGATGATGAGCGTCGGCACGGCGCGCGCCTGGATCACGTGCGCAGCATCGAAATCCTGAAGGCGTCGGCCGGAGAGACGCTCGACAACACCTTCGAAGGCCACCTGTGCCTTCGGCGACAAGCGAAGAATTTTCCCGAAACCTTTGAAAAGCCAGGTCATCTCGCTCGGTGCACCGATCAGCACCAGCTTCTTCGGGATATGGCTGTGTACGTCGCAGACGATGCCGCCGGCAGCGCAAGCCAGGCTACCGCCGCCGAAGGAGTGGCCGACACAAACGTCGAAATTGCCGAAGTGCCGCCAGGCGGCATCGATCGCCCTCACCGCGGCCGGCATGGTGAGCGTGCGCCCGGGCGAGCCGCCATGGCCCGGCCAGTCGAGCGTCACCACCTCGGCGCCGCCCCTGACCAGACCGTCGATCATCGCCGCCAGATAGTCGCTGCGTGATCCCCAACCGTGCACGAGGAGAATGCGCTTGGTGTTGGCGGCCTCGCGCGGCGCCGCGAACCGGCGCGCCAGCACCCAGCCGCCGGCATAGGAAAGCGTCACCGGCTGGCCCCTGGCGATCACCGGGGCGGCAGCCGCAAGCGCCGCCTTTTCCTTGGCGTTCTTCGGCTTTCTGCCGGGCGTGAGGGTGAACAGCCTGAAAGCGAGCCGCCCGGCCGCCTCGGGTGAAAACGCATCGACGCCTTTCAGCGCGTGGCGGATGACCTTGATCGCAAAGGATGCCATAGTGGAAATCTCTTATTATGTTCAATGCTGAACATAATTGTACAACGTTGAACAAAAATCAAGTGACGAGCGAACACCATTTTCCTTGGGATCATCCCCGTTTCCGCAGTTGGATCGCCGTGGCGCGTGCGTGCCAGCTCATGCAGCAGACCTTGACGCGTGAGATCGCCCACCTCGACATCAAGCCGCCGCATCTCGACATCCTGATCAACCTGTATCGGTTCGATGGCATCTCGCAGCAGGAACTGGCCCGCAAGTTGCTGGTCGGCCGCTCCAACATGAGCATGCTGCTGCCGCAACTGGAAAAGCGCGGGCTGATCCTGCGCCGTGGCGACGAAAAGGATAAGCGCGTGCTGCGTCTGTCGCTGACGCCGGAAGGCCGCACGCTGACCGAAGCAGCCATGGAGATCCACACGGGGCTTATCGAAAAATCGATGGTGGGCGCACCGATCGAGGAATGCATGATCGTCGCCCAGTCCATGGAGCGCCTGATCGGCATCCTGCTCAAGGAAGAAGACGAACTGGCCTGACGACTGGAACCTGAATGCTTCGCCTTTGCGCGGCTAAGAGAGCGCGCGGTCCCCGGCGGTCAGCGTGGCTTCTCGCCCTTATCCCGCGACATGCCCTTGTCAGCGAGTTCCTGTTCGTAGGTTGCGAACAGCTCTGCGCCCTTCTCACCCAGTTCCCGCAGATAGCTCCAGGTGAAGATGCCGGTGTCGTGAAAATCGTCGAAGCCGATGCGCACCGCATAGTTGCCGGTCGGCTGCATCGAAATGATCTGCACATTACGCTTTCCGGGCACCGTGACCCGCTGGCCAGGCCCATGGCCCTGCACTTCGGCGGACGGCGAAAGCACGCGCAGCATCTCCGCCGAGAGATCGAAGGAAGCGCCATCGTTGAAGGTGACGACGAGCCGATGGCGATCCTTGGAGACGCGCAGCTCCGTCGGCCAGATTTCACTCATGTTGCCTGCTCCTGTTTCTGGGCTGCAAAGGCAGTGCCTTGTTTCGCCGCTTATTTCACCTTCAAACCGATTCCGGCCCAAGGATAAAGTGACGCATTGCCCTGCAGCGCGAATTACCTTTCTGATCCGATCAACACTTTGCGACAGTATGCGCCTTGACGCGACCATTCTCAGCAACGACATTGAAAGGGCTGGGAGAAAGACGCTTGAACACAGCCACGATAGACAGGATCGGCGCACGACCGATCGAGCAGAGAGCCGCTCCGATGATCGACCCCTTCGGGCGGGCGATCACATATCTGCGCGTATCCGTCACGGACCGCTGCGATTTCCGCTGCACCTATTGCATGGCGGAGCACATGACCTTCCTCCCGAAGAAGGATCTGCTGACGCTCGAAGAATTGCAGCGGCTCTGTTCCGCCTTCATCGAAAAGGGCGTGCGCAAGCTGCGTCTCACCGGCGGCGAACCGCTGGTGCGCAAGAACATCATGTTTCTGGTGCGCGAACTCGGCAAGGAGATCGAGGCGGGCCGTCTCGATGAGCTGACGCTGACGACCAACGGCTCGCAGCTCGCGAAATATGCCTCCGAGCTCGCTGACTGCGGCGTCAAGCGCATCAATGTTTCGCTCGATACGCTCGATCCGGCAAAGTTCCATCAGATCACCCGCTGGGGCGAACTCTCCAAGGTCATGGAAGGGATAGACGCCGCCCAGGCCGCCGGCCTCAAGATCAAGATCAATGCCGTGGCGCTGAAGGGCTTCAACGACGCCGAGATCCCAGATCTCATGCGCTGGGCCCATGGCCGCGGCATGGACCTGACGCTGATCGAAACCATGCCGATGGGCGAGATCGAAGAAGACCGCACCGACCACTACATGCCGCTCTCGGAGATGCGCCGGCAGCTGGAAGAACAGTTCACCTTCTCGGACATTCCCTATCGCACCGGCGGCCCTGCCCGCTATCTCGAGGTTGCGGAGACCGGCGGCCGGCTCGGGCTGATCACGCCGATGACGCATAATTTCTGCGAGAGCTGCAACCGCGTCCGCCTCACCTGCACCGGCACACTCTACATGTGCCTCGGCCAGAACGATGCGGCAGACCTGCGCACGGCGTTGCGCGCCTCCGAAGACGACGCCTATCTCAGCCAGGTGATCGACGAGGCGATCGGCCGCAAGCCGAAGGGCCACGACTTCATCATCGACCGCGAGCACAACCGCCCGGCCGTTGCCCGCCACATGAGCGTCACCGGCGGCTGATTTTCCAATTTCCTGAACAAGATGGCTTGCCGGCAGGCGGCCCCTCTTCCGCCTGCCGGCATCTTCTCCCTCATCGGGGGAGAAGCGTGAGGAGAAATCTTCGTCCCCCTCACGGTATTCGCGTGGATTTCCCGAGAGCCCGGTCGCGACCGCGGCGGAGATCGAGGATCTCCCGCGGCAGGCATCTTTCCGCTTGTAGCTACGGTCAAGGAAGGGAAGCCATCCGGGCCGACAACCAAGGTCCGCCAGCCCGGATGCAGAGTGACGTTCAAGCCGCGTAGCTGCGACGGCCCTGCGACTGTGCGCCGATACCATCGGTACCGGTGCGGAAGCGCTCGATCTTCTCGTTGAGCATTTCCACCTGCCGGCGCAGGCCGTGGATCTCAGCGGTGTTCTCTTCAACCATCGCCGCATTCTGCTGGGTGATCAGTTCGACTTCGTGCACGGCCGAGTTCACCTCGTTGAGGCCGGTATACTGATCAGCGGCCGATGCCTCGATGTTGCTGACGAGATCGTGGATGGTGGTGATGTGGCTGTTGATGACGGTGAGCGCATCACCGGTCTCCTGCACGAGCGCCACGCCGCTTCTCACCTGGGCCGAGCTTTCGGAGATCAAGCCCTTGATCTCGCGCGCAGCCCCTGCGCAGCGCTGGGCAAGCTCGCGCACTTCCTGGGCCACCACGGCAAAGCCGCGTCCGGCCTCGCCAGCCCGCGCCGCCTCGACGCCGGCATTCAGCGCCAGGAGGTTGGTCTGGAAGGCAATCTCGTCGATGACGCCGATGATCGTGCTGATCTTTTCCGAGGAACGGTTGATCTCCGCCATCGCGTCGATCGCCTTGGCGACCACCTGGCCTGAATGCTTGGCGTAGGAATTGGTCTCGCCGACGGAGACGGTCGTCTTGCGCGCGCTTTCCGCGGTGGTCCGGACGATCTCCGTCAGTTGCCGAAGCGCCCGCGAGCTTTCCTCAAGTGCTGCCGCCTGCTGCTCGGTGCGCCGGGCCAGGTCGTCGGCAGAGGCCGAAAGATTGCCGGTGCCGCCAGTGATCTCGCCGGTGACAACACGCACGTCGGCAAGCGTTGCGCGTAGCGCCTCGACAGCGTTGTTATAGGTGCGCGCCATGATCACGTAGTCGGCCGGCAGGTCTTCGGCCATGCCTTCCTCGAGATTGCCGTCGGCCAAGGCGGCGAGAACGTCCGAAAGGGCATTCAACGCCTGCATCTGCTCAGCCTCGACCCGGGCGCGTTCGGCCGCGCGGCGTGCTTCCTCTTCGGCCGAAAGTGCACGTGCCGCTTCCGCCTCGCGTCCCAGCCGCACGTTTTCGACCGCATTGTCGCGGAAGACGGCAACCGAGCGCACCATGTCGCCGATCTCGTCGCCGCGGTTGCGGCCCTCAATGGCGACGTCGAGATCGCCGCTGGCAAGCCGCGTCATCGTTTCCGTCACGCGCTTCAACGGGCCACGCAGGGTTTCGACCAGCATCAGGCCACCGATGATGGCGAGCAGCGTACCGGCAATCATCGCGACGATCGAGACGTCGGCCGAGCGCTGGCTGTCGACCTTGCCAGCCTCCTGCGCGCTGCTGACGAAGCTTTCGAGTGTCGTGCTGGCGGCGGCGACAAGCACCGAGGCCTCTGCCTTGGCGACCTGCCAACGACCGCCGACGTCGATCAGAGCCGCGGTGCCGTTGTCGATGTTGTCGAGCGAAGGCCCTAGATTCGCAGGAAGATCACGGAGCGCTGCGTTCTTGCCGCCGAGTTCGCCGAGCTTGACCGCCGTTTCGCGAACTGCCTGGATGTCGGCCATGACCGGCTCGCGGCCGGCCGCATCGAGCTTGCGGTGCAGCTCGCTGATATGCAACCGGGTGCTGTCGAGCCCCTTGAAGGTATCGCCCATCAGCGCGATCAGCGTCTTCAACTGTGAAATCTCGGCGTCCATGCCGACGAAGCGCTTGGCGGCCGTATCCGAGTTCTTGGCCGCTTCCTTGGCGAAATCCGCCTCGTATTTCGAGAATTTGCTGAGGATCGGCACGAGCGCGTTCTTCTTCGCCTCGTTGTCTTCGGCACCGGCAAGGATCGCCTGAACCTTGAGCGCCTGATCCTTCACTTCCGAAATCGGTGCCTGCACCTTTTCCGAGGCGATCTTTTCGGCCTCATCGATCTGTTTCAGGAGGTGCGGCAGCAACTTGTTCGCCTGGTCGATCTTGGCGTCGGGGTTGACGGCCATGGTCACCGGCAGGCGAAACTTCTTGATGCGCTCGGCAAGACCCTGATAGGCGGCGGCATCGAAGAGCAGCGCCTTGGCGAAGGCTTCCTTCTCGCCGGATTCCTTGCGGATGATGTCGATCTGCTTGTAGGCACCGTTGCCCTTTTCGGTCATGTCGGCGAGCGCCGCTTCCAGCGATGCCGTCACTTGGTCTCGTTCGAGCTTGGTCACCCAGAGCTTGTCCGTCTGGCTACGCATCGCATCACCAAGCGCCAGCACCGAGGCGATCTCCGCCTTGTCCTGATCACGCGTCAGCAAGCCGTCAAGCGCCTTCACGCCGCTTTCCTGCTCGTCGATCTGGCTCGACAAAGCAGTCCGCGTTTCATCGCTCGGCGCATCCGAAAAGGCCTGCAGCGCACTGCGCAGCGCCTGGAAATCCGAGAGATTGTTGATGGTTTCCCGCGTCACGGTCATGTGACCGTTGAGCGTGCGGGCCGTGAAGAAGCCGATGAGACCAATACCGGCGATCAACGCCACCAGTGGAACCACGAAGAGCAGAACCTTGGTGACGATCCGCAAGCGTTGCAGCAGGCGATCGATGAAAGACATTGCGCACCCCTGATTATTCTTATGGGAAGCAGGCCCGCGCGGCGGCTTTTCTTGGTGGAAACACCGATGGAACGCTTGCCATAGGCTCTCCCAAGCCTTGGGCAGACATCCCTGGAATGGCCACCCTGCAAGGTTTACTGCGGTGCCACCCCGCCGATCGCGTCATGCGAATGGATGCGGAATTGCGGCGACGATAGGCAGCGAAACTTAAGATTCCGCGAATAAGCTTATGTTCGCCGGCGGTGCTTTACCCGCCGGCCGCAGTCTTCCGGGCAATTGAAGCGCCCGCGGCGGACCGTTCTACTTGCGCCGAAAGAAAAACCGCTGTCGCGTGCGAACCCGTTTGCACAAGCCGGCAGCCAATGCTTAAACATTAGGCGATCCATCCCGTGGATTCGCCTCCCCATTCGTCGATAGCGTAATCCGCTTTCCGGCGCCGCAGGACAGCAAGCATGCAAGCCTCCACCAACTTCCGTGGCATCCTGTTCATGTGCCTGGCGATGGTCACGTTCTCCTGCAACGATGCCCTGGTCAAATCTGTCACGGGCGCGATGAATGTGGGCCAGATCATCTTCGTGCGCGGACTGCTGACAACGCTGATGGTGGTGCTCGCCGCCTGGCAGTTTCGCGCCTTCCGTCCGCTCGGCACGCTCATGAAGCCGGTGATCCTGCTGCGCATCGCCATGGAAGCACTCGCCTCGGTCACCTATATTTCGGCCCTCGGCCAGATCCCGCTCGCCAATGCCTCGGCGATCATGCAGGCCCTGCCACTGGCAGTTACGCTCGGCGCCGCCCTTTTCCTTGGCGAACCTGTCGGCTGGCGGCGCTGGACCGCGATCATCGCCGGTTTCATCGGTGTACTGATCGTGCTGCGCCCCGGCCCCGAGGGCTTCACGCCGGCGGCGCTTACCGTCGTCGGCTGCGTCTTCGTGACGGCGACACGCGATCTCTGTACCCGTCGCATCGGCCACGACGTGCCCTCGCTCTATATCACCGTGTCGACTTCCCTCGTCACCACCATCGTCGGCGCCCTCCTCATTCAGCCGATGGGCGGCTGGCAGCCGATGTCGGCAACGACCTTCGGTCACATCGCCGTGGCAAGCGTGCTCCTGATGCTCGGCTACCAGACGATCGTGCTGGCGATGCGCGCCGGCGATATTTCGGTGATCGCGCCCTTCCGCTACACCAGCCTGATCTGGTCGATCGCGATCGGCATCTTCTTCTTTGCGGAAGTGCCGGATCACTGGATGCTGGTCGGCGTTGCGGTCATCATCGGCTCGGGCCTCTACACCTTCTATCGCGAGACGCTGCGCGGCCGGAAGGCCGTCGCCCAACGCTCGCTGACCGGCCCGCTGGAATAGGAGCCATCCGATGCCGGAAACCAGCCCCTCGCCCCTGATCAGCGGACCGCTGCCCGCCGTCATCCTCGCCGGCGGACTGTCGCGCCGGATGGGAAGCCCGAAGTCCGATCTTCAGCTTGGCGGCCAGACGATGCTGTCGCACATCATCACGCGGCTTCGTGCCCAGGTCACCGGCATCTCCGTCAACCTCAACGCCGCACCGGCGGACCCCATTGACGGCAATATCCCCATTGTCGCCGACACGGTACCGGGCTTTCTGGGGCCTCTCGCCGGCGTGCTGACGGCCATGCGCCACGTCGCGGCAACGACGCCGGACGCAAGCCATGTCGTGGTCGTTCCAACCGATACGCCGTTCTTTCCGGATGATCTCGTGGCGCGGCTGATCGGCGCCCTGACAGAGCGTCAGCAGATTGCCGTTGCGGCATCCGTCGGGCAGATGCATCCGCTGTTTGCGCTCTGGCCGGTCGCGCTCGCGGACGAGCTGGAGCACTGGCTGACGAACGACCCGAAGCGCCGCGTGCGCGCCTTCATCGAACGCCATGCCTCGGTAACGGTCGATTTTCCTGTCACCATGACGCCGAACGGCACGTTCGATCCCTTCTTCAACGTCAATACGCCTGAGGATCTCACCGAGGCGGAGCAATGGTTGAGTTTCTTTGAGGATAGCAGAGCATGAGCGCCATGAAGATTTTCGGCATCGCCGGCTGGAAGAACTCTGGCAAGACCGGGCTGATGGTACGGCTCGTCACCGAACTGACCGGGCGCGGCTATGTGGTTTCCACGGTCAAGCACGCGCACCACGACTTCGACATCGACAAGGTGGGTGCCGACAGCTACCGCCATCGCGAGGCCGGCGCTCATGAGGTGACGATCGTCTCCGGCACGCGTTTCGCAATCATGCACGAGTTGCGCGGAGCGCCCGAACCTTCCTTTGAGGATATCCTTGCGCGGCTTGCTCCTTGCGATCTCGTGCTGGTCGAAGGCTACAAGCGCGAGCCAATCCCGAAGGTCGAAGCGCGCCGTCTGGAATCGGCTAACCGCGAGCCGCTCGCCCCCACCGATCCGCACATCTGCGCGATCGCCGCCGATCATCCGGTCGCGGGCACCGATCTTCCGGTCTTCGATCTCGACGACACAACAGCCATCGCGGATTTCGTCGAGAAGATCACGGGGCTGCAGCGCAAGAACACGCCTTCCTGACCAGAGGTCAGGGGTCACCCTTCGGCGCGTCACGATACGCTTTCGGCAACCCGTCGAGCAGCTGCTGCGCTTTCTGCATGCCTTGTCCGGCCGCCTTGGCATACCATTTCGCAGCAGCTGAAAGATCCTGCTCCACGCCGCTTCCTCTGGCATAGGCGATGCCGAGATTGAATTGCGCGTCGGGATTTCCCTGTTCGGCAGCCTTGCGAAACCATCTGGCAGCAGCCACAGCATCGATATCAATGCCGATGCCGTTGAGATAGGCCATTGCAAGGTTGTACTGGGCCAAGGCATAGCCTCGATCCGCAGAAAGCCTGTAGAGCCGCGCCGCCTCCTTCACGTTCCTCTCGAGACCCTGACCGTTGGCGTACATGGCCGCCAGATTGAATTGCCCCTTGGGATCTCCGCGATCGGCGAGCATCAGGAACCAATGGTGCGCTTCCGCGTAGTTTTCGGCGACGCCTTCACCCTTCAAGTACATGAGGCCGACATTTACCTGGGCCTGTGGGTTCCCCTGCCTTGCCGCCTTCAGGAACAACTGGAATGCCTGAGCTTCGTCCTTCTCGACGCCTCGCCCCAGCATGTAGAGAATTGCCAGATCCACCTGCGCCGCGACCATGCCCTGATCGGCCGCTTTGCGGCACCATCTCACTGCCTCCCAATCGTCGCGCCCGACGCCGAAGGCGCGCACGTAGACGCTGCAGAGCATGTTTTGCGCGTCCCTGTTGCCGGCGTCCGCAGCCGGCCGGAGCCAACGAATGCCCTCCCTGGCGTTGACCCGCCCGGCCTCGCCGTTGAAATAGAGCCGGCCGGCATTGGCTTGCCCGTCCATGTTCCCCTGCTCGGCCGCACGCAGATACCAACGCAGCGCTTCGGCAAGGTTGGATTCGACGCCGGCTCCTTTCTCGTACAGGAATCCGAGATTGTACTGTGCACGGGGCTCCCCGGCGATCGCCGCTCGCGACGTCCATCGATATGCCTCCGCATCGTCCTTCAGCGTACCCTGCCCCTGAAAATAGGCGATCGACAGATTGTGCATGGCCGCAACCAGACCCTGCTCCGCCGCCTTGCGATACCATTCGAAGGCCGCGACCGGATCGCGCGTCGTGCCGCGCCCCTCCTGAAACATGTGGCCGAGGTTGTATTGGGCCGCGGCGTAGCCCTGGTCCGCTGCCAGCCGGTAGTAGGCAACAGCCTGCGCCTCGTCCTTGGCGACGCCCAATCCCTGTTCGTAGTGAACGCCGAGATTGTATTGGGCGGCCGGCGTCTTCTGGTCGGCGGAACGTCGAAACCAGCGCAGCGCCTCGGCATAGTTCTGCTTCACGCCGTCGGCACCATTGAAGTAGATGGTGCCGAGATAGAACTGCGCCTTCGCGTTGCCGCTCTCGGCCGCCCTCCCATACCAGCCGATCGCCTTCATGGCGTCGCGGGCAACACCTTCGCCGGTCTGGTAGCGCATGCCGAGATCGACCTGCGCCTCGGCATCGCCCTGTTGTGCGCGCTCCAGCACCTGCGCGAGGGGTGGCAATGGCGTGCGGGCGCCATAGGCACGCGTCGGCAGGGAAAACTGCACCAGCAGCGTAACAACGAGTCCGAAGACGACACGTTTCATCCATCCCTCCAGGACCGGGCGCAGAGCGCGCCAAGCCTATGGGGAGCCGCCAGCAACGGAAAACGGATTTCGACAGACCGCTGTTTTGCGTCGAGCAGCGGTTCATGCTGACTGGGCGAGCATGGTAGTGACCAACGGCCCGCTCCACAGCCCGCTCGTGCGGCTGGCACCGGGCGCCATCGGCGCTTCGGGTTGCTTCACCGCTTCGGAAATTTTCCGATATAAGCCTATCGGCCCGTCAGTTTGTCGCGCCGACAGTCAATTCGTCCGGAATATCGTCGAGGCGGACGAAGCTGTAGCCTTTGGCCTTGAGGTCGAGAATGCCGCGCGCGACGCCGGCGCCTGCGGAATGGGTCGGCTGGTTGATATGGGCGATGATGACGTCTCCGTCCTTGGCCGCGCGAATGCGCTTCTCGGCAACGGCGGCACCCAGCAGCGAGCCGCCGTCGCCGTTCACCGAGTAGCCGGCGATGCGATAGCCCATGGCGCGGATCTGGCTCATCGACGAATGGGTGTACTTGGCCGTCGCGCCGCGAAACCAGCGCGGCGCCGGCAAACCATGCGCCTTGATCGCCGTCGCCCCACCGTCGACCTCGGCCGCGACCGCAGCTTCAGAGCCGGCCGCAGCAAGGCCGTAGACCGAGACCTTCACATCGATCGGCGGCACATGCATGGCGCCGTGATCCTCGATCTCGAAGAGGTCCGGATGCGCCTTCATCACCTCGACGACGAGCCCGTTGCGCTTCAGCCAGCGCGCCGTCACGAAGATCGTCGCCGGGATGCGATTCTCGATCAGCGTGCCAAGGATGCGCATGTCGGTCGCGCCGCTGCAGGCATCGAGCGTGATCGCGACGCGCGGCGCGCCGCTCTTTCCGGCCGGATTGGCAGGCAGGTGCAGATCCGGCTCCACAAGCCCGGGCGCGGCGGTGGCCGATTGGGCGAACATGGCGATGGCGAGAAGCGGTAAGACGGCGGCTTTCATGACAATCCGGGAAATGAATATTTGAGACAATATTGGAACGACAGAAACCCGCCTTTTGCGAGGCGGGATTTCACTGCGTGTGTCCTTAAGTTGTTACGGATCTGAAGAAACGCGCAGCATTCAAAACACGACAGCGCCGCGCACCTCATGAGGTGCGCGGCGCTGTCGGCATTAGACAGGCAGTCCTGCCCGAAGCTTGATCAACGCTGGGCGACCGGGCGGACCAGCGGCGTGACGCGGCGTATGGTGACGCGGCGGTTCTGCTGCTCGGCTTCCTGGGTGCGAACCTTAAGGAAGCGTTCGCCGTAGCCCTGTGTCACCAGGTTTTCGGCCGGAATGCCGTAGACCTCGGTCAGGAGCGACGCCACCGATTCGGCGCGCTGGTCAGAAAGCACCAGGTTCGACCGGTCGGAACCGACGGCGTCCGTGTGGCCTTCGATGAAGAAGGTCTCGCCCGGATCCTTGGCCAGCACCTTCTCCATGGCGGCGGCGACACTACGCATGGTCTTGGCCTGCGACATCGACACCTCGGCACTGCCCGTCGGAAAGGTGATGGTGTCGAGGTCGATGCGCCGCACCTTGTCGCGCAGACGAGCGGAGTGCCGGACTTCGTCCATCGTGTAGACGCGCTCTACCCGTTCCACCGGCGGTTCGGCCAGGAAGTCGTAGTAGTCGCGGCCCGGATCGTCGGAAACGTCGGCGATGTAGTCGCGTACCGGGATGCGCAGGCGCATCGGCGGCAGTTCGTAGCCGACGTCGATAATGGCCGGACGCGGACCTTCTTCGCGCTCGGGCGCGTAGATCATCAGGTATTCGTTGCCGTCACGATCGACGCGCGAGCGCTGTAGAATGTCGCCGTAACGATTGTAGACGGTAACAATCCGGTAACCGCCCGGGCGCAGGATCGTTTCGCGGGTACGACCACGCGGAAGCTGATCGTAGTAGGTTTCTTCCGCATCGCGACGCAGGCGCGGGCGATCGTCACCGCGCACGAAAATCTGGTCGCCGACGCCGAGAATGACGCGGTTATCGATTTCCTGCACGACCTTCACTTCGGTCACGTTGTTGGTGATGTTGTTGACCGTCGTGTTGTTGTTGATCACCGTGTTGTTGATGACGGTGTTGTTGACGATGTTGGTCGTCTCCGGCACCACGAAGACCGGCGCCTCGTCGACGCGCGTGCCCTTTTCCTTGAGATTCGCCTCGATCTTCTGCGGCAGGTCGGCCGGGATTTCGGCAGCGATCGCAGCCTGAGCTGCGGCATCGTCTGCCGGCGGCGCAACGTTTTCTTCCTGGGCACGCAGCTCTTCGCGCAGCTTCTGGCGCTGTTCGCGTGCCTGGTTGCCACCGGTGTTGTCGGCATCCTTGTCGCTGTCGAGCACGGCCGCGCCGTTTTCAACAGGCAGAACCACGGTCTCGTCGGTTGCCGCCGGGTCTTCGGCGATCTTCACTTTTTCTTCCTCGGTGCGGGTGTCGACCACTTCCGGAGCCAGCTGTTGAAGCTGCGGCTGCTGCTCGGCAGTTGCCGGCTGTTCCGAACCAGGCACCGGCTGGCCTTCGCCGGTCTGCGGCTGCTCGGCACCAGGCACCGGCTGGCCTTCGCCAGTCTGGGGCTGCTCGGCACCAGGCACCGGCTGGCCTTCGCCAGTCTGGGGCTGCTGCTCGGTCCCAGGTGCCGTTTCCGTCGGTGCGGGCTGCTCGCCCGCCTTCTGTTCTTCAGCGGCCTTCTGTTCCTCAGCAGCCTTCTGTTCCTCAGCAGCCTTCTGTTCGTCAGCAGCCTTCTGTTCGTCAGCAGCCTTCTGCTCGTCAGCAGCCTTCTGCTCGTCAGCAGCCTTCTGCTCGTCGGCAGCCTTCTGCTCGTCAACAGCCTTTTGCTCTTCGGCAGCCTTTTGCTCTTCGGCAGCCTTCTGCTCTTCGGCAGCCTTCTGCTCTTCGGCGGCCTTCTGCTCTTCGGCGGCCTTCTGCTCTTCGGCAGCCTTCTGCTCTTCGGCGGCCTTCTGCTCTTCGGCAGCCTTCTGCTCTTCGGCAGCCTTCTGCTCTTCGGCAGCCTTCTGCTCTTCAGCAGCCTTCTGCTGTTCAGCGGCCTGACGGGCAGCCTCTTCCTCGGCGGCCTTCTGCTGCTCAGCGGCCTGTCGAGCGGCCTCTTCCTCGGCGGCCTTCTGCTGTTCGGCGGCCTGGCGAGCGGCCTCTTCCTCGGCGGCCTTCTGCTGCTCAGCGGCCTGGCGGGCAGCCTCTTCTTCAGCGGCCTTCTGCTGCTCAGCCGCCTGGCGCGCAGCCTCTTCTTCGGCAGCCTTCTGCTGCTCAGCCGCCTGGCGCGCAGCCTCTTCTTCCGCGGCCCTTTGTTGCTCGGCAGCCTGGCGGGCAGCCTCTTCCTCGGCCTGGCGCTGCTTCTGCAACAGCAGCTCCTCGTCAGACTGACCACCGCCCTCCTGTGCAACCTCGAATGGCTTCATCAGGCTATCGGCGACGGCAGGCGGAACCGCCACGGACACCGACAGCACTGGCAGCGCGACGGTTGCAAACAGTTTGGATCGAATCGACATTTGTCTTCCTTCCTCTTCTCGGGAGGTCCTGGTCCCACATCCTCTTCCCGGTATATGACACGCCGAAGAATGGATGCGAACTTGAATACTCACCGGGCCTTGACCCAAGGTTCCGGCTTTTTTGTGTTGCCCGCGAGACGCGCCGTCAAGCGCGACGCCCGCGCCACGCGCCGGTTCCTTGATAAGGGCTAGCGGAGGCAAGATTAACCGCCGCTGAACGCACCGTTCATGTACATTGCGCGGTCCACCATCACAATCTGCGGTCGAAATCCGATTCCCGGTGAGGACCTTCGCTTTCCTGTTGATTTTTACTGGAAAAGAGTACGAATATCGCCACAACCGGAGGCAAACGCCCCGGTCGAAATTGGTGTCCGTGAAAAAAGAAAAAACCGGACATCGACCAACAGAGAGGACTATCATGCGTATTTCCAGACGGCTGGCAGCCGCCGCATCGGCTGCCGTTTTCGTGCTCATGGCAGGCTCGGCCATGGCAGACGGCGAAAAGGTCGTTATCGGCACCGAAGGCGCCTACCCGCCCTTCAACAACCTGGAAGCGGACGGCACGCTGACGGGCTTCGACATCGACATCGCCAAGGCGCTGTGCGCGGAAATGAAGGCCGAATGCACCTTCGTCACGCAGGACTGGGACGGCATCATTCCGGCACTGATCGCCAAGAAGTTCGACGCCATCGTCGCGTCCATGTCGATCACCGCCGAGCGCAAGGAAAAGGTCGACTTCACCAACAAGTACTACAATACGCCGCCGGCGATCGTCGTGCCGAAGGACTCGCCGATCACCGAAGCGACCGAGGCCGCACTTGCCGGCAAGACGCTCGGCGCGCAGGGCTCCACCACCCACTCCAACTATGCCGAAGCGCATATGAAGGGTGCCGAGATCAAGCTCTATCCGACGGCTGACGAGTACAAGCTCGACATCGCCAACGGCCGCATCGACGCCGTCATCGACGACGTTGTCGTGCTTTCCGAATGGCTGAAGTCGACCGACGGTGCCTGCTGCAAGCTGCTCGGCACGCTGCCGATCGACCCGGTCATCAATGGCGAAGGCGCTGGTATTGCCGTGCGCAAGGGCGACGACGCGCTGCGCGAAAAGTTCAACAAGGCGATCGAAGCGATCCGCGCCAACGGCAAGTACAAGGAAATCAACGAAAAGTACTTCCCGTTCGACGTTTATGGCAGCTGATTGACGGGATCCGACACGATTTCCTAGTGAATCATGCCGGAGAAACGTCAGTTCATGCGAAAAATGCAACGGCGGATGGCTTGCCCTTCCGCCGTTTTTGTTTGACAAGAGCCTAAAACAAAGCGCGATCGATACACACAAAAACAGCGCAAAGGGGAACATTCTGACATGAGCGGGTTATTTGCCGGCTTCTATTCCATCCTCGCCTGGATCGGATCGATCGTCGATCCATTCTGCGGCCCGGTCGGGGTCTTTACCTGGCTGGCGCCTGGCACCTTGCTGGCCTGTGGCGATACCGGCTGGGGCGACGATATCGCCTACGGTTTCGTCGTCACCGCGAGCCTCGCCATCGCCACCCTGCCCGTCGGCCTGCTGATCGGCTTCTTCATCGCCCTCGGCAAGCAGTCCGAAGAGCGCACCGTGCGGTTGGCGACCAATATCTACACGACGATCTTTCGTGGCCTCCCGGAACTCCTGACGCTCTTCATCGTCTATTACGGCCTGCAGATCCTCGTTCAGCAGTTGCTGGCCTCACTCGGCTACGAGGGCCCGGTCGAGATCAATGCCTTCTTCGCCGGAATGATCGCGCTCGGCGTCGTCTTTTCCGCCTATTGTTCGGAGGTGCTGCTCTCCGCGTTCAAGGCCATTCCCCATGGGCAATACGAAGCCGGCGACGCCCTTGGCCTCCATCGCGGCAAAACCATGCGTCTCATCATCCTGCCGCAGCTCGTGCGCATCGCGTTGCCGGGTCTTGGCAATCTCTGGATGGCGCTCCTCAAGGATACGGCCCTCGTCTCCGTCGTCGGCCTCACGGATATCCTGCGCCAGACCGGTGTTGCCGCCCGCGTGACCAAGCAGGCCTTCGAATTCTACGGCGTGGCCTGCGTGCTCTTCCTGATCCTCGCGATGATTTCCTCGATCGTCTTTGCGAACCTGGAACGCTGGACCAAACGTGCGGAGATGGGCCGATGAGTGCCGTTGCAACAATGATCCCGCCGCAGGCCCCGCCTCCGGTTCCGCCAAGGCCCTATACGCTGACCCGCTTCGTCGGCAGCGTTGCGCTCGGTGTCTGGCTGGCGCTCGGCGTCGGCATCTTTCTTACCGTCGTCAATGGCTGGGATCCGGAGAAGGTCGCGAAATACGGGCCGCGGTTCCTTTCCGGCCTCGGCGTCACGCTGATGCTGGTGTCGATCTCCATCGTCTTCGGCGCCATATTGTCGCTGCCGATTGCGTTTGCGCGCATGTCGAAGAACAAGTTCTGGTCGTGGCTCGCCTACGCCTATGTCTATTTCTTCCGCGGCACGCCGCTGCTCGCGCAGCTTTTCCTGATCTATTACGGCCTCGGCAGTTTCCGCCCGCAGCTCGAAACGATCGGCATGTGGTGGTTCTTCCGCGACGCCTGGAATTGCGCCCTCTTTGCCTTCACGCTCAACACCGCGGCCTACCAGGCGGAAATCCTGCGTGGTGCGATCGAGAGCGTGCCGCGCGGCCAGCGTGAAGGTGCAGCAGCCCTTGGCCTGCCCGAGCGTGTCTCCTTCTTCAAGATTATCCTGCCGCAGGCGATGATCGTTGCGCTGCGCCCCTACGGCAACGAAATCATCCTGATGATCAAAGGCTCGGCGATCGTCGCGATCGTCACCGTCTTCGACCTGATGGGCGAAACCCGCTACGCCTTCTCCCGCACCTTCGACTTCCAAATGTATATCTGGGCAGCCATTCTCTACCTGATCATGGTCGAGATCCTGCGCAACATCTGGAGCCTGCTGGAAGCGCGGCTGACACGCCACCTCAAGCGATAGTTCCGCTTTTACCAATGACGAAGCTTGGCAGCACTCTCCGTGAGGTGCTGCCAAGCTTTTGTTATTTCTTACGAAAGTTTCATTTCGGAGCAAGTATTAGCTCTTGATTAAGAAATCGAGCGTTTCATCATAGAGACCAACCTTTGCGAGAAGTGAGGTCCTAATGACAAACGAGATGGAACTTCAGCTTAAAGGCTATGGCCTGACGACGGCCCAGATCCTCTACCACATGCCGGATCATCCGACCTTCCTCCAGACCTATGTCTGGCAGCACTACGACATCGCCCCGGACTTTCCGGAGATGCGCAGCTTCCTGAAATTCTGGCAGGAAAAACTGGATGGCCCGCTGCATTCGGTGCGCTATGTGCATCGCAAGCTGATCTCGGCGACGGAATGGCGAGCGTTGAAGGGCGAGTTCATCCTGCACTGAATGTGCCGATCGAATCCGAGGAGCCAAGGAGACGGACTTCAGTCCGGCCGGCGCCCTTGCGATTGGCAAGCTTTGAGAACCGCGTGCTCAGGACCGGGAACGCGACACCGCCTCAGACATGCACCTCCCCATGCGCCAGTTCACCTTCGCGCGGTTCTCTATGCAGCGAGCCGTAGAGCACCAGCGCGTAGAACAGCAGCACGCCAATGATCACCGGCCAGCCGGACAACGGACCGAGCGCCGCATTTTGGGCGACATCGGCCCAGGAGCGCACATGACCGAAGGGCTCGCCATTGGTCGAAATCTTCGGCGAGGAAATCTTCAGCGTCCAGGCCAGCAGCAGGATCAGATACATCCAGCAATAGTTGCGCTGCAGCCGCCGGCAGACTGCCTCGCGGTAGCTCATCAGGAAGGCCGGTTTGCGCAGGCTCTTGCCGATTGCGATTGCCCAGTTGAGGTTCGGGGTACCATCCGGCGAAAGTATCTGCGCGAAATAGCCCCGCTCCAACTGCCTGACGCGCGCCCGGTAGACATCGAAGAAGCGGTACCGCCGCGCCTCGATCAGGAGCAGCAGCGTAATCAGCAGCATCGCGAAGAGCAGCACGCTGTGGTGCGACGACGGGGTCGACAAGGAAACGGACAAAAGAGCTGCGACGACGGTGATCGCCCAGTTCGAGGTTCGGTCGATGCGATCGCGCCATCCCGCCATACGGCCCATTTCGCCGCGATAATAGTGCACGACCGCGTTGATCTGCTCCTGTGAGGTTTGCGGCAGCGGCGGCCCCTTCGGCTCCTTGATTTCGGTGCCAAGGATCAGCGGGCCCAGTTCGGCGGACATCGGCATTCCCTCCGTCTTTTCTTATGCTTACGATCATGACTCCAATCGCTTCGCCGATAAATCCCAACCCGTGCCACACGACTGGTTTTTCGGCGCAGCACGTCCTTTTACCGGTCTCTTTCGCACGGGACGGCGATTGCCAAAGCCCATTTGCGGACGTAAGAAACGGCCATGACCCAGAAGAGCACGAAAATCGACGAGGAAGCGCTGGCAGAAGCCTATAACCGCGCCCTCTCCCTGGAAAAATCCGGCAACTTCGATGCCGCTGCCGACGCCTATGCCGAAGTGCTGGCGCTCGACCCGGAAGACCATGGCGGCGCTGCCGTGCGCTTGGCCTCGATGGGGCGCGGCGAGACGCCCGTGAAGGCGCCCGACGCCTATGTCGCCACCCTCTTCGACCAGCATGCCGAAGTGTTCGACAACGTGCTCGTCGACCAGCTCGGCTATTGCGTGCCGCTCCTCGTTCGCCAACGCCTGCAGGCGCTCGAGCTAGGCCCCTTCGACCGCGTGCTCGACCTTGGCTGCGGCACGGGCCTCACCGGCGGCGCCCTGCGTGACATGGCCGAAGACATCACCGGCATCGATCTCTCGGAAAACATGGTCGAGATCGCGCACGAGAAGGACCTCTATGAGACGCTTTACGTCGCCGAAGCGGTCGATTATCTCGATGACAACGATGACGAGCCCTTCAACCTGATCGTCGCAACCGACGTACTTCCCTATATGGGCGCGCTCGAAGCGCTGTTCTTCGGCGCCGTCGACAATCTCCTGCCCGGCGGCCTGCTGATCTTTTCCAGCGAAACGCTGCCCGCAGAAACCTTCGCCGGCCGCGACTTCATGGTCGGCCCGCACCAGCGTTTCGCCCACGCCGAAACCTACCTGCGCGACCGCCTCGCGGCTACCGGCTTCGAAATCGTCGAGGTCGGCGACATCACCGTGCGCATGGAAGAAGGCGAACCGATCGCCGGCCATCTGGTGATCGCCCGCTTCAAGCCCTGACGGCATCATGTGGAGGGAGCATCGCGCGATGCTCCCTTCTCTCTTTTCCGCATCCACGCCATCGGCTACACCAAAGCGAAAGCAATGGGAGTATTCGGAAAATGGCAAAGGTTGCATTCATCGGTCTCGGCGTGATGGGGTATCCCATGGCCGGCCACCTCAAGGTCCGCGGCGGACACGAACTGACGGTCTATAATCGCACCTTCGCCAAGGCCGAGAAATGGGCTGCCGAATTCGGCGGTCGCGCGGCACGCACGCCGGCCGAAGCCGCCGACGGCGCCGACTTCGTCTTCTGCTGCGTCGGCAATGACGACGACCTGCGCTCGGTAACGACAGGCAAGGACGGCGCCTTCGAAACGCTTGGCGCCAACGCGGTCTTCATCGACAACACCACCGCTTCCGCCGAGGTCGCCCGCGAACTCTACGAAGCGGCGAAGGCCCGCAACGCCCACTTCGTCGACGCGCCGGTCTCCGGCGGCCAGGCGGGTGCCGAAAACGGCGTTCTGACGGTCATGTGCGGCGGCGAAGAGCCAGCCTTCGATCGCGCCAAGCCGGTCATCGAGGCCTTTGCCCGCATGGTCGGCCTGATGGGGCCGGCCGGCGCTGGCCAGATCACCAAGATGATCAACCAGATCTGCATCGCAGGCCTCGTCCAGGGGCTCGCCGAGGGCATCCACTTCGGCAAGAAGGCAGGCCTCGACATCGAGAAGGTCGTCGACGTCATCTCCAAGGGTGCTGCCGGCTCCTGGCAGATGGAAAACCGCCACAAGACGATGAATGCCGGAAAGTACGACTTCGGCTTCGCCGTCGACTGGATGCGCAAGGATCTCGACATCGTGCTGGCTGAAGCCCGCCGCAACGGCGCCAAGCTGCCGGTGACGGCCCTCGTCGATCAGTTCTACGGCGACGTGCAGGAGATGGGCGGCAATCGCTGGGATACGTCGTCGCTGCTTGCCCGCCTCGAAAAATGAGCCTCGGCCCATCCTCGACCGCAGGCGAGGTCATCGCTCACCTGCGGTCGCTCGGCTCTGAAGACAATCTCGCCGGCATGGCGCGCTTCGGTATTGTCACTGAAGCCGCTCTCGGGCTCTCCAATGTCGAGCTGCACAAGGTCGCGCGGCTGGTGAAGACCAATCACCAACGGGCGCTGGAGCTCTGGCAGTCCGGCATTCGCGAGGCGCGCATCCTCGCCGCCTTCACTGCCGACCCGAAAGCGCTGACGCTAAAAGAGGCGCGCCACTGGGCGGAAGATTGCAATTCCTGGGAAGTCGTCGACACCGTTGCCGACCTCTTCGTCACCGCGCGCTTCGAGCGCGAACTGATCCCTGAGTTCGCAGCCGACGAACGAGAGTTCGTCCGGCGCATCGCGTTTGCGATGATCGCCACGGCCGCAGTCCACCTGAAGAAGGAACCGGATGCGATGCTCATGGACTGGTTGCCGCTGATCGAGCGGCACGCAACGGACGATCGGAACTTCGTCAAGAAGGCGGTCAACTGGGCGCTCAGGCAGATCGGCAAGCGCAGTGCGGCCTGCCACGGTCCGACGCTGACGCTCGCTGAACGCTTGGCCGAAAGCTCGAGCCGCGCGGCCCGCTGGACGGGCAAGGACGCGGTCAGGGAGCTTGGGAGCGACAAGGTGCTGGCACGGCTAGGCCTTGATCCAAGCCGCGCCCGCTAGCGCAGTCGCTCAATCCTCCGAGGATTTCGCCTGGTCGATCATCATGTAATCGAGCGGCAGTTCGGTGGTGTACTTGATCTGCTCCATGGCAAATGCGGACGAGACGTCACGGATCTCGATCTTGGCGATCATGCGCTTGTAGAAAGCATCGTAGGCGGCGATATCCGGCACGACCACGCGCAGCAGATAGTCGACGTCGCCGCTCATGCGATAGAATTCGACCACCTCGGGAAATTCGGACACGACCTCGGAGAAGCGGCGAAGCCATTCCATCGAGTGCGAATTCGTGCGGATCGACACGAAGACCGTGACTTTGGTGTTGATCTTCACCGGGTCAAGAAGGGCGACGCGGCGGCGGATGACGCCGTCCTCTTCCATCTTCTGGATACGCCGCCAGCACGGCGTAGTCGAAAGCCCCACCTTCTTGGCAAGGTCGGCAACGGCCAGCGTGGAATCCTCCTGCAGCAGGCGCAGGATTTTGCGGTCTAGGCGGTCCATGAAAGTCCCTCTCGAATTATTTTTCCCTCTATAGCGCGAAATTGGTGAAGATAAAGAAAATTGTTTCAGGCGGTGAGCGTCAGCACCCGCTCCCGCAGGAACGGCAGTACATCCGCCTCGAACCAGGGATTGCGCTTCAGCCAGCCGGTATTGCGCCAGCTCGGATGCGGTAACGGAAGGATGGCGGGGTCGGCGTTGCGCAACGCATAGCGCCGCCAATCCTTCACCGTCTCGGTCATCGATTTCGGGCAGGCAGGCCCGATATGCCAGCGCTGCGCATAATGACCGATCGCCAGCACCAGTTCGACCTGTGGCATCCGGTCCATGACCCGCTGCCGCCACAAGGGCGCGCATTCCCGACGCGGCGGCAGGTCACTGCCATGGGCGTCGTAACCCGGAAAGCAGAAGCCCATCGGCACGATCGCGAAATTCGCCGGGTCGTAGAAGGTTTCGCGGTCCACCCCCAGCCATTGCCGAAGCCGATCGCCGGACGCGTCGTTGAAGGGTAGTCCGCTTTCGTGCACGCGAAGTCCCGGCGCCTGCCCGGCAATAAGGATACGCGCGGTCGTCGAGATCACCGCCACCGGCCGCGGCTCATGCGGCAAGCGGTCGTCGACGCCGCGCAGCGGATTGTCGCGACAGATGCGGCAGGCGGCGATCTCGGCCCGCAGCCGTTCCAGGTCTGGCAGATCGTCTTCAGGCATCGGCGATACCTGCAAACAAGGCGGTCAGTTGCTCCAGCAGCCAGCGCCTGATCGTCTCGAGCCAACCATCGACCAGATGCGGCCCCTCGTCCGGATGACTATTCGTGCGGCGCCATTCCTGCGGCGCCGTGAAAGTGCCGACCCAAATGCCGCGCCGGTCTTTCTCCGCCCGCGCCTCTTCCGCCTGATAGCGCCCGTAGCTGACCGCATAACCCGACAGCACCATCTCACGACCGATATCCCGCCCACCGGCCTCGCATGTGCCGAGGTCGCGACCGTATCGATCCCGCCCATGGAAGCGGCAGCGGACGTCGCCCGCGGAAATCAGCATTCGCAAACGATCGCGCGCCTGGAGGCCACAATCCCAGGTCTCGCCGGCGCGCTCGCAGCGCTGGTCGAGTTCCGGCGCATCGATCCCCTCGATGCGGATGCGCTTGCCGTCAAGCCGAAGACTGTCGCCATCACTTGCGATTGCGGCTCCGCGCGCCTCACCGGTCGCGGCCCGCTCCCCCACGGGCAGCTTGTCGGCATAATAGGCGACAATCGAAAGCAGCAGGAGGATGATCCATCCGCTGAGCATGCCGCCACGGCCGGCAGATCTCGAGCGGCCCGTAGACCCTCCGCTTCGCCCGCCGGTGAAGCGGTATCTCGTTCGGCCCGATTTCACGTTTCCCTGCACCTCTACTGTTGCGCACGCTGAATCTGGGGGCGAGACAACGTCATAAACATCGACGATTCCAAAAGCTTAGAGACAATAGCTCATGCGATGAGCGTCACTTTCGGCAAAAAGACACCACCGCGCCATAATGGTTGTCGAATCCTTCACACACGGCAGCAACTTCTTAAGGATTGCTCACTAGACTGCAATGAAACCATAACCTTTGCATAAGAGCATGAGTATCGCCGCCAGCACCTCGACAGATAAGATTATTGTCGACAAGTCGCGAAACCATCGAAACAAGGCAGTTTCGAGGACGGTTCGCGCGACGCGCGAACGGCTGCAAACGGGCTCGTCCGTACCTTCGGGTTTCGAGCGCGAGATGCTCAACCTTTACATCGAATCTGCCCTCCACAGCGCCATCGCCATACCGCTGCTCGTGACGCTGATTGCGGCCGTCGGTGTCTATCTCTCCGGCAGTCTCGGCATCGTCCTCTGGGCCCTGATGACCCTCTCGGCGCACGCCGTGACGCTCGTGCTGGCGAGGAAGGCACGCAAGAAGGACATCGTTGCGGAGAAGGTCCCGGTCTGGCGCCGGCGTTTCCTCTTCGGCCAGGTCCTGATGGGCCTCTGCTGGGCGGCCTTCGTCGCGCAGGATTGCGCCGCATGCGGCGATGTCCGCTTCGGCTTCTTCGAAGGCACCGCTCTGCTCTTTGCGCTCGCGGCCACCGCCATGGGCACGTTCCTGCTCCGCAATGCCCTTCTGTGCACCTTCACGCCGGTGATCGCCGCACTCGCATTCGCCTCGCTGGCGACCGGCAATCCGATCTATATCGGTCTGACGGGCATCATCTCGCTGTCGATGCTCTTCCTGGTCTTCATGACCGACCGCATGAACCGCGCCAATGTCCACATACTCTCGGTTCAATCGGAAAAGGACGACCTGATCGCCGAGCTCGAAGTGGCAAAGTCGATGTCGGACGAAGCCCGGCGCAGGGCGGAAGAAGCGAACCTTGCCAAGTCGCGTTTCCTCGCCTCCATGTCGCATGAGCTGCGCACGCCGCTAAACGCCATCCTCGGCTTCTCCGAGGTGATGTCGACGGAAGTCCTGGGGCCGCTCAGCAACCCGACCTACAAGGAATACACCAACGACATCCATCGCTCCGGCGAGCATTTGCTGAACCTCATCAACGAGATCCTCGACCTGTCGCGTATCGAGGCCGGCCGCTACGATCTGAACGAGGATGCAGTCAGCCTTGTCGAAATCGCCGAGGATTGCGTCGGCATGGTGCAACTGCGGGCGCGCGCCAAGAACATCACCATCCACTCGCAGTTCGAAGTCGGCATGCCCTCGGTCTGGGTCGACGAGAAGTCGATGCGGCAGGTCATCCTCAACCTTCTGTCCAATGCGGTCAAATTCACCAATGCAGGCGGCGAAGTCACCTTCAAGGTCGGCTGGACAGCCGGCGGCGGGCAATATCTCTCGATCAAGGACAACGGTCCGGGCATCCCCGAGGAGGAAATCCCGATCGTGCTGTCTGCCTTCGGACAAGGCTCGATCGCAATCAAGAGCGCCGAACAGGGCACCGGCCTTGGCCTGCCGATCGTCCAGGCCATTCTCGCCAAGCACAATGGCGAATTCATCCTGCGCTCCAAGCTCAGGGAAGGCACGGAGGCAATCGCCATCCTGCCGGCCCGCCGCGTGCTCGAAAGCCTGCCGGCGGTCGAGGACGTTGCCGCTCCCGTGCGCCGTCGCAAGAGCTTCGCCTGATCCATGTTCATTGAAACGCCACGCCTCAGGCTTCGGCCCTGGGAAGAGCGCGACATTGCGCCCTTTGCGGCCGCCAACGCCGACCCTGAGGTGCGCCGCTACTACTTTCCCGACATTTTGACGTTACAAGAGACGGCTGCGATGGTTGCCGACTGCGACGCGCACCTGCGCAGGCGCGGATTCGGATTCGTGGCGGTCGAACGCAAGGTGGACGGAGCCCTGATCGGCGGTCTCGGCCTTTCGCATGCCGGAGACGAGATCCCCGGCGGCCCGCATGTCGAAATCGGATGGATCCTTGCCCGCCCCTACTGGCGGCAGGGATATGCGCTCGAAGCGGCGAGCGCCTGCCTGCGCCATGCCTGGTCAGCACTCGGGCTTACGGAAATCATCGGCTACACTTCGCGTATCAACGAACCGTCGCGTGCCCTCATGGAAAAGCTCGGCATGCGCTCGGACCCGGCGGAAGATTTCGACGACGTAACGGTGCCTGAGGGCAATCCCCTGCGCCCGCACGTGCTCTATCGGATAAAGTCGACCGGTCGCCGCTGACGGTTCAGTTCAGGAAGCCGTCGAAGATCACGACGTAGCCGGCATAGACGGCGTTGGCGACGATCAGGCAGAGGCAGGCGAAGGAACCGAGGTCCTTGGCGTTCTTGCCCATTTCCGAGATCTCCGGCGACACGCGGTCGACGATTTCCTCGATCGCCGTGTTGATCGCCTCGAAGGCCATCATCAGGAGGAACAGGATCGCCATCGCGACATATTGGAAGAAGGTCGCGCCAACGATGACAAAGGCAACCACGGCGATGCCGAAGGCGATCAGTTCATGGCGGAAGGCAGCCTCGCTGATCAGCCGTTTCGCGCCGCCCAGCGAATAGCTGGCGGCAGCGAAGAGATGGCGAATGCCGGTCTGCTTCTCGACGGGACCCGTCTGTCCAATACGGTGCGTGGTGTTCTTGGCGTCCATTTCTTCTCGACTGGCTTGAAACTGCGCTTGCTTCGACATCGTGAATGAGGCGAATGCAAGGCGTTTGGCGGTTGCAGGGGCCCAAGACGACAGTTAGGGCTGCATGTGCGCTTTGGATAGGCGAGAAGCACGCGACCATCAAGGCCCGTCACACGCTGGAATGGTGCGCGCGACAGGCATTCGACAGCAATTGGCCGGCTTTGCCGTGAAAGCCGGCCGTACCTTGATCATTCCTTGTTGCTGACACCCGCCTGCGCAAACGTCGCCATGCCGCTGTGGCAGGCAGCTGCCGCCTTGACGATGCCGGCGGCAAGGGCAGCCCCCGTCCCTTCGCCGAGCCGCATGCCGAGCGCCAGCAGCGGCGTCTTGCCGAGCTTCTCGATCGCGCGGATATGGCCCGGTTCGCCCGAGACATGGCCGATCAGGCAGTGATCGAGTGCGGACGGATTGGCCGCCTTCAGGATCGACGCTGCCGCAGTCGCAACGTAGCCGTCGATGATAACCGGAACCTTCTGAACACGTGCCGCAAGGATGGCACCCGCCATCGCCGCGATCTCGCGACCGCCGAGACGGCGCATCAGCTCGAGCGGGTCGGAAAGGTGATCGCGATGGAGTGCCACCGCCTTCTCGACCGCCGCAATCTTGCGCTTCAACACTTCGCCTTCGGAGCCGGTACCCGGACCCACCCATTCCTCGGCCGTGCCGCCATAGAGGCCGAGATTGATCGCGGCCGCGATCGTGGTGTTGCCGATGCCCATTTCACCGATGCAGAGAAGGTCCGCGCCACCGGCAACCGCCTCCATGCCGAAGGCCATCGTCGCGGCGCAATCCCGCTCGGAGAGTGCCGCTTCCTCGGTGATATCGCCGGTCGGGTATTCGAGTGCCAGGTCGAAGACCTTGAGGCCGAGGTCGTGACTGACGCAGATCTGGTTGATCGCAGCACCGCCGGCGGCGAAGTTCTCGACCATCTGGGCCGTGACGGAAGACGGGAACGGGGTGACGCCCTGGCGGGTGACGCCATGGTTGCCGGCAAAGATCGCCACCAGCGGCCGGTTGACCGCCGGCGCCTTTCCGGTCCAGGCAGCGAGCCAGAAGGCGATTTCTTCGAGACGCCCGAGCGCGCCCGGCGGCTTCGTCAGCTGCGCATCCCGCTCCCGCGCGGCGACCAGCGCAGCCGAATCCGGCCCCGGCAGGTTGCGCAACAATTCGCGGAAATCATCAAACGGCAGGCCGCTGGCACTCATGCTGGGAATCCTTGCATCATCGTGAATCTCCGTTCCTCATAGAGGGCGTGGAATATTCGGGCAACGGCATTTGCGCCAATCCGCGTCGCCGGAGCATGATCCTTGACGGGATGGACGATTCGACGCACCGCGGTTCTCGATGCTCATCACGCTCTCACTTGCGGGCGGCTGTGACATCTGCGATTGCCGCTGAGGGCCAGATCTTTGGAGGGGCCATGGGCTTTCTGGGCGATTTCTGTGACGACGTGGCGCGCTCGATCGGCTTCCTGAGCCGCATCCCCATGCCGGGGCGCCACTTCGTCGGATATGACGGTCGTCTGGACCGGGCCGTGCGCGCCTTCCCGCTCGCGGGCATCGTGATCGTCCTGCCGTCTGCCGCCGCTGCCAGCGCCATGATCGCACTCAATGTGAGTTCGCTCTTTGCCGCCTTCGTCGTCGTCGCCATCCAGGCGCTCCTGACCGGCGCGCTGCACGAGGACGGCCTTGGCGATACGGCCGACGGTTTCGGCGGCGGACGCGACCGCGACGCGGCCCTCATCATCATGAAGGACAGCCGCGTCGGCAGCTACGGCGTCGTCGCGCTCATTCTCTCCTTCGGTCTGCGCGTCTCGGCGCTCGCCTCGATCCTGCCGCTGTTCACGCCCTTGGGCGCCGGCATGGCGATCCTCGGCGCTGCAGCACTCAGCCGCGCCGCCATGGTCTGGCACTGGTCGGGCCTGCCGCCTGCCCGGCGCGACGGTGTTGCGGCCGCAGCCGGCGAGCCGGACCCGGCAGCCACGCGCTTCGCCCTTGGCTTCGGCCTGATTGCGGCCATGCTGCTCTTCTATTTCGCCCGGGTCCCGGCTCTCGGCCTGATCGCCGCGCTCCTCGCCGTCTTCGTTGCGGTCAAGGGATTCGGTCGGATCGCCACCCGCAAGATCGGCGGCCACACCGGCGACACCATCGGCGCCACACAGCAACTCACCGAAATCGCGGTGTTGGGTGCCCTTGCGATGACCGTGTGAAACATCGATATATCAAGGGAAAAATAGAGCAAGGCCATGGAATCTCCCTGCATTCTCGTCTGTTCGATCGATGACAAGACCGGCTACTGTTTCGGCTGCGGCCGCACGCGTGATGAAATCGGCCGCTGGACGCTGTACACCGATGCCGAACGCCGGGCGATCATGACCACGCTGCCCGATCGGCTGGAGACAGTTGAACGCAAGCCCCGGCGCGAAACGCGCCGCAGCCGCATGGCGAGGGAACGCGGCCAAGCATGACCCGTCTCTTCATCCTGCTCTCGATCCTGGCCATCGGCCTCATCCTGCTGATCGTCAACCATGATGCCGGCCGCACCATGGGCCTTGCCAACGACGACTTCGGCAGGCTCGTGTCGCTGGGCGCCATCGCCACGCTGATCGGCGCCGGCGTTGTGCAGAACCGTCACCGTTTCGGCGAAGGGCTGCGCCAGGTTGCCATTTGGCTCCTCATCACGCTCGCCCTCGTCTCGGCCTATGTCTACCGCTTCGAGCTGCAGGGCTTCGGCAATCGCCTGCTTGCCGGCCTCGTTCCCGGCCGCGCTACCGTGATCACCGACAGCGAAGGCCAGCAGGAAGTGGTGCTGCACAAGATGCTGAACGGCCACTTCGAAACCGGCGCAATGGTCAACGGCAAGGATATCAGCATGCTGGTCGACACCGGCGCCAGCAGCATCGCGCTGACCTACGAGGATGCCGAACGGATCGGCCTCGACCCGGAAAACCTCAGCTACATCGTCACCGTCATGACGGCCAACGGCCGCGCGCAGGCCGCGCCCGTCATGCTCCAGGAAATCTCCGTCGGACCCATCACCCGCCGCAACATCGGCGCGACAGTGGCCGCCAAGGGGCGGCTCGACCAGAGCCTGCTCGGCATGAGCTTCCTGTCGACGCTGGAGATGCTGCAGATGCGCACCGACGAGTTGCGCCTGCGTGACTGACCGTCGATCGCGCCGGGCGCACCCCGCCCTGTCGCGCCAAGAGACGAAACCACGGACGCGAGAGGGCGCCTCATGGATTTCATGCGACTGTTGAAGTCGATTGAGGAGCTCCTGTACGAGCTCGTCTGCTGGCTGCTCTTCTATCCGCTGACCATGTGGCGCACGCTTCGCCGCCCCCAAGCGATGATGCGCTACGCCGACGTCGAGCTCGGTGACGAGGTGCCGGATCAGTATTCGGACGCGCTGAGCCCGCCGCTGTTTCTGCTGATCACGCTGCTCCTGGCGCACGCAATGGAACTCGGCCTCGTCAGGCAGGCTGCTCCCTGGTCGGCAACGTCGCTGCTCGCTTCCGATTCCAACCTGCTGATGTTTCGTGCCGTCGCCTTCAGCATCCTGCCCTTGCTGATGGCGGTGAAGCTGCTGCGCCACAAGGGCGCCAAGCTGACGCGCGACACGCTGCGCCCGCCCTTCTTCAGCCAATGCTACGCCACGGCACCCTTTGCCTTCGCGATCAGCCTGGGCGGCCAATTGCTGTTGGCAGGGCACAATGCGTTTACGCCCGTCGGCGCCGTCTTCGTGGCCGCCTCGATCGTATGGTACATCGTAGCCGAGACGCGCTGGTTCATGGCCGACCTCGGGCTTTCCGCTGTGCGGGCGCTTCTCCACGTCGTCGTGACGATCCTTCAGGCCCTGCTTGCGATGGTCGTCGCCAGCGTCATCATTGCCTATGCGAGTGGAGCGGTGCGAGTGCCGGCACTCTGACGGCCGCTGGCCGTCAGTTTCTCAAGCGATAACCGGTGCGGAAGATCCATGCGAGGATCGTCATGCAGGCCGTCAGGAAAGCGAGGATGATCACAGCGCTGAAGATCGGGTTGACGTCGGACACCTCGAAGAAGCTCCAGCGGAAACCGCTGATCAGGTAGAGCACGGGGTTGAAGTGGCTGACCGCCTGCCAGAAGGGTGGCAGCATCTTGATCGAATAGAAGCTGCCGCCAAGGAAGACGAGTGGCGGGATCACCAACATCGGGATCAGGTTCAGCTGCTCGAAATCCTTTGCCCAGATGCCGATGATGAAGCCGAACAGGCTGAAGGAAATGGCCGTCAGCACGAAGAAGAATATCATGACGAACGGATGCGCGATCGTCAGGTCGACGAACAGCGAGGCCGTCAAGAGGATGATCGTCCCGATCATCAGCCCCTTGGTCGCCGCCGCGCCGACGTAGCCGAGCACGATCTCGAGCATCGAGACCGGCGAGGACAGGACCTCGTAGATCGTACCGGTGAATTTGGGGAAGTAGATGCCGAAGGAGCCGTTGCCGATGCATTGGGTCAAAAGCGTCAGCATCATCAGTCCGGGGGTGATGAAGGCGCCGTAGGAAACGCCGTCGATCTCCTGGATCCGCCCGCCGATCGCAGCGCCAAAGACGATGAAATAGAGCGAGGTCGAGATGACCGGCGACACGACGCTCTGCAACAATGTCCGGCGGGTGCGGGCCATCTCGAAGAAATAGATCGACTTGATCGCTTCGATGTTCATCGCCCTGCCCCCACGATTTCGACGAAGATGTCCTCCAGCGAGCTTTGCCGCGTGGAGATGTCCTTGAGCCTGATACCGGCTTCAGCCAAGGCGGCCAGAAACGCGGTGATCCCGGTGCGTTCGGCGCTCGTGTCGTAATCGTAGATCAGACAATGGCCGTCCCCCTCGAGCGTCAGATTATAGTCGGACAGCGTTTCGGGAACCCCGTCCAGCGGATGGGCGAGATCGACGCGCAACTGCTTGCGCCCGAGCTTCGACATCAGCGCGACCTTGTCTTCGACCAGCAGAATCTTGCCGCCATTGATGACGCCGATGCGATCGGCGATTTCTTCCGCCTCTTCGATGTAGTGCGTCGTCAGGATGATCGTGACGCCGGAGGCACGCAACCGCTCGACCACCTCCCACATGCTCTTGCGCAGATTGACGTCGACACCGGCCGTCGGTTCGTCGAGGAAGAGTACCCGCGGCTCGTGCGACAACGCCTTGGCGATCAGCACGCGTCGCTTCATGCCGCCCGAAAGCTCGCGCAGCATGTTGTCCTTCTTGTCCCAGAGCGAAAGGTCCTTCAGCACCTTCTCGATATGAGCCGGATTAGGCTTCTTGCCGTGCAGCCCGCGGGAGAAGGAGACTGTGTTCCACACGGTTTCGAAGGCATCGGTCGTCAGTTCCTGCGGCACGAGCCCGATCATCGCGCGGGTCTCGCGAAAGTCGCGTACCACGTCATGGCCGCCAACAGTGACCGTTCCGCCGCTCGGATTGACGATGCCGCAGATGATGGAGATCAGGGTCGTCTTGCCGGCGCCGTTCGGGCCGAGCAGCGCCAGGATCTCGCCTTCCTCGATATCGAGGCTGACGCCCTTCAACGCCTGGAACCCGGAGGCATAGGTCTTCGACAGATTGGAAACGGAAACGATAGGCGCCATGAAGCTGATCCGGTGCGGGGGCGAAGTCGGCAGGTTTCGCCTATATGGGGCAATTGATTGCGATTTGCAGCCTACCGGATGGAAAAAACAAGGTGACGCTTTGTCAATGCGGCTGCGACAGGCGGGTCCCCGCCCCGGCGCCGCCGGCCGTTTGCGTGGGCTTGCGCGCCACCAGCCGGTCGTGGATCAGCATCCCGGCCACCATCGCCGCCACGAAAAGCATCGTCGCCGGCAGGCCGAGCGACAGCGATGCGAGTGCCGGGCCCGGGCAAAGGCCAACCAGTCCCCAACCGACGCCGAAGATTGCCGAGCCAACAATCAGTCGCCTGTCGATGACCCGGTTGTCCGGCAAATGGAAGGTTTCGTCGAACAAAGGTCGTTTGAGACGGCGTGTCAGCAGGACGCCGAGCGCAGAAACCAGGACGGCGCCGCCAAGCACGAAGGCAAGGCTTGGGTTCCAGTTGCCAGTGACATCCAGGAACGCCCGCACCCGCGCGGGATCGAGCATGCCCGACAGCGAAAGACCAAAACCGAACGCGAGGCCGGAGACGAGCGTCGCCGCAAGGCGGAAAACTGCACCGTTCATCCGACCAGGCCCATGACGAAGACCGTGACGATCGCCGCGCCCATGAAGGTGGCGACCGCCGCCATCGAACGCCGCGACAGCCTTGCAAGCCCGACGACGCCGTGGCCGCTGGTGCAGCCGGAGCCCATGCGGGAGCCGAAGCCGACCAGCAGGCCGCCGGCCACCAGCAGCGGCCAGGATGACGTGACCGTCACCGCCGGCCAGGTGCCGAAGACGAGATGAAAGACCAACGGCCCTGCCATCAGTCCCAGCACGAACAACGCCCCGGTGGAGGCCTGCACGCCTTGCAGCAGACGTCCAGCGATACCGCTGATCCCAGCCACCCGACCATTCGCCACCATCAGGATCGCTGCCGAGAGGCCGACCAACAGCCCGCCCGCCAGCGCATTCCCGTATTCACTCATGTTTTGGAACCATCCCGACAGAAGATCTGATAGAGCGCGCCAACGAGACGCGCCACCTTGTCGTGGCTAAGCCGATAGAAAACCTGCTTGGCCTGCCGACGCGTCGAGACAATGCCGGCATCGCGCAGCACGGTCAATTGCTGCGAGAGGGTCGGCTGACGAATGCTCAAGCTTTCTTCCAGTGCCGCCACCGAGTGTTCGCCCTCCAGCAAGGCGCTCGCGATCAGCAGTCGATTTCGGTTGGCGAGAGTTCTCAGGATTTTCGAAACTTCGCCGGCGTGCGCGGCCATATCCGTGCGCACCCCCGGAAATTGCATAACAGTTCCCATAGTCTCCTCCTGTCGTTGCCCTAGGAGTGTGTAGTGCCCCAATGCTTGCCGTGGCTTGCCGACCACTATCCATGATTGTTATACCAAAAAATATAATATCGTATTACTTATTAACAAACCAGACAAAACATGACCGCGCTATCAGCGCTATCCCCCCTTACCTGTCCGTTGACTGTCAAATCATATAGAAAATTCAGTTCGTTACAACGCAACCGCAACAAATGCGAAAACGCCATATTTGGGGCAACCGGCCGGACAACTTCAGTCAACCATGAAACTTCTGGTATAGTGTCCCGAAATGCGAGCCTGCGATGACACTACGGGGTCCTCGGCCGGAACGCCTGATGAGTTCCGACGTGGATGCAGGCTTCAACCGTTACCCGGCGAAAGATCCACAAAATGGATCGTCGCCAGTCGTCTGCCCTGTCACGAAACGGTGACGGACTTCGAGCAATTTGCTCGCGCGGCGCGATATCGCCCTTTGATTTGCGTTCGTGATTTGCAAACCGGAGCCTCCCCCTTTTGCTCCGGTTGTTGGGCCGGCCTCCCCGCCGGCCTCTTTTTTTGCCCGCTTTCGGCATGCAGGACCGCAGGAACAAGGTGCCGCGCTTCAGCCGTCAATCACAGTGGCGATAGCCGGTCTTGCGCGTTCTCAGATCGAAGTGGAAATGGTCCTTGTGGAACGGGTCGCTGCCCGGCCCAAGCACGGTGTTGAAATACTTGCAGCTATCGGAGCGCACGGCCTTCAGGAGACCGCGCTCGCGGAACGCGAAGAAGCCCTTCTTGCGAACATCGATTTCCTTGCCGTTCTTCAGCACGAACTTGCCGACATCGATGGCATTGCCGTGTGCGTGTTCGGACATGGGGTTGCCGCGGCGGGAGTTCATCGTGCGGCAGGAATAGCCGCCAAGCGGCTTGATGGTCTGGACACCCGACCAGTAGCGGTAGCGGGAGGATGGCGCGAGTTCGTATTTCACCCACTTGGCGAAGGCCTCGGTCACCTCGCAATTGAGCTTGACCGCCGGCTTCACGCCAATACCGCCGGAGAGGCCGCTGAGCTCGATCGGATAGTCGATGCCACAGGACGGCCCGTTGCTGATACGCGGGATGTCGCGAAAGACGACGCCGAGCTTCTTCAGGCGCTGGCGGCAAGAAATCTCCGAAGCCGGCATCTGGCCGGTATACTCGGGCGCCGACATCGGGTTGCGGACCCGCGGCAGGAACGCGACCTGTTGTGGCTCCTGCGCCCTTTGCACGGCACGCTGCTCCGCCATCGCGCGTGCCCGCTGGGCGTCTTCGGCCGCAGCCTTCTCGGCAGAAAGCGGTGGCAGATCGGGATCATAGCCAAGGTTCGCCTCGGACGCGGCCGCGCCTGCGGATGCGCGACCGAGCTGGCGCACATTGTCTTCGCCTATGCCGCCGACCACCGGCTGGCTGGCATTGCCCTCGGCGATCTCGTTGCTCTGCTCTTCCGCCAGGCCGACGACCGGCTGCTCGACGCCGAGCATGGCATCCATGTTGACGCCCTCATCGGGAATGGCAGTGGAACCCGCATTCGCCGGCTGCGCGCCGGAGGAGACCGCCTCGTCGCTGTCGATCATCGGCAGAGACCGCCGCGTTTGTTCCGGCGCGGCCTGCGCCGGCGCAGCATAGCCGCGGGTGCCATTGCTCATCGAACTCGACGTTGCGGCGGGATAGGCGGCCACTTCTTCCTGCGGCACCGCATCGACGGGCACCGGCCCGATCGAGCCGACCCGGGAGCCGCCATCGATCCGTCCGGGCGGCGAAAGCGCGTCATCGGTCGAACAGGCGACAAGCGACAGTGAAAGAACGAGTGCCGTCAGCGGGCGATGGAGACCGGTAACATACGTCATACCGAACTGCGCCTTCCTCCAAACGGTCAAAGAGACCGTCATTCATCACCCCGCCGCCCCCGCAGCGGCGCACCCACCGGCACGCAAAGATCGCTGCAGCACATCGAATTGCTGCCTATCGCCTGTGTCGCAAACCGGGCACAGCAGCCGAAAGGTCAGATTTCGAAGGCATTTTATTCAAATACGGTAAACGAAGCCTTGCGACCGATGCCCGAGATCAAAGGTGGGAGACGTTTAGCGATGCCCGACTGCTGACAGCAAGAAGCCCGCGTCTTCGGCAGACGCGGGCTCCACATTTTCCGTAGTCAGGTGGCTGGATGTCAGCGGCACTCGCCGCGATGCACGATCCGGAATCCCGCACCGCCAGCCTCGCAGGCGTTCGAGAAGGTTTCCGTCCGACCGCCACGCTGGCCGCAGACCGGCGCGAATTCGCGCGTGCAGAACTGGCCCTGCGGCGGACGATCGTCACCGCGACGGCATTCACCGCGACCGATCACCTGGAAGCCCTCGGACCGTGCCTGGCAGGCATTGGAGAAGGTCTGCGTACGGCCACCACGCTCGCCGCAGACGGGCATGTATTCCATGGTGCAGGCCTGCGGCGGCCGCGCCGGCGGGCGGTTGTCGGGACGGCACTCGCCGCGGTGGACGACATTGAAGCCGTCGGCGCGCGCCTGGCAGGAATTCGGGAAGGTGCGCAGGCGATTGCCGCGCTCACCGCAAACCGGCGCATACTCCATTGTGCAGGCCGCCGGACGGGTCGGCCGCGGCCCAGGACGCGGCTCGTCGACGACAACGGTACAGGCGGAGAGAAAGCCGAGCCCGAGCATCAGCACGACGATCGGGCGCGTCAGAAGAAGTTTGAGAAGTGCCATGGATGTCCCCTCTTGTGCATGTTTCCTTTAATCGTGCCGATTAACGGACAAAAATATGCAAAAATTCAAAGTGCTACAGCGGCCCTTTGCGCTTCCTTTAGGACGCGCGGCGCTGTCGTGCAGCGGTCGGCAACCGGAGCGACGCCCCGTCGAACACCTCCCGCTTCTCGCGTATCTATCCGCGACACCCGCAAGGTCAAGCCTGCGCGCCTGCTTTGCACCGTTAACCAAGATCCCGAAGCAGAGCGCCGGCGCCGCCCTGTTTGGGGGAGCGGCGCAAGGAAAAACCCGCGCGGCATGCCACGCGGGTCTTGCTCGTTCCCCGTCCGTATAGCTCAGGCGGCGCGGCCGTAGGACGAGTGCGATGTTGCCGACAGCCGGAACTTCGTCAGCAGCGCCTTCAACTCACGGCTCTCCGCGGCCAGCGTTTGGCTCGCCGCCGTGGTTTCTTCCACCATCGCCGCATTCTGCTGGGTCATCTGGTCCATGCTGTTGACGGCGACATTGACCTCCTGCAATCCGGTCGCCTGTTCACGGGCGGCGGTCGCGATCGAAGCCACCTGCTCGTTGACCCGGTTGACCCGCGCTTCGATTTCCGACAACGCCTCGCCGGTCGAGCGCACCAGTTCCACCCCGGCACCGACTTCGCGGACCGAAGCGCCGATCAGTTCCTTGATCTCCTTTGCCGCACCCGCAGAGCGCTGCGCGAGTTCGCGGACCTCCTGTGCGACGACGGCAAAGCCGCGACCGGCCTCGCCGGCGCGCGCCGCCTCGACGCCGGCATTCAGCGCCAGCAGGTTGGTCTGGAAGGCGATCTCGTCGATCACCCCGATGATCTGGCCGATGCGGCCGGAGGAACCTTCGATCCGCCCCATGGCGTCTATGGCGTTGCGCACGATGCCGCCGGATTTGGCGGCACTCGCCTTGGTCTCGTTGACCATCTCGCGCGCCTCGTTCGCCCGCTCGGAAGCGTGGCGAACCGTCGAGGTGATCTCGTCGAGTGCTGCCGCCGTCTCTTCGAGCGCTGCGGCCTGCTGCTCCGTCCGGCGCGACAGGTTGTTTGCCGCCTCGGAGATGTCGCCGGCACTGGCGGTGACGATCTCGGTCGAGTGCGAGATGGCGCCGATGACATCGCGAAGTGCGGCAACGGCCGTGTTGAAATCCTGCCTCAACTTGCCGTATTCCGGCGCGATGTGGCCGATCTCGGCTGTCAGGTCGCCGCTTGCCAAGAGCTCCAGAGCGACACCGACCGTCTCCATTGCATCCGCTTGCGCTTCCGCCGTTGCCCGCTGGCGCTGCTCGTTGCCACGCCGCTCGGAGCTGAGCCGCTCCTGCTGCTCGGCTTCGCGTGAACGCAGTTCCAGTCGTTCGCGAACGGAATCGCGCAGCACCACCAGCACCTTGGCCATCTGGCCGATCTCGTCGCCGCGGTCCGTCTCCGGAACCTCCGAAGATAGATCCTCATCGGCGATCGCCCGCATCGAGGCCTTCAGCTTCTCCACCGGCTTGACGACGCTGCGCACGATCGCAAGTGCCGCCATCAGGATGGCGAGGGCGGCCGCTGCGAGAATACCCGCGACCTGCCAGGCGCGCTCGCGGAACATCGCCGCCAGGTCGTCCGCATAGACACCCGTGCCGACCACCCAGCCCCAGGGCTTGAAGCCGGCGACATGCGAATATTTCAGCACCGGTGCGTCAGCGCCCGGCTTTGGCCAATAGTAGTCGACGAAACCCTGACCGCTCTTTTCGACCGTCTTCACGAATTCGACGAAGAGATGCTTGCCGTTCGGGTCCTTGTTTTCGGTGAGGTCCTTGCCGTCGAGCTCGGGCTTGATCGGATGCATCACCATGGTCGGATGCATGTCGTTGACCCAGAAATAGCCGTTGCCCTGGTAGCGCATCGCCTTGATCGCCTCGAGCGCGCGCTTCTGCGCCTCTTCCCGCGAGAGTGTCCCGGCCACTTCCAGCTTGTGATAGGCGTCGAACACCGCGATCGCGTTCTCGTCCATCGCCGAGAGCATCGCCTTGCGTTCGCCGACGAGCTTTTCCTGCGCCTGGAACAGACCGAATGTCAGCGCCGCTGCCATGGTCAAAAGCGCAAATGCCACCAGCGCGTAGAGACGCGCCGAGATTCTGAATTTCTTCATTGCCAATCCCCTGCCCCTTCGGCGCTCCCCGCGCCGCCCTTTCAGAACCTGGTCGCCGCCAGCATGGCCGGCCGCACTCCAAGAGCTTGCAGGGTAGGAAGAGGTCTTTGCCAAGCCCCTAACAACCGATCCCTAAATTTGACTTTTCTCAAGAACCACTCCGAAAGTCTAAGGTGACGGCACGGTGGATTGCGACCCGTATGTGCGGCGGCGGGCCTTCCCTCTACAAGCGCGGTCGGGTTACATCTTTCATCCAACAGGGAGACAGGCCGCATGACCGAACAGATCAAACCGACCGGCGAACTGACCTTGCGCACGCTCGCCATGCCCGGCGACGCCAATGCGGCCGGCGATATCTTCGGTGGCTGGGTGATGGCGCAGATGGACCTTTCCTGCGGCATCCGCGCGGCCGAGCGCGCTCGTGGCCGCGTCGTCACCGCCGCAGTCAAGGAGATGGCCTTCGCGCTCCCTGTCAAGATCGGCGACACGCTCTGCATCTATACCGACGTCGTCAAGGTCGGCCGCACCTCGATGACGCTCAAGGTCGAGGCCTGGGCGCAGCGCTATCTCTCGCATCTCATGGAAAAGGTGACGGACGCGATCTTCGTCATGGTCGCGCTAGACGAAAACGGCAAACCCAAGCCGGTTCCGGCGGAGGAATAGGAGCCGCATCCCCATGGAGCAGATCCAGCCCGACCCGGCGATCTTCTCGCATATCCGCACTGTCATGGGCATGGTCGTCAGCCTCAGCCTGGCGCGGCTCCTGAGTGGCGTGGCGCTCTTCGTACAACATCCCGGCAAGACGCGCGTCTACTGGATCCACCTCGGCTGGGTCCTGTTCATGTTCGTCTTCCTCGTGCATTTCTGGTGGTGGGAGTTCCACCTGCATTCACTGGCCGTGATCGACGTCAGCGTCTACCTGTTCGTCATTCTCTATTGCTGCGTCTTCTTCTTTCTCTGCGTAATGCTGTTCCCGACGACGCTCGACGACTATAGCGACTACGAACACTATTTCATGTCGCGCCGGGCCTGGTTCTTCGGTTTCCTCGCGCTGGCCTTTGCCGTTGACCTCGTCGACACCGCGCTGAAGGGCAAGCAGTATTTCGCCTCCTATGGCCTCGAATACCCTGCCCGCAACGCTGCCTATATCGTCTTCTGCATCGCCGCCGCCCTCACCTCTGACCGGCGCTTTCATGCAGCGTTCGTCGTCCTGGCGGTCGCCTATCAGCTGCTGTGGATGTATCGGGCCTTCGACCTCCTGGATTAAGGCAGCGACGGGATCGGCTGCGGAGGAATTCACCCTCGCCCCTTGATCCGAAGGCGAGGCGGTGCTTTATCCGTTAGTCATATTTGAATCTCGCATCCTGACACGTCGGGGGACTGTCGCATCATGGAAATCTTTACCGCTGCCGGTCTGGTAGCGCTTCTGCAAGTCATCGTCATCGACCTCGTTCTCGCCGGCGACAACGCCGTCGTGATCGGTCTCGCTGCGGCCGGGCTTCCGACCGAGCAGCGCAAGAAGGTCATTCTGGTCGGCATCATCGCGGCGACCGTCCTGCGCGTGGCGCTCGCCAGCGTCACCGTACAACTCCTCGAAATCATCGGCCTGCTGCTGGCCGGCGGCATCCTGCTTCTCTGGGTCTGCTGGAAGATGTGGCGCGAAATTCGTGAACAGCAGGCAGCGAACGCCGCAGGCGAAAGCGGTGCTGCCGCCGACATGCCGAAAAAGACCTTCATGCAGGCGGCCATTCAGATCGTCGTCGCCGACGTTTCGATGTCGCTCGACAACGTCCTTGCCGTCGCCGGCGCCGCCCGCGAACACCCGACGATCCTCGTCGTCGGCCTCGTGCTCTCGATCGCGATGATGGGCGTCGCCGCGGGCTTCATTGCCCGGCTGCTCAACCGCTACCACTGGATCGCCTACATCGGTCTCGCGATCATCCTCTACGTCGCGCTCGACATGATCTATCGCGGCTCGGTCGAAGTCTGGCCGCACGTGGCCCCGGCCGTGGCGGCGATGGTCTAGTACCGAACCGAAACGTTACTTTGACACATGGAAAGGCAGGGCCGGTGCCCTGCCTTTTCTCGTTTTTCAGCGTTGGGAAACCGCAAGCGGCGCCACGAGGCGCCCCTCTTCAGCCCTTGAAGATGAAGGAAGCGCCGACGGCAATCAGGGCAAAGCCGACGAGATGGTTCCAGCCGATCGACTCCTTCAGCCAGAAGACCGAAAAGGCGGCGAAGACCAGCAGCGTGATCACCTCCTGCATCGTCTTCAGCTGCGCCGCGGAATAGACCTGATGGCCGATGCGGTTTGCCGGAACCGCCAGGCAATATTCGAAGAAGGCGATACCCCAGCTTGCCACGATCGCCATGTAGAGCGGTGACGAGGTGTATTTCAGATGCCCGTACCAGGCGAAAGTCATGAAGACATTGGAAATCAGGAGCAGAAGAATCGGCCAGAGATAGGCCGGAGAGAGTGTTAAGGACATTGAGAACCTCAGTGCGCGAATCGTGCTCCGACGATGCGCCGCAGCCGTATTCGGGTGCAAGTCCCGTGCACTCCCATTGGAACAACTGACGCCTTTGCGCCGGTCGATACGAGATTTTCTGCCGGTCATAGTGACGAATCGCCATCGTGCGCGCACTTTTTCCGTCATTTAGCAAGTGCTGCCCCAATATTTTACGGGTTTTGCCACAATTTTGTACTGGCGCATGAGCAATCTCGCTCGACTGTCCGACGGGACAGGCAGGGGAATACCACACTTCGAAACGGCGGTTGCCGTGAAGTTGGCTCCGCGCTTTGAGCGCGGTTCGCCGACAGGCCGATGCTGCGTCTTAGGCGCTGGGCACGCGCATGTCCGCTGAATTTTCCCAAGGGAACTTTGGAAACAGTTGAGCAACCGGGTGCCATGCCGGCGATCGCCAGGCCGCCCCGACTGTTAGCACCCAGCAACTTGTCAAGGAGACCTGACCATGAAGGTCCTGGCGTTTCTTGCGGCTGCCTATGTCGCGCTCTTTTCGCCAAATCTCGCCAGCGCGGGCATGCTTGCCCAGGCGCAGCAATACAAAGGCCTGCACGAGGTCAAGAACAACAAGACCCTGCGCGCAGCGCTTGGCATCAACCCGGCACGAACCCCCTGGTGCGGCCATTTCATGGGCCTGATCGCCCGTAAATCCGGCCGCAGTCCACCACAGAGCTTCGGATTCGCCCGCTCCTGGCTGCGTTTCGGCGCGCCGGTGAAACTCGCCTATGCGCGTCCGGGTGATATCGTCGTGGTGCGGACCGGGCGGAGCTACCATGTCGGCATCCTGTCCGCGCTGTCGAAGTCGACGGCCCAGTTGATCGGCGGCAATCAGTCCGGCGGCGTCAGGATCTCGCAGTTCGCGCGGGGCCAGGTCGTCGGCGTCAGACGTTAGGCCAGTAGCTACGCAAATCCGGGCGCAGACCCGTTTCGCACCTTAGGCCGGGGTTGCACCCGAGCCTGGGACTCGAGCCGGAACTGACATCTGCATCGCCGCATTGGGCGGATCGCCGGTGCGCGTCCCCTAGGTAAGCGTCAGGCGCATTGCGCAACGCCGCTCTGCCGGAAGGCCGTGCGCCGCTTCGTTGGCAAGGATCTGCGCCAGACGCGGATCGAGTTCGTCCGCGGCAAGCGTTGCAAAGCCGAGTGTGCGGTAGAAGTGTTCGTTCCATTTGAGACCGCGGAAGGTCGTCAGCGAGACCGCGGTGCACGAATTGGCGCGCGCATGTGCGATCGCAGCCGCCATCAACGCGCGGCCGAGCCCCCGGCCTTGGCATTCCTCAAGCACGGCAAGCTGCCAGATGTGCAACTCGCCCTCAGCCGCCGCGGCGCAAAGGAACCCGCTCGGACGATCGCGCCCGTCGACAGACACCAGGGACAGGCCGGTGCGCAGAAACTCGACATGAGCCTCGGCAGACTGGACGTCGTCGTCGGCAATCCAGGCAAGGTCGGGGACGGTGCGAAAAAGCGCGCCGGACGAGCGTTCAATCTCGGGCAGCAGAATTGCATCGTCTTCACGGGTTGGTCGAATCAGGGTCATGACAACTGCATCCTATAGCGCAGACCGCTTCATCAGAGGCCTGAAGTTCGCTGCTGGCGTTCAAATCGAAACGTCATTACCCGGCTAATGTATCCCTAGTCGGCAACGGCAGACATAGCCGCCTCGAGCCCGGCTGCCGGGCTCGACAGCGGCCGCGGGCCGTTGCGGACGTGATCGGCGGCACCGGCCATGGATGCCTGAGCGAGCGCAACGATCGTGGCACCGTCCGCATAGGCTGCTTCGACCGCCTGCGCAATGGCCGCAAGGTAGCCGTCACGGTTTCCCTCCTTGAACAGGGCCCAGGCACCTTCGACGAGACGAACCTCGAGATCGGCACCGGAACGATGTGCCGCCGCGGCGAAAAGCGCAGTGGTTGGGGCGATCGTCGTTTCCACCGCGCAGAGCGCCACGACCTTGCCGCCGGCCGCGGTCGCTTTCTCGGCCAGCGCCGCATCAACACGCAGGATCGGGACGGCGGCCCCCATCCCGGCCTTTGCCACGCTTGGCCCGAGCGTCGAGCAGGTCAGCAGCACCGCATCCGCCTCGCCCGCCAATCCCGATAGGATTGCCGCGGTTTCTTCCGTGATTTCCTCGCTCAGACCGCCCGCCAGCTCCGCAGCCCCCAGCAGATCGGCCCTGACCGCATGGCGCAACGTCACATCCGAAAGGCCGATCTGGCGCGCAGCGTTCTCGAAAACGGCGATATTGCTATCGGCCGTATGCAGGCAGGAGATGATCATGTGAAGGCCCCGTGAATGAGGATCGCCCGCGACGCCGCGGTGTCGATTCCGCGAAACTTGCACAATCGCCGCATTCAGAAAAGTATTACCGAACACAATCTTCCGTAGAGGCCACTTGGGTTGTTTTTACGCTTCCGGCCCAGCAATGGACACAAATCGGGTAATTTATACTTCTCGCATTTTCTAATTTAAGTTACGCTCATCTTCATTCTGACCAGATGCCGCGGGAGGGGCTGGCCCTCTTGGAACGGAAGCTCGCCGTGATCCTTGCTGCCGATGTCGCTGGCTACAGTCGCCTTGTCGCGATCGATGAGGAAGGCGCGCTCGCAACGCTGGCCACCTACTGCGCCACGATCTCAAGCCTTGTGAGCGAGCATGGCGGCCGCATCTTCGGCGGCGCTGGCGACAGCCTGGTCGCAGAATTCCAGAGCGCGGTACAGGCAGTCCGCGCAGCGGTCGCCATCCAGCGCACCCTGCAGCGGCGGAACGCCGACCTCGCGCCGGAGCGGCGCATGCAGTTCCGCATCGGCCTCAATCTCGGCGACGTCGTGGTCGACGGCGGCAACCTGCTCGGCGACGGCGTCAACGTGGCGGCGCGGTTGCAACAGGTCGCGCAGCCGACCGATATCTGCATTTCCGGTGCGCTGCACGACCAGATCGTCGGCAAGCTGGAGTTTCCCGTGCACCGGCTTGGCGATCGCGCGCTGAAGAACATGCCGCGCCCGATACCCGTGCACCGCGTCGACTGGCATGAGGACCCGCTGAGGCCGGACCTGCCGGGCATGCCGCTTGCCCTGCCCGACAAGCCGTCGATTGCCGTGCTGCCCTTCGTCAACATGTCCGGCGACCCGGAACAGGACTTCTTTGCCGACGGACTGACTGAGGACATCATCACCGCACTGTCGCTTTACCGCTGGTTCTTCGTCATCGCCCGCAACTCCTCCTTCGCCTACAAGGGCCGCGCCGTTGACGTCAAACAGATCGGCCGTGACCTCGGCGTGCGCTACATCGTCGAGGGCAGCGTGCGCCGCGCAGGCTCGCGCGTCCGCGTCACCGGACAGCTGATCGAGGCTGAAACCGGCATCCATCTCTGGGCACAGCGCTATGAGCGCGAATTCGCGGACATCTTCGCGATCCAGGACGAAATCACCCAGCATGTGGTCGCGGCGATCGAGCCGGAGATCCTGATCGGCGAAAACCGCCGCGCGCTGTTGCGCGGCAGCGACAATCTCGACGCCTACGAATGCCATATGCGCGGCACCTTGCTGCACAATGCGCAGGATTCAGCCGCCCATTTCAACGAAGCGATCGAATGGCAGCGACGCGCGATCGCCCTCGATCCCGATTTCGGCCGTGCGCATATGATGCTGGCCCGCTCGCTCTTTGCCCGCTGCTATTTCGGCTTCAGCGACGATATCGACCGCGACAGCGCGGAGTTGCGAGCGGAAGCGGAGCGCGCCGTCGTGATCGAGGATCACGATCCCTATTGCCACTACGTCATGTGTCTCGCGAATTTCGCCGTCCAGCGGCCGCATGCCGCGGTCCAGGAAGCGCAACAGGCAATCGACCTCAATCCGAATTTCGCCCTCGCCCATATGGCGCTCGGCTGGGCGCGCATCTACATCGGCCGCTTCGCCGAAGCGCTCGATCCGCTGCATACGGCGCTGCGGCTGAGCCCGCACGATCCGCTGACCTATCTCTTCCTCAACCGCATCGCGCTTGCCCACTACCACCTCGGGGACTACGAGCGAGCGCTGCATCACGCCGAGCGGGCGCTGCTCCTGCGCCGCACCTATTTCAACCTGGTCATCCTGCTCGCTTGCCTTGGCCAGCTCGATCGCAAGGAGGAAGCCCGCAGGATTGTCCCCGAGGCCGTCGCCAACGCCCCCCTCGATCTGCCGCGCTACTGGCGCTTCTTCACCGGCTATGTCGACCCCGCCGACCACGCGCATTTCAAAGACGGGCTCGTCAAGGCGGGCCTGCCCATCGTCCCGTAGGCCGCCATGACACGAGCCCAGCTGTTTGGCGTTATCATCGGCCTCACAGTGGTGGCATTCTTCACGGTCCTGCGGGCCAACGATCCGCAGCTTCTGCGCCAGGCCCGCGACGTCACCTTCGACGAGTACCAGCGGATCGCGCCGCGCAGCTTCGAACCGATGCCGGTCAAGGTGGTCGATATCGACGAGGCGTCACTGCGCGAATTCGGCCAATGGCCCTGGCCGCGCGACCGCCTGGCGAAACTGACCGACCGGCTGACCGAGATGGGGGCAGCGGCGATCGCCTTCGACGTACTCTTCGCCGAACCTGACCGCCTGTCGCCACGCACCGTCGTACGCGATGTCGGCGGCGTCGATCCGTCCTTCATCGCCACCCTGCCGGACAATGACGAGATCTTCGCCCAGGCGATCCTCGACAAGCCGGTCGTGCTCGGCTTCGGCCTCACCAACGAGGGCAGCTACCTGCCGCCGGTCAAGGCGGGCTTCGCCTTTACCGGCGAAACCGCCTCCGAGGCGCCGCCACGGCTGCGTGCCGCAACGCCGCTGAGGCCGCAGCTCGAAGCCAACGCTGCCGGCCTTGGCCATATCAGCCTCAATCCCGGCTCGTCCTCGGCTGTAGTGCGGGCCGCACCGCTGTTTCTGAGCGACGGGCGGCAATTTTATCCGAGCCTCGCTCTGGAAGCGCTGCGGGTGGCCCAGGGCGCCTCCACCTATGTGCTCGCGGCGGCACCGAACGTCGCCAACACCCTCACCGCCGTCAAGATCGGCGACTTCGTGGTGCCGCTCACCTCGACCGGCGAACTCTGGCTCTACGTCACGCCGGACACGACGGAACGCTACATTTCCGCTCGGCGCGTCCTGACGGACGAGGCCGCCTCGCCGGACGTGCGCGCGGCGATCGAAGGCAGTATCGTCTTCATCGGCACCTCGGCAGCGGGCCTGCAGGATGTGCGCACAACGGCGCTCGGGCAGAACGTGCCCGGCGTCTCCATCCATGCCCAGATCGTCGAGCAGATTCTTTCCGGCCGCTATCTCTCGCGTCCCGACTGGGCCGACGGGCTCGAAATCCTCTCGATTGCGCTCGCCGGCACCTTGCTCGTGCTGCTGACCACGTTCGTCAGCCCGGTCGTGGCATTGGTCTGCGGCCTCGCGGTCACGGTGCTTGCGCTCGTCGCCTCCTGGCTCGCCTTCTATTATGTCGGGCTGCTCTTCGATCCGCTGGCGCCGATCCTTGCCGCGTCGATCACCCATTTCGGCGCCACCGCCTATCGCTTCCTGGTGACGGACCGCGAACGGCGCGAGGTCCGGCAGGCCTTTGGTCGCTATCTCTCACCGTCGCTGCTCTATCGCATCGAGCATACGCGCAACGCCCTGAGCCTCGGCGGCGACGATCGCGAGTTGACGGTGATGTTCGTCGACGTGCGCAGCTTCACCGAGATGAGCGAGCGCATGACGCCGACCGAGGTCGTCGCCTTCCTCAATACCCTGCTCGACGCGCTGAGCCGACACGTGCTCGCCAACGAAGGCACGCTCGACAAGTTCATCGGCGACTCCATCATGGCCTTCTGGAACGCTCCGGTCGACGTGATCAACCATCCGCAAAAGGCGCTTCGCGCCGCTCTCGGCATGCGCGAAACCCTCGCCCGGCTGAATGCCGAGGACGCCTTCGGCTTCGGCGCCAGCCATGAGGTCCGCATCGGCATCGGCATCCATACCGGGCTCGCCTGCGTCGGCAACATGGGCGCCGAAACCCGCTTCAACTATTCGGCGGTCGGCGACACCGTCAACATCGCGGCCCGCATCGAAGCGGCCTGCAAGGATGTCAATTTCGACGTGCTCGTGTCGGAAGCGACAGCCGAGGCGTTGCCGGAATGTGCGCTGCTGGATGCCGGAAGCCTGGGCCTCAAGGGAAAGACGACGCGAACCCGGCTGTTCGCCGTTGCCGGCGACGAAAATCTCGCCGCCTCGCCCGCCTTTGCCGAATTGCGGCTGCTGCACGACAGGCTCGTCTCGGTGCTGCGCACGCGCGCGAGCTCGAGCCGCAGCATCATCAATACGGCGAAGCTGAAGTCCGCCGCGCTCGTGCCTGGCCTCGTCGGTTTCTACGCCCGGATCTCGCGCCGGTCGGAACATTTCGCCGAAACGCCGATCGAGGGCGCCAAACGCCCGGCGGAATGAGCCAGGGCACCGCCGCGCGGATGGCGCATCCGGCGGTGCCTCACCTCGACTCGGACTCTCGGATGTATCGGTAAAGCTTTGAATCAAAGTCGATATGTCGCCGACGCGCTTGGGGGGGCAAGCGGCCCGTTGCCGACATGTCATGTGTCTCTGCAGATCGTGGCCCACGCGGAACGCCGACCCAGCCGGCGGCGCTGCGGCTAGTTCTGGCTTTGACTCTGGCTCTGGCTTTGGCTCTGTTCCTGGCGCTGCGTTCCACCGCCCTCTTGCGACTGTTCCTGCCGTTGCGATTGCGACTGGGATTGCTGCTGGCCGCCCTGGCCTTGCGCCTGCTCCTGCCGCTGCGATTGCGACTGGGATTGTTTCTGGCCGCCCTGACCCTGTTCCTGTCGCTGGCGCTGTTCCTGGCTCTGCCGCTGGCCCTGGCCGTTCTGTTCCTGCCGCTGCCTTTGTTCCTGGCGTTGCGTTCCCGGTATCAGCGGCGGTTTCTGCTGGCGCGGCTTCTCCTGCTCGACGGCGGGGGGTTGCACAGTTTTCGGCTTCGGTTCAACGTCTTCGTTGATCGCCGCCGCAAGGCTGCAGCCACCCCCCGCCCAGCCCAGCGCTCCGGACAGTCGTTGCCCACCGGAGAGGAAAGGAAGGGCTTTCGCATTGCCGAGTGATTTCAATGTATTGCGACTGACTCTTCTGGGATCACTGATGCCGCCGCCCGGCTTGGCGACGACGCAATCGCAGCGCTGTGTCAATTGCCGGCAACCGCCGGCGCCACAGAAGCTTGCGGCGCCGCTAAGCAGCACGACGGCCGTCGTACCATCGCGGCCGACGTAGAAATCGAAGGCGGTACCGCGAACGCCGATGGTGCCGGCCGGGGTGACGATCTGATAGGCGGAGTGGCCGGACTTGCCGCTGATCCAGCGGAACGTTCCCTTGGCGGCCATGATCGTCAGCTTCTTCACCGACTTCGCATCGTCGTAGACGAACTTGTCGATGACCACCGACGAGCCCCACCCGACCGCGAGCTTGGTGCCATCCTGGAAGACGAACTGGCCAAGGCCGGATTTGGATGTCGAAATCCGCTCGTCCCGATAGACCGGGTCCTTGACCGCGATCGCCCCACGCGCGCCGCTGACCGCCGTGCGTATCTCCACCGCCTGGCCGACAGGTTCGGCGGCGATGGTCGGACTGAACGTCACGGCACATAACGCGATGAGTGCGGCACCACGTAAGCAGAACATGGCCCCCTCCAAAGCGTTATTGTTATCACGTTGCAGGGATTTATGTCTTGTCGCCCAATCGGGGTAACGTTATAGCACACCGCAACCGTAAGAGTTATCTTGGCATGCAAAACCAGCCCGTTACGGTTGAACGCCCCTTCGGCCGTAGCCGTGGCCGCCGAGACAGTCTCGGTTCGGACCGGTCGCTGTCATCTCGGGATCACCGCGCCGCCGCCGCGCACTCCATCCGATCCACCAGTTCAGCTACCCAATCCTGACCCGCCATGCCAAGAACCGCGCCCGGACTGCCCAGCAATTCCTGCCGTTCAACCACGCGTCACGCTGCACCGCTCGGCATCAAAGCCTGCGAACCTCGGCAAACCTTCGCACAAAGGATGCCATATAGCCGCCGGCAACGAAGCCGGCCGCCATCAGCGACAAGCCGACAGTGGCGCGGCTCACCATGAGCGGCGCAAGACCTGACACGGTCAACACGACGATTGATGCCAGTCCTGTCCCGATGTAGGCGTCCTTGCTCTCGTATCCCCAGCGGTCCGCCACCGGCCCCTCGCTGCCCCAGGGATAACAGTCGCTCCGGGAACCGGGCTCGCTGCAGGCGTAACCCCAATACGCATCGAGAACATCGGTGACCGGAAGAACCACGAATGCCACGATCACAAGCTGTGCCACCAGTTCAAGTATCGTCGGTCGTCTGATCGTCACCTTTGGGGCCCCGCGAGATCATGCAACTCTCACGCATCCTTCGAAAAAACACAACCATCCAACCCTGTAAATGTTGCCTTTTTGTACTCCCTCGCCCCTTCACTTTCCGCCGGACTCTCTCCATATTCCCCGCCATGACCAAAGCTCCGAAGAATGCCCCGCCGAAGCCCTCCACGCCGTCCGGTTTCGAAGAAGCGCCTCAGGCGCCTTTGTCCGGTACGCCTCTGTCCGGCAATGTCTCCGACTGGGTGAAGCAGCTCGAGGCGGAAGCGGAATCGTCTGCATTCGAGACCCAGCGCGAGATCGCCTCCAAGGCCGGCAAGCACCGCAAGACGGTGGAGATCGCCGCCTCCAAGGCGGCGCGTAAGGCAGCCGGCGCCGATGACGAGGCGCCGCCGAAGAAGGCGGGCAAGAAGGGCAAGGTCGAGATCGTCGGCAGCAAGTCGGCGCGCGGCACCTCCATGGGCGGTTCGACCGATCCGAAGACCCGCGCCGCCGCCGGCCTCAATCCGGTGGCCGGCCTCGACGTGTCGCTGGAAGACGCCGCCAAGCTGACCTCCACCTCGGGCGTCACCGCCACCGTCGAGGCGCTTTCGGCGCTGATCGAGAGCGGCAATCCGCTGTTCAAGGACGGCAAGCTCTGGACGCCGCACCGGCCGGCCCGGCCGCCGAAATCGGAAGGCGGCGTCGAAATCCGCATGGCGTCGGACTACCAGCCGGCCGGCGACCAGCCGACGGCGATCGCCGATCTGGTCGAGGGCCTGAATTCGGGCGAGCGCAGCCAGGTGCTGCTAGGCGTCACCGGCTCGGGCAAGACCTTCACCATGGCCAAGGTGATCGAGGCGACTCAGCGCCCCGCCGTGATCCTGGCGCCGAACAAGACGCTGGCCGCCCAGCTCTATTCCGAGTTCAAGAACTTCTTCCCGGACAACGCGGTCGAATATTTCGTCTCCTACTACGACTATTACCAGCCGGAAGCCTATGTGCCGCGCTCGGACACCTTCATCGAGAAGGAATCCTCGATCAACGAGCAGATCGACCGCATGCGCCACTCGGCCACCCGCTCGCTGCTCGAGCGCGACGACTGCATCATCGTCGCCTCGGTCTCCTGCATCTACGGTATCGGCTCGGTCGAGACCTATACCGCCATGACCTTCCAGATGAGCGTCGGCGACCGGCTCGACCAGCGGCAGCTGCTCGCCGACCTGGTGGCACAGCAGTACAAGCGCCGCGACATGGATTTCCAGCGCGGCTCGTTTCGCGTGCGCGGGGATACCATCGAAATCTTCCCGGCCCACCTGGAAGACGCGGCATGGCGCATCTCCATGTTCGGCGACGAGATCGATGCCATCACCGAGTTCGACCCATTGACCGGCCAGAAGACCGGCGACCTGAAATCGGTGAAAATCTACGCCAACTCGCACTATGTCACGCCGCGCCCGACGCTGAACGGCGCCATCAAGGCGATCAAGGAAGAGCTTGTACATCGGCTCGCCGAGCTGGAAAAGGGCGGCCGCCTGCTCGAAGCGCAGCGGCTGGAGCAGCGCACCCGCTACGACATCGAGATGCTGGAAGCGACCGGCTCCTGCGCCGGCATCGAGAACTATTCGCGCTACCTGACCGGCCGCAATCCCGGCGAACCGCCGCCGACGCTGTTCGAATACATTCCCGACAACGCGCTTCTGTTCATCGACGAGAGCCACGTCTCCGTCAGCCAGATCGGCGGCATGTATCGCGGCGACTTCCGCCGCAAGGCGACGCTGGCCGAATACGGCTTCCGCCTGCCCTCCTGCATGGACAACCGGCCGCTGCGTTTCGAGGAATGGGACGCGATGCGCCCTGATACCATCGCCGTTTCGGCCACGCCCGGCAGCTGGGAACTGGAACAGTCCGGCGGCGTCTTTGCCGAACAGGTCATCCGCCCGACCGGCCTGATCGACCCGCCGGTGGAAGTGCGCTCGGCAAAAACCCAGGTCGACGACGTGCTCGGCGAAATCCGCGAGACGGCGGCCGCGGGCTACCGCACGCTCGTCACCGTGCTCACCAAGCGCATGGCCGAGGACCTCACCGAATACCTGCACGAACAGGGCATTCGCGTGCGCTACATGCACTCCGACATCGACACGCTGGAGCGCATCGAGATCATCCGCGACCTGCGTCTCGGCGCCTTCGACGTGCTCGTCGGCATCAACCTGCTGCGTGAAGGCCTCGATATCCCCGAATGCGGCTTCGTCGCCATTCTCGACGCCGACAAGGAAGGGTTTCTCCGCTCCGAAACCTCGCTGGTCCAGACCATCGGCCGCGCCGCCCGTAACGTAGACGGCAAGGTCATCCTCTATGCCGACCAGATCACCGGCTCGATGCAGCGCGCCATGGACGAAACCAGCCGCCGCCGCGAAAAGCAGATGGCCTACAACGAGGCCAACGGCATCACCCCGGAATCGGTGAAGGCGAAGATCTCCGACATCCTCGACTCGGTCTACGAAAAGGACCACGTCCGCGCCGACATCTCCGGCGTCGCCGGCAAGGGTTTTGCAGACGGCGGCCACCTCGTCGGCAACAACCTGCAGGCCCACCTCAACGCGCTCGAAAAACAGATGCGCGACGCCGCCGCCGACCTCGACTTCGAAAAGGCCGCCCGCCTCCGCGACGAAATCAAACGCCTCAAGGCCGCCGAACTGGCAGCGATGGACGACCCGATGGCGCGGGAAGAGGCAAGGTCGCAAGAGGGGTCGACCGGCAAAGGCACCAAGGGCGCCTCCTCTCCGTCGTCATCCTCGGGCTCGACCCGAGGATCCAAAGCCACGGAAGACAAGTCCCTCTTCCAGAAACCCTCCCTCGACGACATGGGCCCGGGCACCGACACGGAAACCCCACTGTTCCGCAAACCCGACCTCGACGAAATGGGCCGCGACGTCGCCACCCCCGCCGGCGCGGACAAGTCGCTGTTCCGCCGCAACACCCTCGACGAAATGACCGTCGGGCGGACGGAAAAGCCGGTTATCGGTCATGTCCCGGAAAAGCCGATCGTCACGCGAGCGAAACCAGGTGTCGGGTCCTATGAGGACCCGGCGGACCAGAAGCGGCAGAAGGGCCGGACGAAGGGGAAGACCGGGCGGCCGGGGCGCTGAGTAGATCTTCGATGGAGTGGTTTGGATGACAATCGCAGAGAAGCCAGATCAATCTCTGCGAACTGATCGATTGAGAAGCGTCACGACGCAACTATCCTAAGTTGCTTAATCAAAAATACAACCTAAAATGCCGCAGGCGTGAGCGGCGCTGTCTCGTAGACCCAAACCTTGTCGCAGAGGTGGAGTTTCGCGCTTGGACGGATGATGGGAAGCTCCGGCACGCGTCGTTCAAACGGTTGCGCGCGCCAGCCAACATTGCGGAGGTGTTTGAGTTTTTGCCGGATTGAGATTTGTAGCTTTCGACCTATGCGCTATTGCCACGGAATTCACCAATGGCATTCCAAGTAACTCTGATAAGTTTGTCCAAAACGTCGTCCGAAACAGGCATGCCGCGCCTTGAGAGCGAGTCCGATACTTTTATACGCAGCGCCATCGTATCGTCCGGTGTGAGGTTCGCTTTACTTGCAAAATTGCTAGTAAGTTCATCTGTGATAATCTGCGAGGCGAGGCTCACTCTTTCATTGAAGCTATCGCTTCTGAGTATATTTTTCGTATAAGATAGGATTGCATTTGAAAACTTCGCCTCATTTGGAGCTAGATTCACTGCAGTTCGGCGTTCAACGCTGTTCAGTCGGTCGAGCTGCAAACCAATATCTTGAAGCTGTTTCATAATGAACTCTACTTGAGGCACTTCTTTATTATCGATGGTTTTGGGAGTGAACGTGCCAAAGTGTGAAAGAAACGGTGAGTACTTGCTGTCCTTCTCCTTCGTTTCGATCGTAGCGAGAATCGCGGCGGTCACCTCCGCCTGAAAGCGCTCCACGTCATCAAAACGCTGATCTTTGCGGTAACCGATGTGCTTGATTACTTGGGTGTCGAACGAGTAGCCAGTTTCCTCGTCTTTCACGATGATGGTGGGTTTGTCGAACGCCAAGCGCATGCCTAGCTCGAACATGACGTTCGCATTCCTTGCGCTTACGTCGCAAACCACTATCACATCGTCGTACAGGTTTTGAACGATGCGGCTGTGGATCACACCGACATCTTCGCTTTCACTCACCATTCTCGGAACATAGCCCGCATCAATTATCGCCTTGTCTATGACCGCCCGCACTCGCCCCCAATGGGTGCTATCGTAGCCGGGCACTGAAGCGATCGGCATGATGATTCCACAAAACCGCTTGGCTGAATCAACTTCAGTTGCGTCGTTCTTCGCCTTCGTCACCTGTTTTGCCTTTTCTCGAGTCATTGGGTCGAACCTTTCGGAATCTCATTGCCGTTTTGAGATGGGAAGGACGTTCCCTTTCTCGGCCGCGTCCCTCAAGGCGATGTCAACTGAGTAATCGTAGTCACCGTTCTTTATCTTCGTGCGCGCCTCGTCGAAGTAGTGTTGCGGCACAACAATCGATTTCGCACGCACGGCGTCTAATCGATCCATCAACTCTCCCAAACGTGCCTCAGCCGGCGCGACGTCCCCATGGGTCACGATTTGGGCAAGCTGGCGGAATCTGTCTTGCAGACTCTTGTACTCTGATGCGGCGTGTTTCAGCTCCTTCACATGAGTTTCAAACTCAAGTGCTTTCGCTATCGATGGGACGAGGGTCGTCAAAAGCCCTGCCAGTGCCACACTCCAAGCAGGAACTAACTCCTTCACGTATACGAGCCCTGTTATCGCCGTGAGTATTATTGGTGTCAGCACGACAACAGCGTGCTGGAACTTCACGGTTCCAAGCCATCCGTAGATTGCAGTCGACGTGTAGAGGCAGCTTTCTTCCTGCCGAAGGGCTTCGGCGCGTATTTCAGCAAGTCTCCGCGTGATCACGTCACGTGTATTGGTATCCTCGGTCCGAATATTTTCTGCCATTCTTGCCCCGCTGCTGCATCGTAGTCGTGTTTCTCCAAATCACACGCCGACTGCGCTATTGCGCGGGCCGTTTCGGCGCGAGAGAGCCACGCATCGCCCAATGCGAACACCTCCCCGGTTCCCGGAATACTGATGTATCCGTTTGCTCGTCGGCAAAGGTATTCGAGGAAATCACGCACATAGAAATCATACCAAAAGGTGCTTTGGTCGCCGTAGCCGCGGGCCGGAAGAAATTGAGAAACCAAAATTTCGATCACGAAGGATTTGAGCGGGACATTTTTCTCGTTGCGCCAATGCTTCATCATCTGTGCAAGCGCGCGGACGTTGCCGTTCATAGCATGATCGGTCTGTTGGATCTGTTCGATCTGCGCCCACGGGTCGACCGCTTTCCATTGTCCCCCATTACTTGTGTCGGGCATGAGATAGGTGCCCCAGTTTCGAAACACGGGCACAACTTCGATGGCGATCGAATTGAAGTCCACGACTACCACTTGACCGTCACCGCGAATGTCGGTTTGCGGGTAGTCCTCTAGCAGCAGACTTTTCACTTCCTGCAGTAGTTGTGATTGTACGTTACCCTGGCGCTGGTCGAAACGCGTCTTCACGGCATCTGGCAGCACAAAAAAGGAGTCGACATCCTGAGAGGGGCGTACTTGGGTCTGCTTGCCCCAGGAGCCTACGAGGAAACCCGGAGGTGCCGGATGAACATTTCCACCATAGTAGGCTCGTTCGAGAACTTCTCCGATAGCGAGGTGTTTGCCGATCCCGTCGTCACGTTGGATGGTTGTGATTTGAAGTGCATCGACGAAACGACGAAATCTTTCTCGAACAGCAATCCACATTTCGTCGCTCAACGCCTCGATACATTCACAAGTTATTCCACCATCTTCGACACTATGTCTAGTGGTGGCTCCCCGGCCGCCGTACTTCAGGAACTAAACTCGAAGCCGCGAGAGTATTCGCGAGTGCTGATGAGGTTGCTGCAGCCATGTTGCGGCCAAGAGCGGAGCGAAAGATTGATGCCCTTTGGGACGCAGTCGGCGCCTTGCTACCCTGGTGCACTCCTGGAGAATGCGCCGACTACTTTAGAGCTGCGGGATATGCGGCTATTTCAACCAGGTGACCGATCTTCAGGGCATCGATGGCGCCTTTGCGGGCGGGATCGTGCCTGTCTATGCCGGCTTCGATGCGACGGCGGACAGTCTGCATGTCGGGCACCTCATGCCGATCATGGCGCTCAGGCGGATGCAGCAGGCGGGGCACAAGCCGATCGTGCTGATCGGCGGCGGCACCACGCGTATCGGCGATCCCAGTTTTCGCTCGGCGGCACGGCCGATGCTGTCGGAGGACGAGATTGCGGCCAATTTCTCCGGCATCCGCACGGTCTTCGAGCGGCTGCTGACCTTCGGCGACGGGCCGAGCGATGCGGTCATGGTCAACAATGCCGACTGGCTGGACAGGATGGCCTGGATCGACATGTTGCGGGACGTGGGAAAACATCTCTCCGTCAACCGGATGCTCTCGTTCGACAGCGTCAGGACGCGGCTGGAGCAGCAGGAGAACCTGAGCTTCCTCGAGTTCAACTACATGATCCTGCAGGCGGTCGATTTCCTCGAGCTGTTCCGCCGCACCGGCTGCCGGATCCAGCTCGGTGGCGGCGACCAGTGGGGCAACATCGTCGGCGGCATCGACCTGATCCGGCGCATGGAGGGACAGGAGGTCTTCGGCATGACCACGCCGCTGCTGACCACCGCCTCGGGCGTCAAGATGGGCAAGACGGCGGCCGGCGCCGTCTGGGTCAACGCCGATCGCCTGTCGCCCTACGACTACTGGCAGTTCTGGCGCAACGTCGAGGATGCCGACGTGGTGCGCTTCCTGAAACTCTTCACCGAGCTGCCGCTCGACGAGATCGAACGGCTCGGCCGCGCCGAGGGTGCGGCGCTCAACGCGGTGAAGGAGCGGCTTGCCAACGAAGCGACGGCGCTGGTGCATGGGGCGGACGCCGCGCGGCAGGCGCAGGAGACGGCACGGCAGGCGTTTGGCGCCGGCGAAGCGGCCGAAGGGCTGCCGACCGTCGTGCTCAGCGATGCCGAGCGCAGCGTGGGCGTGGCGCTGATCGACCTGCTTGTCCGGGCCGGACTGGCGTCATCCAAGGGCGAGGCGCGGCGGGCCATCGCCGGCCGCGGCATTCGCATCGATGGCGAGGTCGTCGAGGATGCGGATGGGCTGGTGACCGTCGAAGGAGAGCCGCTCCGGCTCTCTCTCGGCAAGAAGCGCCATGTGGTGGTGAAGTAGGTCGGCTCGCGCGGCGGCTACCAGGCCCAGGCAGCCGCCGCTTCCGTTCCTGTGCCCGTCGCAAGATTCCAGCCGCACCGCGTCTGCGACGCGAACGCGCGTCGCGGCCCAGTGCAAGTGCGTAGCGCTGCTGGCGCCGTTTTCAGCCGTGCGGACGCACGGCTGCTGGATCCCTGTGACGAGCACAGGGATGAGGGAGGGTTGTATCCGCCAAGAACCGGGCCCCAGAGGCACGAAGTTGGGAATTGAGACGGAGCAGCGGCGAGATGACAGCTCCGCGAACCTCGGACAACGTCCCCTGGGTCCCCGCGTCACAATGTTCTCCGCAAACACCACAACGACACCATCGCCCTCATTCCTGTGCTCGTCGCAGGAATCCAGCCGCGCCGCGTCTGCGGCGCGAAGGAGACCTGCTGCCAGGTGTAAGAGCACGAGCGTGGTGGCGCATTTATCCGCCGCGCAAACGCGCCGCTGGAAGCAGGGATGTGAAGAGAATGGGCTGGAGCCGCCAATATCGAGGCGCCAACAGCCCCGGCAACAGATCGAGGGGCTTCGGCGGCCGACATTGCTGTTCCAACGCCGCGCTCGAAAGTGAGCCGGCACGAGGCCACCCGAGATCGGCCGCTAGGCGGATGCAACCGCCCTCGCCTCGACCTGCCCTGCGTCGTCGCCGTACCTCAAGCCCCACTGACACAAGGCCTCCGCCGCCACGTTCAGCGCCGCGCCGCGTGTCGTCAGCGAATAGACCACCTTGGGCGGAGTTTCCGGATAGGTCGTGCGGCTGACAAGGCCGTCGGCCTCCAGTTCGCGTAGCTGCTGCGCCAGCATCTTTTCGCTGATGGCGGGGATCGCCTGGCGCAGGCGGCCGAAGCGGCGGGCGGCGGTGCCGAGTTCGCAGAGGATATCGACCTTCCACTTGCCTTCGATCGCCTTCAACGCGGTGGCAAAGCCGCAATTTTCCATCGGTCTCGTCACGTCCTTCTCCCTTACTTCAGCGTAACCACTAACCGCCGGGTGCGTATTGCGCCGCGGTGATCCCACCATACGTCTGACCCGCACCGGCAGCCGCCGGCCGCGTCACGGGTCAAGCGCGATACAGGCGAGAACAAACGCCCGCGCGCCATGGATATGGAGATTGAAAATGCAACCTGCAATCAGCGTTCTGGGAATGGGGCGCATGGGATCGGCGCTGGCGCGCGCGCTGCTGGCCGCCGGCTACCGCACGACGGTCTGGAACCGCACGGCCGAAAAGGCGGCGCCGCTCGCCGCAGCCGGGGCCGAGGTCGCCGCAAGCGTTGGCGATGCTGTTGCGGCGAGCGCCATCGTCATCGTCAATGTCAGCGACTATGCGGCGACGGAGGGCCTGCTGCGCAACGGCGCTGTTGCCACCGCGCTTCACGACAAGCTGATCGTCGAGTTGACTTCGGGAACACCGGATGGCGCCCGCGAGGTGCAGGGCTGGGCAGCGCGGCACGGCATCCGCCATCTCGACGGCGCGATCCTGGCGACACCGGATTTCATCGGCACCGAGGCGGGCACGTTGCTGGTCTCCGGGCCGGCAGACGTCTTCGAGGCGGCGCGCTACGTGCTGCGGGCGCTCGGCGGCAATGTCCAGTACATCGGCACGGATCCGGGCCTTGCCAATGCGCTCGACAGCGCCCTGCTCGCCCTGATGTGGGGCGCGCTGTTCGGCGCGCTGCAGTCGATCGCCGTCTGCCGCGCCGAGGCGATCGATCTGGAAACGCTTGACAAGCAGTGGTCGGCAACGGCGCCGGTGGTCGAGGGGCTGGTTGCCGATCTGATCAGGCGCAGCGCCGCCGGTCGCTATACCGCCGACGCCGAAACGCTCTCCTCCGTCTCGCCGCACTTTGGCGCCTTCCGCCATCTCGTCGACCTGATGGAAGCCCGCGGCATCGACCGGACGATTACCGACGGCTACGAGGCGATCTTCCGTCGGGCGATTGCCGCCGGTCACCTGCATGACGACTTCGCGTCGCTGTCGCAGTTCATGGGCCGGTCGGCCTAAGGCATGGTGGCGTCAGAGTGGGTGTCGTCCCGCCTTGACGCCGCCTGTTCCCGGCTACGCGTGCAGGCGAAAACGCCTGGCGTCATTTGCCTGCCTTCGCACCGCTGTCTTCGATCGCCGGATCGAGCACGCCGACCAGGGTCATGCCGTCGGTAAAATAGGGGTCGCCGCCGCCGTTGCGACCGGTTGTCGTCGCACCGACGCCGGGGATCTCATAGGTCGACGGCACCTGCCCGGCCTTTCCGAGGTCGCCGATCACCAGATCGCGTTCGGCGTCGAGGTCGGGGCCGATGTGGTGCGTGATCTGTCCGGTGTCGTGGCTCAGGCCCACGCCGCGGTCGAAACTGGCCGAACCGAGCCAGAGCGGCCTGTCGCCCTCGGCCGTCGTCGTGGTCTGCCAGAAGCGCACATGGTTGCGCTGGTCGGCGCTGCGGCCGACCGGTTTTTCGAAGGCCAGGTCCTGCTTGCGCCCCTCGTAGAACAGCGGGCTGACGGGTGCATCCAGATCCGGGCGATCAAGCACGACGCTGAGGCCGATATCGATCGAAGACCGCAGCGTGACCTTGTCGGCGGCATCCCAGCCGGCGGCCGTAAAGGCACGAATGATCTGCTCCCTGGAGCCGACCAGCCCGACATTGATAGGGTCGCCCGGAATACCCTGTTCCGTCGATGTGACCATGGCATTGAGCGGAGTTTTCCGACGGTCGTCGTGAAAGATCCAGAGTTCGGGCACGAGGAAATAGCAGACCGCGAGATAGGCGATCAGCACGACCGCCGTCACGAAAAGACCAAGGCGCATGCCCGAGCGACGCCGCATCTCACTCCCCCCTCACCGTCGATCACGGCCGCAGTCTACGGCCAACCGGAACAGGACGGAAGATTATGACACCCAAGGCCGCGTCTGCACAGCGGGGGCCGTGGCAGAAGAAAATGCGCGGCTCCGTGGAGCGCGGACGGCAACGGTACCGCCGGCGTCAGGCGTGCACCGCACCTATAGTTGAGAGACGACCCTACTCCGCCGCATGCGCCTTCACCTCCAGCGCTTCCAGTTCGTAGGAATAGCCTTCCAGCATCTCATAGGCCTGCTCGATGGCCTTGATCTGCTCGTCGGTGTTCTTGATCGCCTCGGCAATCGACCGCGAGCGGGCGCGCAGCATCGAACCGAGCACGTCGGTCTCCGGCCGGCGGCCGAGGCGGTCGAGGTGCTTGCGCACGCGGGCGCGGTGGCGCTCAAGCTCGAGGATATGGAAACGGCTCTTGACGATATCGTCCGAAAGCTTGCGCCGCATGGCGGCGACGGGATCGAAGCTACCGGGCTCGCGTTCGTCGAGAATGAACTCGTTGACCAGCGTTTCCAGCATCATCAGGCCCTTGAGGTCACGTGGATCGGCGAGCTGCGGATCGTAGCCGGTATCGTCATAGACCTTGCGGCGCACCGGATCCTTGAGCAGTTCGTAGGCTATCTGCAGGCGCGCAAACTGTTCGGGATCGCCGCCGGAATCCGGATGCGCCGATTTCGCCGCCTTGCGATAGGCGCTGCGGATTGCCTGATTGTCCGCGTCGCGTTCCAGTCCAAGCAGTTCGTAAGGGTCGATCACGCTGTCCCTCTCCGTAAGTCACTCCACCGCCCGGCAAAGCCGTCCGGCGCATTCTCCGGGCGACGCAGTCGTCCGGCCCTCGCAATACTCTCGTCCGGTCAAGACGACACATTATCCGATCCGGACGCCATTTGGTCCGGCACGACCACACAATCTTCCTGCCAGAGCGACACTTCGTCCGGCCAAGGCGAAACTTCGTCCGGCCAAGGCGACGCTTCGCATGGCGCGGCCGCCGCCCCTGCCCCTTGGCTACGCCATCGCCGGCCAAGACGGAACCAACCTTCGGTAAAGCCTGCGCGTTATCCCGAAGATGTGCAAGCCTCCGGCTCGATGCCAGACGCAACGACGCCATCCGCTCGGGCGCAGCAAACAGCCCCGTCGGCGGCGCGCACGTTCGGTCGAGGTCGGGACGAAATTGTGTCGAGAAACGGGCCGTCCCCGATTTTTCTGACGGAGGAGTGAAGGGAGCTGCAAGAACCGGCAAATGCCTTGCGAAGACGGCAGGTTCGCCCTTTGACGCAACGCACAAGGTACTTGCCTTTTTCTGCAAATACTGTCACTTCTTGCGCCGTTCGGGCGATTTCTATCCCGGAGACTGGACTTTCAACTGCGCCCGACCTCGTGTTGGGACTGCCGGCAGCGGCACCGTAGACGTCTTTTCCCCGAATCGTGACCACTCGACGCCTTTCCGCTTGCAAGCGGAAGACGAGATGCCCACATCCCCCAGGGGGCGCGGGCAACGCAAATTGACTGAAGGAAAAGGACTTCTTCCATGGCCACTAAGGGCATCGTTAAATTCTTCAACCAGGACAAGGGCTTCGGCTTCATCACGCCGGATGGCGGCGCGAAGGACGTGTTCGTACACATCTCCGCCGTTCAGGCCGCTGGCCTTGCAACCCTCAAGGATGGCCAGCAGGTCACCTTCGACACCGAGCCGGACCGCATGGGCAAGGGCCCGAAGGCCGTCAACATCCAGGCTGCATAAGCCGGATCGTCCGATCGGACAGTCTTCAAGGAAACGGCGCTCCGCAAGGGGCGCCGTTTTCGTTTCAGGGGATCGATGCCCCAGGGACATGCCTCGGACAATCTGGTCCGTCAGCTCCGAAGCCCCGCCTCGTAAGCGGCCTTGAGCTCCGGAAACAACTCGCCATACGGCGGGCAATCTACGCCGAGGATCGCGACCTCGATTTCGCCCAGCTCCTCGAAATAGTCTTCGATATACGCGCCGCCGGTCGATCGGATCACCGTATCCCCGAGCATGACGACGATGACGCTTTCTTTGGTGATGATGTCGCGGCGATATGCGCTGGTAGGCAAGAACCGTCCAAACGTAACGCCCATTGCGGCATCGCCGTTCTCGAACGCCGTATACCCAATGAGCTGATCGTCGACGTAGATTTCGAACCGCTGCATTCGATAGTTCTCAGCGGTTCTCAGCGAGCTACTCCGCCGCCTGCTTCGCCGCCGTCGCCTCGAACACCGCACCGAAGGCTGCGTGGATCACTTCCGGCCCTGCCCCCTGGCGGGTCGCATCGGAAGACAGGATCTGTCGGTAGCGCCGGGCGCCCGACCAGCCCTGGAACAGGCCGACCATGTGCCGCGTCACATGGATCAGCCGGCCGCCGTTGGCGATATGCGTCGCGGCATACGCGGCCATAGCGTCACGGACATCGCTCCAGAAATCGAGATCGAGCCGGTGACCACGCTCGGAAAATTCGCCCGCAGGCTGCGCCGCCGTTCCTGTGAGCGGGTGCGGGAAATGGCCATCGGCCGCCGTCAGCATCGCACTGTCGTGATAGGCGGCACGGCCGAGCATGACGCCGTCAAGGTGTCGCAGTTGCTCAAGCGCCTGGCTCAAGGTCTGAAGGCCACCATTGATACCGATGAAAAGATTAGGATTTTCCCGCTTCAGCCGATGCACAAGGTCATAGTCGAGCGGTGGGATCTCGCGGTTTTCCTTGGGGCTCAAGCCCTGCAGCCACGCCTTGCGAGCATGCACCCAGACGGCATCCGTGCCGGCATCGACCACCTGCGCAACCAGCCTGCGCAGCGCCACCTCCGGGTCCTGATCGTCGACGCCGATGCGGCACTTGACCGTCACCGGGATCTTGACCGCCGCCTTCATCGCCGAAACGCAGGCCGCGACCGTTTCCGGCTCCTGCATGAGGCAGGCGCCGAAGGTGCCCGATTGCACCCGGTCCGACGGGCAGCCGACATTCATGTTGATCTCGTCATAGCCGAAAGCCTCGGCGATGGCCGCCGCCTCCGCCATCTTCCGGGGATCGTTGCCGCCAAGTTGCAGCGCGACCGGGTTCTCCGAGACGTCAAAGCCGAGCAGCCGCTGCCGGTCGCCCCGCAGGATCGCTTCGGCGACGATCATTTCCGTATAGAGCAACGCATGCTTCGACAGCTGCCGCGCGAAGAAGCGATAGTGGCGATCGGTCCAGTCGATCATGGGCGCCACGGCGAAGACCGGTGCGTTGAAATAGTGACGGTTGCCCGGATTTCCAGGCTGCGCGCGGCCTTCTGCCATGCTCGATCAACTCTCGTTATTCTGGCTCTGCACGCCGGTGCCACAATGTAGCACGCACGGCGGGTCTGTAGCACCGGGGCCCGATTGGCGCCAAGGCTCCCACAGGGGACCGCGCCTTATACAGCGCAACGCCCAAGAATGCGAGACGGTGCGAACGAAACGGACGGACCCTCTCTCGACGCAACCAGGAGTCCGCCGATCGCCGGACAGGACGTCCGGCTATCCAATTGATATTGCGGCCATCACACTTGCCGGCTACAACCTGCGCGGCAAAAATCTATGGGGAACATCGATGCTGAAATATCTCTACCTCGGACTGGCCGCGCTTGCGCTCTCGGGCTGCCAGCCGCCGGCGCCGGAATCCGTCCTGGCAACGCAAAAGCCGCCGTCGGCGGCGGTGCGCAGGGAGTATGTTGCCGTGATGCGGTCAATCGACGCCAAGGGCGCCCAGTTCAAGACGGCGGAGATATCGAGCGTGGTCTTGCTCAATCCCGAAGCCAAGATCTACGCGTTCTGCGTTCGCTTCAGGGAAACGAGGATTCAGGAAGTATTGCAGGTCGGTGGCTATGCCCTGCGCGATGGGAAAATCGTTGACTCGAGCTCGTACGATTCCCGCTGCGGCGACAAGAGACTGCGCTGGTACGACTTCCCGGAACTCCGCACGATGCGGGGCTGACGGGATCGCCAGTCGGGCGGAGGCCGCACAACGTCGCGAGGACCGCCTCCGCCCCCCCGATACTCCGCCATCAGCATGGTTTCCATTTTGTTAAGCAGAATCGCCGATCGTCCCGCTTTGACTTGATCGTCGTCGGAGCGAAGACATGAGCTACGATTGGAGCGGCGCACGGCGCCGACGCACAATAGCGACCGCGATAGGCGCAGCGTTCCTGTTGGCAGCGCTGGCCGCCACCGTCGCCGCGGCCGTTGCCGGCAGCCTGTTCTGACGCGCACTCTGCTAGCGCGCAAAAAACAGCAGGCCGCCCGGGTTCGAACCGACAGCGCCGGGTCTCGGCGCTCACTGGGCGGAAGCTTGCCTTCTTCGCCGGGAAATGATCGCCTCTCGCTGCAACCGAAAAGCGAAGGAATCATGCGATGTCGAAATCCCCGGACGATATGAGCGCTGAGGAGCTTCGCCTCCATGGCGATGCAGCGCAACTCGGACAGCTGTCGATCCTGAATGCGACGGTGGCAGCTCTCGTCATGCAGGCGCAAGACAAGCAGGCGATCGTCGATTCCATCGCCACGTGCCTCGCCGATCTCAGGGCCGCGTGGCAGAACGTCGAGGATGCCGGATCTTTCGGAGAAGCAGCCATGGCCGGTGCAGAGGCGTCCGCCAACCTCTTTCTCTACTACGCGGACCCGCCGGCGCAGCACGACGCGTGACGCGATTTCCGCCCTTGCGGCTCCCCGGACTTGACAGGAACGACCCAAGGCGATTACAGCGCCGCGCGTCTATCGATATGCCAGTGGTCACTGTCCAAGCACCTGCTCCCTAGTTTCGCCTTTAATCCATTTCGAACTAAGGACCTATAAGGTAAGGCAGCGCCCTGTATCGATACAGTAGCCAGGAAAAAGGACGGACGGCATGAAACGCGCGATCGCGGCACTGTTCACGCTTCTATTGGCCGGATGCCAGTCGATGGAACTGGAGACGCCGGAAATCGCAAGGCCGAGGCCTGTCGCTCCCTCCGTGCCGACCCTTTCGGGTGACGCGCTCCGGGACTTCCTCGTTGGCAAGACACTGCGCTACAATCTCAACGGTGTCGCCTCCACCTATTTCGCCGACGGCCGCTACGGCTATCGCGACTACGAGGTGCGCGATGGCGGCAGCTACACGATCACCGGCGACGAAGTCTGCATCGCCTTCGAGGACGGCGGCCACCGCTGCGACCAGTACGCCCTGATCGGATCCGACTACTACCGCATCGAAGAAGGCGGCCGCCGCACCAAGGTCGACCGCGTCGTCCCTGCGGCCTGATTGCCCGGAACTTGGGATCCTATCTCGCTGCCCTGAACAAAGTGGTCGGGGCGCCCTTCTGACCCCTCATTCCCAAGGGGTTCAATTCGGCCGCGTTCTGCCATAGTGCGCCTAAAAGCGCGGCCGAACGGGAGGGACGGGTGGCCCCATTGCGAGCGACACAATGCCTGGCGCTGTCGAAGGTCGACATGGCAAGGCTGCAGCGCGTCTTCGACGTGCTTTGCATCGAACAGGGCTGGGCGCGCGACGGCGAGCCGGCGCGGCGCCATGCCAGAATGCTGATCGACGACTATCTCGCCGGCAACACGAGCGAGGGGCGGCTGCTCATTGCTGGCCGCGCCTATGCCGAACGGCTGCAGCGCGACGTCTCCTGCTAGGCTCGCTACATCTCTCATCCGCCCCACGGACTACCGCCGGCGCGTGCAGCGGACCGCAGAAACACGGAAAAGCTGCTTACAAATCCGTCCTCCTGCGCTACATTAGCAAGATCGACTGTCGAGGCCACTTGAGAGGAGCCAGGGGCCGACAGCCGCGGTGCCGGCATTCATTGAGATGATCTCGAGGAGGAGACGCATGCAATTAGTCTGGAAACAGCCGATCGAACTCGACTTTGTTGGCGGCGTTTGCCGCACCGTAAAAGGTCCCAGGGACGCACTTGCTTGCCTTGCCGATCATTGGCCCCGTCGCGGGCCGTTCTATGTTGCCGCCCGCAGCGCCTGCCGCGCCGCCATCGATGGTCGCCGCACGGCCGAAGAGGCACGAACGCTGTTCATCTCGGCCGCCGAGGAAGCCGAACTAGGCACCCACTGAGGCGCGCCCGCGCCGGACATGTCTCGCCGTTCTGAGCGGCAAACGCTCGCCATCCGCGGGCGCAAGCTACCGTTTTAGTTGAAGTCGCATAGCCCGTCGCTTGCTGACTGACGGTTGGCTCAGATCTTGGGCATTTGCCCGAAAACTGCATCATTTCGGCGCATTGTCGCCCAATCGCGCATGATTTTTCCAGAAACGGCCCAATTTCTGTCGTGAAGCCTTCATTTCTCTGGCCTATATTCTGAGGTGCCTCATAAAAACCAATTTCGGAGCGCGTTAATCCCCGCAAGGGAATTCAAAAAAACGATATACGGGAGAGAAAATATGAGCGAGAGCAATCTCTATCGCATCGTTGAAGTCACCGTGAAGCGAGAAGGTGGCCGCCGCGACCTCGGCATCATGACCGTGCGCCAGGCGCTTGAGCTTCCCCAGGTTCCCAGTCTCGAATATAGCCATCCGGAGCTCAATTCGCGCTCGGACGGTCGATTCCTGACCCGAGATCAGCTTCAGGCCTACGCGCAGTGCGCCTGAGTTATCCGATCACGGCACCTTCTCGGGTGTCGTGAATTCGCGCGCCCATCCGGGCGCGCTTCAGCCGCAACCTCATCCTTGATCCCTGTCTTATTTTTCTACGGATCGATTCCGATTCGCGGATTTATGCAGTAACGTCCGGATTCTCTCCTGCCTCGCTCGAAGCCGAAATCGGCCGACGGCGAGCGCCCATCAAACGCGCAGCGATCTTCCTGTCGATCGAAGACAGATAGACGCGCAAGACCGGACGATCATGGAAACCATCCCTCCTCCGCTTCCCGTGCTGTTGCCGATCTCCGGTGGCCTCGTCGGATTTCCGGTTCGCCGGGTCTATTGCGTCGGCCGTAACTATGCCGCCCATGCCATCGAAATGGGCCACGATCCGGACCGCGAGCCGCCGTTCTTCTTCCAGAAGAACCCGGACAACCTGCTTGCCGCCGGTAGCGCCTTCCCCTACCCGCCGCTGACCTCGGATGTTCATCACGAGGTCGAACTCGTCGTGGCGTTGAAGCGCGGCGGCAGCAACATCGCCGTCGAGGATGCGCTGGATTGCGTCTACGGCTATGCCGTCGGGATCGATTTCACCCGCCGCGATCTGCAGGCGGAGGCCAAGAAGGCCGGCAAGCCCTGGGCCGCCGCCAAGGCCTTCGAACATTCCGCTCCGGTCTCGGCGATCGCGCCGGCCGAGGCGATCGGCCATCCCGTGAACGGCAATATCTGGCTGAAGGTGAATGGCGAAATGCGCCAGCAGGGCGATCTCGACCAGATGATCTGGAAAGTGCCGGAGATCATCGCCGAACTCTCGAAACTCTTCACCCTTGCTCCTGGCGACGTCATCATGACCGGCACGCCCTCGGGCGTTGGTGCCGTGGTGCGCGGCGACGAGGTCACCTGCGGCGTCGACGGCGTCGCAGCCCTTGCCGTGAGCGTTCTCTAGAGCCTCCAGCGTCCGCATGAACGTGCGAAGGATGTTCTAGAAGAGACCGCCCAGGAAAGGCATCAACCGCCCGTCCTGGCATTGCATCATTTCAGACGACATGAAGGATACCTGCCGATGCCGCTTTATGCCCTTGGATCGCTTCGCCCGCAGACACCGCCGAAAGGCAGCTACTGGGTGGCGCCTGACGCAAACGTCATCGGCCAGGTCGAGATCGGCGACGAGGTCGGAATCTGGTTCGGAGTAACGCTGCGCGGCGACAATGAGCCGATCCGGCTCGGCGCCCGCGCCAACATCCAGGAAAACGTCGTCATCCATGTTGACCCGGGCTTTCCGGTGACGATCGGCGAAGGTTGTACCATCGGCCATGGCGCGATCATCCATGGCTGCACCATCGGCGAGAACTCGCTGATCGGCATGGGCGCGACAGTGCTCAACGGCGCCAGGATCGGCCGCAACTGCCTGGTCGGCGCCAATGCGCTGGTGACCGAAGGCAAGGAATTTCCCGACAACTCGCTGATCGTCGGCGCGCCAGCCAAGGCGATCCGCACCCTCGACGAGGCGGCAGTCGAAGGCTTGAAGCGCTCGGCAGCGCATTACGTCAAGAACTGGCGGCGCTACGCCGCCGATCTCACCCGGCTGGACTGAGCTCCAGCCAATCAGGCTCTTGCGCCCAGCATGGCAGCGCCGAACTTAGGCGCAGCTCTGGCAATGGCCGCGGATCTCGATCGTGGTCTTCTCGGTCTTGAAGTTCTGTGCCCGGGTCAGGGTCGAAAGCCGCTGCTCGATGGCCTCGTCGTGAAACTCCGTCACCTGGCCGCAGCCTTCGCAGATGGTGAAGGCAGTGACGCCATGGTCGTGCTCGTGATCGTGCGGGCAGGTGCAGGCAACGAAAGCATTGATGCTCTCCAGCCGATGGACGAGGCCGTATTCGAGCAGCTTGTCCAGTGCGCGATAGACCTGAAGCGGCGCGCGGAAGCCATGATCGCGCAGCTTGTCGAGAATGGTATAGGCGCTCATCGGCCCTTCGGAATGGCTGAGCGCATCCATCACCAGCGTCTGGTTCTTGGTCAGTTGCGGCGTAACCATCAGTGGTGTCCTCCGGGCGTGGAATGATGCGCTGCCTCGATCGGGCGGCGGCCGATCGGTAGCAGACTCAGAACGAAAAGCCCAACCGCGGCAACGACGATAGACGGTCCCGACGGCGTATCCCAGTGCAGCGAGCCGAAAAGTCCGCCGGTGACGGCGAGCGCCCCGATGACCGAGGCAAGCACCGCCATCACCTCCGGCGAAGTCGAGAAGCGCCGTGCGGTTGCGGCCGGGATGATCAGGAGCGAGGTGATAAGCAGAATGCCGACGATCTTCATGGCGATCGCGATCACAAGCGCCATCAAAAGCATGAAGAAGAGCCGTGTGCGCTCGGGCTTCAGCCCCTCGGCTTCGGCCAGCTCGGGATTGACGGTCGAAGCCAAGAGCGGTCGCCAGAGATAGACGATCGCAAAAATCACCAGGATGCCGCCACCCCAGATGATGTCGATATCGGATTCGGAGACCGCGAGAATGTCGCCGAAGAGGAAGCCGACCAGATCGATGCGCACCCAGGTCATGAAGGCGACGATGACGAGGCCGACGGACAGCGCCGAATGGGAGAGGATGCCGAGCAACGCATCCGTCGACAGCGCGCCGCGCCGCTGCAGGAAGAGGAGCAGCACCGAGACGACGGAAGCGACGATGAAGACGCTGAGCATCAGATTGAGCTCGAGCAGCAGCGACAGCGCCACACCGAGCAGCGCCGAATGCGCCATGGTGTCACCGAAATAGGCCATGCGGCGCCAGATGACGAAGCAGCCGAGCGGCCCGGCCATGACGGCGATGCCGATGCCGGCGATCAGTGCGCGCACGAAGAAATCGTCAAGCATCGCGCTTCTCCTTCGCGTCATAGCCATGCAGCCGCGAATGATGGCCGCAACCGCAATCCTCGCCGTGATCGTGCACGTTTTCCTCGTGGTCGTGGTGGTGGCCGTCGCCGGGATAGCAATGCTCGGTAATCGAACCGTCCGCATGCAGCACCCGGCCATCGGGCAGATGGGTGTGGTCGTGGTGGTGGCTGTAAACGGCAAGCGCATTGGCGGCCCGACGTCCGAAGAGCTTCTGGTATTCGGGGCTCTGGCTGACCACCTGCGGCGTGCCGCGGCAGCAGACATGGCCGTTGAGACAAACGACCGTATCGGTCTCGGCCATGACGATGTGCAGGTCGTGCGAGATCAACAGGATGCCGCAGCCGGTGCGGTTACGGATCTGCTTGATCAGTTCGTAGAGTGCGATCTCACCGCTGAAGTCGACCCCCTGAACCGGCTCGTCGAGCACCAGCAGGTCCGGCTTGCGGGCAATGGCGCGGGCGAGCAGCGCGCGCTGGAATTCGCCACCGGAGAGATGCTGCACCTCGGATTTCGCCAGATGCAGCACGCCGGTCGCCGACAGCGCTTCCTCGATCTCCCGGCCCTTCAGCGGACCGGTCAGCGTCATCAGCCGCTCGACCGTCAAAGGCAGCGTCCAGTCGACCGCAAGCTTCTGCGGCACGTAACCGACCTTCAGGCCTGGCTTGCGTTCGACATGGCCCTCGTCCGGCTTCAGCACGCCGATCGCCGTCTTCGCCGTCGTCGATTTGCCCGAGCCATTCGGCCCGATCAGCGTGACGATCTCGCCCGGGCTGATCGAGAACTCGACGCCACGCACCAGCCAGCGGCCGTTGCGGCGCACGCCCGTATTGCTGAGATTGACCAGCGGCAGCGTTTCTGGGGAGCGGAAATTCAGCATGAAAAAATTCCGGATTGGATGGTTGCCACTGGCTATCGCACACGTTATAGCATAACGCAATTGATGTAATAACATTACATGACGACTTCAAGGCCATCAACGACCTGCTGAAGCAAGAGATTGCATGCCCGACAGCGCGCCCGGTCGATGCGGCCAGGTGCGTCATTCAAGCCCGGAGAACCCGATGAAATCGACATCCGCCCTGCTCTTTGCCTCCACCATGTTCTTCACCGCGCCGGCATTCGCTGCTGGCCCCAATGTGGTGGTTTCGATCAAGCCGATCCACTCCCTCGTCGCCTCGATCATGCAGGGCGTCGGCGAGCCATCGCTGATCGTCGAGGGCGCGGCATCCCCGCACACCTACAACATGAAGCCCTCCAACGCGTCGGCCCTGCAGGCGGCGAAGGTGGTCTTCTGGGTCGGCCCCGGGCTCGAAGCCTTCCTCGACAAGCCGCTCGATGCGCTTTCCGGCGACGCGAAAGTGGTGGAGCTCAGCGAGGCCCCCGGCATCGAGAAGCTGAAGTTCCGCGAAGGCGGTGCTTTCGAAGACCATGACCATGGCGAAGAAGGTCATGGCGATGAGGGCCACGGAGAGGAAGGCCACAAGCATGCGGAAGGCGAAGCGGAGCACGATCACGCCGCTGCGCCGGAAGCGGCCCAAGCGCACGACCACGGGCACGACCACGACCACGGACACGGCGATACCGACATGCACATGTGGCTCGACCCGATGAATGCCAAGGCCATGGCCGCCGAGATCGAAAAGACGCTTGCCGCGGCCGATCCGGACAACGCCGGCGCCTACAAGGCCAATCTGGAAGCGCTGAACAAACGGCTGGACGCGCTCGACACCAAGCTGACGGAGACCGTGGCGCCGGTGAAGGACAAGCCCTTCGTCGTCTTCCACGACGCCTACCAGTATTTCGAGCATCGCTACAAGGTCCGCGTCGCCGGCTCGATCACCGTCAGCCCGGAGGTGCTGCCGGGTGCGGAGCGGCTGTCGCAGATCCACGCCAAGATCAAGGAACTCGGCGCAACCTGCGTTTTTGCCGAACCGCAGTTCGAGCCTAAGCTGATCAATGTGGTGATCGAGGGAACGCCGGCGAAATCCGGCACCCTCGACCCGGAAGCCGGCACCCTCGACGCTGGCCCGGATCTCTACTTCCAGATGATGGAAGGGATCGGCACCTCGCTGAAAACCTGCCTCGCCTCGGCAAGCTGACCCGTCCTCCCAAGACGGCGAGGTGGGCGTTCGCGCCCGCCTCCTCCTCCTTCCAGCGTCCCCTCGTCCCCTTCTTCTGTCATGCTCGGGCTTGACCCAAGCATCACCGTGGACGGAGGCAGAACCGTTCCTCCAGTCAAGCCGAGGATGACGAGCGGAAGGTCAGCCACCGGTTACGGAGGAGGTTATGAGAACGACTGGCTGAGCGGCAAATCGGGTCCTGCCGAAGGGTCGAACGCCAAACTTCGAACTCGCGTATCCGGCGGGCGTCCGCGCTCGCCTTTTCTCTTCGCATCGTATGTAACGATATAACATTCAGGAACCAATTGATGGAAAAGCTCCCTGTCACCGTTCTCTCCGGCTTCCTTGGCGCCGGCAAGACGACGCTGCTTAACCACGTGCTTTCGAACCGAGACGGCCTGCGCGTCGCAGTCATCGTCAATGACATGAGCGAGGTCAACATCGATGCGGCACTGGTGCGCGACGGCGGCGCCGGTCTGTCGCGCACGGAAGAACAGCTTGTAGAAATGACCAATGGCTGCATCTGTTGCACGCTGCGCGACGATCTCCTGAAGGAGGTCCGCAACCTCGCGGAACAGAACCGCTTCGACTATCTGCTGATCGAATCGAGCGGCATTTCCGAGCCCCTGCCCGTCGCCACCACCTTCGATTTTCGCGACGAGGACGGCGAGAGCCTTGCCGATGTCGCGCGCCTCGACACGATGGTGACCGTCGTCGACGCCGTGAACCTGATCGCTGACTATTCCTCGCTCGATTTCCTCGCCGATCGCGGTGAGACCGCCAGCGAAGGCGATACGCGCACGCTGGTCGACCTCCTGGTCGAGCAGATCGAATTTGCCGATGTCGTCGTCCTCAACAAGATCGGCACGGCGACGCCCGAGCAGGTGGATGCCGCCCGCAAGATCATCGTCGGGCTCAATCCCGATGCGCAGCTGATCGAGACCGATTTTGGCAAGGTGAACCTGCGCGAGGTTCTTGGGACCGGTCGCTTCGATCTCGCCAAGGCCGAAGAACACCCGCTCTGGTACAAGGAACTGCATGGTTTCAAGGAACATATCCCAGAGACCGAGGAATACGGCATCCGCTCCTTCGTCTATCGCGCCCGCCGTCCGCTCGACCCCATGCGCTTCCAGGCGTTCCTCAACCGCTCCTGGCCGGGCGTGCTCCGCGCCAAGGGTTTCTTCTGGCTCGCGACCCGCCCGCACTATGTCGGCGAGATCAGCCAGGCGGGGCCGCTGGTCCGTACAGGAAAGATGGGCCTTTGGTGGTCGGCCGTGCCGAAGGAGCAGTGGCCGCGTGATCCGGGTTTCCTGAAGGCAGTCGGTCCCTACCTGGATCCGGTCTGGGGCGATCGCCGCCAGGAGATCGTGTTCATCGGCGCCGACCCGATGGACGAGGCAAATCTTCGCGCCGAACTCGACGCCTGCTTGATTGCCGACGATAGCTTCCGTCCGGAGCGCTGGCGCGATCTCGCCGATCCCTTCGCCAACTGGTCGCCACGGGCCGCCTGATGGCAGACACTGCGCGCGCCCAGCGCCGACCACGCTTCATCTGCATGGCGCTCAACGCCGCCGGGCGTCCGGTGCCGATGTTCGATCCCATTCTCGGGGATGCACCCTGGAGCGAAGTGGATATGCTGGATGTAGCGGGCGAGATCGAAGGACTGCTGTTTGGAGAACGACCGGGCGCCGTCACCGCCCTTGGAAACGGCAAAGGGGCGGCGTAGTGAACGCCACCCCTTTGTTGTATCGGCGATCCGTGAGGATCAGCGAACCGTGGTCAGGCCGACGATGACGCCGGTTGCAAGGCTGATCAACAGGAAGTCGTTGCCAGACCGCACCCACTGCTGGCCGCGCGGCGGCGGGCGCAGCTTGTAGTAACGGTAGTCGCGCACCTGCGCCATGTGGCGGCGTTCGGCCGGCGACAGGCGATGACCGCGCGCCCAGCGCTCCTTCTTCTTGACGATCACGCGCTTCTCGATCGTGACGTGCTTGTCGACATGGCGGTCGACGTGACGATCCATATGGCGATCGCCATTCCGGTCGATTGGGCGGCGGGAGCGATCATAATTCTGCGCCACCTCGAAAGATCCTGCCGGCTGGGCAAGGGCCGCGACCGGCGTGATCAGAACGGAGCTGGCGACGAGCGCGATCAGGAGACGTTTCATTCGGGTGTCCTTTCGTTGTATGCACCCGGAAATTAGGCCACGCTTCCTGAACCGAATATGAAACTCTACATTACAAATACGCAATGATATCTGATGCTTATTCGTATTTTCTAATGTTTTTGCATTAGCCCGCACCAAGACTGACGTAACGGAAGCAATCGAAATCGGCGGGCTTGCCGGCACCGGATGTATCGAAGGCGAACATGCCGGCGAAGGCGCCGGTGAAGGATCCATGCTCGCCGCGGCCACCCTCGTCCGAGACCACGCCCGCATCGAGAACCGGGCCGACCGCGCGCCAATCGCCTGCCCGCCTCTCCCGCCAGAAGAACTGCAGATCGTTGTCGCGGATCTCCATGGCAAGCTCGATCGGGCCATCCGGAATGGCGACGCCGCTGCCAAGTGGAAATTCCAGCCGGCCATGCGGGAAATCACCCGGGCATGACAGGATCGTCAGCGCCCGCCCCAGCGTTTCATGCCAGGTGACGCCGAGTGCATGGAACTTGTGGCGGTTGTAGTAATGCGTCAGGCCCGCGACCTGCTGGTAGGTTTCGGCCGTGAAGTCGACGGCTGTTTCGGCGCGGAAGGAATGATGCTCCTGCCGCCGCGCCACCAGCGCCTGCTCGAACCAGCTGCCGATGCTCTCGCGGCCGAAGAGCCGGAGATGACCGGCTCTCCTCTCCGGCGAGAAGATCCGCTCCGGCCGCGGCGTGCGCAGCCACTGGAACTCCAGAGGAAGTGCGTCGTCGTCGAAATCCGTCTCCACGACATCAGGCGCCTGCAGCTCTTCCACCGGCCCCGGCGCGGGCACGAGCACCTCTGGCACCGGGCCGCCATTCTCCAGATAGAGCCAGCCGTCGTCGCGCCAGACGCATTTCTGCAGCGCCGTCTCGCGGCCGAGCGTGCAGCGGCGCAGAGGCGTAAGCGGCCGGCCGGTCAGGTGCGTGTGATAGGCCTGGCCATCAGGCGTTTCGACATATTGCCCGTGACCGGCACGCTGCAACGGCGCCTCCGGGTGATCCTTTGACGTGATCAGATAGGTATCCGGGTGCATTTCATAGGGGCCGTCGATGGAGCGTGAGCGCGCCATGGTGACGGCGTGGTCGTAGCCGGTGCCGCCTTCCGCCGTCGTCAGGTAATACCAGCCGTTCTTCTTGAAGAGATGCGGACCCTCGACGAGGCCGAGCGGCGAACCGGCAAAGATGTTCTTCACCGGGCCGACGAGCTTGCGGGTCCGCTCGTCCCACTCCTGCAGCAGGATTCCGTCGAAGGCCGGATGTTTCGGCGAGCCGCCGAAGCTTTCAGTCCGGTGGTTCCACTGCATGTTGAGGAACCATTTGCGGCCGTCGTCGTCATGATACAGCGACGGGTCGAAGCCTGAGGAATTGACGTAGACCGGGTCCGACCAGGTCGCCTCGATCGCCTCCGCCGTGACGATGAAATTGTGCGCGTCCTTGAAGTTGCCGTCGAAGCGCTTGACGTCGGTGTAGACCAGAAAGAACAGCCCGTCGTCGTAAGAGAGACACGGCGCCCAGATGCCGCAGCTGTCCGGGTTGCCGCGCATGTCGAGCTGGCTTGCGCGCTCCAGCGGCCGGCGAATGACCTTCCAGTTTACCAGATCCCGCGAGTGGTGGATCTGCACGCCCGGGTACCATTCGAAGGTGGAGGTCGCGATGTAATAGTCGTCTCCGACGCGGCAGATCGATGGGTCCGGGTTGAAGCCCCTAAGGATCGGGTTGCGGATCATGGCGGTCATGTTTCGGCGTCCTCCGTTGGTGCGCGCATCCGATCTTAAAAATCATACGATTTCAAGACTGCAACGTTGCAGTAAGGCGCACGCACCGATCCCTGTGGCCGCGTTTCCACACCGATTCGCACGGCTTGCGGGTCGGCTGGAACCGTCCGCCCGTCGTCGGGCCGCCGTTGCAAAACGGGTTTGCACAAACAATGAGCAGAGCGCCGTGACAGCCTATTCTACTTTAGTCGGAGGCGGCCGAACTACACGGGAAAATCGCATCGCGGACTTGAACGCGCGCTTGAAATCGGCACTCTGGCTGTGCTTGGCACAATAACGATAAGAGCCACTGCGGGGAGGAAATCGATGAGAGCTTTGCTCGGCTTCAGCCGACTTATAGACACGATCACGGAGTTTATCGGAAAGGCGGTTTCATGGCTCATCCTGGCGGCCGTGCTCGTCAGCGCCGGAAACGCCGTCATCCGAAAGATCTTCAACATGTCGTCGAACGCCTGGCTCGAGGCGCAATGGTACCTGTTCGGCGCCGCCTTCATGTTCGCCGCCGCCTACACGCTCAGCCAGAACGAACATATCCGCATCGACGTGGTGTACGGCCAGTTCTCGCGCCGCGTGCAGCACTGGATCGACCTGCTGGGGCATCTCTTCTTCCTGATGCCCTTCGTGCTGCTGGTGCTCTATTACCTCTTCCCCTACGTGAAGATGTCCTACGTATCGGGCGAGGTCTCTTCCTCGGCCGGCGGCCTGATCATCTGGCCCGCCAAGGCCATCCTCCTCTTCGGCTTTCTGCTGCTCGCGTTTCAGGGCGTATCCGAGATCATCAAGAAGATCGCGATCATGACCGGCAACATGGAGGACCCGACACCCTACGTGCCGACCCATGCGCCGCTTGACGATGTCGTTTCGCCGGAGACCCGTCCATGATCGAATTCATCGCTGAAAACCTGGCGCCGATCATGTTCGCGTCGCTGATCGTGTTCCTGTTGCTGGGATACCCGGTCGCCTTCTCCCTCGCCGCCAACGGCCTCCTGTTCTTCATCATCGGCGTCGAACTCGCACCGCTGTCGGACTCGATCAATCTTTCCTGGCCGCTGCTCAATGCGCTGCCGGACCGGTTCTGGGGGGTGATGTCGAACGACACATTGCTTGCCATCCCCTTCTTTACCTTCATGGGGATCGTCCTCGAGAAATCGGGCATGGCCGAAGACCTGCTCGACACGATCGGCCAGCTCTTCGGACCGATCCGCGGCGGTCTTGCCTATGCGGTCATCTTCGTCGGCGCGCTGCTTGCAGCCACCACCGGTGTCGTTGCCGCCTCGGTCATCGCCATGGGCCTGATCTCGCTGCCGATCATGCTGCGCTACGGCTATGACCGGAAGGTCGCCTCGGGCGTCATCGCCGCCTCGGGCACGCTTGCCCAGATCATCCCGCCGTCGCTCGTCCTGATCGTCCTTGCCGATCAGCTCGGCCGCTCGGTCGGCGACATGTATGCCGGCGCCCTGATCCCGGGCCTCGTGCTCACCGGTCTGTACATGGTCTACATTCTGATCATGACGGTCCTGAAGCGTGACTCGATGCCGGCGCTGCCACCGGAAGCCCGCACGCTCGGCTCCGGCGTCACCTCGCTGATCATCGCGCTCATCGTCGCCGGCGCTTTTGCCTATGCGGCGCATGTCTACCTCTATCCGACCCATGGCGAGAACGCCGATATCCTCGGCGCAACCGTGGGCGTCGCCTTCATCTACGTCGTCGCCCTGCTCGATCGCGGCCTGAAGATCAATGCGATGTCCAGGCTCGCCCAGCAGGTCATCATCGTGCTGATCCCGCCGCTGGCGCTGATCTTCCTCGTGCTCGGCACCATCTTCCTCGGCATCGCGACGCCGACCGAAGGCGGCGCCATGGGGGCCGTCGGTGCGCTGATCATGGCGGCGGCCAAGGGCCGGCTCCACATGGACGTCGTGCGTGGCGCGCTGACGGCGACGACGCGGCTTTCGGCCTTCGTGCTGTTCATCCTCATCGGTGCGCGCGTCTTCTCGCTCACCTTCTATGGGGTCAACGGCCACCTCTGGGTCGAGCATCTGCTGACGGCGATGCCGGGCGGCGAGACCGGCTTCCTGATCGCCGTCAACCTGCTCGTCTTCTTCCTGGCCTTCTTCCTGGATTTCTTCGAGCTCGCCTTCATCATCGTGCCGCTCCTGGCGCCGGCTGCCGACAAGCTCGGCATCGACCTCATCTGGTTCGGCGTGCTGCTCGGCATCAACATGCAGACGAGCTTCATGCACCCGCCCTTCGGCTTCGCGCTCTTCTATCTGCGCTCGGTCGCGGCAAAGGTGCCCTATCTCGACAGGCTCACCGGCAAGACGATCCAACCGGTGACGACCGGGCAGATCTACTGGGGTGCGGTGCCTTTCGTCGGCATCCAGATCCTGATGGTGGCACTGACGATCATGTTCCCGCAGATGGTCATGCACTACAAGGGAACGGGACCGGTCGTCGACCCGAACACCATCAAGATCGAGGTTCCCGGCTTCGCGCCAGGGGGCGGCTTGTCATTGCCGGACAATGGCGGCGGTCTCGGCCTTCCGGGCGGCCTGCAGCTTCCGGGTGGTAGCCCGCTCGACCAGAAGCCTGCCGACCAGGGCGGCGGCTCTCAACCGCAGCCGGCACCTTCGAACGACCTCAGCCAGCCGCCGTCGTTTGGCACGGGTGCCCAGCCGCAGCCAGCGCCTTCAAACGACCTCAGCCAACCGCCGTCGTTCAAGTAAGACGGCTGGCACCCCAAACAGAAGGGCGGCCCCGTAAGGGTCGCCCTTTTCGTTTGCCAACAACGATGCACGATACCTGCAGGAGGTCGAGCGGAAACCACACTCTCCCTCATCCCCGTGCCTGTCACAGGAATCCAGCCAGCCCTAGTCCTTGGACTGAAAAAAGCCTTTCGATCCGACGGACGTCGGATCGCTGGATCCCCGCCACAAGGGCGAGGATGAGGGAGAACAGGGCACGCATATCGCCACAAGCCATCGGTGATGGTCCGTCAGCAATCTCAGAGCAGCCACACCAAACGCATTGTTCACTCGATCCGCTTGGCCGGATTGTCGCGATACCAGTCGACGATCATGGGCATCATCTCCTCGAACGGACCTCCGACGAAGACATTGAGCAGCCCCATGCGCTCGGCGCTCTCGTTGCGAAAATCATGCATCGTGCCGCGCGGGATGACGCACAGCGAACCCTTCGGCATCTGGTGCCAGGTGTCGCCGACGAGCACGCTGGCGGTGCCATCGATCACATAAAAGATCTCGTCATTGTCATCATGCTTGTGGGCGCCCGGCCCCTCGTGTCGGGCCTCCAGCCACCATTCCGAGATCGAAAAGCGGCCCGCCGTCTCGGCACCATCGGCTTTGAAGACCGCCTTGATCGCACCCATGTCGTACCGCCGGCCGCCATCGGGGCCGAGCACGACCGATTGAGCTTCGCTTGGCATGGCTGCTCCTCCGCTCCGTTGAGGCCGCAACCCTACCACGAAATCGCTTTGTTCGCCGGTCGATGTCTTCAAACGAAAAAACCGCCCGCAACGAATGTTGCGAGCGGCTCCTGATCTGTCGGCGATGGGCGAAAAGCTTAGAGCTTGCCGCCGCGCTGCTGGATCATCATGAAGGTATCGTAGTTGTATTCGGCGATCTGGGCGTTGAGGTAGTACTCGCCGCGGAACGCCTTGATCGAGTCCCAGATCTTCTTGAAGGTCGGATTCGAGTCTTCCATTTCGGCATAGACTTCGTTTGCCTTGTCGAAGCAGGCCGAGAGGATTTCGGCGCTGAACGGGCTGAGCTTCGCGCCTGATGCAACGAGGCGCTTGATCGCCGCCGGGTTCAGGTAGTCGTACTTCTGCAGCATGTTCGCGTCGGTCGCCTGGCAGGCGGTGCGCAGCAGCGACTGGTAGTTCTTCGGCAGGCCTTCGAAGGCCGCCTTGTTGAACATGGCGTGAACCGTCGGGCCACCTTCCCACCAGCCGGGATAGTAGTAGTACGGCGCGACCTTGTAGAAGCCGAGCTTCTCGTCGTCATAGGGACCGACCCACTCGGCCGCGTCGATCGTGCCTTTTTCCAGTGCCGGATAGATGTCGCCGCCGGCGATCTGCTGCGGCACAACCCCGAGCTTTTCGACGACCTTGCCGGCAAAGCCCCCGATGCGCATCTTCAGGCCCTGCATGTCGGCGACCGTCTTGATCTCCTTGCGGAACCAGCCACCCATCTGCACGCCGGTGTTGCCGCCGGGGAAGCCGATGAGACCCTGGGTCGCCAGGAACTCGTTGAAGAGGTCGATGCCGCCGCCATGGTAGTGCCAGGCGTTCATGCCACGCGCGTTGAGCGCGAAGGGAACGGCCGCACCAAGCGCCCAGGTCGGGTCCTTGCCCCAGTAATAATAGGCGACCGTGTGGCAGGCCTCGACCGTACCGGCCGCAGCAGCGTCAGCGGCCTGCAGGCCAGGAACGATTTCGCCGGCGGCAAAGACCTGGATCTGGAACGCGCCGTCGGTCGCCTCGGACACGTATTTGGCCAGCACTTCGCCGCCGCCATAGATCGTGTCGAGAGACTTCGGGAACGATGACGCCAGGCGCCAGTTGACCTTGGGGTTTGCCTGCGCGATGGCCGGCGTCGCAAGCGCGGCAGCACCTGCGGCCGCCAGGCCGCCGAGGCTTGCGTTTTTGATAAATGAACGGCGATCCATGGTTCCTCCCCTAGTTCTCGCCTGAAGGGCGGGCGCGGTGCGCCACCACCCACTAATCCACCCTGCCCCTTCCCGGACGACGGTGGCTCCTCCTCGTTACCCGCCGAAAGCGACACGGATCCGCATCGCAACCGCCGGGCATTGTCGCACCTTACAGAAACACAAAACCATGTCCAGAAGGCGCCTTCCGGCGCATATTCGACTTTTGTCTAATGCGCCGGAAGATAGCCCGATCTGCCCAAAATGCAGGCAAATCAATGTTTTCAGCAGACCTCAGCGTTCGGCCGAGGAGGCCCAGAGGTTGATGTCGGCTTCGCGTGCATAGAGATCGATCTCCGCCAGTTCTTCCGCCGTGAACGTGTCGTTCTCCAGCGCCTTGACGCAATCGACGATCTGCGCGGAGCGGCTGGCGCCGATCAGCGCCGAGGTGATGCGACCGTTGCGCAGCACCCAGGCAAGCGCCATCTGCGCCAGCGTCTGGCCGCGCTTTTCAGCAATGCCGTTTAGCTTGCGGATGTTGTCGATGATCTCAGGACGAATGAAGTCCTTCTTCAGGAAGTGGTTCTGCGCCGCGCGGCTGTCGCTCGGAATGCCCTGCAGATACTTGGTCGTCAGCATGCCTTGAGCGAGCGGCGAGAAGACGATCGAGCCGATGCCGAGATCCTCGAGCGTGTGGATCAGGCCATCATCTTCGATCCAGCGGTTGAGCATGGAATAGCTCGGCTGGTGGATGAGGCAGGGCGTACCCAGATCCTTCAGGATCGCCGCCGCTTCGCGGGTGCGCTGCGAGTTGTAGGAAGAGATGCCGACATAGAGCGCCCGGCCGGAACGAACGATATGGTCGAGCGCGCCGCAGGTCTCTTCGAGCGGCGTGTCCGGATCGAAGCGGTGCGAATAGAAGATGTCGACATAGTCGAGGCCCATGCGCTTCAGGCTCTGGTCGCAGGACGCGATCATATATTTGCGGCTGCCCCATTCGCCATAGGGACCAGCCCACATGTCGTATCCGGCCTTGGACGAGATGATGAGCTCGTCGCGTAGGTGCGCGAAATCGGTGCGCATGATCTCACCGAAGGCGGTCTCAGCCGAGCCCGGAGGCGGACCGTAATTGTTGGCGAGATCGAAATGGGTGATGCCGAGATCGAACGCGGTGCGGCACATGTCGACCTTGCGGTCGTGCGGCGTGTCGTTGCCGAAATTGTGCCAGAGCCCCAGCGAGATCGCCGGCAGCTTCAGGCCGGAGCGTCCGACGCGGTTATATTTCATGGTGTCGTAGCGGTTTTCCGCCGGTAGCCAGGTCATCGCAAATCCTCCGCGATCGGTATCTGGATGGCGTGGGAACAGCCATCCAGTGAACTCAAGGGGCTCCGCAGTGCTTGCGGATACCCGACAGGAAAAGCTCTAGCGCATATGCGGAAGACCCGGAATCGATATCGAGGTGATTTGCACACTTTCGCGTTGCGGCCCAGGCTGCCTAAACCGCCTGGAGATTTTCCGATTTCGCCAAGAGCAAGCGGTCGTCGTGCACTTCATAAGGTGTAGCTGGCATTCGCCCCGTCACAGGAACTGGCGTCGACAGGAGTTTCACCGGCAACGGGAAGGGCACATTCCGACCAGCCGCTTCGATGCGCTCTTTTTCTGAAAGCATCATGTCAAGCAGCCCCGCATTGCTCTCGGTGGTACAAAGCCAATCCGGCGCCAATTCGTGACGTACGAAACTGGAATCCTCCGATCGCACGCCGATCATGGCGAGAAGCTTCACCTCCGTACTTTCGGCTCGCTTGTCACCAGGCTCGCGCCATTGCGTACCGCCCGAAGCTATATCCATTGCGACATCCGGCGCCATGAGATGAAGGATAAGTATCGCCGTTGCAGCATCGCATTCGGGCTGCGTCACAACCCATAACAGGACGTCGTAGAGCTCTTCGTAGTCCCAATTGAGCCCAGGCAGCAGATGCCACAGATCCGGATCTCGCGGCGCTTCAGTCCTCAACCACTGCAAAATGTCTGGAATCTCCCAGAAATAATATTCTGCCGCCCAACGGGCATCCGAGGCCCGTTTAGCCTCCGCGTCGAGCTTGGCTTGGCGCCTCACCCGCCTGTACCGGGCCACGCGATCGATCATTTGTCGGGCGTACGATCTGCGTGGCGGCGGCCCGCCGTAAATGTCGCGCAATTGCTGAAACGCCTTCTGCTCTTGCTCGGAGAGCCGGGGGAACGTGCTCTTGAATTCCCGATCGTTCATCGTCGTTGTCGCGTGCAACAATTCGACAAAGCGCGCCTCGCGTTTGCTAAGGTCGGCAAATACCGGCGGCGGCCCACCGCTCCTCGTCTCGGAGATCGTTTCCAACGTACCGAGCATGGCGTGCCGCGGCTGCGTTGAGTGCGCCGATGCACGTGACCCGGACAGAAAACTTGCACGCGCCTCGTCGTAGACTTCGGGCAATTTGGCGAGCGCCCTGTTCAGCCTCCGCCGGTTCATATGCCGGCAGAGAAGAAACAGACAACTCAGGACGACAACGGCGATCCAAAACAGCGTCTCGACACGCATATCAACACCCCAGATTGTATCATGGGTGTATAATCACTCTGCGTTGCCGATCAGTTAAGCGATGTTGGTGATGTATCGTTGCCGTCCATCGCACTGGGGCGCTTCACCCTTGGAAACGTCCCAGTGCTGATGCGGGCAGCCGTAGACCTACGAGGCTGCGGAGCGTCTTTCGGTCGAAACCTCTTCCTCGGCCTCACGCAGCAGCGCTCTGGCCTCCTCTATACCAAGGGCGGCCGGCTGAGTGCAGGTGGTGGAGAGGTCGATGAAGCGGCCCTCCTCGCCCGACTTCAGGATCGATACCATGACGTCGACGCCGTGCAGCGCGCGGTCGAGTGAGCAGCGGGCGTCGCGGCCTTCGAGGATCGCGAGCGCCATGTCGGCAAGACCGGCGGTGCGGTAGTTCGCCATCGGCCCTTGCGGGTGATCCTGGTTGGCGATGCCGAAGGGATGGTCCCAGGGCTCGAGCGGCTGGATGTTCTTGTCCTGGCCGCTGATTTCCACCCGCCCGCCGAAGAAGTTCGGGTCGGGCACATAGAGCGAACCTTCGGTGCCGTAAAGTTCCATGTTGGCGTGGCGGTGCGACCAGACATCCCAGCTGGCCGACAGCGTGATCGTCGCGCCGTTTTCGAATTCGAGTAGCGCGTGGATGTTGGTCGGCGTCTTCACCGGGATCACCTCGCCCTTGCGCGGCTCGCTGGTGATCGTGCGGGTCGGGTTGGCCTTGGTGGCGAGAGCCGCCACGCGCTTCACCGGGCCGATCAGGTTGATCAGGTTGGCGATGTAGTAGGGGCCGAGATCGAGGATCGGGCCGCCGCCCGGCAGGAAGAAGAAGTCCGGGTTCGGGTGCCACATCTCCATGCCGGGGCTCATGACATGGCAGGTGCCGGAGGTTACCCGGCCAATCTTGCCGGCATCGACGGCGCTGCGGGCAAGCTGATGCGCCCCGCCGAGGAAGGTATCGGGCGCGCAGCCGACCGAAAGACCCTTCGCCTTGGCGATCGCCCTGAGCTCTTCGCCCTGCTCGAGCGAAAGCACCAGCGGCTTTTCCGAATAGACGTGTTTCCCGGCTTCGAGGATCGCCTTGGAGACCGGGTAATGCGCGTCCGGGATCGTCAGGTTGACGACGATGTCGACTGCAGGATTGGCCAGCAGCGCCTCGATGCTCTGGGCCTCGACGCCGTATTCAGCCGCCCGCGCCTCGGCCGCCGCCGGATTGATGTCGGCGCAGGCGACAACCTTGATGCCCTTGAAGAGCGGGGCAAGCTTGAAGTAGGTGGTGGAGATGTTGCCGCATCCGATGATGCCGACGCCAAGTTCCTTGGTCATGGATGAACCTGTTCTCAATAGGATTGGATGGAGGCGAGGGAGCGCTTGGCGAAGCGCTGGAAATCACTCGGATTGTCATGCTCGGCGATGAAATAGCGCGCCTTGGTTCCCGAGAGCGCCTGGAACAGGCCCTTCCAGTCGACCGTGCCTTCGCCGACATCGGCCCAGCCATCCTCGTCCTTCTTCTCGCCCGTCGGCGCGATATCCTTCACATGCACGGCGGTGATGCGGTCGCCATACTTCCTGATCCAGGCGATCGGATCGGCACCGCCACGGATGATCCAGGCGATATCGGCTTCCCACGAGAGATCCGGTCCGCCCTCAAAGATCAGGTCCTGCGGGATGCTGCCGTCCGGAAGGGCAAAGAACTCGAAATCGTGGTTGTGCCAGCCGAAGATCAGCCCGGCATCGCGATAGGGCTTGCCGGCCTTCTGCAGCCGCTCGCCGAAGGCACGCCAGCCGGCGGCATCGGTCGGGCGCTGGTCGGGCAGCAGGTAGGGGCAATAGATCGCCTTGATGCCGAGCGCTTTGGCGATTTCGAGCACGCGCGCCGGATCGCTTTCGAGCATGTCGAGACCAAAGTGGGCAGTCGGCATGGCAAGCCCATTCTCGTCGAGACCTTCCTTGAAGCTCGCGATCTCGGCGTCACTGAGCGCCGCATAGAGCGCGCCATAGCCTTCGACCTGGCTGTAGCCGGCGTCGCCGAGCGCCTTCAGCACATTGGCGAAGGGCGGGAAATTGCGGGCGCTATAGAGCTGGAAACTGACGTCCTTCATGAAATCCTCCTCGATTTCGTCTTGGGTCCTTGGGGGGCTAAGGGGGCTTGGGATTGTCGGGTCCTGGGGATCACTTGAGCCAGGTGTCGTAGTCCGACACCAGCAGATGGGTGGGTGCCGCATCCTCCTCGATCGCCGAGAAGCGACCGACCGGCTCGCGGAAATAGTTGTCGGTGAGATCGTCGTTGACGGTCGAGACTTCGCCCATCAGCACGTCGCCGCCTTCGGCCCAGAAAGCATGCCAGTTGCCGGGTAGCAGCGTGACGCTTTCGCCGGCCTTGAGCTTCAACAGGTCGCCGGCTTTGAGCGTGCGCAGCCGCGCGTCGGTCGCGACGACGACGTCGCTCTCCTCGTCGACCGAGCCATCGGCCTTGGAATTGTACATCTGCAGCACCAGCGCGCCGCCGCCGCGATTGATGATGTCCTCGGTCTTGATCGCGTGGCGATGCAACGGATTGACCTGATCCTTGGCGGTGATCATCAGCTTTTCGGCATAGACCATGCCCTGCCCGGTCTTAAGGTTTGCGGCATTGCCGTTGCGCAGCGTGAAGAGCACCAGCCCCAACTCGTCGAAGCGGCCCTTGCCATAGTCGGTGATGTCCCAGCCGAGCCGGGCGTCGAAGATCGTCGGGCTGTCGGACCTGATACGCACCTTCAGCTGCTCCGGCGACCAATAGGCAAAGGGCGGCAGTGTGAAGCCGAAGCTCTTCATGAAGGCATCGCTTTCGGCGATGATGTCGTTGACGTGGCTGCGTTTCATGACGGTCAACCCTTTCCCTGGCAGGATTCGAGATCGAAGGCGGCAAAGCGCGGCAGCGCACCTGCGCCAAGCGGCACCTTCGGGGTGAAACGGATGACCTTGGCCTCACCGGCGGTGAGATCAAAGGCGTTGTCGGAATAGCGGCCGGCGACATCCGCCTCGATCATCACATGCAGCGCCAGGCCGCTCGCCTTGACCGTGACGTCGAAGACGCCCGCGCCTGCGGGCGCGACATCGAGCGTCAGGCCGGATGGCTTGAGGTCGAGCGCCTTGTAGGTGCCGTTGACGTGATGCCCCTCGCCGCGCATGCCGTTCGATGCCTCGAACGTCCAGAACAGCAGGTTGCCTTCGGGGATGTCAAAAGCGGCAATGCTCAGCAGCGTGACGGCCCGGTCGGGGCTGCAGGTGCCGGCGGCCGCCGTCAGCGGCGTGCGCCTGCCGTCGAGCGAAACGAGGAACGTCTGCAGCTCCACCGTCACCGGCTCGGCCGTATCGTTGACCATCGAGAAAGCGATCTCCTTGCCGTCGGCCGACGGTATCGCCGCGACCGAGACCGGCTGGAAGAAGCGGCGGACCATGTAGTGCATCGCCTTCCAGCTGCCGCCATAGTCGAGGCTCGACCAGGAAGCGACCGGCCAGGTGTCGTTGAGTTGCCAATAGAGCGTGCCCATGCAATGGGGCTTCAGCGAGCGCCAGTAATCGACCGCGGTCTTGATCGCCAGCCCCTGCTGGATCTGGCTCAGATAGACGAAAGCCGGAAAATCCTTAGGGAAGCGGAAGTAGCGGAACATCGTGCCGGCGATGCGCTCGTTGCCGCCGACGTTCTTCTGGTGGCTCTCGATCACAGGCGACGCGATGTTGAGATCCTTCTCCGCCGCGAACTGCCGGATGACCGGCATCGACGTATAGGACTGGAAACCGAACTCCGAGCAGAAGCGTGGGCGTACCGACCGATAATTGTCGAACGACTTGTTCTCGTGCCAGACCGACCAGTAATGCATGTCGCCGGAACCGTCGGCATGCCAGGCATCGCCGAAGTCGAGATAGCCGGACGCCGGGCTAGACGGCCACCAGATCGCCTCGGGCAGCGCTGCCTTCAGCGCCACCTCGATGGTGCGGTTCAGCCGGTCATAGGAGACGAGATAACGGTCGCGATCCTTGCGCGGTTCGTCGAACCAGGTGAGCGCGCCGACGAGTTCGTTGTCGCCGCACCAGATTGCGATCGACGGATGGGTCGACAGGCGCTTGGCCTGATAGTCCACTTCGGCCGCGACATTTTCGAGAAAGTCCGGCGTCGACGGGTAGAGGTTGCAGGCGAACATGAAGTCCTGCCAGACCATGAGGCCCAGCCGGTCGCACAGATCGTAGAACCAGTCCGGCTCGTAGAAGCCGCCGCCCCAGACGCGGATCATGTTCATGTTGGCATCGACAGCCGAGGTCAGAAGATCCTCGACGCCATCGCGCGTTACCCGCGACGCCAGCGCATCCGCCGGGATCCAGTTGGCGCCCTTGCAGAAGATCTCGCGCCCGTTGACGCGGAAGGCAAAGCGGCTGCCGGCCTCGTCCTTGTCGGTCAGAAGCTCGACGGTGCGGAAACCGATCTGACGCGTCACCTGCTCCTGCGGCACCTCGACGGTCAGCCGCGACAGATGCTGCTCGCCGCTGCCGGCCGGCCACCAGCGCTTGGGCTCGCTCACGGTGAAGACATGGGTGATGCGGGTCTCGCCCTTGCCGACGGCGCAATCGAGCCGTTCGCGGTCCTCGTCGAGCGAGAAGTGCACCGGCACAATGCCCGGCCCATCGGCAAAGAGCGTCAGCGTCACCACCAGATCGACGCTGCCATCCTCCAGCCAGACCTGCTTCGTCGTCACATGCTCGACGCGGGCAATCTCCAGCCGGCAAAGGGCGATTTCGCCGTAGACGCCGAGGGGCGCGATCGCGAGGTTCCAGTCCCAGCCGAAATGGCACTGGGGCTTGCGCAGCATGTTGCCGTTGGCGATCGGCGAATTGCCGGGATGGTAGGGAACGTAGAAAGGCTGCTCCGCCTGACGGCGCACACCCTCCGCGATCGAGGAATGCAGCACGATGCGGATGCGGTTTTCACCGGCGGTGAGCGCGCGCGAGACGTTCGGCCGATAGCGGCGAAAGCAATTCTCAGCTTCGAGCACCGGCTTGTCGTTGACGAAGACGGACGCGACCGTGTCGATGCATTCGAGGTCGAGATACCAGTACCCGGCAAGATCGTCAGCTGCGACCGACACCGTGCGCTCGATCACCCAATCCTTGTGCGCTACCCACTGCACGTCGTTCTCGTTGCGGCCGACATAGGGGTCGTCGATCTCGCCGGCCTTCTGCAATGCCGAGTGCACATCGCCAGGCAGCGCGATCGCCAGCGCATGGCTGTTGTCGACGGAGCTGAGCTGCCAATCCCCCGAAAGGTCGAGGCGGATGGCGGTGCGGGTATAGTCCTCAGAGAGCATTGTCATATTCCACGGTCGACCGGCGGCGCCGGCACAGTCATTGTCGGGATGGGCCGGGCGGCAGTTCCGCCCGGCGCCATCTCATTGTTTAAAGGCGATTCTCGCTCGTCGCATCGAAGATCGAAGCAACGCCCATGTCGAAGGAAAGCGTGACGGCCGTGCCCGGCGCGTAGCGACGCTGGCCGGCGATGCGCACCGACATCGATTGCCCGGCGAGCTTCAGCCACAAAAGGTTGTCCGCACCCATCGGCTCCTCGATATCGACCACCGCGCGGTGCGAGGCCACAGCACCGCTCGCCGCCTCGTCGACGCGCACATGTTCGGGCCTGAGGCCGAGCACGACCTTCTGCCCATGCACGAAGGGCGCGCGCGACGGATAGGCCGACACGTCGAAATCGACGCCGTTGGCGTGCACATAGGCGCGCTGATCGCGAAGCTGCAGCTCGCCGCGGAAGAAGTTCATCGACGGCGAGCCGATGAAGCCGGCGACGAACAGGTTTTCCGGCGCGTTGTAGATCGTCATCGGATCGGCAAGCTGCTGGATCACGCCGCTCTTCATGACCGCGATGCGGTCAGCCAGCGTTAGCGCCTCGATCTGGTCGTGGGTGACGTAGATCATCGTGTTCTTCAGCGACTGGTGCAGCCGCTTGATCTCGACGCGCAGCTCCGAACGCAGCTTGGCGTCGAGGTTGGAGAGCGGTTCGTCGAACAGGAACACATCGACGTCACGCACCAGCGCCCGGCCGATCGCCACGCGCTGGCGCTGGCCGCCGGAGAGTTCCGAGGGCTTGCGCTTCAGCAGCGGCTGGATCTGCAGAATCTCGGCGGCGCGGCTGACGCGCTTGTCGATCTCCTCCTTCGGCACTTTCGCGACCTGCAGGCCGAAGGAGAGGTTCTTTTCCACCGACATCTGCGGATAGAGCGCGTAGGACTGGAACACCATGCCGATGCCGCGGTCCTTGGGTTCCTCCCAGGTCACATTCTTGTTCTTGATGAAGATCTGGCCGTCGCTGACATCGAGCAGGCCGGCGATGCAGTTGAGCAGGGTCGACTTGCCGCAGCCGGACGAGCCGAGCAGCACCAGGAACTCGCCGTCCTTGATGTCGAGGTTGAGCGTGTCGAGCACAGTGACGGCACCGAAGCTCAACGACAGGTCTTTGACCGATACGCTGACGTTTTGCATGTTGTTACCCTTTCACTGCGCCGGCGGCGATACCGCGGACAAAAAGCCGTCCGGAGACGAAGTAGACGAAGAGCGGAACCGCCCCGGTCAGGATCGTCGCCGCCATGTTGACGTTGTATTCCTTCACGCCCTGGACCGAATTGACGATGTTGTTGAGCTGGACCGTCATCGGGTAATATTCCGGCCGGGTGAACACGACGCCGAACAGGAAGTCGTTCCAGATGCCGGTGACCTGCAGGATCATCGCCACGACGAAGATCGGCAGCGACATCGGCAGCATGATCTTGAAGTAGATCGTCCAGAAACCGGCGCCATCGACGCGCGCCGCCTTGAACAATTCCTCCGGAAGGCCGGCGAAATAGTTGCGGAAGAGCAGCGTCAGGATCGGCATGCCGAAGATGGTGTGCACGATGATGAGACCGGTCAGCGTTCCGTAGATGCCCAGTTCCCGGAGCACAATGACGATCGGATAGATCATCACCTGATAGGGAATGAAGGCGCCGACGATCAGGATCGTGAAGAACAGTTCCGCACCCTTGAAGCGCCAGTTGGCAAGGGCATAGCCGTTGACCGAGGCGATCGCGATCGAGACGATCGTCGAGGGCACGGTGATGCGCACCGAGTTCCAGAAGCCGCGCGAAAGCCCGTCGCAGTTGAGCCCCGTGCAGGCGCTCGCCCAGGCCTTGACCCAGGGCTCGAAGGTGATTTCGACCGGCGGCGCAAAAATGTTGCCGAGCCGGATTTCCGGCATGCCCTTCAGCGAGGTCATGACCATCACATAGAGCGGCAGCAGGTAGTAGAGCGCCACGACAACAAGCGTGCCGTAGATCATGATGTTGCGGCCCGAAAGCGCCCGGCGGGGCTTGGCACCGCGGGGACCGGCGACGACCCGGTTTGTCCGCGCCTGCAGTGCCGTCTCGTCAGTCACTGAATTGAAAGCAACGATATCAGACACGCTTGCGCCCTCCCCCGAATTCCAGATAGGCCCAAGGCACGATGATGATGGCGACGGTGATGAGCATCATGGTCGAGGCGGCGAAGCCCTGGCCGAGGTTCTGCGCCTGGAACATGTAGTCGTAGACGTATTTTGCCGGCACTTCCGACGCGATGCCCGGGCCGCCGCTCGTCTGCGCCACCACCAGATCGTAGACCTTGACGATGCCGCTCGCGATGATGACCAGCGTGGTGATGAAGACGCCGCGCATCATCGGGATGACGACGAAGATGTAGGTCTTCCACATCGGGATGCCATCGACGCGCGCCGCCTTCCAGATATCCTCGTCGATGCCGCGCAAGCCGGCCAGCATCAGGCACATGACAAGCCCGGTGCCCTGCCATAGGGCAGCGATCAGGATGCCGTAGATGACGATCTCGGAATTATAGAGCGGGTCGAAAGTGAAGCTTTCCCAGCCGAGCGATCGCACGACCGACTGGATGCCGAATTCCGGATTGAGCAGCCATTGCCAGACCAGCCCCGTCACGATGAAGGACAGAGCGAAGGGATAGAGCATGATGGTGCGGAAGGTGTTCTCGAAGCGGATCTTCTGGTCCATCAGCGCCGCCAGCACGAAGCCGATGACGAGGCTGAAAATCAGCGAGAAGAGACCATAGATCGCCAGATTCTGCACCGAGACCAGCCAGCGTGGTGCTGCCCACAGGCGTTCATACTGGTCGAGACCGACGAAGGATAGCCGCGGCAAGAGCTTGGAATTGGTGAAGGAATAGACGACCGTCCAGATCGTACCGCCGAGGAAGATCACCACGGCCGTCAGGATCATGGGGACGGAGGCAATCTTCGCGTTCAGGTTCCGCAGCCACTGGTTCGGTCGGCCCGAACCCTCAGTGTAGCCTGCCATTTTTGTTCCTCCGGAACTGCAATGGGTTTCGGACGATGGGCAGCGCCAATTGCGCCTTGCCTCATCAGGGCGACAACCACTCCCAAGGGGTCCGCGAACGCGATCACGCGCGGACTGCCGGCAGGGTCATGCCGTGCCGGATGGGAGGCTTTGACCGGCCCCTTGAAGCGAGGCCGGTCAAGGCAGTTGCGGTTACTCCGCCGCGGCGATGATGTCGGCGAAGCGCTTCTGCGCGTCTTCCGGCGTGATCGACGGGTTGGCGAAGAATTCGGAGAACAGGTCCTCCTTCTGCTTCTGGCTGTCGGCCGAAAGCAGCTGGTCGGTGCCCTGGATCACATTGCCCTTGGCAAGGATGTCCAGGCCCTTCTTCATGCAGTCGTTGGCAGCAGCCAGATCGACGTCGCCGCGTACCGGCAGCGAGCCCTTCTTGAGATTGAAGGCCACCTGCGTCTTCGGATCGAGCAGCGTCGAAGCAAGCGCTTCCTGCGCCTTCGACTTTTCCTCGTCCTTCAGAAGCGGGAAGTAGAAGGCGTCGCCACCGGTCGAGATGATCTCGTTGACGCCGAGGCCGGGCAAGCAGGTATAGTCGGTTCCAGCCTTCTGGCCGGCAAGCGCGAACTCACCCTGTGCCCAGTCGCCCATGATCTGGCCACCCGCCTTGCCGGTGATGACCATGTTGGTCGCCTGGTTCCAGTCCTGGACATTGGTGCCCTTCGACATGCGGCGTGCGTCATCGGCAGCCTTGAAGACCTTGGCGATCTCGGGGCCTGCGGCCACTTCCTCGTCCTTGTCGCCGAAGACCTTCTGGAACGTATCCTTGCCGGCGATCGCCACCATCAACACGTCGAAGGCGCCGGCTGCCTGCCACGGCTGACCACCGACGGCGAGCGGCACGATGCCGGCTTTTTCGAGCGCGGGCGCTGCCGCCACGAACTCATCCCAGTTCTTCGGCACGTCGACGCCGGCCGTCTTGAAGGCGGCGTTCGACAGCCACAACCACTGCCAGGAGTGGATGTTGACCGGGGCGCAATAGATCTTGCCGTCGATCGTGCAGGAATCGAGCAGGCTCGCCGGCTTGATGATGTCCTTCCAGTGCTCGCGGGTCGCGACATCGGTCAGGTCGCGCATCAGGCCAGCCTGAACCAGCTCCTCTGCCTGGCGGCCATGGTTGAACTGCGTGGCGCCCATCGGGTCACCACCGGTGATGCGACTGATCATGATCGGGCGGGCGGTGCCGCCGGAGCCGGCGATCGCACCGTCGACCCAGTGATTGCCCGTCGCATCGAAGGCCTTGGCGAGCTCCGCAACCGCGGCAGCTTCACCGCCGGACGTCCACCAATGGGTCACTTCAAGATCGGCAGCGCTGACTGCGCTGAGCGGCAGGGCCACGGCGGCCGAAAGCACGATGGCGAAAGAACGTAAATTCATGAGTCTCCTCCCTCACTGTAACGTTACCGTAAAAAACTTAGTGCAATCGATTACAGGACGCAACACCCACCACAATCGATTTAAACAGAATCTTGGAAAACACCTATTGCGTGCATATGACATCGCATGTCCAAAGCGCTTTGCACCTCGCTTCCGCCCCGTTTCGCCATGCAGAAGATGCAACTATCCCGCTGATAATCATCGTTTTTCATCGAAGCTCCGGTTCCGATGTGGAAATCTTCATCTCGCAACCGCAAAAAACATCTGCCCGAAAGGGCGATTCAACCAGGCCGCTTCATCTTTCGCAGTGCAGCAACGAAAACGCTCGACATCGCTACTGTATCGTTACAGATTTGAAGCAATTCGATCCAACTGAAGCGGGATAGCCGCTCGCCGCTTTTCGTATATAAGGCGATGAAGTGACGCGGCGGCCCGGGTAGTGGACAGGACTGAACCGACGCGCGTCGCTGCCGGGCGGGCAAACCGGCGGCATGCGGGCAAAGAGTGGGCGGGTAACGGCAATGGACAGCAAGACTAAGAACAGGCCGCAGACGCTGCCGGATGGTGCCCGGCCGACACTGAAGACGATCGCCTTCATGACCGGGCTCGGGATCACCACCGTTTCGCGGGCGCTGAAGGATGCGCCCGACATCGGCGCCGAAACCAAGGAGCGTGTGCGCCTCGTCGCCAAGCAGATCGGCTATCAGCCGAACCGCGCCGGCGTGCGCCTCCGGACCGGCAAGACCAATGTCATCAGTCTCGTATTGACGCTGGAAGAGGAGATCATGGGCATCACCAGCCCGATGGTCGTCGGCATCACCGAGATCCTCGCAGGCACGCCCTATCATCTGGTGGTCACCCCCTATAGCGCCGTCAAGGACGCGCTGGCACCGATCCGCTATATCCTCGACACCGGCGCCGCGGACGGCGTGATCATCTCGCGCACCGAGCCGCACGATCCGCGCGTGGCGCTTCTGACCGAGCGCGGTCTGCCCTTCGTCACCCATGGCCGCACCGAGATGGGCATCGTTCATCCCTATCACGACTTCGACAACGAGCGCTTCGCCTATGAAGCGGTGCGCAAGCTCGTCGCCCGCGGCCGCCGGCGGCTGGTGCTTCTGGAGCCGCCGCCGCACCTCACCTTCTATTCACACATGCGCGCCGGCTTCGAACGGGGCTTGCGCGACTTCCAGGCCGATGCTGTCGGCTTCCACCAGACCAACATCGACCATTCGCTGGTCGAGATCCGCGATGCCTTCGAGGTGCTGATGCGCTCCGAGGATGCGCCTGACGGCATCGTCTCCGGCAGCGGCTCCGGCGCGATCGCGCTGATCGCCGGCCTTGAGATGGCCAAGAAGAAGCTCACGGAAGACTGCGACATGGTTTCGAAGTCCCCGAGCGACTTCTTGCGCTGGCTGCGGCCGGAGGTCATGACCATGTACGAGGACATCCGAATTGCCGGTCGCGAATTGGCGAAGGCCGTCATCGGCCACATCGACGGCCAGCCGCCGGAAACGCTGCAGAGCCTCAGCCAGCCGGAGTTCCAGCCGCCGATCACGCGCGGTCTGCGGGCCTAGGAACGGCTGAAAACAGCGGCGAAGTCTTGCTTGTGACGCAGAAACCTGCGACAGGCCGGGGCAATGTATGGGCGCAACGGCGCCCCACTCCTCCCTTCAGGCTACCGCAGACATGATCCGCATCGAAAACATCAGCAAGCAGCTCAGCCACCGCATCCTTTTCATCGAAGCCTCCGCCGCTCTGAACCGCGGCGAAAAGGTCGGCCTCGTGGGCCCCAATGGCGCCGGCAAGTCCTCGCTCTTCCGCATGATCACCGGCGAGGAAATCCCGGACGAAGGCCAGGTCGCCGTCGATAAGGGCGTCACGATCGGCTACTTCAACCAGGACGTCGGCGAGATGTCCGGCAACAGCGCGGTTTCGGAAGTGATGAACGGCGCCGGACCGGTCAGCGAAGTTGCCGCCGAGCTGCGCGAGCTCGAAGCCGCCATGGTCGATCCCGATCGCCTTGATGAAATGGACGCGATCATCGAGCGCTACGGCGAGGTGCAGGCGCGCTATGAGGAGCTCGACGGCTACGCGCTCGAGGGCCGCGCCCGCGAGGTGCTGGCGGGCCTGAGCTTCTCCCAGGAGATGATGGACGGCGACGTCGGCAAGCTCTCGGGCGGCTGGAAGATGCGCGTGGCGCTCGCCCGCATTCTCCTCATGCGCCCCGACGTGATGCTGCTCGACGAGCCGAGCAACCATCTCGATCTCGAAAGCCTGATCTGGCTCGAAGACTTCCTCAAGAACTATGACGGTGCGCTGATGATGACCTCGCACGACCGCGAGTTCATGAACCGCATCATCACCAAGATCATCGAGATCGACGCCGGCCAGCTCAACGCCTATTCCGGCGACTATGGCTTTTACGAGCAGCAGCGCGCCCAGAACGAGAAGCAGCAGCAGGCGCAGTTCGAGCGCCAGCAGGCGATGCTCGCCAAGGAGATCAAGTTCATCGAGCGCTTCAAGGCCCGCGCCTCGCACGCCTCCCAGGTGCAGAGCCGGGTGAAGAAGCTCGAAAAGATCGACCGAGTCGAGCCGCCGAAGCGCCGCCAGACGGTCGCCTTCGAATTCCGCCCGGCGCCGCGCTCCGGCGAAGACGTCATCAACATCAAGGGCGTGCACAAGAAATACGGCAGCCGCAGCATCTATGAAGGGCTCGATTTCATGGTCCGCCGCCGCGAGCGCTGGTGCATCATGGGCATCAACGGCGCCGGCAAGTCGACACTTCTGAAGCTCGTCGCCGGATCGACCGAGCCGGACGAAGGCAACGTCGCGCTCGGCGCGAACGTCAAGATGGGCTACTTCGCCCAGCACGCGATGGACGTGCTTGACGGTGACCGCACGGTGCTGCAGCAGCTCGAAGACACTTTCCCGCAGGCCGGCCAGGCACCGCTGAGAGCGCTCGCCGGCTGCTTCGGCTTTTCCGGCGACGATGTCGAGAAGAAGTGCCGGGTGCTTTCCGGCGGCGAGAAGGCGCGCCTTGTCATGGCGATCATGCTCTTCGACCCGCCGAACCTCTTGGTGCTCGACGAGCCGACCAACCACCTGGACCTCGACACCAAGGAAATGCTGATCAAGGCGCTCGCGGACTACGAAGGCACGATGCTCTTCGTTTCGCACGACCGCCACTTCCTCGCAGCCCTTTCCAACCGCGTGCTGGAACTGACGCCTGAAGGCATCCACCAGTATGGCGGCGGCTATACGGAATATGTCGCCCGCACCGGCCAGGAAGCGCCGGGTCTCAGAAGCTAAGGCCCAGCCAGCCCCGCGCGCCGCGTTCGCGAACCCGGCGCGCGTTCTTCTCGGAACCATCACCGCTCTCAGCGGTTATCCCATTGACGCAGGCAAGCGTATCGCTGCCGCATGTCTCCTTCGGTCTCATCGATTCAAGAACAAGACATGCGGCATATCAATGTGCTGCAGCGATCTCCCGCGCGTCCTGGCACGCGCGGCTCTGCAGCGGTGCGCGGCCGCCATCGTTTGCTGGTAACGATGAAAGCGTGTGGGCACTATGAGAACCAAGCACTATGTGCTGCAAATTTTCCGGACCGCCTTCACCGACAGGCTGGTGCTGATCATCGTTGCCTTGATGGTCGCCTCCCTGTTCAGTGTGCTGCCGATCAAGTCCTGTTCCAACCCCGGCGCCTCGAACGGTTCGGGATCGGCGGAGATATCGACGCCCGCCCCAGGGGTTGGCTGACGGCCTGACCGCAATAGCGTCCGAAACGCAAACGGGGCGGCCAAGGCCGCCCCGCGCTGAATTGTACGTCAGGCACTCAGCCGTTAAGACCGCTGCCCCATGGGCCGTGGTGGCTGTCGGCGCCGTCGACGCGGTCGAAGCCATGGGCGCCGAAGAAGTCGCGCTGGGCCTGGATGACGTTGGCCGTGCCGCGGCCGCGGCGGTAGCTGTCGAAATAGCCGAGCGCCGAGGCAAGCGCCGGGACTGGCAGGCCGCCGAGAACGGCGGCCGAGACGACACGGCGTAGCGCGCCGTCGGTTTCCTTGACCATGGCGGCAAAGGCCGGCGTGACGATCAGGTTGGCGGCGTCAGGCGCCTTGGTGAACGCGGTGGTGATCTCGTCCAGGAACTGCGAGCGGATGATGCAGCCGGCGCGCCAGATCTTGGCGATCGTCGGCATCGGCAGGTTCCAGTTGAACTCCTTCGAGGCGGCCGACATCACCGCAAAGCCTTGCGCATAAGCGCCGATCTTGGCGGCAAGCAGCGCGCTTTCGAGATCCTTGATGAAGGCGGCCTTGTCGGCGACCTTGAATTCACCGACCTGGGGCAGGCCGAGGATCTTCTCGGCGGCTTCGCGCTCGTCCTTCATCGAGGAGATGCTGCGCGCGGCAACCGCCGCCTCGATGCCGGTTGCCGGCACGCCCATGTTCTGCGCCTCGATCACCGACCACTTGCCGGTGCCCTTCTGGCCGGCCTTGTCGAGGATCATGTCGACGATCGGCTTGCTGGTCAAAGGATCGGCCGCCTTCAACACCTTCTCGGTGATCTCGATCAGGTAGGAGTTGAGGCGACCCTTGTTCCAGGTGCCGAAGACTTCGCCGATCTCGGTTGCCGACATCTTCAGGCCGTCGCGCAGGATGCCGTAGATTTCGGCGATCATCTGCATGTCGGCATATTCGATGCCGTTGTGGATGGTCTTGACGAAGTGACCGGCGCCGTTTTCGCCGAGCCAGGCAACGCAAGGTACGTTGTCGTATTTGGCGGCAATCGAGGTCAAAACGGTCTCGACGCGCTTCCAGGATTCTTCCTTGCCGCCGACCATGATCGACGGGCCGTGGCGCGCACCCTCCTCACCGCCGGAAACGCCCATGCCGATGAACGTCAGGCCCGAATCCTTCAGCGTCTCGAAGCGGCGCATCGTGTCGCGGAAGTTGGCGTTGCCGGCGTCGATCATGATGTCGCCCTTGGCGAGATATGGCTCGAGGATCTTCATCTGCTGGTCAACGGGCTCGCCGGCCTTGATCATGATGATGATCGGGCGCGGCGGGCGGATGGCGGCGACGAATTCTTCAATGGTGTCGCAGGGCACGATCTGGCCCTGGAGGTCGCCGGCTTCCGCGTAGAATTTGTGCGTCGCTTCGACGGTGCGGTTGAAGACCGCGATCTTGTTGCCTTTTTCAGCGATGTTGAGTGCCAGGTTCGAGCCCATGACGCCGAGACCGATTAGGCCGATTTCCGCCTGTGACACGTGATTGCCTCCTTGGACAGAAGTGCCGGGCGCGATCGGGATAAGCGCGTCAGAGCCGGCCCTTCGAATTGAACTGCGCCCTCTCGCGCGGGGCTCTGTCGAAGGCCCGGGCGCGAGAAGCGACGGCGGAGGTTGTTTTGGCATTCAAATCGATTAAGGACAAGCGATTACTGACGAAATCACTTCTTTTCAGGCTTGCCGTCGCCATCGTCGAGGACCCGCCAGGAGGCCCCTTCGAGGTCTTCGTACTGGCCGCTTTTCAGCGCCCAGAGGAACGCAACGAGGCCGATCCCGCCGAGAAAAAGCGCAATGGGAATGAGATAGATCAGTGTGTTCATGAGGCACTCCCGACCGGCCGCAGCGTGGCCGGTGCCTGCCGCTCCGCCTGCTCGGCGACATTGCCGGTTGCCGCGCGTAGGCGCAAGGCATTGGCAACGACGATCACCGACGAGGTCGACATGGCGACCGCCGCGATCAGCGGTGTCGCATAGCCGAGGATCGCGATCGGCACGGCGACGACGTTGTAGCCGATCGCCAGCGCGAAGTTCTGGCGAATGAGCCGCCCGGCCCGCCTCGACGTATCGATCGCCATCGGCACGGCATTGAGCCCCTGATGCAGGAAGACGAAGTCCGCCGCCTGCCGGCCGACATCGGCAGCGGTTGCCGGCGCCATCGAGACATGGGCCGCACGCAGCGCCGGAGCGTCGTTGATGCCGTCGCCGACCATCAGCACGCGATGACCGCCCTCAGCGGCAGCCGCGCATTCGTCCACTTTGCCGCGCGGCGTCAGTTCCGCCTTGAAGCGTTCGATGCCGATCCGGCGGGCAAGCGCCGCCACGACAGGCGCACGGTCGCCGGAAAGGATGCCGGTCGACAGGCCCAGCCGTCCGAGTTCGTCGATGCTTTCGCGAGCGAAGGGCCGCAGCCGGTCCTCGAAGCGGAAGCAGCCAAGTTCACGGCCATCGAGCGACAGGATCACTTCAGACTGACCGGTCGCCTCGCCGGCATCGCCGCATGCAAAAGCACGGCTACCGAGCCGGTAGACACCGGCTTCGGTATGCGCCTCGATGCCGGCACCGGGTATTTCGCGGATTTCGCCGTTGACGACGGGTGCGATGGTCGCCGCATCATGAATGGCCATCGCCAGCGGATGACGCGAGTGCACGGCAAGGCCTGCCGCCGTTGCCAGCACGGAGGGCTGGATCTCCTGGCCATTGACGAGCCGCGGCTCGCCCACCGTCAGCGTTCCCGTCTTGTCCAGCAGCACCGTGTCGATCTCGGCAAGGCGCTCCATCGCAGAGCCGTCCTTGACCATGACGCCGTTCTGGAAGAGCCGTCCAGCGGCGATGACCTGCACGACGGGCACCGCAAGCCCGAGCGCGCAGGGGCAGGTGATGATCAGCACAGCGACCGCAACCAGCATCGCATGGTGAAAATCGCCATTGACGAACATCCAGCCGATGAAGCTCAACAGCGCCAGCAGATGCACCGCAGGCGAATAGTATTGCGCCGCCCTGTCAGCGATACGGCGATAGCGCGCCCTGCCCCCTTCGGCGGCCTCCATCAGGCCCATGATCTCGGCCAGCAGCGAGTCACGCGCCGCGGCCGTCGCCTCGATTGTCAGCGGCCCGGTGAGGTTCAGCGTGCCGGCTTCCACGGTGTCGCCGACGTTGACCGGCGCCGGCGCACTCTCGCCATTGACGATCGAGCGATCGAGGTCGCTGGCGCCCGTGAGAATACGGCCGTCGACCGGAATGCGCTCGCCGGCTGATATCGCCAGCTTTTCGCCCGGCTTGATCTCGTCGACGGGGCGATATTCCCGCCCGCCAGCCGCATCGAGCACCATGGCGCCGCGCGGCGAAAGTCTCGCCAGGCTGCTGATCGCCGAACGGGCGCGACCGCGCATCATATGGTCAAGCGTGCGGCCGATCAAAAGGAAGAAGAGCAGCATCACCGTGCCGTCGAACCAGGCATGGGTGCCGTGGGTGATCGTCTCATAGAGCGAGATCGAGAACGAAAGCGTGATCGCAAGCGCAATCGGCACGTCCATGTTGGTGCGGCCGTGCTTCAGCGCGTTCCAGGCCGACGCATAGAAGAAGCGCCCGGCATAGATCAGCGTCGGCGCGGCAATCAGCGCCGAGATCCAGTGGAAGAGGTCACGGGTCGCAGCCTCCGCCCCCGACCAGACCGAGACCGAAAGCAGCATGATGTTGGCCGAGGCAAAGCCGGAGACGGCAACGGCACGCACCAGCTTCTTCAGCGTCTGGTCGCCGTCTTCCTCGCCCGGCGCGAAGAGATGGGTCTCGTAACCGCGCGAGCGAATGGTCCGCGCGAGTTCCCGCGGATCGGTGCGGGCGCCATCGACTTCTTCCTTCCAGACGATCGAGACCCGCCGCGACGAAAGGTTCACGCGTGCCCGGTCGACTTCCGGCAGCACCTTCAGCGCGCCTTCCAGCGTGGTGATGCAGGCGCCGCAATGCACCCCGGGGACGCTGAGGTCCGTCTGGCGCAGGCCGCCGCCCAGCGACCGGCTCGTCAGCCACAATTCTTCGGCTGTCGGCAGCCCCTGCCCGGCCCTGTCGATCTCCAGAGCCATTTCGGTTCCTGGAGCACAGCAGCTCATTGCCCGGCTCCCGGCACCATGAAGCGGATCGCCTGGCGGTAGACGACCGCATCGCCCCTGGTCGCGGTGATATCGGCAATCCACTGACCACGCTTCAGGTTCGCGGCGGCAACGAAGACGCCCTCGCCCTGATGCGCCATCTCGACCGTCACATCCTCATGCTCCTCGACTGGCCGCTTGAGGATCGCGACCACCTTGTCGGCAGTCAGCTCCGGCTTGCCCTGGCGTGTCAGCGTGTAGCGCAGCGCCTCGTTCTCGACGCTGAGCTTGCCGTCGAGGCCAATGGCGGCAAAGGCCTTCGCCTCCTTCACCTTGCCGTTGAACTGCTGGCTGGCGACATAGGTGTTTTGCACCACCAGTCCGCTCCAGCTATGGCTCGCATTCCAGGCCATGATCAGGTTGACGGTGATGATCGTGCCGAAGAACAGCACCATGACGCCGAGCATGTGCCAGCCGGTGAAGGGCCGCGGTGCTTTTGCCTGCTTGGTGGTCATTTTGCGGCTCCCGGGCTGTTGAAGTTGGCCTTGTAGACGTCGCGCTCGTGGCTCGACGGATCCTCGACAATGAGGCTGAAACCGTCAGCTGCTTCGGTCAGCTTGTCCTTCGGCAGCGTCACGAAAACCTTGACCGCCGTTACCTTGTCCGGATCGACGCCCACTGCAAACGTGCGGCCGTCGCCCGGCGCGTGGCCGGCGATGCGCATGGTCGCCGAGGGCATGCCGTCGATTGCGAGCGTGATGGTGCGTTGTTCGGGGATCATGTTCAAGAGCTTGACCAAGTAGCCGTTGCGCACCGAGCCATCGGATTCGACGACGAATTGCGGGTTGCGGTCGTGCAGCACGTTGAGTTCCAGCCGGTCGCGCGACAGAAGCGCATAGAGCAGCCCGATGCCGACGAGCGTCCAGACGCCGAGATAGAGAAGCACGCGCGGCCGGAAGACGATCCTCCAGTTGAAGTGGCGAACCTTGTCGACGAAAGCGCCGTCCGCGTCGCGCACCCGGCTCGGGTCGATCGTGGTCGTGCCGCCATTGGTGGCAAGCGCCATGTTGGCGGCATAATCGTTCAGCGTCGCATAGGAGATCAGCCCGCGCTCGCGGCCGAGCTTGTCCATGACGCCGTCGCAGGCGTCGATGCAGAGCGCGCAGGTGATGCATTCGAGCTGCTGGCCATCGCGGATGTCGATACCCATCGGACAGACGACGACGCAGGCGTTGCAATCGACGCAATCGCCGACGGCTTCCCCGGCGGCAACGGCCTTCTTCTGGTGGCGCGAACGCGGCTCGCCGCGCCAGTCGTTATAGGTCACGACCAGCGAGTTCTCGTCGAGCATCGCCGCCTGGATGCGCGGCCACGGGCACATATAGGTGCAGACCTGCTCGCGCATCAGCCCGCCGAAGACATAGGTGGTGGCCGTCAGGATGCCGACGGTCATGTAGGCGACGGTCGGCGCCTCAAGCGAGATGAAGCTCTTGAGCAGCGTCGGTGCGTCGGCGAAGTAGAAGATCCAGGCGCCGCCGGTGGCAATGCCGATCAGGATCCAGATCGAATGCTTCGACACACGCTTGACGACCTTGTCGAACGTCCAGGGGCCGGCATCGAGCTTCATGCGGGCGTTGCGGTCACCTTCGATATAGCGCTCGACCACCAGGAAGAGATCGACCCATACGGTCTGCGGACAGGTGTAGCCGCACCAGGCGCGGCCGACGGCCGATGTCACCAGGAACAGGCCGAAGCCCGCCATCACCAAAAGGCCGGCGACGAAGAAGAATTCCTGCGGCCAGATTTCGATGAAGAAGAAATAGAAGCGACGAGCGGCAAGATCGACCAGCACCGCCTGGTCAGGCGCATGCGCGCCGCGATCCCAGCGGATCCACGGCGTCAGGTAGTAGATGCCGAGCGTCACCAGCATCACCAGCCACTTGAACCGGCGGAAACTGCCCTCGGCGCGCTTCGGGAAGATCTTCTTGCGTTTTTCGTAGAGCGGCTTGCGCACATGCGCCGCATTGACCGGTTCGGCCTCGTGGCGTTCGACAGAGGCAGGATTTGCGGCTGAATGAGGGCTCATTTGTGGGAAATCCCCGGATATGTCATGTATTGCATCACCTTTTGCCCGATTTGGCAGCCGAAAACGTTGATCTGTGTCAAGTTTGAGGGCTAAAGCGCCAGCATGCGGCGAAAGGTCCGGGCCTTCCCATGGAAGTGCCCAGGCTTCAAAAGAAGTGCACTGCCTTTCCCATTCGATCCGCATCGCGGTTCGCCACATCATCATACCTTGCAATACCAATGAGGAACCGCATGGACACGATCATCGGCTTTCTGAACACGATCTTTTGGGGCTATGTGCTGATCTACGGCCTGCTCGCCGTCGGTATCTATTTCACCCTGCGCCTCGGTTTTCCGCAGATCGTGCATTTCGGCGAGATGTTCCGGGTCCTGAGCAGCGGCGGCTCGAAGGATGCGGCCGGCATCAGCCCGTTCCAGGCGCTGACCGTCAGCCTCGCCTCACGCGTCGGCACCGGCAACCTCGCCGGCGTTGCCGTGGCCCTCTATCTCGGCGGACCGGGTGCCACCTTCTGGATGTGGATGGTGGCGCTGGTCGGCATGGCGACGGCCTATGCCGAAAGCGCACTGGCGCAGCTCTACAAGGTGCGCAACGAGAGCGGCCAATATCGTGGCGGTCCTGCCTTCTACATCGCCCGCGGCCTCAATGCGCCCTGGGCGGCGACGATCTTCTCCGTCTGCCTGATTCTCTCCTTCGGCCTCGTCTTCAACGCCGTGCAGGCCAATTCCATCGCCGATGCCGTCCAGGGCGCCTTCGGCGTGCCGAAGATCGCCGTTGGCATCGCGGTTGCGACCATCTCCGGCATCGTCATCTTCGGCGGCATTCGTCAGATCGCCCGCGTCGCCGAAATCGTCGTGCCCTTCATGGCGATCGCCTATCTCCTGACGGCGATCTATGTGCTGATCGCCAACGCCTCGATCGTCCCGAGCGTCCTGTGGACCATCATCTCCAGCGCCTTCGGCCTGCAGGAAGCGGCCGGCGGTGTTGCCGGCGGTGTGACCGCAGCCATGATGAACGGCGTCAAGCGCGGTCTCTTTTCCAACGAGGCCGGCATGGGCTCGGCCCCGAACATCGCCGCCGTCGCAACGCCCGTGCCGCATCACCCGGCGTCGCAAGGTTTCGTCCAGTCGCTCGGCGTCTTCATCGATACGATCCTGATCTGCACCGCAACCTCGGTCATGATCCTGCTGTCGGGCACATTGGAGCCGGGCTCTGGCGTCACGGGCACGCAGCTGACGCAAGCGGCGATGAACGTGCATATCGGCTGGGCCGGCAGCTACTTCATCGCGATCGCAATCTTCTTCTTCGCCTTCACCTCGATCATCGGCAACTATTCCTATGCGGAGAATGCGCTCACCTATCTCGGGGGCGCCAACCGTCTGGGCGTCCTGATCATGCGCTGCGCCGTGCTCGTCATGGTGGTCTGGGGCGCCTCCGAGAGCATCACCACGGTCTTCGACGCCGCCGATGCCTCCATGGGCCTGATGGCGACGATCAACCTCATTGCCATCGTTCTTCTGTCCGGTACCATTGCCAAACTGACGAAGGATTATTTTGCCCAGCGTCGGCAAGGTCTTGATCCGGTGTTCCATGCGGCCGACTATCCGGAGCTGCAGGGACAGATTGACGGTGAGATCTGGTCGCGCGAAGGGACGACCGGCGCTACCGGGGGCGTGGAGAACAAGACATGGACGGCGCCTTCGAGCCCCTGACACGTACACGGCCGACACTGGCAAAGCCGACACTGGCCAAACAGCGCGGCATCTATCGCGAGCGCGCCGCACCAGGCGCGCTTGGCGGCCATGTCGAATGCCTCTGGAGCCACCGGATGCCGGACGCGCCGCCAGCACCGATGGCGGTGGTGCCAGACGGCTGCGTCGATATCCTCTGGTCCGATCGAGGCCTCGTCATCGCCGGCCCCGATCGGGTGGCAGCCTTGCCGGTCATCGCCAGCGGCGCCAACATCGTCGGCCTGCGTTTCCGCCCAGGTGTCGCTGCGTCGTTCCTGCGCACATCCCTTTCGGAAATCACCGGTCAAATCGTCCCGCTAGACGTGTTCTGGGGCAAGGAAGGGCGTGAACTCGACGCACGGCTTCAGGACGCACCGGATACGACCCGCCGCGCGGACATCCTGGCGGATGCGGTGCTGCGGCGCCTGCCGGCCGTCTCTCCGCCGCCAGGTGATGTCGCGGTCACCCTCGCCTATCTCCGGCAGAGCCCTGATTCGCCTGACAACCCCATCCGCGCACTGGCTACGGCCACCGGCACCAGCGAACGGACGCTGCGCCGGCGCTGCCACGAGCATTTCGGCTATGGCGCCAAGACGCTCGATCGCATCCTGCGGCTGCAGCGCTTCCTAGGCGCATGCCAGAGGGAACCGTCGGCAACGCTCAGCCTGCTAGCGCTCGATGCCGGCTATGCCGACCAGGCGCATCTTTCGCGCGAGGCCAGGCAGCTGACCTCGCTGTCCCCGGCGGAAATCCGCCGTCAGCTCTCCGTCGACCGGCATGCGGCCTGACTGGCCGTTTCGTTCAAGACCGGTGAGGCCACCCATGCTACGTCTTCTCAAAGGAGAACCAGGCATGGCAACACTCGAAGCAAAAATCGTTCACACCACAATCAACCGCGACTGGCGCGAGGTCTATGCCTTCATGGCAAAGCCCGAAAACATGCCGCGCTGGGCGTCCGGCCTGTCGTCGGGCCTGGCGCGCGAGGGCGACCATTGGCTGGCGCCCGGACCGCTCGGAAACGCCCGCGTGCGCTTCGCTCCCGCCAACGACTTCGGCGTCGTCGACCATCTGGTGACGCTCGAAGATGGCACCAAGGTCAACAATGCCCTGCGGGTCGTGCCGAACGGCGATGGCGCGGAGGTGATGTTCACGCTTCTGCGGCAGCCGGGCATGAGCGCGGAACAGTTTGCAGGCGATGCCGCCTGGGTGACTGGAGATCTCGCCACTTTGAAATCGATCATGGAATCCGGAGAAGACAGATAAAATGGGTAACAAGGGCAACGACAGCCGTATCGACTATGTCGAGTTCAACGTCTCCGACATCGCCGCCAGCAAAGCCTTCTACGGCAGCGCTTTCGGCTGGACCTTCACCGACTACGGCCCGGAATATTGCGAGTTCCAGGACGGCCGGCTGACCGGCGGCTTTACCACAACGGGTCCCGTCGGCAGCGGTGGACCGCTCATCATCCTCTATGCCGACAAGCTCGAGGACATGTTCGCCCGCGTTGAAAAGGCGGGCGGCAAGATCGTCAAGCCGATCTTTTCCTTCCCCGGCGGAAGGCGCTTCCACTTCGCCGACCCGGATGGGTACGAGCTGGCGGTCTGGTCGGCGCAGTAAGGCTGAGACACTCAGGGAGGTAGAGCGGGGACGATGGCAGCAGCCTCGCCACACGGGCGCAGTGGCCGCCTCCTCCCCACCCTCATCTCTGTGCTTGTCACAGAGATCCAGCGGCCGTGCGTCCGCACGGCAAGAGGCGCTGAGCCAAAACATGCGGGCCGCTTTTCTCGCGCCGCCGACGCGGCGCGGCTGGATTTCTGTGACAAGCACAGAAATGAGGGAGGTTGGAGAGACGGCAGCGCGTGCCGTTCGCGCTGCGTGCCTCGCTGCGTAATCGGCAATCAACCGATACGTCTGCGACTGCGTCGCCGCCACCCGTATCCTGTGGACGCACACTCCCGCTTTACGCCGGCTTAATCTCTACACGCCAGAATTGCGCACAAAGAACACGAGGGCGCGCAAGAGCATGGCCGACACGCATAACTTTCTGAAAAATTCCGTCATCATCGGCGCCCATCCCGACGACGAGCTGCTGTGGTTCACCTCGATCCTCAACAAAGTCGACGAAGTGATCATCCTTTACCGCGACATCTGGTCGGAACCGCAGATGGGCGATGCGCGCGCTGCCGCGATCAAGGCCTATCCGCGCGGCAATGTGCGCTTCCTGGAAATGGAAGAAACCGGCTCCTTCGACTGCGCCGACTGGACCAATCCGAAGCCCGGCCCCTTCGGCATGGAATTCGGCACAGAAGGAACGCGGCGCGAGGCCAAACGCATCGTCAAGAAGTCGCTGTCGCAGATCATGCCCGGCAGCTTCCGCCACTCGACGAGACCGATTGCGCAGGCCTATCGCGACAACTACGAAACGCTCTACCGCACGCTTTACCCGCTCCTGAAGCCCGAGATGAACGTCTTCACCCACAATCCCTGGGGCGAATACGGCCATGAGGATCACGTCCAGGTCTTCCGCGTGCTCGACCGCCTGCGCGGCGAGATCGGATTCAAGCTCTGGATGTCCAACTATTGCACCGAGCGCTCCATGCCGCTCGCCATGCAATATTTCAGCCGCAAGCCGACCGGCTATGTCCGCCTGCCCGCCGACAAGGGCTTTGCCGAGCAGGTTGCCAATATCTATCGCCAGCACGGCTGCTGGACCTGGCGCGACGACTGGATCTGGTTCGACGACGAATGCTTCATGGAAGCGCCATCCAGCAAGCCGGAAGGTGGCGGCTTCCACCTCTTGCCGATGAACCTCTTCAATTTCGGCACGGTGGTGAAGAAGCCGGTCAACGCCCCGCTGCTTCTCGGCACCGCGCTATCGAGCGTCGTGGTCGGCGCCACCATCGCTGCCGCCCTGGAATGAGAAAGGCCGCGTCCTGACGCGGCCTTTTCCCGAATGGGTAGATTGGTGCGGCTGCGCTCTGCGCTGCCCTCACTGTCCTGCCGGACATCTCTCCCCGCGGGCGGGGAGAGAGACGCTGGGCGCACCCTCTGGTCCCAAACCAGCGTTCCCAAACCGAGGCGGTCCCGATCCGCAGCGTTCTGTGGTCCCGCGGCTGTGTTCCTGCTCGGCGAAACGTTCGAGATGGGTTAGCCGGTGCCACTTGTCTCCTTCTCCCCGTCGTGACGGGGAGAAGGTGGCGGCAGCCGGATGAGGGGCGGTCGCCGACCGAAGCCAGCCCGTTACTCGCCGCCACCCAGCGAATGCACGAACACGGCAAGCTGCTTGACCGTGGTGTCGCCGAGGCGCGGCAGCCAGGCCGGCATCACGCCGTGCTTTGGCGTCTTCATCTGGGCGATGATCGCCTGTTCGCCCGAGCCGTTCAGCCACAGCGCGTCGGCGAGATCAGGTGCACCGAACTCGCGGTTACCCTTGGCATCGGGGCCATGGCAGGAGGCGCAGTTGGCTTCAAACAGCGCCTTGCCCGGCTCGACCATCGACGCATCGGACGGCGTGCCCGTGAGGCTGACGACATAGGCGGCGGTCTGCTTGATCTCTTGCGGCTGCAGGATTTCGGCGAAGGACGGCATTTCCGACACGCGGGTCTCGCCATCGCCGTTGTAGCGGATGCCATGGGCGATCGTCTGGTAGATCTCCTCGGGCTTGCCGCCCCAGAGCCAGTCGTCGTCGTTCAGGTTCGGGAAACCGGCGGAACCGGCCGCACCCGAGCCATGGCACTGGGCGCAGTTGACCTTGAAGGCCGAGGCGCCGCCGGAGACGGCAAACTGCTGCAGCTGCGGATCGGCAATGATCTGCTCGATCGTGCTCGATGCGATCTTCTCGAGGTTGCCGGCCTGCGCGGCCTTGGCGCTGGCAAGCTCGGCGCTCACCTCGGCACGGCTCGAATAGCCGAGCACGCCCTTGGTTGCGTCGGTCAGGAGCGGTACCGCCGGATAGACGATCATGTAGCCGACCGCCCAGACGATGGTCGCGTAGAAGGTATAGACCCACCAGCGCGGCATCGGGTTGTTGAGTTCGCGGATACCGTCCCATTCGTGGCCGGTGGTCTCAACGCCGCTGATTTCGTCGACGTGTTTGTCCGCCATTATTTTAATCCTCCTTCAGAGGGATGGCTGCGGCCTGGTCGGCGGCCTTCTTGGCGCCGGGCCGAAAGATGAAGGCGACGACGCCGAGGAAAAAGAGCGTCATGCCAAGCAGCGCCCAGCTATCGGCGAACTGGCGCATGGCCGTGTAGGTTTCCATGTGCGTTTCTCCTTAGCGGTATCCGGTCGTGTCGTCGTAAGTGGAGAAGTCGACCAGCGTGCCGAGCATCTGCAGATAGGCGATGAGCGCATCCATCTCCGTCAGCTTCTGCGGATTACCGTCGAAGTCGCCGAGCTTGGCCTTCGGATAGCGCGCCTCGAGGCCCGAGGTGTCGGCGTTCGGATCGGCCTGCGCCTTGATGTCGGCCAGTGCGTTGTCGATCATCTCGTCCGTATAGGGAACGCCGACCGCCTTGTTGGCCTTCAGGTTCATGGCGATGTTCTTCACGTCGAGCGTCGTCTCCTTGAGGAAGGCGTAGCTCGGCATGACCGATTCCGGCACCACCGAGCGCGGCTCGGTCATGTGCTGCACGTGCCACTCGTTGGAGTAGCGGTCGCCGACGCGGGCGAGATCCGGCCCGGTGCGCTTGGAACCCCACTGGAACGGATGGTCGTACATGGATTCCGCCGCCAGCGAGTAATGGCCGTAGCGCTCCACTTCGTCGCGGAACGGGCGGATCATCTGGCTGTGACAGACATAGCAGCCCTCACGGACATAGATGTCGCGCCCGGCGAGTTCCAGCGGCGAATAGGGCCGCATGCCTTCCACCTTCTCGATGGTGTTTTCGAGGTAGAAAAGCGGCGCGATTTCCACGATGCCGCCGATGGAGACGACGAGCAGCGAGCCGACGAGCAGCAGGGTTGCGTTGCGTTCAAGGGTCGCGTGTTTGTCGAGAATGGACATGGTCTGGGCCCTCCTATTCCGCAGCTTTCAGTGCGGGCTGAGCAGCACCGAAGATCGGGGCTTCGTCGCGCACGCGGCCGAGGATGGTCATTGTTACGTTGAAGGCCATGAGCAGAGCCCCGGCGAGGAACAGTGCGCCGCCAAGAGCACGCAGCACGTAGTAGGGCAGCATGGCCGCGACCGATTCGGCGAAGGAATAGACGAGGAAGCCCTGGTCGTCGTACTCGCGCCACATCAGGCCCTGCTGGATGCCGGCAACCCACATGACCGCCGCGTAGACGACGATGCCGAGGGTGGCGAGCCAGAAGTGCCAGTTGACCATGCGCACGCTGTAGAGACGCTCACGGTTCCACAGCTTCGGAACGAGATAGTAGATCGCGCCGAAGGTGATGAGACCGTTCCAGCCGAGCGCACCGGAATGCACGTGGCCGATGGTCCAGTCGGTGTAGTGGCTGAGCGAATTGACCGTCTTGATCGACATCATCGGACCTTCGAAGGTCGCCATGCCGTAGAAGGCAACGGCCATGACCATCATGCGGATGATCGGGTCGGTGCGGATCTTGTCCCAAGCGCCCGAAAGCGTCATCAGACCGTTGATCATGCCGCCCCAGGAGGGCATCCACAGCATAACCGAGAAGACCATGCCGAGCGTCTGCGCCCAGTCTGGCAGCGCCGTATAGTGCAGGTGGTGCGGACCCGCCCAGATGTACATGAAGATCAGCGACCAGAAGTGGATGATCGACAGGCGGTAGGAGTAGACCGGGCGGTTGGCCTGCTTCGGGATGAAGTAATACATCATGCCGAGGAAGCCGGCCGTCAGGAAGAAGCCGACGGCGTTATGCCCGTACCACCATTGTGTCAGCGCGTCCTGCACCCCGGCAAAGGCCGAGTAGCTCTTCGAGCCGAGGAAGGAGACGGGAACCGCCAGGTTGTTGACGATGTGCAGCATCGCGATGGTGACGATGAAGGCGAGGTAGAACCAGTTGGCCACATAGATATGCGGCTCCTTGCGCGTCAGAAGCGTGCCGAGGAAGGCGATGAGATAGGCGACCCAGACGATCGTCAGCCACAGGTCGACATACCATTCCGGCTCCGCATACTCCTTCGACTGGGTGATGCCGAGCAGGTAGCCGGTGGCCGCCATGATGATGAAGAGCTGGTATCCCCAGAACACGAACCAGCCGAGATTGCCGCCGAAAAGACGCGCGCGGCTGGTGCGCTGGACGATGTAGAAGGACGTCGCGATCAGCGCGTTGCCGCCGAAGGCGAAGATCACCGCCGAGGTGTGCAACGGCCGCATGCGGCCGAAGTTGAACCAGGGCTCGATATTGAGGTCCGGAAAGGCGAGCTGGAGCGCAACCACGACGCCCACGAGAAAGCCGACGACGCCCCAGAAGACCGTGGCGATCACGCCATACTTGACCACGTCGTCGAAATATTCCGACTGCGGCGGTTGTGGTGGCGTCCTGCCCGCGGAAACCGGGCTGAACTCGATGCGTCGCATCAGCAGGATGGTGCCGGCGAGGAGCACGAAGAACAGCACCCACATATGGGCTTCAAAGTGCCGGTCCTGCGCAAACCCGGCGCCGACAAGCGCCAGGAAAGCACCGACCCCGAGCAGGATCATCTCGAATGTGTATTTCATGGTTGGGTCCCCAACTTGGTCCGAACGCACGCGGCGACGCGCCCTGAACAAGGCACGCCACTGCAGCTTGCCGGAAAGTGTCAGAATCGGGGCAGCCTGGCCTTGATTCAGATCAAGGCTGGAGCACCTCGAATGCATCATCCTCGGCAAACAATAGGGAGCGCCATGGGAGCTGGCGTCTGAAGCCGATGAAAAAGACATTTGAGGATGGACGAATCCGGAGCCGGCCAGAGCCGCCTCCCCGCCCCATCCCGATGGCCGAGCCCTTCGCATGGCTCGCCCGCGCACATGAAGAACAGCTCGCGCTCTGCAACAGTCTCGAGGAAATCGCCGACAGTCTGCCCGCCGAGATCGACCGGCAGAAATGCGTCTACGCCGCCAAGGTGCTCGGACCGATGATCCGCGAGATGCATTCCGGCGAGGAAAGCCTGGTGTTTCCGTGGATCGAGCGCACCTTCCGCAGCGACCCGACAATCGGCTCGACGCTGGAGCGGCTGAAATACGAGCATTGCGAAGACGAATGCTTCGCCGAAGAACTGACGGAAATGCTGGAGCGCCTCGGCGCCGCCGACCAGTCCGTCAATGCCGAGACCGCCGGCTACATGCTGCGCGGCTTCTTTACCAGCCTGCGCCGCCATGTCGGCTTCGAGCAGGAATGTCTGCGCAGCATCACCGCACCGGCCGGGTGAAGGCGCTATAGGCTGGGCCGGATGGCAAAGGCAGAATGACGCGCGATCGTATTCCGGTCGCGCGTTGTCGTTCAGGGAATCGTTTGGCTTGGTGCCGCAGGGTTGAGCCTCAGGCCGCGATCGCGCGGCGACGGTCGGCATGTTCCTGGATCACCAGGATCGCACCGATGAGCTTGCCATTGCTCGACGTGCACGGCGTCAGCCGGCAGCGCACCACGACCGTGCGCGCATCGACGGTCTTGGCGAAGGTATAGTCGACCACCTCGCCGGCAAAACAGCGATCGAGATAGGATTTCACCCGCTGTTCGAAACGCTGGATGCCGATGAACTCGACGATGTGCCGGCCGATCAGATCCATCGGGCGGCTCGCCAGATGGTTGGCGTTGAGCGGGTTGGTATAGAGGTAGCGGTAGTCGGGCGTGATCACCGCGATCCGATCGGGGAAACTGTCGAGGATGGCCTCGTTGAGGAGCCCCTCGTCCGCCCTGCCCTTGCTCGGCTGCGCCGGCAGGCGTTCAAGCTGCAGGTCGGCGAACTTTTCCGCGCCGGTCGCGGCGAAATAGCGGTTGATCAGCGATTGCAGCAACTGCGAGTGCCTGAGCACGCAGGAGATGTCGTCGGCCTCGACGCGCAGGATGTCGATCAGAAACTGGAACTGAAGTCGGGCGTCTTCGACGCTCACCGCCTTCTCGTCGTAGACGGAACGAAGGATCGGATCCAATTCGCGATCCAGAATGCTGATCAAATGCTCGTCTGCCGTACGTACGGCATACTGCAGCTGCGAATACTTGAACCAGAACAGCTCAATCAGTGCGTTCAATTCGAAACCCCAATTCCCCCACGGCAGAGCCGCTTCGATGCACTTACAAAATAGGCGTCATGCTGCTGACACTGATCTAGTTTTTGGCGCGTCCCCACCCTTTCCGTGTAAAACCACACCGCTCCGGCCACCCAAAGCGCTTGCAGTCTTCCCCGTTGAAAGACAACGAGGAGTTTACACTCATTGCATTAGCGTTCAACAGCAGAAAGAAAAACTTAACCTTTTGAAGCATTTTCGGGACAAAACCGGCATGTGCTGCCGCAAACGGGCAGAAGCATGGAGACCGCCGAGGGCGGTATCCACGCGTCCGGAATTATCAAGCTCCGCGGAAGGAAGCTCGAGCGCGATCGCTCGCGGCGAAGGGAATCAATCCTTGAGATAGCGCTTGATGTGCCAGCGGTCGTGATACCAGAGCCACTGGCCGGGATATTCGCGCACCCAGCTTTCCACCTTGTCGTTCAGCACCTGGGCCGTGGCGGTGACGTCGACATTGCCATCCGGCTTGCGCGGAATGGTGATCGCCGGCTCGATCTCCAGCCGGAAACGCCCGCCCGGCAGACGGATGCAGCGGGCCGGATAGACCTCGCAGTTGAACTGACGCACGAGCTTGGCGAGCAGCGGATTGGTCTGCACGTCCTGGCCGAAGAACTTGGTCTTCAGTCCCTTGCGGAACTTCTGATCGACGAGAACCCCAACGCCTTGGCCGCGCTCGAGCTGGCGGGCGAGCGCGAAGGAGGAGCCCGCATGGGACGGCACGAGGTTGCCCATGCGCTCCTCGCGGAACTTGAACACCTTTTCCGCCACATACGGATTGTTCGGCGGCCGGAAGAGTACCGTCACGTCGAGACCGAAGGCGGAGCCTGCAACAGGCAGCATCTCGAAGTTGCCGCTATGCGCCGTGAAGACGATGAAGGGACGCGGATTGTCTCGGAGTTCCAGGAACAGGGGAATGCCCGACACTTCGATCCGACCGGGCGTCGTGCGCTCCGGATCGAAATCGAACAGACGGTCGAGAAACACGTATTCGGCCGCCATGCGGCCCATGTTGCCCCAGCTTTCGAGCGCGATCGCCTCGATCTCGGCCTCGCTCTTCTCCGGAAAAGCGTTGCGCAGATTGGTCAGCGTCAGCTTGTGGCGGCCGGTCCTCGGGCCGATGAAGCGCACCGCGCGATCCATGAAGTTGATCGCGCCATCGGCCGGGAACATCTTCAGGATCGTCAGTAGCAGGAACACGAACTGCGCGATCAGCCACTGGCGGAAACGATCCGCCGCCAGCACCAGCCGTGTGATCAGCATGCGCACGTCGATCAATCCATCTTCAGGATGATCTTGCCGAAGATCTGGCGCGATTCCATACGCTCCAGCGCCCGGTCGATCTGATCGAGGCTGATTTCAGTGTCGATAACCGGATGAACGAGGCCGCGGGCCATCTTCTGCATGGCGTTCGCCATGTTCTCCATGCGGCAGCCGAAGGAGCCGAGCAGCTTCAGCTGCTGCTGGAACAGCATCATCAGGTTCATGTCGGTGGAAACGCCCGAGGTGGAGCCGCAGGTGACGAGACGGCCGCCACGCTTCATGCAGAGCATCGAGCCCGCCCAGGTGTCCTTGCCGACGTGTTCGAACACGACGTCGACGCCCTTCTTCTTGGTGAGCTTCCGCACCACGCCCTCGAAGCGGTCGGTGCGGTAGTTGATGACGTGATCGGCGCCGAGCGCCTTCGCCTTCTCGATCTTGTCATCCGAGCCGACGGTCGTGATCACGGTGCAACCGATCTTCTTGGCAAGCTGGATCGCCGCCGAACCGATGCCGGACCCGCCGGCATGAACGAGAATGGTTTCGCCGGGCTCGAGCTTGGCATTGTCGAAGAGCATGTGCTCGACCGTGCCGAAGGTGACCGGAGCAAGGGCTGCTGCAACCGCATCGACACCCGGAGGGGCCGGTACCAGCAGGCGCGCCGGCAGGTTGATCTTCTCCTGCGCGAATCCGTCGAGGTGGAATCCGTGAACGCCGCCGACATGTTCGCAGAGATTGTCGCGGCCTTCCTTGCATGGGCGGCAGAGGCCGCAGGTGCGCGCGCCGTAGATCGAGACCAGCTGCCCCGGCAGCACGCTCGAAACGCCCGGGCCGATGCTGTCAACGACACCCGATGCCTCAGCACCGATGACGAGCGGCATCTTGCGCTTGGCAAAAGCCATGCCGCGCCAGCCCCAGACGTCGATATGGTTGAGTGCCACTGCCTTGACGCGCAGCGTCACCTCACCCGGGCCGGGCGCTTCCGGTTCCGGAATGTCGGTGATTTCAAGCTTGCGGTCATCGAGCAGTTGCAGGGCGCGCATGGTTCTTCCTTTAAATGTTCAGATCGACAGGCGGCATATACACGTCTTGTGGACATGTCGCCATTCTACAGAGGGTGGCGCTGTACCCCCTCTGCCCTGCCGGGCATCTCCCCCACGGGAGATTTGGATGTGGCACCCCCTTGCCCTTCAATAAAAGCTCCTGGTGCGAGCCTTGCTATTGAAGCGATCGGCCGACCGCGCGTCGATCTCCCCCTTGTGGGGGAGATGGCCGGCAGGCCCGAGGGGGTATTTCGCTCGACCGATCTCCGGCTCAGGCCGGCTCGGCCATCATCACCAGGCTGGCGTTCTGACCGCCGAAGCCGAAGGAGTTCGACAGCACCGCAGTCACCTGCTGGCTGCGCTTCACGTTCGGCACCACGTCGAGCACGATCGCCGGATCGGGATTCTGGTAGTTGATCGTCGGCGGCAGCGTGCCGGTCAGCATCGTCTGGATCGAGAACACCGCCTCGACCGCACCGGCAGCCGTCAGCGTGTGACCGATCATCGACTTGTTGGACGAGACCGGGATCGACGGCAGGCGGTCGCCGAAGACGGCCGACATCGACAGGTATTCCATCTTGTCGTTCTCGGGCGTCGAGGTGCCGTGAGCGTTGATGTAGCCGATGCCGGTTTCATCGATGCCGGCGTCGGCCAGCGCCGCCCGGATCGTCGCGATGGCCGGCCCACCGTCCGGCGAGGAGCGCGTGCGGTGGAAGAGGTCGGCCTTCTCGCCACAACCCTTCAGGATGCCATAGACGCGGGCGCCACGAGCAACGGCTGCTTCCAGCGATTCGAGCACCAGCGTCGCTGCACCTTCGGCAATCACGAAACCGTCGCGATCCTTGGTGAATGGCTTGGATGCCTTCTCCGGCGGGTCGTTCTGGGTGGAGAGCGCCGAAAGCAGCGCAAAGCGGATCAGGGCCTCGGCGCTGACCGAGCCGTCGGTCGCAACCGTCAGCGCGCGCTCGGTGCGGCCCTGGCGGATCGCCTCGACGCCGAGCTGGATCGCGGTCGCGCCCGATGCACAAGCAGTCGACAGCGTCACCGGCAGGCCGCGCGTGCCGAAGCGATCGGCAAGGCGTTCCGAGATCGAGCCGAAGAGCACGGCCTCATGAAACACGGGATCGGCCTTCTGACGCATCGCGGCGAGGAAGCGGTTATAGGCATCGCCCGGCTGTTCCGAGGGCGGCGAACGATCGGCGAGCTCGAAGCGAGCGCTCCATTCCGGCTCAACCGGCGGGGCAGCCAGGAACAAGGGGCCGTTGAAATCGCCGGAGATTCCGGCCTGCGCCAAGGCCTCCAGCGTTGTTTCGCGCGCCATGGCATAGGAACGCTCGACGGAGTTGGCGGCGGGGATGTCGATGAAATCGACCATGCCGGAAATGCGGGTGTTCAGACCCTCCGTCGGGAAACGGGTGATCTTGTGGATGCCCGAGACGCCGCCCGAAAGCGCTGCCCAGTTGTCTTCGACGCCCTGGCCGAGCGAGGTGATGACGCCCATGCCGGTGACGGCGATGATCGGACGGCCGAGGTGATCCTTGTAAGCGTTGCTCATGGTCCGCTCCTGTTATTCCGCCGAAAGCACGGCGACGCCTTCGCCGCGCGAATGGCCGACGGTGGTCACCACCGCAGCCTTGGCCGCTGCCGTCATCGGCTTTTCAGCACCGGCATCGAAAGCCGGCACCTTGGCGCCCTCACCCAGCGACAGAGCCGCAAGCGCCAGGCCCAGCGGGAACTGTGCCTCGATGCTGTGCCCGACAAGGCCGCCATAGGCGCGCACCGGCGCACCGGCCAGCTTCGCCTCGAGGAACGCCCTTTCGCGTGCCACGAGGTCATGGAAACCGGAGGTACCGGAGAACACGATGGTCGAGGTCGGGTCGAGCTTTTCCGCAGGTTTTGCGAGGTCTTCAAGGCGGGCTTCCAGCTTGCCGCCATCGCGCGCGCCGCGGTCGCCGCCGATCGCGTCGATCGAGGCATAGATGCGGGCGCCGCGGGCTTCGGCATATTCGCGCGATTCCAGCACCAGGAAGGCGCCGACCGAACCGAGGATCATGCCGCCGCCACTATCCTTGCTGCGCGACCAGATCGGGTGCCAGTCGCCGAGCGCATGGCCCTGGATGGCTTCGATCAGGAGGATGATGTCGAGACGCTCTGCCGAGAAGGCGCCGCCGACGAGCGTATGCGTCGACTGGCCGGCCTTGATCCGGGCAAAGGCGGTTTCGATCGCCGAGATGCCGGCCGCTTCCTCGCCCATGAAGGTGCGCGACGAACCGGTGACCTTGTGCACGATCGAGATGTTGCCGGCGAGCAGGTTGGAAAGCTGGGCGAGAAACAACGTCGGGCGCAATTCGGTCGTCAGCTTTTCATTCAGCAGCTGTTCGCGGTCGTTGCGCTTCAGCGCTTCGTCGACGATCAGCGAGTCGACATTGATGTCGCGCTCGCCGCCACCGGCGGCGACGATCATGTCCATGCTGCCGCAGGCTTCGAGATTGTCCTTGAGACCGGCATCGTCGAGCGCCAGGCCCGCGGAAAAAACGCCGAGACGCTGCCAGTTTTCCATCTGGCGCTGGTCGCCACGCTTGGCGATCTGCTGCGACCAGTCGATCTCCGGCAACGGATGCACCGGATAGGGGCTGAACTTCTCGGTCTCGACGCGCACGGCCGGCGACGTGCCGGCGGTAAGCAGCGCCAGATGCGGCTCGACGCCGACGCCCTGGCTGGTGACGATACCGACGCCGGTAATGACAACGTCGTTTGCGGATTTGCTCATCTTACTTCTCCGAACCGGCTGCCGCCGAAAGAGCCGCCATCAGGCCCAGTTCCTCGGCCCGCTTGCGCACGATATCGCCGAGCGGAACCTGATCGAACGGCATCGTTCTCAGTTTCAGCTGGGCATCGCAGACCTTCTTGCCGGCCGAGGTGATCTTCGCCTTGGTCACGGCAAAGCCCGAACCCTCATGTTCGAGGAAAGCCTCGATCTCGAGTTCGGCCGAGGGCTCGACGAAGGTTCGCATCTTGGCGCCGTCGACCGACATCAGGAAGGGCATGGCTGCAAAATTGGTGGCGGCCAGCACCAGGAAACCGGAAGCCTGCGCCATTGTTTCGATCAGAAGCACGCCCGGAACCAGCGGATAGCCTGGGAAATGGCCTTCGAATACCGGGCTCTTCTCGGGCACCACGGAGCGCGCCGTCAGTCGGCCAGCCGAAAGATCGACCGTTTCGACACGATCGATCATCTGGAAGTATTCAAGGAGCATTGAGGCTCACCCTGTTCGTTTTCGGGCCGTTCGTTTCGGGCTCAAGTAAAAACGCCAATGCCGCCTGTCAAGCGCGGGGCGCGACGGGCGGCATTGGAAATCGAGTAGCAAGGCTCGGGCGAAAGCCCGATCAGCCCTTGGCTGCCCGCAGTTCGTCGATCTTGGCGCAGAGGTTCTTCAGAACGAAGTATTCTTCGGTCGAAACCTTGCCTTCGTTGACTTCCTGCGTCCACTGCTCGAGCGGGATCTTGATGCCGAATTCCTTGTCGATCGCAAACACGATGTCGAGGAAGTCCAGGCTGTCGATGCCGAGATCGTCGATCGTGTGGCTTTCCGGCGTGATCGTCTCGCGATCGATCTCGCTCGTTTCCGCAATGATGTCGGCAACCTTGTCGAATGTAGCTGTCACGCGCATACCTCTTTATTCTTATGTCGAGTCTCGGCGATCCTATAGGTAAATGCGTTGCAAAAGCCAATGGCCTTGATTGCAACAGCTTGCGAATTGAAATCGGTGTTGCCAGAGCGCCGCGCGCCGCTGGTTCGCATAGAGGCCTCAGCCGCTCAAACAGCCACCGAATGCCGGCCGCGGCCATTGCCGAGATAGGCGTCGAAGGCGGCCGCCACCGAGCGGGCAAAGGGCCGTCCGCGCTCGGTCAGGCGGAAGGTGCCGTTTTCGATCGTCGTCAGACCATCGGCATCGCGCGCCCGATAGAGCCGCGCTTCCTCGATCACGACGGCGGCCAACCCCGGAAATGCCTGCTCGACCTCGTCGAAGGAGAAGGCGAAGCGACACATGATGTCGGCGATCACTTTTGCTCTCAGCCGGTCGTCCGGCGTGAAATGGTAGCCGCGAACAGCCGCCAACCCCGTGCTCTCCACATGGCGCAGGTATTCGCCGGTTGCCGGCATGTTCTGGACATAACCTTGACGAAACTGGCCGATCGCCGAGGCGCCAAGACCGATCAGCGTCTCGGCGGCGTCATCCGTATAGCCCTGGAAATTGCGGCGGAGCTTCCCTTCCCGGCTGGCCCGCGCCAGGCTGTCCTCAGGCTTTGCGAAGTGGTCAATGCCGATTGCCTCGTATCCGGCCGCCAGCAGCATTTCGGAAGCCCGGGTCATCTGGGCGAAGCGCTCGACGATGCCGGGCAGGCTTTCGTCAGGGATCATCTTCTGGTGCGTCTTCATCCACGGCACATGCGCATAGCCGAAGAGCGCGACTCGATCGGGGGCAAGCGTCAGCACCGCCTCCATGGTGCACTCCAGCGACTGCAGGCTCTGGTAGGGCAAGCCGTAGAGAACATCGCAGTTGACCGAGTGCACGCCCCTCGTCCGCGCCGCCTCGATCGCGCCGCGTGTCTGCTCATAGGTCTGGATGCGGTTGATTGCCTTTTGCACCACCGGGTCGAAATCCTGGATGCCGAAGCTCGCCCGCGTCATGCCGATCGCCGCAAGCGCATCGTGGCGTGCCTCGTCGAGGTCGTTCGGATCCATCTCCACGCTGATCTCGCAATCGGGCGCAAAAGTGAAACTCTCGGTGAAGGCGCGCTTGAGCGCGACCATGTCGTCCGGCCGGACGAGCGTGGGTGAACCGCCGCCGAAATGCAGCGCCGTCACCCTAGCCCCGCGGCTCACCCGCCCGCCGACCTCTGCAACCTCGCGATGCAGTCCCTTGAGATAGGTCGCGACTGGATCGTAGCGCAGCGTCTGCTTGGTGTGGCAAGCACAGAACCAACAGAGCCGGTCACAATAGGGAATATGGGCATAGAGCGAGATCGCCTCGTCGGGGCCGATCGTCCCGAGCCAGCTTTCATAGTCCGCAGAGCCCACCGTCTCGGAGAAATGCGGGGCGGTCGGGTAGCTGGTGTAGCGCGGCACTGGGCCTGCATGCTTGAGGATGAGCGCGTCTTCCATCGGTCTCTCCACTGTCATGAAGTTGGCATAGGACGGATGGCCAAGGGTGCCTTTGATTTTGATCAAGTTGCCGAATTAACACGTTAAAATTGACAATGCGCAATTCAACGTGAGACATTGTTTCGCGCTTTCGAAATTAGCACCTGTCAACTCTTGATTTAACGACCAGCATCCTCTTTGGTCATCCCAGAGAGCATCGACATGCAGGTAGAAAGAATTGCAGATCGTGAACGAACATCGCCGCAAGGATATCCATAACTCGGACATTCCGACCGTCTGCGCCGCCTGCGAGGCGCGTCATGGCGGCGTATGCGGGACGCTCACCCCGGATCAGCTTCTCGACCTCAGCCGCCACTCGACTCGCCGCAGCATCGAGCCCGGCCGCGAAGTCGTCGGCCAGGGTGAGACGACCGACAGCTACGCCAACATCATCTCGGGCGTCGTCAAGCTCAGCAAGGTGCTCCACGACGGCCGCCAGCAGATCGTCGGCCTGCAGTTTGCTCCCGATTTCATGGGCCGCCCCTTCACCCGCGAAAGCGCGCTGACGGCCGAAGCGGCTGTGGACACCGACATCTGCTGCTTCCCGCGCAACGTCATCGAGCGGCTCGTTTCCGAGGCGCCGAACCTCGAACACCGGCTGCACGAGCAGGCGCTGAAGGAGCTCGACGAGGCGCGCGACTGGATGCTGACGCTCGGCCGCAAGACGGCTCAGGAGAAGGTGGCGAGCTTCCTCTACATCATCGCCACCCATATCCACCCGGAAGAGGGCACCGCGAACGAATTCGACCTGCCGCTTTCCCGCGCCGACATCGCCGACTATCTCGGCCTGACGATCGAAACCGTCAGCCGGCAGATCACCAAGCTGCGCAAGGAAAACGTCATCCGCATCGAAAACAGCCGCCACGTCACCGTGCCGAGCCTCGAGCGGCTGATGCATGTGGCCGGGATCGACTGAGCCGAGTGCGCTGACAAGCGGGCCACGGTCTTAGCGGATCACGTAGATTTCCTCTCATCTGCTGGCAGGACTGTCCCTCACCCTTTCCCTCTCCCCTCATGCGGGGAAAGGGAACGAGGACGACCGCAACAATGTCGTCTGCGGCACGCTCTTGAGCGGCCAAACGGTGAGCACGAGCGCTGCCCCGACGTCCCTTCTCCCCGCCCGCGGGAAGAAGGTGCCGGCAGGCGGATGACGGGTCAGGCCCGTCAACGAGAGGAGAAACGGGGATTCGTCAGCAGTCCGGACGTCAGCGTGTGATGACGATGCGGGTATTCGCCAGCCCATATTCCTGCGCGAGCGCGAAGAACTCTGCGGCATTGTTCGGGTGCAACCGCACGCAGCCGTGCGACGCCGGGCGTCCAAGCCGCTTGATGTCATAGGTGGCGTGAATCGCATAGCCGCCATTGAAGAAGACGGCATAGGGCATCGGCGCGTCGTCGTATTTGCTCGAGCGATGGTAGCGCGACAGCCACTTTGCCTGCCAGTTGCCACGCGGCGTGACATAGCCCTTGCGCGCGGTCGAAACCTTCCAGCGATACATGACGATGCCGTTCTGCGTCACGGTCATGGTCTGCGAGGACAGGCTGATGTCGGCAATGAGATTGGCGGCGTTGGCCGGCTGAGCGGAAAATTGCATCAACGCGGCGACGAGCACAGTCAAAAACGCATTCCGCATACTTCTCTCTCCGGGATGACAGACACTTTCCGGTGGAACGAGACGTCCGAAGAGAATAACCGGCTGAGTATGAAGCAATCTTAATACATATGGAAAGCAAAGTCTTAACGCGAAACTCGGTTTCGCAAGACCAGCGCCGCCGAAACGATCAAATCATCGCGACGACAAGAACAAAAACGGTCATCACCGTGCAGGCGCCATAGAATACCGCGATGCCGGCATCGATGTCTTCGCTACCGGCAACAGTGCGACCCGGACCGTTGATCATCGGCTCGCTGACCTTAACACCGCCATAGACACGCGGGCCTGCAAGCTGCAGGTCGAGCGCGCCGGCCATGGCCGCTTCCGGCCAGCCGGAATTCGGCGAGCGATGAAGGCCACGATCTCGAAGCGCCGCAACCAGCGCATCCTTGGCAGCGCGCCTGCCACGGTGGATCAGCGCGCCCGCGGCGATCAGCAGGATCGAAAGCCGTGCGGCCGGCAGGTTGGCGAGGTCGTCGAGCCGCGCCGAGGCCCAGCCGAACTGCAGATATTTCGGCGACTTGTGGCCGATCATCGAATCTGCGGTGTTCAGCATCTTGTAGGCGAGAAGGCCCGGCAGGCCGGCAATCGCGTACCAGAAGGCCGGCGCCACGACGCCATCGGAGAAATTCTCGGCGAGGCTTTCGATCGCCGCACGGCAAACGGCCGGCTCGTTGAGCGTCTTCGGATCGCGACCAACGATCATCGAAACGGCGGCCCGCCCGCCTTCGAGCCCACCCTGTCGCAGGCCCTCCGCCACGCGACGCACGTGATCGGCAAGGCTCTTCTGCGCCAGGAAGACCGCCACCAGCACCGCCTCCAGCAGATAGCCGAGAGGACCGAAGACGGCGAACAGGCGATGCAGCAGATGGCCGATCCAGGCGCTGAGGCCAAGCAACAGCACGATCGTGACGACGCCACGAAATTTGCGGGCGCCTTCCTCCAGATCCTCGCGGTTCAGCCTGTCGTCAAAAAAACCGATGGCCTTGCCGAAGAACACGACCGGATGCGGCACGCGCGCCCAGAGCCAATCCGGATCACCGACGACGCGATCGATCACCAGCGCCAGTGCGAGAACGAGAAGGATGGTCTCCGACATTCAGAGCTCCATCCGGGCAAGCGTATCCGCCAGCCGCCGGTCGCCCGCAGCGTCCGGCGCCAGGCCGATCCGCAACCAGGTCGGCGCATAGTCGAACTTGCGCGTGAGGATATGGGCTTCGCAGAGGCGCTCCTGCAGCAGAGCCGCCCGCGGATGCTCGACCAGCACGAAGAGCCCCGTGCCGCCGATGCGCTTGAGCCCTGCCCGATCGAGAGCGGCATCGAGCCCGGCGCGCCGCTCGAGGATACCGGTCGCAATCGCCGTCGTATCGCCCTGCATCAACGCTTTCGAGATGGTCAGCGCCGGGCCGGAGACGGCCCAGGGACCGAGCCAATCGGCAAAGGACGCAAGCACCGGCTCCGTCGCGACGACGAAGCCGAGGCGCAGGCCCGCAAGCCCGAAGAACTTGCCGAAGGACCGGAAGACGATGAGATTGCCCTGCCCCGGCACATGGCCGGCAACGCTCAATTCCGGCTGCAGATCGCCGAAGGCCTCGTCGACCAGCAGCAGTCCGCCGTTCGCCTTCTGACTTGCGGCGATTGCCAGAAGCTCTGATGGCACAAAGGCGCGGCCGGTCGGGTTGTTGGGGTTCACCACGATGACGAGGCAATAGGCGGCAGTGAGCGCGGCGGCATGTTCGACGCGATCGACGACAAAGCCTCCGGCCGACAGCACGCGGGCATATTCGCCGTAGGTCGGCCCGAAGATCGCGACGCGTGTGTTTCCAGGCGTCTTGGCGTTTTCATGCAGGAGACGCGGCAGCAACTGGATCACTGACTGCGTACCGGGGACGGGCAAAGGCTGCACGCCCTCGGTGCGGTAATACTCCGCGGCCGCCAGCCGCGCATCGTCCACCGTCTGCCGGTCCGGCAGCCGGTGCCAGGCGCGCTCGGGCACCGCGGGCAAGGCGACGGGGCATGGGTTGATGCCGGTCGAAAGGTCGAGCCAGTCTTCAAGCCGGCCGCCAAAGCGCACTGCGGCTTCGGTGATGCCGCCGCCGTGAATGATCGGCGCGCTCATGCGGCGCCCGCGATGTCGATCAGATGCATGAAGGAGCCAGCGACGTTGCTGCGCCTCAGACCCGCCCGGCCGAGATCCTCGCCGGCCGCATCGCTCACCGCAAACAGCCGGTCGGCGGCACCTTCGGCGACGATGGTCGCATAATGAAATTCGTGCGCCGTCATGGGTCCATCGAAGAAGGCGTTGTCGACAGGCACCACGCGGCGGTAGCCGAGGTGCCGCCTGCGTTCGGCAAAACTGGTGATGAGTGGCAGCAGGCCGAGCATGTCGTAGCGTGCACCATCAGCGGCGACAAGCCCTTCGCCGAGCACCATGTAACCACCGCATTCGCCAAAGATCCGGGCGCCGCGCTCGGCCGCAAAATGCATGCCGGAGCGGAAGCGGGAGGCTGCGCTGAGTCTTCCCGCATGCAACTCCGGATAGCCACCAGGCAGATAGACGGCATCGGCTGCCGGATCCGGCGCCTCGTCGGCGAGCGGCGAGAAGAAGGAAATCTCGGCGCCGCGTTTCTGCCAGTCGAACATCAGGTGCTCGTAGCAAAAGGCAAAGGCGATATCGCGCGCGATCGCGATGCGCTGCCCCAGCGGACGGAAGCGCGCGATCTCCGTTTCCGGCCGGTGCGGAAAAATCTCGGCCGCCCGGCCGATCGCATCGAGGTCGCAGTTCGCCTCCACGCGCTCGGCGGCTGCCCCGATGAAACCTTCGAGCGCGCCATGTTCGCCCGCCTGCACGAGGCCGAGATGACGCTCCGGCAGTTGCAGCGCACTGTCCTGCCTGAGCACGCCGAAAATGGGCATGTCCACTCGCTGAAGCGCATCGCGCAGCATCATCTCGTGTCGGTCGCTGCCGACCTTGTTGAGGATGACGCCGACCACACTGATATCGTCGCGATGATCCGCGTAGCCGCGCACCAGCGCCGCAACCGAATGGGACATGCGGGCGCAATCGACAACGAGGATGACGGCAAGGTTCAGCGTCGCGGCAAGGTCCGCAGGCGAACCGGTGCCGTCGGCAGCACCATCATGGAGCCCCATCATCGCCTCGACGATCAGGGTGCACCCGCCGGCGGCCGCATGGGACGCGTTGGCAAGCAGCAGTTCCGGGCGCATCGCCCAGGGATCGTAGTTGAAGCAGGGTTCGCCGGTCGCCGCCGCATGGAAGGCTGGATCGATGTAGTCAGGTCCCGCCTTACCGGGCGCGATCGCAACGCCGCGCTTCTTCAAGGCGCGCATCAGCCCCAGCGTCACCGTCGTCTTGCCGGAGCCGGACGACGGTGCGGCGATCAGCAGTCCGCTCATGCCGGGTTCCTGAGAATGCGATTGGCGAAGGGGTCGGCCGCAAGCTTGCGCCCGTCGAGCGCGCCGATCCAGTCGAGCGCTGCACGCAGCCGGACGACCTCCCCGACGACGACGATCGCCGGTGGCTCCAGGCCTGCTGCCTCGACATCGGCCTCGGCGCGCGCAAGCGTCGTTTCCAGCACTGCCTGCTCCGGCGTCGCGGCGTTGCAGACGAAGGCGACCGGCTCGTCCGGCGAGCGGCCGCCGGCAATCAGGTTGGCGGTGATCGCACCGATATGCTTCATCGCCATGTACATGACGATGACCGGCGAACCGCTGGCGATGCCTTGCCAGTTGATGCGGTCCGGCACCAGGCCGGAGGAATCGTGACCGGTCAGGAATGTGACGGCGTGGTTGACCTCGCGGTGGGTGACCGGAATGCCGGCATAGGCCAGGCCCCCGATGCCGGCGGTGATGCCGGGCACGATGCGGAACGGAATCTGGTGCTCGACCAGTGTCAGCGCCTCCTCGCCGCCACGGCCGAAGACGAAGGGATCGCCGCCCTTCAGCCGCAGCACGCGGTTGCCGGCGCGTGCAAGCTCGACCAGACGCAGCGAAATATCGCGCTGCTTCGGCGATGGCTTGCCGCCGCGCTTGCCCGCAAACTCCAGCACGGCGCCTGGCCCCGCGAGCTTCAGGCAGTCCTCGTTGACCAGCGCGTCATGCACGATCACATCCGCCTGCCGCAGCGCGTTGGCCGCATGCAGCGTCAACAGGCCCGGGTCACCCGGACCGGCGCCGACCAGCCAGACCGAACCTTTCTCGAGCGCCGGCAATCCGGCAAAGAGGTCGTCGATCATCCGTGCTGCCCTACCTGTATCCCGGCACCGCCTGACGGTGCACCTGACGCGATCTCTAAAGAACCGGATTCCATTTCACAGCAAACCCGGACAAAAGATTGATTCAATTCAACAACATAAGAGCACATCAGACAGCCTCCGCCACCTGATCGCCCAGTTCCGCACGCAAGCTCACCGGCCCGGCAAGCGCCGCCGTCGCATGCGCGGAGACGATCTTCGGCACGATCAGCACCGCTTCGCTGCCGGCGCCGACGAGTGCGGCACCCTCGGCAACGCCATGGCAGCCCGTGTGGGCAAAGACAATCTCGGAAGGGTTGGCGAGCCGGGAGGCTTCGGCTTCGAGCGTGGCCGCATCGTAGAACGCGGTCGGTACCGAGAAATGGTCGGCCGCCGCCAGGATCGCCGGTTCTTCCGCGCGGGCATTAAGCGAGGCGACCAGCCGCAGATCGTCGGCGGTGGCGCCGGCATCCGCCAGGGCGCGCTCGGCGAGGGCGATCACCTCTTCGGCCGGCGTGCGACGCTCGCAGCCGAGCCCGAGCACCAGCCCGGTGCCTGCTCTCATCGTCTGTGCGACAGCGTTATTGTCACGCAGTTCGGCACCCAAATCCGCTGCGCGTTTTTGCTGAAACTGCTTCGATCCCCTAACCGATGCCATCGGCGGCCGGCCCCCTTCGTCGGTTCTCCTTAACGAAGCGCCGGCTGGAACAATCCGTCCCGGGCCGATCTGGACAGCACCGGCTGATGGCCCCCTGGCTGGGTCGGCCGCACCGGACGCTCTTTCAGTCCGCCGAAGCGGACGCCGTCGCATATCCGTCATTTTTACCGGAGTGCGGGAGACCGGTCAAACCGGATTGCGCCATCGCCATGTCGCGATTGGCGAAGGCGAACGGTTGCCCGGTGGATCGCGACGGTGGCCTCCTTCGGCTGCCGCTCGATCGCCAGCGTTTCCATCCGAAAACACAGCGACTCAGCACAAGATTTTGATTCTGTGAAAGATTCGAAGTGCGGCCACCGTGAGGGCAAGCAGGGCCACTACAGAAGGCTTTGCAAATCGTGTCCGGCTCTGACACAAGGCGGCAAAGCTCAAGTCTCCCTCCCAGAGTCCCTCCCGTGCAAGACCTCGTCCCTCCCGTGCAAGACCTCGCCTTCCACCTGCTCGCCTTCCTGTTCGTTGCCGCCTTCATCGCCGGCTTCATCGATTCGATCGCCGGCGGCGGTGGCATGATCACCATTCCCGCCATGCTGATCGCCGGCATCCCGCCGCTGCAGACGCTCGGCACCAACAAGCTGCAGGGGCTGTTCGGCTCAGGCTCGGCAAGCCTTTCCTATGCGCGGCGCGGCCACGTGAACCTGAAAGAACAGTTGCCGATGGCGCTGATGTCGGGATTGGGCTCGGTGTTCGGGGCGCTGCTCGCAACTGTCGTTCCTGGCGACGTGCTGAAGGCCGTGCTTCCCTTCCTGCTGATCGCCATCGCGCTCTATTTTGGCCTGAAGCCGAACATGGGCGACGTCGACCAGCACCGCCGCATCACGCCCTTCGTCTTCACGTTGACGCTGGTGCCGCTGATCGGCTTTTACGACGGTGTCTTCGGGCCTGGCACCGGCTCCTTCTTCATGCTCGGCTTCGTCACGCTCGCCGGCTTCGGCGTGCTGAAGGCGACCGCGCACACGAAGTTCCTGAACTTCGGCTCCAATATCGGCGCGTTTGGCGTTTTTCTCTTCTTCGGCGCCATCCTCTGGAAGGTTGGCCTGATGATGGGCGTCGGCCAGTTCCTCGGCGCCCAGGTCGGCTCGCGCTATGCCATGGCCAAGGGCGCCAAGATCATCAAGCCGCTGCTCGTCATCGTCTCGATCGCGCTCGCCATCCGGCTGCTCGCCGATCCGTCGCATCCCTTGAGGATCTGGCTGGGGCTTTAAGGCCAGCGCACGGTCCTGGCTCGCAGAAAACGCAGCAATGTACGCGACTTAGGCGAACGTCACTTGACCGTTACACCAACGTCCGGCGCGCCTGTGGTCGACCAGCACGAGCATTCTTCGCCTGCAGGCCCCGCGCCGTAGCCACAAATCTGCTTGGGGGTCTTGCATTGCCGGGGGCTGCGCGCTTCGGCACGCGCCTTTGCCTCGGCTTCGGCCGCGGCTCTTTGCTTTCGGCTCATTTTTGGCGTCGGAGCCGCCTTTGCTTTCTCCACCTTCTGGACTGCGGATGCGCTGGTCCTGGTCGTTTGGGATGAACCGGTTTCGCTGCACGAAACAATTAGCAAAAGCGATGCGACAGCAAACGCAACTCTAGCAAAGGTCTTCAAGCTTCACCCGCGATCTAAACCATGTCGAGCGTCTATATGCGTGCTTCCGGCAGCCTCATCAAGAGGCGATCGCACAGCCAGATAACGGGCGTATTCGCCTGGCGTCGAATAGAGCTACCAGCCTCATCCCAATCAAACGGCTGCGCGCGTGCCGTTTCAGGGTCGGGTTGCGCAGAAAGAGGTGTACGCCGCGTGTGGTCCTGTCATCCTCGCAGTGAAAATCCGCTAACCAAGACGAAAGTCGAGCAAGGCGGCCTCTTGAACCTCTAGCCGCTAGAGATTGCAGAAGGTGGTGAAAATGTTTCGTGGACAGGTGGCCAGATACGGCCACCGACCCCGCCAAATGTCTTTTCGCCATTCCACTCGCTCCAGAGGTCCCGATGTCCACCACCCTTCCCGCCATCCTGATGCTTGTCGTCGGCCTCTTCACTCTGGCGCTGGCGAGCCTGCGCCGCGTGCAATCCGGCCGCTCGCCGGTGGTGCTGACCTATGGCGACGATGCCGAGGGGTTTGCGGCCAAGCTTTTCCGCGTCATCGTTGCGGCACTGGTGATCCACCTGCTGGCGGTCGCGATGCTTCCAGCATCCGTCGATGCCACCCTTGGGCGGATCCCGGTACTCGACACCCCCATCCTCCGCGCCGCCGGCCTTTTGCTGATGGTGCTTGGCGGCGGGCTGACGATGCTGTCGCAATGGGCGATGCGCCATTCCTGGAAGATCGGGATCCCCGAACAACAGGATGCCCCGCTCGTCACCTCGGGCCTCTATGCCTTCTCGCGCAACCCCATCTATGTCGGCATGGTCACCGCGCTGATCGGCACCGTATTGGCGGTGCCCAACGTCGTGTCGGTGGCACTCACCCTTTCCGCCTGGATCTCGATCTCCTACCAGATCCGCGGGGAGGAAACCCACCTCGCCCGCTCCTTCGGCAACGCCTACAACGCCTATCGCCAACGTGTCCGCAGGTGGCTCTGACAAGGGCTCAGGCTGCGACGCTCTCGGCGTCGGCCGAACTGCGCGACGAAACCCGACGGATCAGGAACACCGCCGAAAGACCGGCCACCACGCTGGGCAAACCAAGCGCGAGGAAGGCCTCGACCGAAATCGGCACGCTCTTCCTGAGCACGTCTTCACTCAGGCTATGGGCCATCCCGCCTCCGACGAGAAAGGCTGACAGCGAGAGGATGACGAAGGCGACAATCGGCTGGACGGCTCTGAGAAAGTGGTGGAGCAGCATCGTCAGCAATGCCACGACCGCCCAGACCCGATAGTTCAAGAGCCATGACTTGATTGAGGCGAACATTCAGTGAACAAATACGCGGATGGCTGGTGCGCTCAACCTCTCTCAAAACACCGCCAGAAGCAGCGCCCCGGCAGCAATGAAGGCGACGCCGAGCCAGTTCATCAGGTTGAGCTTTTCGCCGAGGAAGAGCACGCCGAAGATAGCGACCATGACGATCGAGAGCTTGTCGATGGGGGCGACACGGGCCGCGTCGCCGAGCTTCAGCGCGCGGAAATAGGCAAGCCAGGAGGCGCCGGTGGCAAGGCCGGACAGCGCCAGGAACAGCCAGGTGCGCCCGGAGATTTCCGATGGTTTCTGCCATTGCCCGGTCGCCGCCACGATGGCGGCGATCACGCAGAGGATGACGACGGTGCGGATCAGCGTCGCGAAGTCGGAGTTGATCTGCGCAACCCCGACCTTCGCAAACACCGCCGTCAATGCAGCAAAGGCCGCCGAAAGCAGTGCCCAGAACTGCCAGCTCTGGCTCATCAGAATTCCACGCCCTGCTGCGCCTTGATGCCGGAGCGGAACGGATGCTTGATCAGCTCCATCTCGGTCACCAGATCGGCGATCTCGATCAGGTCCTCCTTGGCGTTGCGGCCGGTGAGCACCACATGTGTCATGTGCGGCTTTTCCTCTTTCAGGAAGCGCACGACCTCGGCGACGTCGATATAGTCGTAGCGCAGCGCAATATTGATCTCGTCGAGCAGCACCATCGAGTTGCGCTCGTCGCGGATCAGCTCCTTCGCTTTCTCCCAGGCCTTTTCCGCCATGGCCACGTCGCGGGCGCGGTCCTGCGTTTCCCAGGTAAAGCCTTCGCCCAGCGTATAGAACTGGCAGACATCGCCGAAATGCTTCTCGATCAGCTCGCGCTCGCCGGTCGCCATCGCGCCCTTGATGAATTGCACGACGGCGCAGGGCATGCCATGGGCGATATGGCGGAAGATCATGCCGAAGCCAGCGGTCGACTTGCCCTTGCCCTTTCCGGTGTTGACGATGATCAGACCCTTCTCGTCGGTCTTGGTCGCCATGATCTTTTCGCGGGCCGCCTTCTTTTTCGCCATCTTCATGGCGTGGCGGGCATCGTCCTTTTCGGCCGGGGCTTCGCCGCCTACTGTCGTCTCGTCGCTCATGATCACTCCCTCAGTTCTCAAGTTCGGGATGGGCAGCCGCCCTCGTCCCGCTTCGGTTCCTTTTCGCGCTTCACTGAACAGCGAAACGGAACCAGGTCTTTGCTTCCAAGCAATTCCGGACGGAAAACCGCCCTACGGAACCGCTCTATTCGTTGCCGGCGCGAAGCCGTGTTGCGGCATTGCTGATGCCCGCGAGTTCAAAGCGCGCCGAGTTCGAACGCGGCGTCCAGAGATTGCGGTCGATCGCTTCGAGAAAGCGTTCGGCAAGCTCGACAAAAGCGGCCGGGTTCTTGTCGCGCAGGAAATCGGCCACGCGCCCGTCGACGATGAAGGCCTGATAGGCCGCCTCGAAATGATGGTCGCGCACCGCCCCCGTGGTTGCCGCAAAGGCAAACATGTAATCGACCGTGGCGGCGATCTCGAAGGCGCCCTTGTAGCCGTGGCGCATGACGCCATCGATCCATTTGGGATTGACGACGCGCGCCCGGACCACGCGGCCGATCTCTTCTTCCAGCGAACGGATCACAGGTTTTTCCGGCCGGGAATGGTCGTTGTGGTAGATCGCCGGCCGGTGTCCGCCGAGCTGTTCGGCAGCAGCACTCATGCCGCCTTCGAACTGGTAGTAGTCGTCGCTGTCGAGCAAGTCGTGCTCGCGGTTGTCCTGGTTCTGCACCACTGCCTCGATCGTACGCAGACGTTCCTCGAAGAGGTCGCGCTCGGCCTTGCCTTCTTCGCCGGCGCCATAGGCATAGGCGCCCCAGGTCAGATAGGCCTCGGCGAGATCGGCCTTGGTTTCCCAGCCCTTCTCGTCGATCAGCGCCTGCAGGCCGGCGCCATATGCCCCGGGTTTGGCGCCGAAGACGCGGTAGGAAGCGCGGCGTGCAGCCTCGGGGGCTTCGACACCTTCCGCCTCCAGCCGTCGGGCCTCGGCGCGCATGCGCGCCGCGATCATGTTGTCGGCGTCGTCCTCTTCCAGCGCGCCGACGGCGCGGATCGCCTTGTCGAAGAGCGCGATCTGATCCGGGAAGGCATCGCGGAAGAATCCGGAAATGCGCAAGGTCACGTCGACGCGCGGGCGGCCGAGCACGGCAAGCGGCACGATCTCGTAGCCCATCACCCGGCGCGAGACCATGTCCCAAGTGGGCTTGGCACCGATCAGCGCCAGAGCCTGGGCGATGTCGTCGCCGCCGGTGCGCATGTTCGCCGTGCCCCAGGCCGTGAGCCCGAAGGAGGATGGCCACTCGCCGTGATCCTGCAGATAGCGGCGGATCAAGAGTTCGGCGGATTTCTTGCCAAGCTCGTAGGCCGCCGGCGTCGGCACCGCACGGCTGTCGACCGAATAGAAATTGCGCCCCGTCGGCAACACATCCGGCCGCCCGCGCGTCGGCGCGCCGGAGGGACCGGGCGCGACAAAGCGGCCGCTGAGGCCGGTGAGGAAACCGGCCATCTCCGCAGCGCCCGAGCCTGAAATCGAGGGCTTGAGGCGGGCGTCGATTTCGTCGAGCACGGCACGGGTGTTCGACCAGCTTTCCGGACAGGCCTCTTCGCCCGCAACGAGATGTGCGGCCAGCAACTCGATGCGCTCCACCGTATCGCCGGCGGTGCGCCAGGGGGCGTCCGAGAGGTCGGCGAGGAGTGCCGGTTTCGGCTCCGTCCAGGTGTCTGACATGACGCAGTCGAGCGGGTCGAAGGCGAGCCCCGAATCCGCTGCGATCGCCCGCTGCAGGCTCTGGTCGCCGCCCTCGCCGAGACCGCGCGGGACGCGCGCCAGTGCCACGGTCAGATCTGTCAAGAGCCGCCCCTCCGGCGCGACGCCGAAGATGTGCAGGCCGTCGCGGATCTGCATTTCCTTGAGGTCGCAGAGATAGGCGTCTAGCTTTTCGAGCGCCTTGTCGTCGCTGTCGCCCTTGTGAATGCCGGCGTCGCTGTCGAGGCCGATGTCCCGCACGAGGTCAAGGATCTGGCGGCTCAGGAGCCTGAGGCGTCGCGGGTCGCCGCCGGCGGCATCGTAGTATTCGTCGACCAGCGCTTCGAGATCCTTGAGCGGCCCGTAGGACTCGGCGCGCGTCAATGGCGGCGTCAGGTGATCGATGATGACCGCGCTGGTGCGGCGCTTGGCCTGCGTACCCTCGCCCGGATCGTTGACGATGAAGGGATAGATGTGCGGCAGCGGCCCGAAGATCGCCTCGGGATAACAGGTCTCCGACAGCGCCAGGGCCTTGCCCGGTAGCCATTCGAGATTGCCGTGTTTGCCCATGTGCACGATCGCCTGCGCACCGAACTGCTGGCGGAGGTAAGCGTAGAAGGCGAGATAGCCATGCGGCGGCACAAGGTCCGGCGAATGGTAGCTTTCCTTCGGATCGATGTTGTAGCCGCGCGCCGGCTGGATGCCGACGATCACTTCGCCGAAGCGGGCGAGCGGCAGCGCGAAGGCGTCATCGAGGAAGAACGGATCGGTCTCCGGCGCGCCCCAGCGACCGGCAACTTGATCCTTTATCTGTTTCGGAAGCGAATCGAAGAACGTTTTGTAATCTTTCAGCGAAATGCACTCACGGATTTCGCGGTCTTGGCTTGCCGAATTGGTCGGGCCGGCCATCAGGTAGCGCATCAGCGCGTCGCCGTCGGCGGGAACCTCGCCGACCGCATAGCCTTCCCGCGCCATGGCGCCGAGCACCTCGACGGTACCGGCCGGGGTATCGAGTCCGACACCGTTGCCGAGGCGACCGTCGCGGTTCGGATAGTTGGCCATTACGATGGCGATGCGGCGCTCGGCGGGCTCTGCGCGGCGCAGCTTCGCCCAATTGACGGCAAGGTTCGCGGCAAAGCGCACCCGGTCTTCGAGCGGCTCGTGCCCGACGATATTGGCCTCGACCTTGGCGTCGTAGATCGACGCCGCCTTGAACGAGACGGCGCGAGCAAGAATGCGGCCGTCGACTTCCGGCAGCGCGACGTTCATCGCCAGATCGCGCGCCATCAGCCCCTGCGGTGACGTCTCCCACTGCGCCCGCGACGAGCCGGAGAAGATCACCTGCAGGACAGGCGCGCCGGTCGATTCCAGCACGGTCGGCTGACGATCGGCACCGGGCGACGAGACCGCAAAACCGGTGGCATTCATCACCACATCGGGTGCTGCCTCTAAGAAGATCGCCTGCAGCGTGCCGACGGAAACCGCATCCTTGAGGCTCGAAACGAAGACGGGCAGCGCGCGGACGCCTTGTTTCGCCAAAGCATCAATCAGCGCCTCGACCGGCCGTGTCTCGCCACTCTGGACGAGCGCGCGATAGAAGCAGATGGCGATTGTGGGTTGGACTTCCACCCTGTCCGTCTTGTCGGCACCAACGCCGGCGACGACCTGCACCCATTCCGAAACCCCGATCACGCCCCGACCCGGCCACCAGATGCCGGCTTTCAGCAGCGGCTTGGCCGGCTGCGGCTTCTCGGCACCGGTGACCAGCGCCGCGGCATAGTCGAGAAACAGCCCGGCATTATCGGCGCCACCTTCGGTGAAATAGGCCCAGAGGCGCTGGCGGTCGTCGGCCGCAACGGTGGAGAAAGGCTCCAGCCCCGGATCCGGCTTGTCGTCGCCGGGCAGCACCGCGATCTCGAAACGGTGGGTGACGGCAGCGGCATGCAGGGCTTCCAGCAGATAGCGGAAATAGCTGGCGCCACCGAGCGGCCGGACGACGATCAGCTTCGCATGGCGCGCCGTGCGCTCGACGTAAGTGTCGACCGACATCGGGTGCATCAGGCTCATGAGGCTGGCGATGCGCAGGCTCAAGCCTCCGTCGCGGCGGCCATGGGCGGCGGCGATCGAGGAAAGCTCGGTGTCGGCGGCCGACAGGAACAGGATGTCGGCCGGCGTTTGCCCGAGGTCGATTGCCTCGTTGCCGTCGGCGATCGTTCCTTTCTGGGCGAGAAGCAGATGCATTCGTCTTGTCCGTTCGGGCAATTCCGAACGGAAACGCTTGAAGCGGTTTCCGTCCGGAATTGCATTATTTCAATGCGTTAGATCATTTCATTCAACGAGTGATCAGACGAGCGCAGCAATCGCGGCACGAACCGCCGCCTCGTCCATGTCGTGCAGGCCGATGACGACAAGGCGCGTGCCACGCTTTTCGCCGGCAGCCCAGGCACGATCATAATACTGGTCGATGCGGGCGCCGACCGCCTGGATCAGGAGACGCATCGGCTTGCCGGGCACGTCGGCAAAGCCCTTGAGGCGCAGAACGTCGTGCTCGGCAATCACGCCCTTCAGGCGATCGATGAAGGCCGAGGGATCGGCGATCGAACCGAGCTCGACGACAAAACTGTCGAACTCGTCGTGGTCGTGCTCCTCGCCCGCCTCATGCTCCATTTCATGATGCGACTTGCGGTTGGCGATATCGCTTTCCGTACCGACACCGAGGCCAAGCAGGATGGCAGCGGCGACTTCGCCGTTCTTCGCCTCGATCATGGCCGGCTTGCGGCTGGTGCGCGAAGACACCTCGTCGCGCACGGCCTTGAGGCCGGAGGCGTCGATCAGGTCGGTCTTGTTGAGAACGATGAGATCGGCAGCGGTCAACTGGTCCTCGAACAGTTCCTCGATCGGGCTTTCATGGTCGAGATTGTCGTCCTCGACGCGCAGCGCATCAACCTTGTCATGATCGTCGGCAAAGCGGCCGGCGGCAACGGCAGCGCTGTCGACCACGGTGACGACGCCGTCGACGGTCACTTCGCTGCGGATATCCGGCCAGTTGAAGGCGGCGATCAGCGGCTGCGGCAAGGCGAGGCCCGAGGTTTCGATGATGATATGGTCAGGACGGTTTTCGCGCTCGAGCAGCTTGGTCATGGTCGGGATGAAATCGTCGGCAACGGTGCAGCAGATGCAGCCATTGGTGAGCTCGATGATGTCGTCCTCGGTGCAGGCCTCGGCGCCGCAGCCCTTCAGCACGTCGCCATCGACGCCGAGATCGCCGAACTCGTTGATGATCAGCGCGATGCGCTTGCCGTCGGCGTTCTGCAGCAGATTGCGGATCATCGTCGTCTTGCCGGCGCCAAGGAAGCCGGTGATGACGGTCGCCGGGATCTTGCCCTGGTTGGCTCTCGCAGTGGTCATGGATCAACCCTTCATTTTCAGCGGCAAACCGGCCGCGACAAAGTAAACTTCAGCGGATTTCTCCGCAACGATCTGGTGAAGCCGGCCGGCATGGTCGCGAAACTCGCGGGCCATGCGGTTCTCGGGCACGATGCCGAGGCCGACCTCGTTGGAAACAAAGATGAGGCGCGCCCGCGCCTCAGGCAGGTACGTAGCAAGCGCGGCGAACTCCGCCGTCATGTCGCGCTCTTCCAGCATGAGATTGGTGACCCATAACGTCAGGCAGTCGATCAGGACCACATGGCCCGGGTTATCGATGCGCCTGAGGGTACCCAGGAGATCAAGCGGCTCCTCATGCGTCGTCCAGCCTTCGCCGCGGCGTGTCCTGTGATGATCGATCCGCTCGCGCATTTCATCGTCCCAGGCCCGTCCCGTGGCGACATAATGCATGGTGAGGCCGGACGCTTCGACAAGCCTCTCGGAAAAGCTGGATTTGCCGGAGCGGGCGCCGCCAAGGACCAGGACCGGTCCGGCACTGTAAGTGCTCATCGCCGCCGCCTCAGAACACCCGCCTCAGCGGCGGGTGGCAAAAGCCGTTCGACGCGCCGGCGGCGCGTTCGGGAAAGCATCTGAAAGCCAAAACAACCTCCGTGATGGCGTTGGGGACCAACAGTCCCCTCGGGCGGAATGCCCATGCCGGATGGCAGGTCTCCTGGCTCACGGCGTCACGGGCCCGCATCGCCTCGCCCATAAGTGCGAGGTTCCGATGTCAGGACCCGAGCGGCCCGCCTCACCTTCCCGGCGTCTTTCCGGTGCCACAGCGAACCTTTGCGCGTCGTTTCCGACCCGCGGCGCTGCGGGGAACATCGTGAAAGGCGGACGATTCGTAGAAGAAGAGGCGTCCAACCCGGCTGATCACGATGCCACGCCAGTGGCTTTTCCGGCTCGACCCCGACCTGCCTCGGTTGCCCCATGCAACCGGCTGACAGCCCGATATCGAACCCGATGGCGAACCCTGACCGTTCTACAGTCGCGGGGTCGGCTGCGATAAGGATGCCCGATTTGGGTCCATCCGTCACATTCCCAATTATTCCCCCCGATCGCCACGATGAGGGGGAACCATCCAACACCTGATGATTAGGAAGCGGCCGACCCAAAGTCAATCGACGCTTGCGACACCTCCCCGGCTTGGTTGCGCCGCGCGACGATTTGTCGAGCAACAGGCAGACGGCCGCAGCCAGCCAGACACGGCGAAATGGATTGCTCGTCCGCCTTCGCCCGAGGCCCTCGCCCTCTCACTCTCACCTTGCGCCAAAGCGCTATCAGAATGTGCCAATGTGGCATCAGGCTCTGGCGCACCTTTGTTCCCGAGCGCAGAAAAGAGGAGAACGATGAACTCGAATTTGCAGGCGACCATGTCAAACCGCCTTTATCCCGTGGCGAGATCCATCACCCAGGTGGCCAAGCTGCTGAAGATCTCCGCCGAACAGGCGGTGCGCCGGGCCGGGCTGCCGCGAGATATTCTTCGCAACGAAGGCAAGGGCCTGACACCAGCGCAGGTGTTCGCCCTCTGGCGCGCCATCGAGATCGAAGCTGACCGGCCCGACCTGCCGCTCTATCTGAGCAAGCTCTTTGCCCACGCACCGTTCACACCGGCCATGTTTTCCTTCTCCTGTTCGCCGGACGTGCGCATCGGGTTCAAGCGCCTGTCAGTGTTCAAGCCGCTGATGGGACCGATGAAGCTGGAAGTGTCCGAGGACGACCGATTTCTGCATATCGAGATCGGCACGGTGGACCCTAAAATTCCGGCCCCGCCGCAACTGGTCTGGTTCGAGGCGCTCTACCTTCTGGAATCGGCCCGCTGCTACACCGCCGAGTTCATCCGGCCTGCGCGGCTCCATCTGCCGGCATTGCCCAACCTCGGCAAGGACGTGCTCGAGTTCCTTGGCTGTGAACCGGAGCTTGACGGCGGAGCGCGCCTCTCCTTGCGCAGAGAAGATGCCGATCTGCCGCTGATCACCGAAAACGAGGAATCCTGGCCGGAGTTCGAGAAAAACCTGCGCCGCGAAATGGAGGCGCATGAAACCGATACGCCGATCGTGCAGCGGGCGAAGCGCGTTTTGCATGACATGCTGCCGTCGGGCGAAGCCAGTATCGAGGCTATGTGCAGGCGGCTCGCCATGTCGAAGCGCACCCTGCAACGGCAACTGAAGGAGGAAGGTGAAACCTTTCAGACGGTGCTGGCATCGACCCGCGCGGAGCTGGCGATGCATTATCTCGGCGAAGACGGGCTGAACGTCGAGGAAATCTCCTATCTGCTGGCCTACCGAGAGCCGAATTCCTTCTATCGCGCCTTCCAGGGCTGGACCGGCATGACGCCCGCCGAGGCGCGGGGAACGGTGACGCACTGAGAAAGACCGCCACGTCTGCACCGGGAGATAGCGGTTTGGCGTGTTCCGATAGTTGATTGGCACGAAGCGATTTTGAAGAAATCCAGGCGATACGCCAGATTGATCTCCGACGAACGACGGGCATGACGCCCGCAAGGATTGGAGAAGATCATGGCAATCGCACGGAAAACCGCTCTCGTCACCGGCGCCTCCTCGGGCATGGGCAAGGTCATCGCAAAGCAGCTGATCAAGGACGGTCTGACCGTCATCGTTGCCGCCCGCCGGGTGGAGCAGATGGACGATCTGAGAGCGCTCGGCGCACATCCCATCGCGCTGGATGTCGCGGACGAGGCCAGCCGAAAATCCGCGGTCGCCGAGATCACCCAGCAATTCGGTGGCGTTGACGTACTGGTCAACAATGCCGGTTTCGGACTTTACGGCTCGGTCGAAGACGTACCTCTCAGCGAGGCCCGCTATCAGTTCGACGTGAACCTCTTCGGCGCGGCCGCACTGATCCAGGATCTGGTGCCCTACATGCGCGAGAAGCGCGCGGGCAAGATCATCAACATCACCTCGATGGGCGGCAAGATCTACACGCCGCTCGGTGCCTGGTATCACGCGTCGAAACACGCGCTGGAAGGCCTGTCGGACTGCCTTCGCCTGGAACTGCAACAGTTCGGCATCGAAGTCGTGGTCGTTGAGCCCGGCGTCATCCAGACCGCATTCGCCAACGTGATGGAAGGCCCGATGATGAAGTTCTCGGGCAACACCGCCTACGGCACGATGGCGAAGAACGTCTCCAAGGCCACCACCGACAGCTACGAGCACGGCGGCGGCTCCTCCCCGCAGGTCATCGCGGACGTGGTTTCCAAGGCCGTGAAGGCCCGCAAACCGAAGACCCGCTATGCCGCCGGCAAATTCGCCAACATGATGATCAACATCCGCAAATGGTTCGGCGACCGTGCGTTCGACCGCATGATCCTGTGGACCGTGCGCTGATTGGCGGGAAACCGCGCCAGCCCCAGCAAGAATGGCGCGACCGCCCTATACCCGCTGCAACACGCTGAACTGAAAGGCCTGGGTCGAGTTCCACGGGGTCCGGTGCTGGTGTTCCATGTGCTCGACCAGCCGGAAGCACGGCCCGATCACATAGGCGAGTGCGGCGGGGTCATAGCGCACCACTGGCAGGCCGCTGCAGCGCTCCGGGCCATCGGGCGCGAAAGTGGCGATGATGGCGTGCCCGCCGGGCACGACGGCCGCCGTCAGCCGCTCGATATAGGCCGCCCGGTCGTCGGGATCGGTGAGGAAGTGAAAGGCGGCGCGATCATGCCAGATATCGTAGCTGCGATCCGGCTTCCACGCGGTCACATCGGCTGCAACCCAGTGCACGTCACCGGCGCGGGCACCGAGGCGCGCCTTGGCGGCGTCCAGTGCGGCCGGTGACAGATCGAGCACCGTGATCGCTTTCATACCCGCGTCGAGCAGCGCATCCACCAGCCGCGACGCGCCGCCGCCGATATCGATCAGTGACGACGAGGCGAACGCCGCATGCCCGCGGATGAGGTCGAGCGAAACGGCCGGCGTATCCTCGAACCAGCTGACGCCCGCCTCGCCCTTCGACTGATAGGCATTGTCCCAATGGGCTCGTCTGGTTTCGTCCTGCACGTGACACCCGCCTTGGAGCGTGCGACCGTGACCAGACGCTCCATCCTTCCCGCATGAATTCTACAACGGAACGACGGATGATGCTGGGTTTCCGTCGGTCCCTTGCTGTCGCCAACAAGGCCGCAACCCTGTCGATCGCGGCTGATGGCGCTTGCCTGGCTACCGGCCGAGCAGCCCATCCAGCCAGCGCCGGTCGAGCACCGTCTCCAGCTCGTTCGCGACATCATCCAGCGCCGCATCGACCGACTGGCGGTAGTTGCTGGCACCACCTTCGATGCCGAAACTTTTCAGCAGCGCGGAGCGGTAGGCGTCGCTGGTGAAGAGCCCGTGCAGATAGGTGCCCATCACCCGGCCATCGACCGAAAGCGCGCCATCGGCGCGATTGTCGATGCGCACTGACGGCCGCTCACAGTCCGCACCTTGCGTCTTGCCGAGGTGGATTTCGTAGCCCTCGAGCGCCACGTCATGCTCCAACGACCAGGCGCGGCTGTTGCGCACCGTCTTTTCCGGCGCCATCTCGGTCTCGACATCGAGCAGCCCGAGACCCTCGATTAAGCGCTCGCCGCCCTCGATACCGAGCGGATCGGTGACGCGCCGGCCGAGCATCTGGTAGCCGCCACAGATACCGATGACCCGACCGCCGCGACGCACGTGGCGGTCGAGGTCACGGTCCCAGCCTTGAGCGCGGAAATCGATGAGATCGCCGATGGTCGATTTCGAGCCGGGAATGACAACGAGCCCGGCATCCGAGGGAATGGGATTGCCCGGCCGCACGAAGACAAGATCGATTTCCGGCTCGGCGGCAAGCGGATCGAGATCGTCGAAATTGGCGATGCGCGAGAGCACCGGCACGGCAACCTTCAACGCCCGCCCCTCGCCGCGCGCCAGCTTTTCCAGCACGACGGAATCTTCCGCCGGCAACCGCGCCGCCGCCTTCAGCCAGGGCACGACGCCGAAACAGGGCCAGCCGGTGAAGCGGTTGACCGCGGCAATGCCGTCGTCGAAGAGCGTGACGTCGCCGCGGAACTTGTTGATGAGATAACCGGTCACCATGCGCCGGTCTTCCTCGGGCAGGATCGCATGCGTGCCGACGAGCGAGGCAATCACCCCGCCGCGGTCGATGTCGCCGACGAGCACGACCGGCACCTCGGCCCGGGTCGCAAAGCCCATATTGGCGATGTCACCGGCTCTAAGGTTGATTTCCGCCGGCGAGCCCGCGCCTTCGACCACCACCAGATCGGCACCGGCCGATATCTGTTCGAAGCTTTCCATCACGGCGCCAAGCAGCTTGGGTTTAAGCGCCTGATACTCCCGGCCCTTGGCTTGCCCGGCCACCTTGCCCTGGACGACGATCTGGCTGCCGACATCGGATTGCGGCTTCAACAGAACCGGGTTCATGTGCACGGACGAAGGCACGCGGGCCGCCAGCGCCTGCAGCCATTGCGCCCGGCCGATCTCGCCGCCATCGTCGGAAACGGCGGCGTTGTTCGACATGTTCTGCGGCTTGAACGGACGGACCTTCAGGCCCTGGTTGGCGGCAAGCCGGCAGAGCCCCGCCACCAATACCGATTTTCCGACATCAGAGCCGGTTCCCTGCAACATGATCCTGCGTGTCATGCGGCCATCGGTAACACTGAAACGGGCAGCGGCAAAGGTCTGTTTCAACACGATTTCGCCGCAATTGACAAAGCCCTTTCACGCATTGTTTCGCGCTTTCGCAAGGCTTGTCGAAAATGTCGCGCCCGGTAGCCAGAATGCGACATGGCGTGGCGAGTTTGGCATTCAATTTTTTGCAGCGCACACCTATATCAGCGGCATAGCAACACGCACCGGAGGAATAGGCCTCCGGCTTCTCAAGGTTCACGTCCATGCTGTACATCTTCAGCAAGCAGAATTTCGTTCAGATCGCCTGGAACTCCAAGGTTCCGACCAGCCAGTCGCGCGTGCGCAACCTCGTCGTTGACGCTCCCTTCGGTCCGCTCGGCGTCATCCGCACGTCGAATGTAGGCTAAGCCTGCGATCGGGGCTGAAGCCCCTTCGAGCTCTCCTCCCAGAGCCTCCTCCACCGCCCCCTCCGGGGCGGCTTTTTTATGTCCGGCGACGGCCCTGAAATGCGAAGGCCGCATCAACCTCGCCAAGAGGGATGCGGCCGCCAAAAAACGCATGGTCACTTCGGGGTAACGCACCGAAGGTTCGCTCCAAGTCCGGGACGCACTACCTGATCCGGACCTGCGGCAGTCCCCCGCCGCGAGAAGAACAATTAGCTGGACATCGTTACCGGATGGTTATTGAGGATTTAACCAAAGATGAATTCCGGCTTTTTTTTAATTTTTTTCGCGACATGCGCGCCGATCTCCGTGGCGCAATCACGACAGGAAACGTCAGGATCTCGACAGGGTTGCGAGCGATGTGGCGCATGGCGCCATTTTTTGCGGCAGGAATTGTCGTTATTGCTTAAATTCGGCCTTTCTCATGCTCGAAACGCGTCCTCCGACCATGTCGCAGACAGAACGCGCGAAGCACTCCCTCAACCCGACCTTCCGATTGAAGAGGTTGATTTCTCAACGAGAATACTTAGGCTTGGCTGGCGGTATAAGAGGAGATTGGCTGGCGACAGGGTTCCGCGGCCAGGGCTGAAAAAGAACTCCCGCACCGTCCGCAGCAAGGGTGAACCTTGGCTTGTTTGATGCCGAACCCAAGGCTGCATAGTTGCTCCGGGTGACGGAGGATGCTCGGCATCCCCCGTGGATTCCCGTTTGGATATTGGCTGCAAATAAAGACTGGGAGGTCTTGCAACATGAAGAAACTCCTCGCTTCCACCATTCTCGCCGCGGGCCTCTATGCTCTGGCGGGTTCCGCGCAGGCCGCGGAATGCGGTGAAGTCAGCATTGCCGAAATGAACTGGGCTTCCGCCGGCGTTGCCGCCCAGGTGGACAAGTTCATTCTCGAAAACGGCTACGGCTGCACCGTGACGCTGGTCACCGGCGACACCATGCCTACCTTCGCCTCGATGAACGAAAAGGCGCAGCCCGACATGGCGCCGGAACTCTGGGTCAATGCCGTGCGCACGCCGCTCGACGCAGCGATCAAGGAAGGCCGCCTGATCGAAGCCGCCAAGATCCTGAGCGAAGGCGGCGTCGAGGGATGGTGGATCCCGAAATTCCTCGCCGATGCACATCCTGACATCAAGACGGTGCAGGACGCGCTGAAACATCCGGAACTCTTCCCTGCACCCGAGGACTCGTCGAAGGCCGCCGTTCACAATTGCCCGTCCGGCTGGAACTGCCAGGTTTCGACCGCCAATCTCTACAAGGCGCTTGATGCGGAAAAGGCCGGCTTCCTGCTGGTCGACACCGGCTCGGCCGCCGGCCTTGACGGCTCGATCGCCAACGCCTTCGAAAAGAAGACCGGCTGGCTCGGCTACTATTGGGCGCCGACCGCCATCCTCGGCAAGTACGAGATGACCCGCCTCTCCTTCGGCGTCGATCACGACAAGGCCGATTGGGACGCGTGCACTGCCGTTCCTGACTGCCCGAACCCGAAGGTAAACTCCTACCCGGTCTCGGACGTCTACACGGTCGTCACCAAGTCATTCGCCGACAAGGCAAGCGTCGCCATGGACTACGTCAAGGCGCGCAAGTGGGACAACGGCACCGTCAACAAGGTTCTCGCCTGGATGGACCAGAACCAGGGCACAAACGAGGATGCTGCCAAGCACTTCCTCGCCGAGTTCCCGGACATGTGGACGCAGTGGGTGAGCCCGGAAGTGGCCGAAAAGGTCAAGGCAGCGCTCTGACACAAGACAAAGGCAGGCGCGCCGGCCGAGACGGCCGCCTGCCCGTTCCGGTGGAATCAATCGGAACAGGAACAATGCAGCGTTCTTGCGGGTTCCGTTTGAGCGCGCGTCGTTCCAGAGGCGGCGAAGCGTGGCCGTCCGCGTCGCAAACAGTAAAGCGGACGCCACATTTCGCTGACACAGTTTAAACGCCGGGCCCAAAGAGGCCACCCGAAGTGTTGCGCAGGCATCGATGGAGATCGACGCCGGGATGCGACCGGCGCAACAAAAGACTTCCGGCCAAGAAGGGGAAACATATGGCATCCATCTGCAGTGTCTTGCCAGCTTTGCTTTGCAAGTTCCCTGCCATTGACGAGAGCACGATCCGCCTGGCACGCAAGACCGTCGACGACGGTTTCAAGGGCTTCGTCCGATCCTACGGCAACGCCATCGACACGGTGGTGCAACCGCTTCAATGGTTTCTGAACTATCTCGAAAGCCTGTTCGTCGGTTCGCCCTGGATCGTGATCCTGGCACTCATGATCGCGGTCGTCTATTTCGGCAGCCGCAACATCGCGATCACCATTGGAACAGCAATGTCGATGATTTTCATCGGCCTTGTCGGGCTTTGGAACGACACGATGATCACGCTTGCGATGGTCACCGTCTGCACGCTGATATCGATCCTGATCGGCATTCCGATCGGCATCCTGATGGCGCGCTCGGACCGGGTGCAGGCCTTCGTCAACCCGGCCCTCGACGTCATGCAGACGATGCCGAGTTTCGTCTATCTGATCCCCGTCGTCATGGTCTTCGGCATCGGCAAGGTGCCGGGGCTCATCGCCGTGGTCATCTATGCGGTGCCGCCGATGATCCGGCTCACCAATCTCGGCATTCGCCTCGTCGACAAGGAGGTGCTGGAAGCGGCCGACGCCTTTGGCTCATCCGGATGGCAGAAACTGAAGAACGTGCAGATGCCGCTGGCCCTGCCGACCATCATGGCCGGCATCAACCAGACGATCATGATGTCGCTGGCGATGGTGGTCGTGGCTTCGATGATCGGTGTCGGCGGCCTCGGCAAGAACGTGCTGCAGGCGATCGCCAACCAGTTCTTCACCGTCGGCTTCCTCAACGGCTTTGCCCTTGTCGGTATCGCCATCATTTTCGACCGTACCAGCCAGGCCTTCGGCAAGCGGCTGCAAAAGCACTCGGAGGTTATCCATGGCTAGTCACGCGATCGAGGTGAAGAACCTCTACAAGATCTTCGGCCCCCGCGGCGGCGACTTCGTCGACGCGGTCAAGAAAGGCCTGGGCAAGGCCGATCTCAACGAGAAGCACGGTCACGTGCTAGGCCTGCAGGATATCAACATCTCCATGCCGCCCGGCGGCGTCATGGTGGTCATGGGTCTCTCGGGCTCCGGCAAGTCGACGCTGATCCGCCACATCAACCGGCTGATCGACCCCACCGCGGGCGAAGTTCTCTATGACGGCGTCGACGTCTGCAAGATGAACGACAACGACCTTAGGGAATTCCGCCGCCACAAGACGGCGATGGTGTTCCAGAAGTTCGCGCTGCTGCCGCACCGCACCGTGCTCGACAACACGGTCTACGGCCTCGAAATCCAGGGCGTCGAACGCAAGGAGAGCGAAAAGCGCGCCCGCGGCTGGATCGAGCGCGTCGGCCTCAAGGGCTTCGAGAACCACTATCCGAACCAGCTTTCGGGCGGCATGCAGCAGCGCGTCGGCCTTGCCCGCGCACTCACCAACGATGCCGACATTCTCCTGATGGACGAAGCCTATTCGGCGCTCGATCCGCTGATCCGCGTCGACATGCAGACGGTGCTTCTCGACCTGCAGAAGGAACTGAAGAAGACGGTGGTGTTCATCACCCATGATCTCGACGAGGCGCTGCGCCTCGGCGACAAGATTGCGATCCTGCGCGATGGCCGCGTGGTGCAGCAGGGCACGGGCCAGGAAATCGTGCTGTCGCCGGCCGACGACTACATCACCGCCTTCGTCAAGGAAGTGAACCGCGGCCGGGTCATCAATGTCGAGACGATCATGCGGCCGCTTTCCGGCAATGCCGAGGGCGTACCGCTGGCGGCCGGGACGGTGCTGGAAGCAGCAGCCCGCAGCATGACCGCCGCCCGCGTTTCAAGCGCCCACGTGGTCGATGGCAACGGCCGCCCGATCGGCGCGCTCGATCTCTCGACGGTCATCGCCGCCATGGTCACACCGGTCAGTCATGAGGACCGTGCGGCGGCGTAAACTTCGATGGCATCAGGCTGGCGACGGCCCCTCATCCGCGCGGTGAGGGAAGCGCCCCTCATCCGCCTGCAGGCACCTTCTCCCCGTTTTGACGGGGAGAAGGGACAAGTGGCGATGCCACGTTTCCCGACTAGCAGTGCTATTTTGATGCTTGGAAGCAGCGTCCGGAACGCCAGCCAAGGGTCAGCGGTTGCCGCCGCCTTCGTCCCCACGCCCCGCTTGCGGGGAGAAGATTAGGGTGAGGGGCAAGCCTCGCACCAATGTGTTGAGAGATCAGTTCGTAGTGGTCGTCGACGTTGCAGCGGCGACCGGTTCGGCGGCGCTGGCAGCACTTGCGTCTTCCTTCGGCGGCAGGAACTTGTCGAGGAGCGAGATCATGTCGTCGTCGCGCGATTGCGCCGTCTTGCCGCCCATGACGACGGCGACCAGCCGCGTGCCGCCACGCTTGGCGGAGGTCACGAGATTGTAGCCGGAAGCGTCCGTATAACCGGTCTTGATGCCGTCGACGCCTTCGTAGCGCTTCATCACGCCGTTATGGCCGCGCAGCTTCATGCCGCGGAACTCGATCGTCTTGTTCGCGAAGAGCTGGAATTCCTCGGGAAAGTCGCGCATCAGCGCGAGGCCGAGCGTCGCCATGTCGCGCGCGGTCGTCACCTGCGCCGGATCCGGCAGACCGTTGGCATTCTTGAACACCGTACGGCTCATGCCGAGCGCCTGCGCCTTGCTGGTCATCATCTGGCCGAAGGCCGCTTCCGTTCCGGCCAGCTGCTCGCCGATGACGACGGCCGCATCGTTGGCCGAAAGCACGACCATGCCCATGACCGCCTCACGCACGGTGATCTGACGTCCGGCGCCGACGGCGAGCTTGAACGGTTCAAGACCGTTGGCGTGCTCCGAAACGGTGAGCTTCTGGTCCCACTTGAGCGTGCCGTTCTTCAGCGCCTCGAAAGCGAGATAGATGGTCATCATCTTCGTCAGCGACGCCGGATAGTTCAGCTCGTCGGCGTTGTCGGCTTCCAGGATCGAACCGGTCTCGGCGTTGACGACAAAATGTGCCTGTCCGGCGGCAGCAAAGGAGGCGCTGCCAAGCAGCAAGCTCACGGAGACCGCGGCAGACGCGACCATACGGATAAGGGACTGCATATCGTGTTTTCTCGTTTCGACGCTATCGAACGACCTCGGGACGAAAATCGTGATCGAATTATGGAAGACATACCGCTCTAAACGGCAGCGGCCGCGTTTTCCACGGCCGAGACACCCCCGCCTTTTTACGGGCAGGAAGCCCTTGCGGCAAGCACCTGCGGCAATCCGTCTGTAAATATCACACTTAAGGCGGACTGAGACGGCGATGCTTTGCCTCGGGCCGCCGCCTCCTACGCTTCACCTCGGTTTAACCTGATTGCGCCAAGGTGGCGATCACCGCCCGGCCCGGCCAGCCTCGATGCTGACGCCGAGGCGGGTCCACCAACGAAGGCGCCGCCCGGGACCGCGGCAATCTTGCTCCACCCGTTTCGGCAGGCCATGCACTCGAACACAGCCACGGCAAACCTATCTTCCGAGCGTCAGCGGGTGCCCGCTGCCTTCGATGCGGGCCTGGCGGAGCTCGTCAACGGCCTTGCCGCACTGCTCTCGGGCATCGGCCTGTTCCTGATCGTCTTCACCCTGATCCCGTTCCAGGGCGCGGTGGTGACCGATCCGAACGCCGCCAACGAAGGCAACATCATCAACCAGGTCGGCTACCTGGTGCTGGGTGCGATCTATCTCTTCGCCATGCTGCTCACGGTCGACAGGCGTATCCTGGCGCGGCTCGTCTCGCCAAGCTGGATCGCGATCTTCGCCATCGCCTATCTCTCCTGCCTGCAGTCCTACGATCCCGCGGCCTCCGCCCGCGGCCTGACGCTGAGCCTGATCGCCATGATCATGGTGGCGGGTGTGCTGGTGCTGCCGCGCAGCGAGCGCGATTTCGTCAATGCCGGCGCCAACGCCATCCTGCTCCTGATCCTGATCGACTATGCGGCACTCTTCGTGGCGCCGGATCGTGCCATCCATTCGGCCTTCGGCGACGAGCCCTGGCATGCCGGCTTCTGGCGCGGCCACCTGCTGCACAAGAACGTCTCGGCGCCGGTCTTCTCCATCCTCTGCATGTTCGGCATCTACTGCCTGCGCGCAGGTGCGCCGCTTCGCGGCTGGGCGATCACGCTGCTTGCAGCCAATTTCGTGCTGCACACCGGCTCGAAGACGACGATCGGCTTCCTGCCGATCGCGATCGGCCTTGTCCTTGCCGGTCGCGCGGTGCGCAGCCCCGGGCTGATGATCCTCGCCCACCTCGCCATGTCCGTGCTGGTCTTCGGCCTGACGCTCGGCACCATCTATTCCGACACGCTGCTTTCGATCACCAAGGCGCTGATCGACGACGCGACCTTCACCGGCCGCGACGACATCTGGAAATTCGCAAGCGCCAGCATCGCCGAGCGCCCCTGGTTCGGCCAGGGCTATGCGAGTTTCTGGCTCTCGCCCGTCATCATGGGCATGGAAGCGAATTTCGAGGCGAGCTGGGACGTGCGCGGCATCGTCACCGGTCATAACAGCTATCTCGACGCGGTGCTGATGTTCGGCCTGCCCGGCGGCATCCTCATGACCGCTTTGCTCTTCGTCAAACCGCTCTTCGACTATGCGCGGGCCTATCGCCGCCCGCAGGCGCGCATCTTCGCCGACTTCTGCGTCATGGTGGTGATCTTCATGACCTATAACGCCATGCTCGAGAGCTTCTTCCTCAACCGTGCCGACCCGATGTGGCTGCTGACGGCGCTCGCAGTCTTCGGCCTCGGGCTCGCCGGCCGCATGAGCATGCGCGCCGAACCGTCAGCCTCCCATCGCTGAACGCTTGCCAAGACATAAAGATATCTTTATATCTTGTTGCAATCCATTCTAGCCGGGAAAAACCGATGACCGCAGCATCCAATGCCCTTTCCGCTCTGCTCGCCGAAAAAGGCGTGCTTCTCGCCGATGGCGCCACCGGAACCTCGCTCTTCGCCATGGGCCTGGAGGCCGGCGAAGCGCCTGAGCTCTGGAACGAGACGAAGCCGGAGAACATCACCAAGCTGCACCAGGATTTCGTCGACGCCGGCGCCGACATCATCCTCACCAACACCTTCGGCGGCACCCGCCACCGCCTGAAACTGCACTACGCCCAGGATCGCGTGCACGAACTCAACAAGCGCGCCGCCGAGATCGCCCGCGCCGTCGCCGACAAGGCACCGCGCAAGGTCATCACCGCCGGCTCCGTCGGCCCGACCGGCGAGCTGCTGATCCCGCTGGGCGCGCTCTCCTATGAAGATGCGGTTGCCGCCTTCGTGGAGCAGATCGAAGGCCTGAAGGCCGGCGGCGCCGAAGTCGCCTGGATCGAGACCATGTCTTCGCCGGACGAAATCCGCGCTGCCGCGGAAGCCGCCGCCAAGGTGGGCCTGCCTTACGTCTATACCGGCTCCTTCGATACTGCCGGCAAGACGATGATGGGCCTGCACCCCAAGGATATCCACGGCGTTGCCAGCGACCTAGGCGACGGCCCGGTGGCCGTTGGCGCCAATTGCGGCGTCGGCGCTTCGGACATTCTCTCCTCGCTGCTTGACATGACTGAGGCCGCACCCGACGCGACCGTCATCGTCAAGGGCAATTGCGGTATTCCGGAATTCCGCGGCTCCGAGATCCACTATTCCGGCACGCCGCCGCTGATGGCCGAGTATGTGCGCCTTGCAGCCGATGCCGGCGCCAGGATCATCGGCGGTTGCTGCGGCACCACCTGCGGCCATCTCGCCGCCATGCGCGTGGCACTCGACGAGCACGTGCGCCGCGAACGCCCGACGCTGGACCTGATCATCGAGAAGATCGGCCCCTTGCGCAACAAGACCGCAAACGAAACGGCCGCAGCACCTGCCCGCGAGCGCCGCAGCCGCCGCGCCTGATCCGCACGACAAGGCAAACCACAGACGAACGCCCCGGTACATTTGATCCGGGGCGTTTGCTTTTCTGGATGGGTCGACGGCCTACGCCGCTAGAGATCGGCACTGCCGAAGAGCGGCAGGCGGCCGGTCTCACGCCATGAGAGGATGTCGCGCTCCGCCGCCTCGGTGAAGGCCCGGTAGAAGTCGAAGGCGCGTCCCATCTGGCGGGACCCTTGCGCGGAGAAATGCCCGAAGTCCTCGAAGAGCGAGACGCCCTTGTCCTCGACCTTGCAGCTATCGGCATCGCAGAGATAGTTCATGAAGCTCACGACCGGGTATTCGTCGGCGATATCGGCGACCACCTTCAAGACGTCCTGATCATACTTGTGCACGTCCTTCAGCGCCGGCTCGCAGCGCTGGTCCGGCTCGCCGAGGAGCCGCGCCCTGGCAACGCAGAGCCCCGTATCGCGACCATCATGCGGCGTCGGCGCCACGAAGACGGCCTCGAAGCCGTTGGCCTCCAGCCAGGCGAGTGTCGTGCGCAGGCCATCGCTGAGACGGTTGATTTCCGACGGCATTTCCTTGCGGCCATCGACCAGCACCGTCTCCGGCCGCAGGTATTGGCTGAGCTGCGAGGAGAGAATGACGTAGCGGATCGACCGGTTGGCGAGCAGAAAGCGGCGAACGTCGTCATTGTAGCGCGCGCAATCCTGCGGCCAGTTGCGACCGAGCCGGGGAACGACGGGCGCCAGGTTCAGCAACGGGCCGCAATTGTTCTTGGCAAGCTGCACCAGCCGCACATCCGGCTTGGAGGCGATGACGCCATCGACGAGGTGGCGGGCAAAGGAATCGCCCCAGACCGCGACTTCTGGCTTCTGGCTCGTGGCGCAGGTGAGATCGGCGACGGCATCGCACTTCTTGCCGAGCCCGACGCTCGGCTGCGTCAGTTGCGCAAGCTCGCGGTTCCGGGAAACCAGTCCGTCCGAACCATCGAAGCCGAAGCCGAGCGCGATCGCCGCCGATCCGGCGGCAAGCGTTGCGCCGAAGACCGCGCCGCGGCCGATGCGATTGGGTTTGCGGAAGGGCTTCTCGACAAAGTGCCAACTGAGATAGGCAAGCGCGAAGCATAGCGCGATCAGCAGCGCGTAGCCCTCGGCTGGGATATCGTCGATCGCCCTCAGCCGCGCGAAGGCGAAGACCGGCTGGTGCCAGAGGTAGAGGCTGTAGCTGATGAGGCCGATTGCGACGAGCGGCTTCAGCGACAGCAGCCGGCCGACTGTGGTGTCGCCGCGGGCAAAGGCAAGGATGAGCGCCGTACCGAGCACCACGGGCACCGTCGACCAGCCGGGATAGAAGGCTGATTCCGGCACGACAAGATAGCTACCGATGATTGCCGCAAGGCCGAGCCACGAGAACAGTTCGCGGCGGCCTCTTGGCAGATCGAGCCGATCGGCGCCCGCAAGCGTAAGGGCCGCACCGATGCCAAGTTCCCAGAAGCGGCTCGGCAGAAGGTAGAAATTCGCCGCCGGGTCGACGCGGGCCAGAAGCTGCGTCATGGCGAAACTCAAGGCGACGAGCGCCAGAACCACCTTCAGGGCGGTGGCCGCAGATGTACGGCGCAGCCCCAGGAGGAGCAGTGGAAAGATCAGATAGAACTGCTCTTCGACCGCCAGCGACCAGGTGTGCAGCAGCGGCATCAGGTCTGTGCTCGGCTCGAAATATCCCGTCTGATCCCAGAACAGGAAGTTCGAGGCGAAGAAGTTCACCGCATAGAGGCTCTTGCCGAAATTGTTGAGCTCCTCCGGCAGCATCCACATGACGGCAAAGGGGATCGACACCGCGCAAACGAGCAGAAGCGCAGGCGCAAGCCGCCGGGCTCGACGCTCGTAAAAGCGCACGATGCTGAAATTTCCGTCGCGGATTTCGCGATGAATGATCGAGGTGATCAGAAAACCGCTGATGACGAAGAAGACGTCGACACCGGCAAACCCGCCGGTCATGACGCCGAAACCGGCATGGAACAGGAGAACTGGGACCACGGCTAGCGCGCGCAGTCCATCAATTTCGGGTCTGTAATGCATCAGTGGGGAAATACTCGAAAGGCGGGGCGGTTCCGTTAACACGGCCTTACCGTTCGGGCCACGTACCGCCTGTCTATATCCACACCTGTGCAATTTCCGGGCAGCAAACGGGCCATACCGAGGCATCGGGGCCCGTCCTGCCGTGACGACCGTGATCCGACGGCTTCAAGCGAAGCGAGACCAAATGTGACCACGCCCAACATCGGTCGGCGTTGAAAGTGTCTCAGGTGGGGGTAGCGGCCCCGGTCAGATGCCTGCGCCAGGCATCGAGCCCGATCTCGATATCCTTGCGACCGAAACCGACGCGGAAGCGATCGGTCGCGACCGGCAGCAGATCGGACACGAAGAGGCTCGATGGCAAAAGCAGAACGCCAGCCTCTTCTACCAGCCGCCGGCAATGGGTCTCGACACCGTCGGCACCCAGGTAGCGGGCAAAGCCGACGCAGCCGCCATCCGGCGCCCGCCATTCATAGAGGTCGGGGAAATCCTGGAAGAAGGCGCCGAGCTTCTCGAGATTGGCGGAAACCAGTGCCCGGTTGCGATCAAGGATAACGGCACGCCCCTTGAGCGCGATCGTCGCCAGCACTTCCGACGGCCGCGAATTGCAGATCGACAGATAGTGCTTCATCTTCTCCATGCGCTCCAGCAGTGCGTGATCGCGGCAGGCGATCCAGCCGATCCGGAGGCCAGGAAGACCGTAGGCCTTGGACATGACATTGAGCGAGATGCCGCGTTCGAAGAGTTCTGCCGCCTGCGGCAGGCGCAGTGCCACGTCCCGCTCGAGGCCCCGATAGACCTCGTCGCTGAAGAGATGGATGCCGCGCTCCTCGCAGAGCTTGGCGAGCGCCGCGAAGGTTTCCTGGTCGGCGATGGCACCGGTCGGGTTGTTGGGGAAGTTGACGCAGATCAGCTTCGTGTTGGGCTTCAGCGCGGCGCGCACGTCGGCGATATCGAGCCGCCAGTTGTTCTCGGGGCGAAGCGGCACGCCGGTCACCGCGCCGGCGATCGTGACGGGCAAGGTTTCCATCGACTGGTAGTTCGGCACCGTCACGATCGCGTGGTCGTCCGGCCCGAGCAGCGCCAGCATGGCGCAATAGAGCCCCTCTTCCGCGCCGGCAAAGCAAAGGATGTCGGCAGCCGAAAGCCCCTCATAGGTGGCGGCGATCGCCGCCCGCAGCGCCGGTGCACCATAGGTCTCGGTATAACCGAGCGCGATGTTGTCCCAGGCGGTGCGATCCTCATCGTCGGCAAGCGCCAGAAGGTCGCGCATGCTTGTCGTCTGGCTGTCGCTCGCGGTCATATGGTGGCGGGCGCTGAACTCCCAGCGGGAGAAATGGGTTTCGAGCCGGAAATCGGGCAAGGTCGTCATGAAAGTCCTCCTCTCGCGGCTGAGGCGCACGCGAACGGTTATGGGGCTGGCAAGTCCGGAGACGCGCAAAGCGGTATCCGTCCGGCTTATGCGTGTTTCAGTCAGGGCGCCTCGCCGCGGGCCGCAGCGAGGTAATTGTAGATCGAGGCGCGCGAGGCGCCGATGAGGCCTGCGAGGTGATCGACGGCGTTGCGCGTCTGGAACAGCCCGCGTTCGTCGAGGGCTGCGACCAATGCCACGCGATCGCCGCGCTTCAGGGCCGCAAGCGCCAGCCCCCGCTCCTTCAGCCAGCCATGCAGCGTCGCGTTGATCTCCTCGCGCCAGTCGCGCGAAAACAGCGCCTGCGGCTTTGGCTGCTCGGCGCCTGCGAAGGCAGAAAGCAGCTTCACCGCCTGGTCGATCATCGACATGTCCAGATTGATGCAGAGGAGGCCGACCGCTTCGCCCGCCCCGTCGCGTAACACCGCCGATATGGACTTGAAGCGCCGACCGTCCGCGCCGGTCTTCTCGTAGGGGCCGAGCACCGCCTCGGCGCTGCCGAGGGCCGCGAACTCCTCCTCGATCAGCGAATCTTCGCCAACCGCGCGGCCGGAAAAACAGTTCCAGATTCCCGCGATCGTGCCGGCCTTGAGATCGTGCAGCACCACTTCACCATGCGGGTAAAGCAAAGCGCTGATCGCAGCCGCCGTGGGCGCATGCGTGGCGAGGATGGAGGCGAAGGCGGGTGCAATGGTCATGCGCCGCTTATCGTCAAAATTATACTTATTGTCAATATTGGACAAAATGTTTAGAAACAGCATATGCGCCGCCGCTTGCGCACCGATGGTCGCTGGCCTATCCCCGATGACAGGAAGATTCGTTGCGCACCTGTTCGCACCCGGTCACGGGACGAAAACATGCAGCAATTCAAGGTGCTACCGCGACCCATGTGCGTCTCGTTGAACGCGCGGCGCGGTCGCAAACGCAGACGGGAGACTTACATGAACGCCGGCCCAGCCTCCTTTCCCGACCGCGACACCGTCGCCGAAAAGTTCGGCGCCTTCGGCGAGGCCGACCAGTCCTTCCTGCGTCTGCTGATGGAAAATCCGGAGCAGGACGAGCGGCTGATGGATGGCCTCTACCGCCACCTCGACCTTGCCTCCGAGGCCAAGTTCCTCAACTCGCTGCGGCTGGAAAAGCTCGGCCAGTGGCTCGGCAGCGGAGCTCCGGCCCGCCTGCAGATGCGCCTGATGGAAGCCGGCCGCTCCAGCCAGCATGCCGCCTACCAGGCGTTCAAGGCAGGTCTTTCGAAATCCGGCGGCCTGGACCGCGCTTTTCCGAAGGCTTGAGCGTTCGAGTCGAAAGGCGGCGCGACAACGACCATCCCCTCTTCACCACGCGCCGGCACGAGCGTGGCGCAACGTTCGCGCCCGACGCCCCTCACTGTCCTGCCGGACATCTCTCCCCGCAGGTGGGGAGAGAGCCGCTGGGCGCACCCTCGGTTCAAACCTCAGCGTTCCTCCGGCGCAAACCTCAATGTTTCTATTGAACAATCACAGCCTGGACGAAGGTGTCGCCGCTTGCTTCCTTCTCCCCGCCTGCGGGGAGAAGGTGCCGGCAGACGGATGAGGGGCAAACGCCCTCACCGCGCCGATGAGCGCGTTACTCACTTCCCAGAACCACCAAGTCCCTTCGCCAGCCGCACCAGGTTGACGAACTCGGCGCGATAACCGAACGGGTCGGTGCCCTTGGCAGCGGATGCGAGATCGATCACCGAGTCATAGGAATAGTCGGCGAGTGCCGAGACAGCCGAAAGCTTCTGTCCGAAGGCGGCAACCGCGACGGAGAAGCGGACGTCCTCGGAGGCGTCGGCGAGCGCCGGTACGGCATTCGCCTCGGTCACCGGCGTGGTGATCAGCTCACTCTTGTCTCCATCCGGCTTCTTGTAGCGGATCTTCAGGAAGGCGAGTTCGCCGCTGTTTCCTGTTGCTTCAGCCGCCGGCTTCTCTGCCGTCGCATAGCGCAGGTCATCGTTCAGCACCGCCGGGCTGCCCTTCGGCGTCACCTCGTATATTGCCGTCACGCTGTGGCCGGAGCCGATGTCGCCGGCGTCCACCTTGTCGTTGTTGAAGTCCTCACGCTTCAGGGCGCGGGTCTCGTAGCCGATCAGCCGGTATTCGGCGATCGCGGCCGGGTTGAACTCCACCTGCAGCTTGACGTCCTTGGCAATCGGAAACAGCGAGGAACCCGCCTCCTCCACCAGCGTCTTCTGCGCCTCGGCCAGCGTATCGATATAGGCGGCCGTGCCGTTGCCGTTCTGGGCGATCGTCTGCATCAGCGCATCGTTGTAATTGCCGCGGCCAAAGCCGAGCACCGACAGGAAGATGCCGCTCTTGCGTTTGTCCTCGATCAGCCGCTTCAGGTCCTCGTCGCTCGACGGCCCGACATTGAAGTCACCATCCGTCGCCAGCATGATGCGGTTGACGCCGCCCTTGACGAAAGCCTTCTCGGCAAGCGCGTAAGCCGCATCGATGCCTTCGGCACCGGCAGTCGAGCCACCCGGCTGAAGCGTGTCGATCGCGCCAAGGATCGTTGCCTTGTCCTTGACCGCGGTCGGCTCCAGCACGGTACCGGCATCGCCGGCATAGGTGACGATCGAGACCGTATCCTCCGGCTTCAACTTCTCAACCAGTAGCCGGAAGGCACCCTTCAGGAGCGGCAGTTTGTCGGGCTCGTCCATTGAGCCGGAAACGTCGATCAGGAAGACGAGGTTCGCCTTTGGCGCTTCCGTCGGCACGACGTCGTAGCCCTTGATCGCCACATGCATCAGCCGCGTGCCGCCGTTCCAGGGCGTCGGCGTCAGCGTCACCGTCGCCTTGAACGGCGCGGCTGCGGTTTCAGGCCGCGGCCAGTCATAGGGGAAGTAGTTGACCATCTCCTCGACCCGCACGGCGTCGCGCTCCGGCATCTGCCCTTCCATCAGCGAGCGGCGAACGAAGGCGTAGGATGCCGTGTCGACATCGACCGAGAAGGTCGAGACCGGGTCGGTCGCAACGCTCTTCACCGGATTGCTCTCGGCCTTGCCGAAGCGCTCGCGGTTTTCCTGGGGTGCGGCGACCAGGTCCTCCTGAACCGTGGGTGCCGGCAGGTAGGTCATCTGCGGCTGCACGGCACCGACGGCAGAAAGCGGTGCGGCGCTGTCGCTCGCCATGCGGTTGGCAACCGCATCAGCTTCCGCGGACGCCGCAGCTTCGCGCTCGGCCTGTATGGCAGCCGGCGCCGCCGCGGTTTTTTCCTCCCGCTGGCGCGCAAACGCGTCTGCAGCCGCTTTCTTCGCGGCCGCCTGCGGTTCCGCCTCCCGCTTCGGCTGATCCTTCAGCGCGATCTCCTGCGCATGCTCGCCGAAGGGCGCACCGTCGCGCGTGAGTTCGAACGTCAGGAAGGCGGCGGCGGGCACGACCAGGAGTGTGGCAAGTGCCGATCCTGCAAGCAGTTTCCGGTTCATGATAGGGCTCCATATCCGGTTGAAGATGGAGCTTTGACGAACAGGCTGGGTCGATCCTTGGGTGGCATTCGAATTTTCTTCGGCCTCGTCGAAGGCCTGCATGGCCAAGGCAAGCGCCCGGGCGCGCGCTTCCGGCGAAGCCTTCGGCGGATTGATCCGGCCAAGCTTTTCGAAATCGTCGCTCATGGTCACACTGCCTCCTTGCCGAGCAATGTCTTCAGGCGCTTGCGCGCTTCATGCACATGCCAGGAAATCGTTGCCTCCGAACAGCCGAGCACGTCGGCCGCGGCCGCATGGCTCAAGCCTTCCGCATAAACGAGCAGCACCGCATCGCACTGCTTTTCCGGCAGCTCCCGGACTGCGGCCCAGAGCGCCTCGCGCTGTTCCTCGTCGGGATCCTCAAGGCGTGCTGCCGTCGACTGCTCGCTGGCATAGGCCTGCATGCGACTGTTATCGCGTACCTGCCGCCGCCTATGGTCGCGCGCGGCGTTCAGCGTCAGCGTATAAAGCCAGGTGCGAAACCGGCTGGTACCGCGAAAGCCGCGAATGGCTGCCCCCAGCCGCAGGCAGACATCCTGGGCGATGTCCTCCGCATCCGAAACATTGCCCGACCACCGCCAGGCGACGCCAAGGACAAAATCATAGTGTCGCTCGACCAGCTGGCCAAAAGCCTGCCGGTCTCCCCCTACCGCCTTTTCGACGAGTTCAGCGTCCAAATCCGTGCCCGCCCTCACCTCATTTGAACCTTAGACGTTGCAGGTCGACCATTCCTTGGGTGGAAGGGAAGATTTTTTTGGCGGGATGACAAAGAATGCGGCCGCATCCCGAGCCCAAGGAAGTCAGCGTGCAAATTTTCCGACGACAGCGATGATCGGTCCCATCGGAAACAGCCGGTCGTGGCGGTTGATCTCAGGCGCGTAGACGCTGGAAATCGTGCCGTCGAGGAAGAGCGCATTGGGGCAATCCAATGCGTCACGGAAGAGCGTCGCGAAATCGTGGAAGCGCACAGGACGCTTCGAGACGACGAAAACCACCTCGCCCTCGGCTGTCACGCCAACGCCGTTGCGGGTCTTGAAGCTCGTGCTGTCGGGCAGGAAGCGCGGATGCAGCTTGCCGTCGATGACCAGCATCGGCCCGGACTGTGTGGCAAAGCGTGGCGTCAGCCTGGCGTCGCGATAGGCGTCCGCCGCCATCACCCCGGCCTTGCCATCATCGACATAAAACACCCCGTTCGGCAGCAGGTGGAAGTTGCCCCAGCCGGTATTGGTGTTGAGCGGCGCCTGCTCGCGCCCCTCCTCGACATGTAAGCCGACCGGCGACAGATCGTCGTGATACATGCCGCCGTTCATGGCGAAGCTCATATACTCGTCGCGATGGCGCAGTTCGAGCGACAGCGCCCGGAAAGAGCGGAAGGGCACGCCCGCCTGGTCCTTGTTGTAGAGGCGGATATCGCTCGTCGCGGGATCAAAGCTGCAGGCGACATAGTCCTGGCCGAGATGGCTGACATCGCGGCAAGCGCCGAGCGCGGGCCCGGCAAGACCGGCCGAAAGAACGGCACCGACGAGAAAGGGTTTTGGAAATAGCGGCATGGCGAAAGGTCCAATCGAATCAGACGTCAAGCATGCCCGAGATTGCGGCGGTTCTGGCGCAGGGCCGCTGCGGCATCTCGCGCTTGCCGCTAACCGCCCGCAATCATCCCAAGAGCGATAACCAACCCATAACATCCGGCCGCGGCCGCCAGCCCGAAGATCACGCAAAGGCAGGCAAAGCCGCCGACGCCTGCGAGCACATAGGATTTGGGATCGCGATTGAGCACGTCCTGCGACAGTGACAGCAGCAGGCGCTTTTCTCTCAGCGTTGTCGCGAGTTTCACCGCGTGGCGCTTGGCTTCCTTCTGCACCTCGCTGAAATTGTTGCCGATCGCCAGGAAAGTGAGAAACAGGCCGAGAGCGCTGACGGTCAGCGCGAACTTCCTCAAGATGTCGATCGCATCGGGAAGGAAACCACCGGAAAGCACCGAACGGTCCACCAGCGCATCAAAGCCGGTGATACAGGCGGCAATGACGGCGGCATGGCCGGCGCCAATCGCCAGCAAGCGCTTGAAGGCTTCCTCGAGGATCTGGCTGTTTGCGGCGTGAATGCTGTCGAGACGAGAGATCTGCGCTTCCACCTCCTCGCGCGACAGGTGCGGAGGATAGTTACTCACGGATACGACTGGGCTGCCTCTCATACGATGGACTCCAACGCCACGCCGTCCAGATCGGTGTAAATTCGATAATATTATCTTTCCAAGACATCTCCAATTTTAGTCATTTTGGAGATTTCCACCATCTTTGCGAGCGGCGCAACGAACCGGAATGCTGAAACCACCATGATCTTGGGGCTGGCAATCGCAAATCATAAAGGTGATCGATTCTCGTGGGTTAGTGCGACGAGGGCGGAAGACCGAGGGCACGTCGTCCCGCTCCAGCACTTTGAGCATAGAGCATCTCACTTGAGACCATCGCACTAGAGGCTGAGTGCCGCCATGTGGAAGCGGAGCTGTCCTTCGGGGTAGCGATAGCCGGCACCGACGGGACAGGCATTGCGCGAAAGACAGCCGGACGAGAGGCAACCCGCCCTGCCCGCTTCGCCGCGGAGATGGCCACGACAGAGGCCGACATCGAAACGCTCGTCAGTGAGTGCGCTGCCCGGACAGGCGGCGATGCAGGGCTTGGCCGTGCAGCGGTCGCAAGGGTGCCCCGCCGCGCGCTCGCCGGTCTCCGGAAGTGGCCTGTCGAAAGCCAACGCACCGCGATAGCCATGCCAGAGCCCGTAGCGCGGATGGATGAGGATGCCCAGTGGCGACGCCCCCAGGCCCTCCGCCCGCATCGCCCATTGCTGAAAGGGCTGCCAGGGCGGATCGGATGGGAAATAGGCGGTGGCATCGCAGGCAGCGGCGATCGGCTGGATCACCGCCTTTGACCAGGTGTCGAGCGGATCGGCACCGCCACGATCCGGCAATCCAGCCCGCCAGCGGCTGAAGGGTCGCCAGAGCGAGCCGCCGATATTGCCGATCAGCACCACGCTTGCGGCACGCCGGCCGTCGGCCAAAAGCGGAGCGGCCACAGTCGAAGAGAAGTTCACCGTTCCGCGCAAAAAAAGTCCGTGCGGCTGAAGTGCCGCACGGACCGTCTCGATAATCTTGTCCGCTGTCGCGGAGGGTACCGTCATTTCGGTTTCGGCCCCTGATGTTCGTAATGCGGGCGCCAGACCTCTTTCTGGATCATATCGGCCACCTGCGCCGCGCCGCCTTGCTCCCTGGCTCGCTCGGGACCCTTTCAGGTGAAAGCGTCCGGCATCGAGTCCTTGCGGCTGGCGATGAACGCCTTCAGCTTTTCGTCGATTTCGGGATCGAGGTAAGGCGCCTCATAGTGTTCCAGCCAGCTGCGGCAGAGCGCATTGGCGCGCTGCTCGATGCGCTTTTCGCCTTCCACTTCCCACTGCTCGAAGGAATTGTTGTCGGCGAGCGGCGAACGGTAGAACGCGGTCTGGAAGTTCGCCTGGGTATGGGCGCAACCAAGATAGTGGCTGCCCGGACCGACTTCGCGGATCGCGTCGAGCGCCTGGGCGTTTTCCGAGAGGTCGACGCCTTCGGCCATCTTCTGCATCATGCCGAGCTGGTCCTGGTCGATCATGAACTTCTCGTAGGACGAGATCAGACCGCCTTCGAGCCAGCCGGCCGCATGCAGCACGAAGTTGGTGCCGGCCAGGAGCGTCATGTTCAGCGTGTTGGCCGATTCGTGGGCGGCCTGCGCGTCCGGAACCTTGGAGCCGCAGAGCGAACCACCGGTACGGAAGGGCAGCTTGAGGCGACGTGCGAGCTGGGCAGCACCGTAGGAGACCAGCGACGGCTCCGGCGTGCCGAAGGTCGGCGCGCCCGACTGCATCGAGATCGAGGCGGCAAAGGTGCCGAACAGCACCGGCGCGCCCTTGCGGATAAGCTGGGTGAACGAGGCACCGGCGAGAACTTCGGCGAGAATCTGCGTGAGCGTGCCGGCCACCGTCACCGGGCTCATGGCGCCGGACAGGATGAATGGCGAAAGTACGCAGGCCTGGTTATGGCGGGCATAGACCTTGAGCGCACCCACCATGGTCTCGTCGAAGACCATCGGCGAGTTGGCGTTGATGAGGTTGAGCGTGACGCAGTTGTTTTCGACGAAGTCGTCGCCGAAGACGATCTTCGCCATGGCGATCGTGTCTTCCGCCCGTTCCGGCGCCGTGACCGAGCCCATGAAGGGTTTGTCGGAATACTTGATATGGCTGTAGACCATATCAAGGTGACGCTTGTTGACGGGGATATCGACCGGCTCACAGACCGTGCCGCCGGACGAATGCATCGACGGCGCCATATAGGCGAGCTTCACGAAATTGCGGAAATCCTCGATCGTCGCGTAGCGACGAACGCCTTCGAGGTCGCGCACGAAGGGCGGGCCGTAAACCGGGGCGAAGATTGTCGCCTTGCCACCGACCTGGGCGCTGCGTTCCGGGTTGCGCGCATGCCAGGTGAATTCGGATGGAGCGGTCTTCAGGAGTTCGCGGCAGAGACCCTTGGGGAAATGCACGCGCTGGCCGCGCACGTCGGCGCCGGCCTGCTTCCAGAGTTCGAGCGCCTCGGCATCATCACGGAACTCGATGCCGATTTCCTCCAGGATCGTATCGGCATTGCGCTCGATGAGCTGCAAGCCTTCCTCGTCCAGAACCTCGTATTCGCGAATCTTGCGCTGGATGTAGGGCAGAGACGGTCCCGGACCGCCGCCGGTGCGCGACGCACGCCGCGCCGCCGCTCCCCGCCCCTCACCACGCGCGCGGCGGCCGCCGCCTTCACCCTGATCTGTCACGTCGCTCATTCGCTTTTCCTCTCCCGCGCATCACTTTTTGCGCCTTCAAGCATCAATTGGTCCTAATGCTACCAAGCATCGGGGGCCTTGCGGGTCTCAATGCGCCAAGGAGTGGCGCAACTCGAACACTACCGAGAAGCGACCACAGGACGCGAAAAACCGCGTGGCGCGAATATATTGTTTTTGTTAAGAATATGCAGGCACCGAAAGAAGCTGCCGTCTCGTCGCTTTTTGTCATATGCGACGTCGCTTTCAAAAACAGATTTTTAGAGATCGAACGCTATGGATTGATCGACGCGTCTGAAAATTTCGCGCGACTGTGCCAGGAACCGAGGAACCCCAATATGGCAGACGATGAAATCATTCTCGAGGACCTTTCCGACGAAGAACTCGTGCAGCAGATGCACGACGACCTCTATGACGGCCTGAAGGAGGAAATCGAGGACGGGACCCACATCCTGCTCAAGCGCGGCTGGACCCCCTACGACGTCCTGACCCAGGCGCTGGTCGAAGGCATGCGCATCGTCGGCATCGACTTCCGCGACGGCATCCTGTTCGTGCCGGAAGTGCTTTTGTCGGCAAACGCCATGAAGGCCGGCATGACCATCCTGCGCCCGCTGCTCGCCGAAACCGGCGCACCGAAGCTCGGCAAGATGGTAATCGGCACCGTCAAGGGCGACATTCACGACATCGGCAAGAACCTCGTCGGCATGATGATGGAAGGTGCGGGCTTCGACGTCGTCGACCTCGGCATCAACAACCCGGTCGAGAACTATCTCGAAGCGATCGAGCGCGAGCAGCCGGATATTCTCGGCATGTCGGCGCTTTTGACGACCACCATGCCTTACATGAAGGTCGTCATCGACACGCTGAAGGAAAAGGGCCTGCGCGACGATTACGTCGTTCTCGTCGGCGGTGCGCCGCTCAACGAGGAATTCGGCAAGGCCGTTGGCGCCGACGCCTATTGCCGCGACGCGGCGATCGCCGTCGAAACCGCCAAGGACTTCATGAAGCGCAAGCACAACCGCCTGGCGGCTGGCTAAGGCTTCGGATCATCCGAAATGAAAAAGCCGGCCGCAGAAGTGAAATCCGCGGCCGGCTTTCCTATGTCTGTCGGGCTCGCTGCTCGGTCAGAGGCAGTGCACCGGATCCGCTCATCGTTTCAACGAAACACTGAACGGATCATGCTCCGTGGAGCGGCGCTCTTCGAGACAGCGTTAGTTGACGGAGTGTGCGACCTTCTTGCCAGCCGCCTGTGTCGCGTTGACCGTGTTTGCGGTATCTTGCCCGATGCCGCGGATGGTGTTGCCGCAGGCAGTGAGCGTTGAGAGGGCGACCAGGACGGCGCCGACGATCGCAAGACTCTTAACTTTCATGGTCAGGGTTCCTTCCCGCTATGTGCCAAATGGAATCAAGATGGAAAAAATATCGTCGCCAATAGAACGTGCACAACCGAAAAAAGTTCACGTGATCGGTTGTGGCGCCATCGCCCGCGAAATCCTGGCGATCTGCGATGCAAACGGGCTCGACCATATCGATCTCAACTGTCTGCCCGCCATCTGGCACAACACGCCGGAAAAGATCACGCCGGGCATTCGTGACGCCATCGCCAAGGCCCGCACCGAAGGCTTCGAGCGGATCTTCGTCGCCTATGCCGATTGCGGCACCGGCGGGCATCTCGACAGGTTGTGCGAGGAGGAAAAGGTCGAGCGCATCCCAGGCCCGCACTGTTATTCGTTCTTTGCCGGCAACGCCGATTTCGCAAAGCGCTGGGACGATCACATCACCGCCTTCTTCCTGACCGACTTCCTCGCCCGCCAGTTCGAAGCCTTCGTCATCGAACCGCTCGGTCTCGATCGGCATCCGGAACTGAGGGACATGTATTTCGGCCACTACCGAAAGCTGGTCTATCTCTCGCAGCAGGAGGAAAAAACCCTGCAGGAAAAGGCGAAGAAGGCAGCCGAGTATCTGGGCCTCGAATACGAATACCGCTTCACCGGCTATGGTGATCTGGCGACCTCGCTGCTAAGCGCGTGAGGCGGAGGCGCGCGGTGTCGCAGGTTGAGCCATCACACGCCGACCTTGCTAGCGCGCATTTACTCTGCCGGCCGAATGGCCGTTGCTACCGGCCCGCACGCCTTGTTCGGCCTCCCGCGCATAAAAGAACGCTGCACAACCTGCTGGCTACAAGTCCCCCCTTGGCCACAGGATTGCCTCATGAGCGCACCGCTTCCCGCCGAACTCGCCTGGTATGTCACTGGCCGCTTCTACGAGGCGAACGACGGCACCTTGGCGGACTACGGCTATTTCCTGCATCTGCCCTTGCCGGATGCCCGGATGTTTGACGGCGAACCGGGCGAAGCGACCGCGCATTTCACCTTCGCGGCGAAACCGTTCAAGGCGCAGGCGGCAACAAACGGTGTCCTGTCGCTCGGGCTTGATCCGGTCGGCGAATATTCGCTCTATCTTCAGCGCAAGCCTGCCGGAACCTTCGGCGATCCCGCCTCCTTCGCCGAGGGAGAATGCATCGCCACGTTCCGCCGGACGAGCCTCGTCGTGGGCGCCACGGTCTCCGACACCATCGGCGGGGCGACAGGAGCGCTGTTCGGCACCAATGTGTTTTCCGCCCGCCTGATCGCGAGCACTTCGTTCGACTTTTCTGGACGCCGCCATGATCTGGCGCACCATATCGGCGCGGGCATCACCCAGTTCGGCACGTCCGCCGCCACTGAGATCGAGCCGGCGCCGGCGGGCTACAAGCGCGTTCTGCCGTTTACGGGCTCAGCCATCGCCCTCGGCCGAGCCGGCTAGAACCGATCGCGACGCCGGAAGCAGCCGGCCCCCTTCCCGCCGACAGCGGGCAGCCACCGAACGCCAGTGGAAACGAGTACTTTACGCCAATCTCAATATAGGGTACCCCCCTATATAATATTGGAGTCACAGGCATGAACAATCATCACCACGACCATCATCACCACGACCATCATCACCACCACGATCACCACGGGCATTCGCATGATGAAGGCCGCGTGCTCGCGGCGCGCCATGATCACGTTTTCCTCGGAGGCAATCACGAGCGCAACGAGCGACGGACCTGGATCGTCATCGCGGTCACCGCAACGATGATGGTGGTCGAGATCGCCGCCGGTCAGGTCTTCGGGTCGATGGCGCTCGTCGCCGATGGCTGGCACATGTCCACCCATGCGGCCGCGATGCTGATCGCAGCGCTTGCCTATCTCTATGCGCGCAAGCACTCGAACAATCGCCGCTTCACCTTCGGCACCGGAAAGCTTGGCGATCTCGCGGGCTTCTCAAGCGCCATCGTGCTGGCGCTCATCGCGCTGTTGATCGGCTGGGAAAGCCTGCGCCGCCTCAACGCTCCGGTCACGATCGATTTCAGCGAGGCGATCCTCGTTGCCGTCGCCGGCCTCATCGTCAACCTCGTCTGCGCCTGGCTGTTGAAGGACGATCACAGCCACCATCACCACGACCACCATGGGCATCATCATGGACACCACCAGGCGCACCATGGCGGACAGGATCGAAACCTGCGCGCCGCCTATCTGCACGTCCTTGCCGACGCGCTGACCTCGGTTCTCGCCATCGTCGCCCTCGCTCTGGGCGCCATCTATGGCTGGCTGTGGCTCGATCCCGCCATGGGCATCGTCGGCGCGCTCGTCATCGCACGCTGGTCCTTCGGTCTCATCCGCGACACCGGCGCAACTCTGCTCGACTACCTCCCCGATGGCGAAGACCTGCCGGATGAGATCGGCGAGATCGTTGCCAAGGAAGATGCCGAGATCGTCGATCTGCACGTCTGGCAGCTCGGGCCGGGCCACCACGGCGCGATCGTCTCGATCGTTGCCGACAACCCGCGGGCGCCGTCCTATTATCGCGAGAAGCTTGCCGCCATCCACGATTTGTCGCATGTGACGGTGGAGGTGGAACCACGGGCCGCATAGCGGCGACGCCCGAAACCGGAGTATCCGATGACCCATACCATCCGCGAGAAACAGAAACTCATCAACCGGGTCCGGCGCCTCAGGGGCCAGATGGAGGCGGTTGAGCGGATGCTGGAAGAGGAAAAGGGCTGCGCCGAAGTCATGCAGGTGATCGCCGGCATCCGCGGCGCGGTCAACGGGCTGATGGCGGAAGTGGTCGAAGACCATATCCACATGCATCTGGCGGCCGCCGAGCTGTCGCAGAAGGACCGGGACGAAGCGGCAGCCGAACTGGTGGACGTGGTGCGCGCCTATATGAAATAGGGGCAAAAACCACGCGAATGCCCGTTTCGCGCTTCCGGCAGAGGGCCAAGTCCCATGCGGCGGAATCAGCGAACAGGTGCCGTGCGAGCTGATTTCGAACGGGTTTAGGGGTCAGGCCCGCATTCATCGGCGCATCGGCGCGGCTGCCCTAAGCCGCCCTAAGATCTCAGAATCGAAGCTCGATCACGTTGGGAGGGGTCCTGGTGTAATCGGAGTAGCGAATCCACCGCGGCTCGACCCGGAACACGACGGCGCCCTTCTCGACAAACTCCCTCTCGGCCGGAACGCTTTTGATATGCGCTTCCTGGTATCGCTCGAGATCATCGGCAGAAACCTTCGCTGCCTCGCCCTCATATTGAATTGTGATGCCGTTATCCCAGCCTATGACGAGCGCCACATGGCTCTGGTCGGAGAGATTGGCGAATTTGCGCGTGTGTTCGAACGTGTCGAACACGATTGCCAGGTCGTCGCGCACCGAAAAGTCGATGGCGGCGGCTTCGGGCCCGCCATCCCGGCTGCTGGTCGCGATCACGGCCAGGGTGTGCTGCCTCAGGAATTCGAGGATCATGTGTCTGGCTTGAATGTCGCCCATTGCTTCATCCTCCGGGATGACCGGGTGCGTTGCCGGTGGAAGCTAATTCGGTCCATGCTGCCAAGCTCAGCTTGACAAGGCGGTGGAGCGAGTCAAGGTGATTGCATGGCTATCGGCAACCATGCGGCGAACCGGCGGCAGCGCGGCGCCCTTGCCGTGAGGCCAGGCTGAAGAAGTTCACCACGCCTGTCGGAGGAGACAGCAGTGAAAGTCCTCGACTATGTGCCCTACGCCCTGGGATGCGCGGCCGGGCTGCTTCTGGCTCTGCTGATCGGTGCGATCTGCAACCTGACAGAAGACGTCGCACTGGTTGAATCCGTGGCTCTCGTCGTTCTCGGCGGCGGTGTGGCCGAATGGTACTGGAACCAGTTAAGCCGGCGGTAACGGGCAAGCCCGCATATCTGTGGCCCTGTTCATCCGCGGGGCCGCCATGACCGAAATCGCCAGTCCGAATCAAGCCGCAGGCAAGCGCCCGGGCCGCGTCGTCGTCGTCACGGCGGGCGGGGAAAACCCGTGGATCATGATCAATGCGCTCGCGGCGCGCTTTGCCGATGTGACCGTTTTCGAGGAACAGCCGGAATCAAAGGGCCTGTTCCTGCGCCGCCGAGCCCGCAAGCTCGGCTGGGTAACCGCACTCGGCCAGCTTGCCACCATGATCGCCTCGCGCTTCGGCAAGCGTTTCACCCGCAGGCGTGCCGAAGAGATCCTCGCCATCTACAAGGTCTCGGGGAAATCCGCCCCCTCGATCCCGATCAGATCCGTCGCCTCGATCAACGACGCCGATGCAATCGCTCAAGCGCGCGCGCTGAAACCCGATGTCGTCTTCCTGATCAGCTGCCGCATGCTGAAGGCAGAGACGCTGGCGGCGATGCCCTGCCCCGTCATCAATTTCCACGCCGGCATCAACCCGGCCTATCGCGGTCTGATGGGCGGCTACTGGGCGCGGGTCAACAACGACGTGGAAAACTTCGGCGCCACCGTGCATCTGGTCGATGCCGGCGTCGACACCGGGGGCGTGCTCTATCAGTCGCGCCAGAAGCCGGCCAGAAGCGATACGATGCACACCTATCCACTGCTCCAGACGGCGGCATCCACCGAGATCGCGATCGCCGCAATCACGGATGCGCTCGACGGAAATCTGCGGACCATCGATGTCGCAGGTCCGTCACGGCAATGGTTTCACCCACCGATCTGGACCTGGGTATGGAACGGCCTGACGCGTCGCATCTGGTAGGCTAAAACGCACCGCTTCCGTCGGCTGGCTGCGGCCTAAAAGCCTGATACTGCGGGCAATCCGTCCCGATCTCCGGCGCCTACTTGCCAAGTGTCAACCGGCACTTGCGCATCACCGCCAAGACGTCTGATATGGCATCCGCGCCAGCGTCGTTTTTGGACATATCCGACGTCGTGGCGAGATGAGCCCGGACGCCGGTACATGCGCATTGTCGCAGGACGAGGAGAACAACACCCCATGGCAGATCGCATTATCGTCTACTGGCGCGACATTCCGGCCCAGGTCATCATCAAGAAGGGCCGCACGACGGCAAAGCGCGAGCTGTCGCTGCGTTTCACCGAGGCGATCGACATGTGCGCCATGCGCACCGGAGCGGCTGAAACCGACGACTATCTGGCCGAATGGCGCAAGGCCGATCCGGTGCCGGTCTCCGACGATCTGGAAACGGAAGCCGACAGCGCCGCCGCCGAGCTCGAAGCCGCCTATGACCGCGAACGTCTGGTCGCACTCGTCAAGGCCGGAGGCCGCGACAATGGCTGATGCCAAATCGCCGAGCGAGCAGAAGATCCTGAAGGGCAACGCAGCACCTGGCGCCAAGGCCGCAACCGGCGCCTTCACGCCCTCAGGCGTGTCGCCGAGCCGCCGCTCGCGCCACAAATATACCGTCCGCCTCTGGGCGGTCCGCAACTCCCGCTTCCTCGAATGGTTCTACAACCGATTCGCCGACATCTTCCTTCTCCTTCACCCGCTGTGGAACGCACTTGGCTACGGCCGGGTCGAGCGCCCGGTGACTTTCGTCGAGCGCCACGTGAAGGGCTTCCTGTTCGACTGTCGCATGTGCGGCCAGTGCGCGCTGTCGTCGACGGGCATGTCCTGCCCGATGAACTGTCCGAAACAGCTGCGCAACGGCCCCTGCGGCGGCGTGCGCGCCAACGGCAATTGCGAGGTGGAGCCGGACATGCCCTGCGTCTGGGTGCAGGCCTGGAAGGGATCGCAGAACATGACGAAGGGCGACGCGATCATGAATGTGCAGAAGCCGGTCAACCAGTCGCTGCGCGAAACCTCGTCCTGGCTGCGCGTGACGGCGGAAGCCGCAGCGCGCCGTGAAGCGGCATCCAAGGAAGGCCAGGCATGAGCCCCGATATCAATCCCTTCGACCCCGGCGCACCGCTCGAGCCCCTGCCCGGCCATTCCTCCCGCGGCCGCCTGGAGCGCGTGCTGCGCCGGGGCGAGTTCGCCGTCACCGCCGAACTCAACCCGCCCGACAGCGCCAACCCGCAGGACGTCTACGAGCGCGCCGCGATCTTCGACGGCTGGGTCGACGGCATCAACGCAGTCGACGCGTCAGGCGCCAACTGCCACATGTCATCGGTCGGCATCTGCGCGCTGCTGACGCGTATGGGCTATGCCCCGATCATGCAGATCGCGTGCCGCGACAAGAACCGCATCGCCATCCAGGGCGACGTGCTCGGGGCGTCTGCCATGGGCGTGCAGAACATCATGTGCCTCACCGGCGACGGTGTGCAGGCCGGCGACCAGCCGGGCGCCAAGCCCGTCTTCGACCTCGATTGCATGTCGCTGCTCGAAACCGTGCGCATCATGCGCGACAACTCCAAGTTCCTCTCGGGCCGCAAGCTGACGACACCGCCGCAGGTGTTCCTCGGCGCTGCGATCAACCCCTTTGCACCGCCCTACGACTTCCGCCCCTATCGCCTCGCCAAGAAGATCGAGGCCGGGGCGCAGTTCGTGCAGAGCCAGTACTGCTTCGACGTGCCGATGTTCCGCGAATACATGAAGAAGGTGCGCGATCTCGGCCTGCACGAAAAATGCTACATTCTCGTCGGCGTCGGGCCGATGGCATCCGCCAAGACCGCCCGCTGGATCCGCTCGAACGTGCCGGGCATCCATATTCCCGATAGCGTGGTGGCACGCCTGGAAGGCGCGCAGGACCAGAAGAAGGAAGGCAAGCAGCTCTGCATCGACATCATCAACGAGGTAAAGGAGATCGAAGGCGTCTCCGGCATCCACGTGATGGCCTACCGCCAGGAAGAATATGTCGCAGAGATCGTGCATGAGTCGGGCGTCTTGAAGGGCCGCAAGCCCTGGAAGCGCGAGACGCTGCCCGCCGATCAGCTGGTCGCCGAGCGCCTGGAGCAGATCCGCGAAGGCAAGGAAGAGAACCAGCAGCAGATGGCCGAAGCCGCGGCCCATCATACGCATTGACCAGGAAAAGCCGGCACCGGTGACCCCGGCGCTATCATCGACTTCAAGGGCGTGGTTACATAGCGCCCGCCGCCACAGGACAAAGGACCCTGCATGACCCGGACCATCGTCGCTTCCGCCACCCGCGAGATCATCATCGGCTTCGACCAGCCGTTCTGCGTCATCGGCGAACGCATCAACCCGACAGGCCGCAAGAAGCTCGCCGCCGAGATGATCGAGGGTAACTTCGACACGGTCATCAAGGACGCGCTGGAGCAGGTTGCAGCAGGCGCGACCATGCTCGACGTCAACGCCGGCGTCACCGCCGTCAACCCGAACGAGACCGAACCGCCGCTGCTGGTCAAGACGCTGGAAATCGTCCAGGGCCTCGTCGACGTGCCGCTGTCGATCGACAGCTCCGTCACCGCCGCGATCGAGGCCGCGCTGCGCGTCGCCAAGGGCCGTCCGCTCGTCAACTCGGTCACCGGCGAGGAAGAGAAGCTCGAAGCGATCCTGCCGCTCTGCAAGAAATATGACGTGCCGGTCGTTGCCATCTCCAACGACGAGACCGGCATTTCCGAGGACCCGGACGTGCGCTTTGCCGTTGCCAAGAAGATCGTCGAGCGCGCCGCCGACTACGGCATCAAGCCGCACGACATCGTCGTCGACCCGCTGGTCATGCCGATCGGCGCCATGGGCACGGCCGGCCAGCAGGTCTTCGCACTGCTGCGACGCCTGCGTGAGGAACTGAAGGTCAACACCACCTGCGGCCTCTCCAACATCTCCTTCGGCCTGCCGCACCGCCACGGCATCAATGCCGGCTTCATCCCGATGGTCATCGGCGCCGGCATGACGTCGGCGATCATGAACCCCTGCCGTCCGCAGGAGATGGAAGCCGTGCGCGCCGCCAACGTCTTGAACGGCACCGACCCGAACTGCACCCACTGGATCAAGACCTACCGCGACCACAAGCCGGCCGAAGGCGGCCACGTCGTTGCCGCAGCAGCCCCTGCCGGCGCTGGCGGCGGTCGCCGCGGCGGTCGCGCGGCCCGCACAGGTGGCGCCGCTGCAAGCGAATAGGTCTGTCTCTGCGAACATACCTGGAAGGGAGAAGGACGATGAGAAGCCAACTGCGCCTCCTTGCCGTCATTCTCCCTTTGGCCGTTATCACCAGATACGCGTTGTTTGAGGATGCGGCCGAATTTCAGCGCTTCTAGGTGGCACTGCGGACCTATGTTGTACCGGTGATCATCGTCACTGCGGTCGTGCTTGGAGCAATCATCCTCGCCAGCGTCGCAAAGAAGGTCGATCTCGGGCCACAGGAGCGCGTGATCAAAACTTGCATCTGGGGCAGCTCAGCGATCCTGGCAGCGGCCTTTGCCTACGCATTCGCAGTCGTGAAGCTTGCCGGGACACAATAGCGGCGCACTTCATCGCTTCCATCTGCCAATGCAAACGTGGAGATCACCATGACACGCCGCCTTCGCCTCGATGCCGCAGCCCTCTGGTTCGAAGCCCCCTTCGTCATCGCCGTCCGGCTGCAGGAGATGCAGATGGCGGCACTGACCGGCAAGACGCAGGATGTGACCGAGCTTCACCGCATGATCTCCGAGAAGATAGCGGCCACGGCCGAAAGCGTCGTTGCCGTCAATGTCGCCCTCTGGAAAGCCGCCTTCGACAATACCGTCCGCCTGATGACCGGCGGCACCGCTTCGGGCCACGGCGCGGCGATTGCTTCCGCAGCGCTGAGGCCCTATGGCAAGAGGGTGCGCAGCAACGCCCGGCGTCTGTCGCGCAAGTAACCCTGACCGGCCACCGAGCCTATGCCTTAACTGTTTGAAACAGATGCTTCCATGTCGGGATTGGACAACTATCGGGCGGCGTTCCGGTGCAGTCTGAAACCGTTTAGCCGTGCTTCGCTCACGAGATGAAGCACCTTATCGGTGCTTCACTCCGGAGTTGAAGCGGACCTGACGAAAGACCCGAGTATGCGCATCGAAGGCACTTCCGAGATCGAGACCAACATGACCGAAGCCACCCAAAAGGAACCTCTGGTGCTGTTCATGCCTTCGGGCAAGCGCGGCCGCTTCCCGGTGGGCACCCCGGTTCTCGATGCGGCCCGCAAGCTCGGCGTCTATGTCGAAAGCGTGTGCGGTGGCCGCGCCACCTGCGGGCGCTGTCAGATCGAGGTGCAGGAAGGCAATTTCGCCAAGCACAAGATCGTCTCCTCGCTGGAGCACATCACGGAAAAGGGCGCCAAGGAAGAGCGCTACGAGAAGATCCGCGGCCTGCCGGATGGCCGCCGTCTCTCCTGCTCCGCCCAGATCCTCGGCGATCTCGTCATCGACGTGCCGCAGGACACCGTCATCAACGCCCAGGTCGTGCGCAAGGCCGCGACCGACCGGGTGATCGAGCGCAACGCCGCCATCCAGCTCTGCTATGTCGAGGTCGACGAACCCGACATGCACAAGCCGCTCGGCGATCTCGACCGCCTGAAGGTGATGCTGGAGAAGGACTGGGGCTGGAAGGATCTGCTGATTGCGCCGCACCTGATCCCGCAGGTGCAAGGCATCCTGCGCAAGGGCAACTGGGCCGTCACCGCAGCCATCCACCGCGACATGGATTCCTCGCGCCCCTTCATCGTCGGCCTGTGGCCGGGCCTGAAGAACGAGGCCTATGGCGTTGCCTGCGACATCGGCTCGACGACCATTGCCATGCATCTGGTGTCTCTGCTTTCGGGCCGCATCGTCGCGTCTTCGGGCACGTCCAACCCGCAGATCCGCTTCGGCGAAGATCTGATGAGCCGCGTCTCCTACGTGATGATGAACCCGGATGGGCGCGAGGCGATGACCAAGGCCGTGCGCGAGGCGGTCAACGGCCTGATCGGCAAGGTCTGCGCCGAGGGCGAGGTCGACCGCCACGACATCCTCGACATGGTCTACGTCGCCAACCCGATCATGCATCACCTGTTCCTCGGCATCGACCCGACGGAACTCGGACAGGCGCCGTTCGCGCTCGCCGTGTCCGGCGCGCTGCAATACTGGGCGCATGAGATCGACATCGACGTCAACCGCGGCGCCCGGCTCTACATGCTGCCCTGCATCGCCGGACATGTCGGCGCCGATGCGGCAGGCGCCACGCTCTCGGAAGGGCCCTATCGCCAGGACAAGATGATGCTGCTCGTCGATGTCGGCACCAATGCCGAAATCGTGCTCGGCAACAGGGACCGCGTCGTCGCCGCCTCGTCACCGACGGGGCCTGCCTTCGAAGGCGCGGAAATCTCGTCGGGCCAGCGCGCCGCCCCCGGCGCGATCGAGCGCGTGCGCATCGACCCCGCAACGCTGGAGCCGCGCTTCCGCGTGATCGGCGTCGAAAAATGGTCCGACGAAGAAGGCTTTGCCGAAGCCGCGGCTAGCGTCGGCGTCACCGGCATCTGCGGCTCGGCGATCATCGAGATCGTCGCCGAGATGTATCTCTCCGGCATCATCTCCGAGGATGGCGTCGTCGATGGCGCAATGGCGGCAAAGAGCCCGCGCATCATCCCGAACGGCCGCACCTTCTCCTATCTGCTGCATGACGGCGAGCCGCGCATCACGGTGACGCAGAACGACATCCGCGCCATCCAGCTCGCCAAGGCCGCCCTTTATGCCGGCATCAAGCTCTTGATGGAAAAGCAGGGCGTCGATCATGTCGACACCATCCGCTTCGCCGGCGCCTTCGGCTCCTTCATTGACCCGAAATACGCGATGGTGCTCGGCCTCATCCCGGACTGCGACCTCGAAGACGTGAAGGCCGTCGGCAACGCGGCCGGCACCGGCGCGCTGATGGCGCTCCTGAACCGCGGCCACCGCCGCGAGATCGAGCAAACCGTCAGCAAAATCGAGAAGATAGAGACGGCGCTTGAATCAAAGTTTCAGGAGCATTTCGTCAACGCCATGGCCATGCCCAACAAGGTCGACGCGTTCCCGAAGCTCTCGGCCGTGGTCACCTTGCCCGAGCGCAAGGTGACGGCGGATGATGGCGAGGGTGGCGGCAGGCGGCGGAGAAGAAGCCGGGAGTAGTCCGGTAACCATTCCACGCAGTCGCTAATCTCTGCCGTGTCGAAATACGACAACCGCCGTATGTCCTCGTTCTCACCACAGGTCTACGCCGAGGTCGGCGCGCCTTTGCGCGTGCCTTGAACCAAGGAGAGACCAATGAAGATCATCATCGCGATTGCGGCATCGCTTGCATTTGCCGGGTCCGCCTTCGCTGCGGGTTCGCTGGCGCCCGCCGATAATCAGCCAGCTGCGAAGGCCATGAAAGCAATCGAGCTGGCCGCCGGCAGCGGAAAAACCAACACGACGCCGGGCCTTGGCAGTTCCAGCCGCCCGCGCGGCAAATCCCCGTCTTTTGGCTGATGCAAACGAAGGGCGGCATCGGCCGCCCTTCGTTCCCTGAAAGTGAACCCTGACGCACCGGCGAAAGTCGTCGTTCGGTCACGCATCGGGCCACCTTGCTCGTTGGTGAATGTGGACACTGGAGATTTCAGCTTGCCTTAAATCCGGCGGCAGGCGACGGTCTGATCAAACCTATTCTTTGAACTGGCATCCAAAACCGATGAACGACAAAATTCTCGATACCCTGACCGGCATGTATTTCACCGTCGACGATCCGGATGGAACCTACGGCACCGGCCAAGTGATCCGGCTTGCCGCCGAAGGCATCTATTTCATCCGCTACGACGGGAACGAGGTGGAACTGCCGATGGAACTCGTCTCGATCGGCGAAATGCTGCAGACCACAGAAGAGGACTACAAGCTCTGGCGGTTCTTCGACACGATCGAGGAACGGGACAAGTGGATCGAGTGGCTGGACGCACCGTCGAAGCCAAGGGTCATCTCGCTGGTGCGACCGACACCGACGCCAACCAAGTAACCGACCCGACCCGGCGACAATTGCTCCGAGCGCGTGCGATCGGAATCTTGCAGCCCGGTCGCCGCATGAAGGCGGCCACCGGGGTTCGAGCCGATGGCCGTCGTCAATCAGGAGCGCCGCTCAATAATAGGGCGACACGCATTCCTGGCGCGGCCCGTAATAGGGCTGGAACGTATTGTCGTAGGCGTTGTACGAACGATAGCGGTCATAGCACCATTGCACGTGAGCAGACGGCGCGTTGGAATAGACCCTGCGGGGTGGCTGCGCGATCGCGCCACCGATGACCACGCCAGCCCCGAAGGCGGCCAGCGGATACCACCAACCGTCACTGTGGCGGCGGTATCCATCGCGACGGTAACGGTAACCCTCGTAGCCATTGTAATAGCCGTAACGTGGGCCTGCATTGTAGCGGTTGCCGCCGTAGCGGTAGCCGTCGTAGCCGCGCTTGTGCGGCGGGCCGCCGTAGTGACCTGGCTTGTGGTGGACCAGCTCGACCGGTTGGGTGGCGGCCTGCCCCACCTTAACGGGCGACATGGGCACGGCCTGCGCCGAGACCGCCGACAGTGCCGTAGCCGCGGCTACGAGGACTGCACCTATTCTCTTCATGACTTCATCCAACAGTTATTCGTCGTGGCATTTTCCGGAACTCGCCATGAACGTGGGATGAACGTGCGCGGCGTGGCGCTACATCAGGTCTTAACGCACGGCTAACCTTGGCTAGATCTCGGGTCCGCCATCATCGTCGAAATACGGCAGCTGCCGTATGTCACCAAGGTGCTGCCGGCGCTAAGCCAAGGCGCTCGCGCCTGATGCGCGTGGCTTGAACCGAGGACACAACTCATGAAGATCATCATCGCCGTGTCGGCATCGCTCGCTCTTGCGGGCTCCGCCTTCGCTGCCATTTCGCCAGCATCCGCCGAAAAGCATCCCGCAGCCAAAACCGTTGGAACAGTGGAACTGGCCGGCGGGGTCAACAAGCCCGGAAGCCTCGGCAAGAATGGCAAGATCAATGAGAACCGCCAGAGAGGCAAGGTATCGAAATACGACGATTGACGGCATTGAGGGCGGCTGGGGCCGCCCTCAATGTCTCACGCTGGCTATGGATCCATTGCGTCTGATTTCCTGCCCTGCACAGTGCCGGCCGATCGGCTGCCCCGCCTCGCCCGGCCCCGCCTCACCCGATCCTCACCGCAAACGCCCCGAGCAGCCCCGCCCAGCCGCCTTCGGAATCGAGCGAGTTGCGGGCCTCCTCCGCTTTGGCGCCATAGTTCTGGAGGTCGCGATGCTCGAGCCGCACTGTCGTGCCGCCGGCGTCCGCCGGGTCGAACGTCACCTCCACCTCGGTGCGGAACTCCTCATCGAAGGTCCATTCGGCATTGAGCTGCCAGGCAAAGAGGATGCGCCTCGGCGGCTCGTAGGCGAGCACCCGCCCCCAGTCCTTCTCCTCGCCCGACATGCCGATTTCATACCAGCGCCCGCCGACCCGAGGCTCGACGACGACGGTCTTCTGCCCGCTCGTGGTCAGGCTATGGGTCTTCAGCCACCAGTCGCCCATTCGGGCCGTGAAATTCTCGAAGACGCGCTCTGCTGGGGCGCTGACGGTGACGGATTTCCGCACCGGGGCTGGCACGATCACTTGCATGCGCTGCCTCCCATTGATCGTCATAGGCGATCGTCATAGGTCGCAAGTCCGCGGGTCACACGGTTGTGGCTGACCGCCATCCTCTGAACCAAACATTGGATGTTCATCGATCATCGAGCAGGCGGCAAGCTTTTACCAGCAGAACCGATCAAGCCCTTTCCCGCAATTATCAGGCCGATTGGATCGGCGGCACGTGAAGTCGGCCAATCGACGTCAGGCAGAAGCGCTATGCAGACAACAAAAAAGGCCGGGGCGAAACCGCACCGACCTTCCTCATCATCGCTCTTACACCAGTGCCAGTACATCCGTGGTCAAAAGTCTAAAGCGACGCGGCAATTGCGAGCGGCGAGAATTTTCAGCGCTCATAAGCAATACCGATGTCCGGGTATATAGGGGGCGATTGTGTTCGAAACAAGGTCGGAAATGACGAAACCGCCGCGCATTGGATGGAACGCGCGGCGCTTGCGTTGATGGCGGTGGTGACCGGCTTTACTGCGGCGTCAGGTCGAAGCCGAACCACTTTTCGGACAGGCGCTTGATGGTGCCATCGGCCTTGGCAGCGGAAATCGCGTCGTCGAACAGCGCCTTCAGCTCTGGGTCGCTCTTGCGTAGGCCGACGGAGCTGCCGGCGCCGAGGAAGCCGCCCTGGAAGCGGGGGCCGGTGATGACCATATCGCTGTTGGCGGGCTTTTCGACTGATGTCTTCAGGTAGCCCATGGAGGCCATGACGAAATCGACGCGGCCGGCGACGAGATCGAGATCGTGCTGCTCGGTCGTCTTGTACTCGCGCACCTCGACGACGCCCTTCAGATATTCGTCGATGAAGCGCGCCGCGATCGAAGCGGTCTGGACGCCGATGGTCTTGCCCTCGATCAGCGGCTTCAGCTCGTCGATCGCCTTGCGCGCGCCTGCCTCGTTGGAGGTGAGCGAGAACAGCTCACCCTTCATCGGCAGCGTTTCGAGATCGCCGCCCTTCAGCGTGGCGAAGGCCTGGCCGGTGCTGCCATAGGATATCGAGAAGTCGATGACTTCCTTGCGCTTCTCGGTGGCCGACATGCCGGCCATGATCGCATCGAACTTGCCGGCGTTGAGCGCCGGGATCATGCCATCGAAGGACTGGGCGATGACGGTGCACTCGACCTTCATATGGTCGCAGAGGATCTTGCTGAGCTCGATCTCGTAGCCGTCGAGCGTGCCGTCCGCCTTGGTGAGGTTATAGGGCGGAAAGGCGCCTTCGGTGGCGATCGTCACCTTCGTCCACTTCTTGTCCTCGGCCTGCGCCGGCATGGACATCAGCCCCGCGGCGACGGCAAGTGCCGACGCCATGATTGCGGTCGTCTTCTTCATTACAGCATTCCCCTTTTGTGGATGTTGATTGGTCGTTCTCTTGCGATTGCCCGGCCGCAGCCGGCGCAATCAACTCTTGATGAACTGGCGGAAGCGTTCGGACTTCGACCGGGTGAAGACCTCGTGCGGCGGCCCCTCCTCCTCGATCGTGCCCTTGTGCACGAACACGACGCGGCTCGAGACATCGCGGGCAAAGCCCATCTCATGGGTCACCACCAGCATGGTGCGCCCCTCCTCCGCCAGACCGCGCATGACGCGCAGCACTTCGCCCACCAGTTCCGGGTCGAGCGCCGAGGTCGGCTCGTCGAAGAGCATCGCCTTCGGGCGCATCGCCAGCGCACGGGCGATTGCGGCGCGCTGCTGCTGGCCGCCGGAGAGATGCGAGGGATAGTGGTTGCGCTTGTCGGCAATGCCGACCTTCGCAAGCAGCGCCTCCGCCTCCTCGATCGCTTCCGCCCGCGGGCGCTTCAGCACATGCACCGGCGCCTCGATGACGTTTTCGAGAACGGTCTTGTGGGACCAGAGATTGAAGCTCTGGAACACCATGCCGAGTTCGGAGCGGATGCGGTCCACCTGCTTCTGATCGGCCGGGCGGCTGCGCCCATCGCTGGACGTCTTGAGCCGGATCGCCTCGCCGGCAACCTCGATCGTGCCCGAATTCGGCACCTCCAGCATGTTGATGCAGCGAAGCAGCGTCGACTTGCCGGAGCCGGAGGATCCGAGGATGGAAATCACCTCACCCTCGCGCGCATCGAGCGACACGCCCTTCAGCACCTCGATATGGCCGAAGCTCTTGTGAAGGTCGTGCACGCGGATCGCGACCGGCGTGGTAACGGCGGCAGACATGTTCAATGGGTTTCTCCCTTGAGTTCGGCCGAGATCGGCAGCGGCGCGCGCAGTCGCGGGTTGAACCTGTGTTCGGCAAACGCAACGAGCCGGGTCAGCGCGAAGTTGATGGCGAGATAGATGACGCCGGCGACGACGAAGACCTCGATCACCCGGTAGCTCTCCGAGATGAGCTTGGCGGCGACGCCGGTGATTTCCATCAGCGTGATGATCGAGGCGAGCGAGGTCGCCTTGACCATGGAGATCATCTCGTTGCCGTAACCGGGCAGCGCCTGGCGCAGCGCCTGCGGCATGACGATGCGGCGGAAGATCATGAAGCGCCCCATGCCGCAGGCCCTTGCGGCCTCCAGCTGGCCGTGCGGCACAGAAAGCAGGCCGCCGCGGATGATCTCGCTGGCATAGGCAGCCGTGTTCAGCATCAGCGCCAGCACCGCGCACCAGTAGGGCTCGCGCAGAAGCGGCCAGAAGATGCTGTGACGCACCGCCGGAAACTGGCTGAGGCCGTAATAGATCAGGAAGATCTGCACGAGCAGCGGTGTGCCGCGGAAGAGGAACACGTAAGTGCGAGCAAAGAGATCGAGCGCGAGGATTCCCGAAAGACGGGCGAGCGCCAACCCGAGAGCCAGCACCGAACCGAGCGCGATCGATGTCGCGGCAAGCTCCAGCGTCAGCGGCAGGGCCGCCGCCAGGCTCCAGAAGGTTTCGAGGGCAAACCGGATATCCATCAACCCCTCCTGACGCCACGCGAGAACCGGCGCTCGGTGACCTGAAGAACGAGGCCCGAGACTGTGGAAATGGCGAGATAGATCATCGCTGCGATGAAGAAGAAGTCGAAGGGACGGCTGGTCGATCCGGCACCGATCTGCGCCTGGCGCAAGAGTTCAACGACACCGGTGACCGAGACCAGTGCGGATTCCTTCAACACCACCTGCCAGACGTTGCCAAGGCCCGGCAGCGCATAACGCAGCGTCAAGGGCGCGGTGATACGGCGGAACTTGAGAAGCCGCCCCATGCCGCAAGCGGTTGCCGCCTCCAGCTCGCCCGGATGCACGGCGCGAAACGCGCCGCGATAGACCTCGGTCTGCTGGGCGCCGGAGGTGATGCCGACGGCAAGCGCACCGGCGATGAAGCCAGGGAAGCTGACGAAGCCCTCCGCACCGAACAATTGGCCGACGGCCGTCACCACGGCGCTGCCGCCGAAATAGAAGAGATAGATGACCAGGAGGTCGGGAATGCCGCGAAGCACGGTGGTATAGGCCTCGGCGCAGCCGCGAACGACCGGGCCGCCGGAGATCTTCGCCCAGGCGCCGAAGGTGCCGATGAGACCGCCGATCGCAAAGCCGGCGACGGCGATCAGGATAGTCATCCAGGCGCCGGCGGCAAGCGCCGGCCCCCAGCCGTCCGGCCCAACGCTGATGATGTCAAGGAAACCGGGCTCAGTCATCGCAGCGCCTCCCTTCGCGTGTCGATCGATGACTTAACCATGGTTCACCCCGGGGATCGGCAGTTTCACGTCGCCGACCCCGGGGATCGGCGGATCGACATCGTCAGGAATGGGATTGACGAAGGGCGTGCCCTCCAGCCGTGCCGCGTGGTCCGCCTTGGCAGCAGTGATGAGCGCGGGATCGAGGATCAGCTCCACCGCCGTGCTCGCCATCACCTTGGCCGCATGTTCCATGCCCTTGTGCGCGGCCGGCAGCTTGCCTTGCGCGACCAGCTGCCAGGAATGGCCGGGCGTACCGATCGCGTAGGTCGCGCCGCGCATCTGCACGGTCGGCACCACCCAGCTCACCGTTCCGACATCGGTGGAGCCAACGAGCGTGCCGGCGCCGTTTTCCGGCGGAAAGATCGTGTCGCAGAGCGAAACGCCCCGCCGCAGCTTCAGGCCGAAACGCTCGAAGGCCGAGGCGATATCCTCGCCGGTAAAGGTCTCCTGGAACTTTGCCGCCATCCGCCGGTCGTCCTCGTCGAACTCAGGCGGGCCCAGATGCTCGAGCTGGCGATGCATCAGCGCTTCGAGCGGCGTGTTGCCGATCAGGTTGGCGTCGCCGCTGACGATCTCGTCCGTGACCGTGGTTCCGGTCATCATCGCTGCGCCCTTGGCGACGCTGCGCACCCGTTCGACGAGGTCGAGCAGTTCCGGCAGGCTGCGGGCGCGCACGAGATATCGGGCCTTGGCCCGGGCCTGCACCACATTCGGCGCGTTGCCGCCCGTATCGGTCACCGCATAGTGGATGCGCGCCGACGACGGCACGTGCTCGCGCAGGTAGTTGACGCCGACATTCATCAGCTCGAGCGCGTCGAGCGCGCTGCGGCCGAGATGGGGCGCCGCCGATGCATGCGACGCCCGGCCGCTGAAGCGGAAGTCGAGCTCATTGCAGGCAAGCGAGATCGGGTTGTTGACACCGGCAAAGGGTGCGGGATGCCAGGAGATGGCGACATCGACATCGTCGAAGACGCCGGCGCGCACCATGAAACCCTTGGACGAGCCGCCCTCTTCCGCCGGGCAGCCGTAATACCGCACCCGCCCCTTGATGCCCTTGGCAGCGAGGTAATCCTTGACGGCGGTCGCCGCCATCATCGCGCCGGCGCCAAGCAGATTGTGGCCGCAGCCATGACCGTTACCGCCTTCGACAAGCGGCCGCTCCTCAGCGACGCCTGCTTCCTGACTCAATCCCGGCAGCGCGTCGAACTCGCCGAGAATGGCGATGACCGGTCCGCCCTCGCCCGCCTCGCCCATCACCGCCGTCGGCATGCCAGCAATGCCGCGCGACACACGGAACCCTTCGGCTTCCAGCAGCGCCGCGTGTTCAGCCGACGAGGAAAACTCCTCGTAGTTGGTTTCCGGCGTATCCCAGACCCGGTCGCTGAGCACGAAAAACCGCTCGCGCTTGGCTTCGAGAAGGTCCCAGACGGCATCCGCATTTTTCATCGTTTCTTGACTTCCGCAACAATAGTAACCAGAATTGGCGCCAATTTATGATAACATTTTTGGATACACAAGAGGGTCCTGAAACATTTCGACCGATGTGCACAACGGCGAAGGCCAACATGGAACGCCGCTCTCCCGCATTGAATTGTTCAGGGCAGCATCATAGTTTCTCCAAAAATGGAGCCAATTCCGCCGCGACAGGGAACGTGGGCACGCGCCGCCGAAGGGGGCACGCGCCGGCAACAGCGGCCAAGACAGTGTAAGGCAGGGAATGAGCGACGATCTGACGGAAATGCTGGCGCCCGAGGAGAAGCCCGAGGAGAAGAAGGACGTCACCGACCTCTTGCTGCACGACATCCTGACCGGGACCTTGCCGGCGGGCGCCTGGCTCAAGCAGATCGACCTGGAGCGCCGCTACGACTGCACGCGGCCGGAGGTGCGCCGGGCGCTCGACCGGCTGTCGCAGCGCCGGCTGGTGCAGCACAATCCCAACCGCGGCTATCAGGTCTACGAGCTCGATGACCAGCGCACACGGGAGATCAGCGATATCCGCGTCATTCTCGAAACCGGCGTCGCCGACCGAATGATCGCCAACGTCACGCCGGCGGCGATCGGCGAGTTGCGCGGGCTTGCGAGGGAGTTTGACGAGATGTCGTTCCGCGGCTCCATCATGGAGCATTACGACGCCAACCTCGCCTTTCACCGCGCGCTTCTGCAGCTCGCCGGCAATTCCGAACTCGTCGACGTCGTTGCCGAGATCCGCCAGCGCACCGTGTCGGCACCGGTCTCGCAATGGCGCACGCGGGCGCGCATCGAGCAGTCCGCGCGCGAACACCATCTGATGGTCGATGCGCTTGAGGCGAGAGACCTGGCCGAACTGAAACGCCTGATCGAAATCCACATCCGCCAGGCGCCGATCAAGGCGTGAGCCTTGCCGGCACCCTGGCGTTGACTATCCGCCAAAGAGGATGGTCACCGCCACCAGAACCGCCCCGATCGCGGCCATCGCAAAGGCCATTGGCCAGGGGCTACGGCCCATGTAGCGGCCGAGCCGTGCGCCGATGACAAAGAGCATGACGAGCGCGATGGCGTTCGAAACGCGCATTGCCAGCGCGACATCATCGACCAGCAGGAACGGAATGCTGGGCGGCAGCGTCGAGATGACGACGAGCAGGAAGATGGCGAAGGCCGCCTTCAGGTCATGCCCCGTGACCGCCCTGTGCCTGGGATCATAGGAAAGCGCCCTCACCCGCAAAAGCAGCGCCTCGGTCTCCTTTGGCGAAGACACGCGACGCACGTCATCCGGCAGGTTTTCCAGAAACATCTCGCGGGCACGCTCGATCGGCTCACGCCGGAGCGAATCGAGGAAGCCGCGGCGACGCACCCTCTCGACCGCCGTCGTCAGCACATACATGACGCCGTCGACGATGCCCCAGGCGATGTTGCAGCCCAAGGCAGCGACCAGCACGGCGTTTACCCCACCCTCTTCGCCGGTGACCGTGCTCATTGTTCCGGTGAAGGAGAGCGCCATCAGCAGCCCGAAGATGATCTCCGAGAGACGGTCGATCGGATCGAGAACGGGGCGTGGATGGTCGCTCAAGGCCGTTCGCCCCGCGATACGAACCGAGGGGTGGCAGGCAAGGGTCGGAAGGCAGTAAACCGCATGCGGCCTCCCTATTGCATCTGCAGGTCGGCGAAGGCGTCACGCACGTGATCGGCAACCGCCAGCACCGGCGCCGGCGCATCGTTGATCACCTGCAGGCCGATATTGTAGTGGCCGAGATCCGGCAAGCCGTCGCGCTCGCCGAGCTGCACCATTTCGCCCTGGACGAGATAACGCGGCAGAGGCGCGATCGCGAGGCCGGCGAGAACGGCTGCCCGCTGGCCGGTCGTATAGGCGCTGAGGAAGGCGATGCGGAACTTGCGCCCCGCCCGCGACAGCTTCTCCACCGCATCCGCCCGCCAGACGCAGCCATCCTCCCACATCGACACCGGCAGCGGATCCTTCAGATGCGCATTGCCGCACTTGGCGCCGGCCCAGACCAGCTTCTCCTGCATCAGGATTTCGCCATTCTTCGGCGTCCCCTCGGTGAGGCTGTTGAAGATGGCGATGTCGAGCCGGTGCTCGTCGACCTTCTTGCGCATGGCATTGCTCATGCCGATCGAGACATCGATCGTCACGTTGGGATAGGAATCGGCGAAGCGCTTCAGCACCTCCGGCAGGATGCGCTCGCCGACATCTTCCGGCGCACCGACCCGCACGACACCGTTCATGTCCGGCAGCAGGAAGCGCGACACCGTTTCATTGTTGAGCGACAGCAGCCGGCGGGCATAGCCGAGCAGCATCTCCCCCTTCGGCGTCAGCGTCACCGAGCGCGCGTCGCGCAGGAAGAGCGTGCATCCCAGCATCTCCTCCAGCTTCTTGATCTGCATCGAGACGGCAGACGGCGTGCGGTAGACGGTTTCGGCAGCGGTGGTGAAATTGCCGGTCTCGGCAATGGCGACAAAGGTCTTCAGCACATCCATTTCAAGAAGCGGAAGCGCGTGGCGCATCATCATGTTCATGGCGGCATCCTCAATCAGAAAAACTGAAAGATAAGTTCACTTCATTTCGTTTGATTGAACATCAGGGATGACCGATAGTCAAGCTCAAGGACGACGAAGGAAGGAGAAAGCCATGTCCGCCGCCGTACTTGTTATCGCCGCTTCGAAGAGTTCCCTTTGTAACAGCCCGCCGTCGCCGGCAGTGGTAAAAAATGAGCATAGCAGGAGCAACGACATGGTCCTCAACGCCCTCACCCAAGTGATTACCGTCCTCGACGGCGTTGTCCAGCATCGACGCGAACGGCAAATCGCCCGAAATCGGGTGGAAGCCCGGCGCGAACTGGCCAAACTGCCGAAGAGAGTTCGCGACGACGTGATGTTTGCGGACCCGCTAATCAATCACCATGTTTGATGGAAGATATCAAACATATTCGTTGGAATGATAGATCAGGTTGCGCCATACATAACCTCATGGTCGCGACCTGCTGAGAAACTCAGAAGGAGCCATGAAATGTCCAACACTCAGTTTTCATCGGCCTCGGAACGGGCATCCTCCCACTCGTCCCTTCCGGGTCTCTTCAATCTGCAGGTTCGTGCCTGGGCAGCGTGGAAGCGCCATCGTCAGGAACGCGCACTGGAAAACCTGTCCTATGACACGCTGAAGGACATCGGCTTCCCGTCGGTGGACGATGCAGTGCACAAGAACGGACAATGACGTCACGGCTTGATCTGCTTCACGCGGATCGAAACGGCCGGATACAGTAAAGGGCATCGCCGAAAAGGCGGTGCCCTTTCTCTTTGCGCGGCTCGTTGCTGGCAACCGCACATCAGCGCCCCGCCAAGCCCGCGAAAAATCGCGTCGCTCGAATGCCGCTCAGGCAAGCTGCAAGAGAAGCGATGGTGAACTGAGAAAACCGCCGGCCACGAGGCCAACGAATGCGAGCGCCAACGCGCCCGCTGCTCCGTGGTTCTCCCAACCGATCTAAGCGCCCAAGGCGGTGGCCGTCGCGATAACCAAAACCGCCCACAGGATCTTGACCCGCGAGACCAAACGGCGACCGGCTGTTGCCCCATCCTGCTTCACGCTAAATCGCCTTTTCGAAGTGCCTGCAGCTTTGCATGCAATGTGGAAATCGCGCGCCGCCAGAGGCGGGTGATCATCGGTCAATGCGCTTCGCACTTCTCCTTGAGCGGCCTTGAGGTCGAGATTGCTTGGCGCCTTCCCTGGCCTTGAGGGCAGACTTGTCTCATACCGACACCCCACCCCCACATCGAAAACGTCGCAATCGGCAAACACAACCCTGAAGCGTGCTTTGTAATTGTTGCGTATCTCCGGCGGTTCTTGTCAGATAACGTCAAGCCGACTGAAAAAACTGTCGCTTTCCTTACAAAAGCCTGAAAGACGGGCCGAGCCGCCTTTTGCCGCGCGATGTCGCAATGCGAAATCACTTTGCGGTCGCTGCTATCCATGCGAATGTCGCAAACAGACAAGCCGAAGAGTATCTTCCAAGCGACGAATATACCCGCATCGCCAAGCATGGGAAGCCTCATGAACAAGCCACTGACCAAAAAGCGTTCTCTCGTCTTCTTCCTGGTGCCGAACTTTTCCATGCTGCCCTTTTCGGCGGCGATCGAAACGCTCCGCATCGCCAACCGCATGCTCGGCTACGAGGCCTATTCCTGGCGCCTCGCTTCGTCGGACGGCGAAAAGGTCCTCTCTTCGAGCGGCATCGCGCTCGAGGTGAACTCGTCGCTGGCCGACGAGCGCAAGTTCCTCGGTGGCGAAAACCGCCCATCGATGGTGCTGGTCTGTTCCGGCATCTATGTCGAAGACTTCAACAACAAGTCGGTCAATGCCTGGCTGCGCGAAGTCTACAACCGCGGCGTTGCCGTCGGCAGCCTCTGTACGGGCGCCCATGTGCTGGCCTCGGCCGGCCTTTTGACCGGCAAGCGCTGTGCCATCCACTGGGAAAACCTGCCGGGTTTCTCCGAAAGTTTCCCGCAGGTCGACGTCTATGCCGACCTCTACGAGATCGACAGCAACATCTATACCTGCGCCGGCGGTACCGCCTCGCTCGACATGATGCTGAACCTGATCGACCAGGATTTCGGCGAAAACCTCGTCAACCGCGTCTGCGAACAGGCGTTGACCGACCGCGTTCGCGGCCCGCATGACCGCCAGCGCCTGCCGCTGCGCGCCCGCCTCGGCGTGCAGAACGCCAAGGTTCTGTCGATCATCGAACTGATGGAGGCAAACCTCGCCGAGCCGCTGTCGCTTCTGGAAATCGCCGAAGGCGCCGATCTCTCGCGCCGCCAGATCGAGCGGCTGTTCCGCCAAGAAATGGGCCGTTCACCCGCCCGCTACTACCTGGAAATCCGCCTCGACCGCGCAAGGCACCTGCTCATCCAGTCGTCGATGCCGGTCGTCGAGGTGGCGGTGGCCTGCGGCTTCGTCTCCGCCTCGCACTTCTCCAAATGCTACCGCGAACTCTACAACCGCTCGCCGCAGCAGGAGCGCGCCGACCGCAAGCTGACGCTGCAGATGGCGCGATAAGAGTTCGGCAAGAGATCGAGAACAGGAAGGGCGGAGCGATCCGCCCTTTTTCGTACCAAGTTCTCGCTGAAGCCGCACCACAAGCAAGCATGCAAGGGGAGCGCAATTATTGAAGGTTAATTTACATATATACAACCAGTATTGAATATATCTGCAACTCCTTTTGGTGCGGAGCTTCTTTTGTGAAAGACTTTTCTCAAGCTCGCCAGTTCTTGATCGCGGGCACGATCTTTTCCTATGCAGCGCTTTTGTTCACGGCATCCGTTGCCGGCTTTCCACTGAGCTTTGAAGGTTGGCTGTATGAAGCTGCAACCTTCGCAGCCACCGTCCTCGCGGCCAGCTTCCTTTCGCTGCGGTTCGAGCTTCACAAACTTCGGCCAATGATCGAATGTTGCGGATGCGGCCTGCTCCTTGTCGTCCCGATCACGCTTTCAACCTATTTGTCGGCCTGGATGGGCTTCCCATTGACGGACGGGCAACTCTCCAGATGGGACACATGGCTTGGGGTCGACTGGACAGCGATGATCGGCTGGATCGATCTGCACCCTCTGATATCCGGGGTGTTGAACGCAGCCTATCGTTCATTCCCCTACCAGCTACTGCTCTGCCCGGCCTTGCTGGTGCTGGCCGGCCACGACCGGCGAGCCTATCAGATGGTTTGCGCCTATGCGCTTCTGTGCTTCCTGTCGAGCGCCATCGCGGTCTTCTTCCCCGCCCTTGGCACATACGCCTACTACCAGTTCGATACCGACAGTTTGCAACACATCAACGCGACTTATGGATACCTCTTCCTCGAAGAGTTTCATGCGGTCAGGAACGATCCCAACTTCGTTTGGCGACTTCCGGAGAGCCAGGGCATTGTGACATTTCCGTCGGTGCATGCGGCCGTAGCGGTACTGTGCGCGTGGGCACTGTGGCCTGTGCGTTTGCTCCGGCATCTTGCGCTCGCCCTGAACCTCGCAATGGGCTTCTCCGCGATACCCGCAGGAAGTCACTACGTCGTCGATATCATCGCCGGCGCCGCGGTCGCTCTGGCTTCCATTGGAATCGTCACATTTGCCACGAGCCCTTCGCGCCTGAAGACCCGCTTGCCCGGACCGGTCGCGCCCTCGCCCGCCGAATGGTGACACCGGTGGTCGGAGATGCGGATCAATGATCGCCGCTTGCGCCGATGCTCATTTTCAGTTGAATGGCTCAACTTCAACGGCCGAGGAGCAAGTCGCCGATGGCACCGGTTGAGATCAATCCCGCCAAGGTCCACGAATTCAAGGACCTCGACAGCTTCTACACTTGGCTCGCCGCCCACCACCAGAGTGAAACCGAAGTCTGGATCAAGACCCACAAGATGAATTCCGGGCTCGCCTCGATCACCCCCAAGGAGGCGATCGACGTCGTGCTCTGCTGGGGCTGGATCGACGGCGTGCGCAAGGGGCTCGACGACAAGAGCTTTCTGCAGCGCTATACCCCGCGCGGCAAGAAGAGCATCTGGAGCAAGATCAATGTCGACAATGTCGCGCGGCTGATTGCCGAGGGCCGCATGACCGAGCATGGCCTAAAACAGGTGGATGCCGCCAAGGCGGACGGCCGCTGGGACCGGGCCTATGCGAGCGGCAAGGACCTGAAGATCCCCGACGACCTGCAGGCGGCGATCGATGCCGAACCCGAAGCCCGCGAAATGCTTGGCAAGCTCAGCGCCCAGAACCGCTTCGCGCTCGCCTTCCGCACCCACAACATGAAGACCGAAGCCGGGCGCAAGAAGAAGATCGAGACCTTCGTCGCGATGCTGAAGCGCGGCGAAACGATCTATCCGCAGAAAAGCAAATGAAGGGCTATTGCTAAACGCGACCGAAGCGCTGCCCCGCACCTCCGACAATGCGTTCGCCCGATGGGCCGAAGCGGTTGTCACCCTCGTCACCCGGAAGGAAGCCCAGCATGACGAGGCCCAGCAGCGGCCCGACGACTGGCACGAAGAGCGCCAGATTCCACCAACCGGACCTGCCATGATCATGCCAACGCTTGATGTTGACGACCAGGGAGAAATAGGTGCTGGCAACGAGGACGATGAAAACCATCAATGCATCAGGCTGAAGCCCGCGGCATAGTTATCAACGCCTGAAAGCGCCAAAAGCGCCCCTCCGGCAAACACCGCGGCCGTCGTCGCAATCCAGACGACGACCTGCGCCAACCACCAGGTCTGGCGTCCGATACGGCCATCAATACTCGTAAAAGTCTGCGAATTCACGTCGTCTCTCCCCTTGACCTCCCAAGCGCCCCCGCGCTGGCCAGCCTTTTCGTCATATAGAAAGTTCGCAAATAAAACCTGTAGATGTTTTTATGAAGCAACGTGCCCCATGATTGCGCAGGCAAGTTGCCTCGGGCGTGACACCCCGACCGCCATTGGAGGCGGCACAAGATCCGCTTGCCGCCCCGCCCCTTACGGGTCCCGCACCCACGAGACAGCCATCCCCTAGCCGTGAAAGGCGCGCTCCAGTTCGGCGATGTCGAGCTTGATCATGCCGAGCATCGCCTCCGTTACGCGCTTGGCGCGCGCACGGTCGGAATGGGCGACCATGTCGCCGAGCGCCCTCGGCACGATCTGCCAGCACAGCCCCCAGCGGTCGCGGATCCAGCCGCATTGCTCGATCTGTCCGCCGTTTTCGCTGATGGCATTCCAGATCCTGTCGATCTCCTCCTGGGTATCGCACTGGATCATGATCGAGAAGGAATGATTGAACGGATCGAGCGGCCCGGCTTCGAGCGCCAGGAATTCCTGGTTGCCGAGCGTGAACTCGATGGTCGTCACGCTGCCGGGCGGTCCGCTCGGGCTTTCTGCCGGCAAGCTGGTGATGCGGATGATCGCGGAATTGGGAACAAGCGAAATATAGAAGTCGACGGCCTCGCGGGCCTCCTTGGCGAACCAGAGATTTGAAACAACATTGGTCATGCGTCGTGTCCTCCTCGAAGCGCTGGATCACATGCGGCTAACCGAAGGACGTTCGACTTCGTTCCAAGCCGACAGGTCGTGAATGTATATTTCTGGAGGCCGGGCTGTGGCCCGGCCGGAGGCGCCTATGACGCCAGCGCGTCGAGAAGCGCCAGCTCCGAGATCACCCGGTTCCGGCCGGCATGTTTGGCCATATAGAGAAACTGGTCGGCGGCATGCAGGTAGTTTTCGAAGGCTTCCGACGTTTCGATGGTGGCAAGGCCGATCGAGACGGTGATCGTCAGTTCCTCGTCGTCGGCCACGATCCGCGATTTCGCGAGTTCCAGGCGCAGCGCATCACAGAAGGCAAAGGCGCGGCGTACGTCGCAGCCGTTGAAGAGAACGCCGAATTCCTCGCCGCCGAGGCGGGCAAGCAGGTGATCCTCGCCCACCAGCACCGAGAGCCGCTTGGCCACGTGCTTCAGCACGATATCGCCGATCTCGTGACCGTAGGTGTCGTTGAGCCGCTTGAAATGATCGATGTCGAGAACGGCGATCGCCGTCGGCTCGCCGCGTCTGAGGCACTGCTCCACCAGGCGCGGACCGGCAAGGAAGAAGTGCCGGCGGTTATAGAGATCGGTGAGATAGTCGCTTGCCGCCTGGCGCTGCAGCGTCTGCAGTCGCTTCTGGACGCCGGCTGTCTGGGCGATGCGGCCGTTGAACTCGGCTTCGAGGAAAGGCTTCTGGATGAAATCGGTGCCGCCCGCCTCCAGGAAACGGGCGCCGGCCCTTCGGTCGCCGCTGTCGGAAAGCCCGATCACCGGCAGCGCACCATCACCCTGCCGCCGCTCCACTTCGGCCAGGAGTGCTGCACCGGACATATCGGCGAGGTCGAGGTCGGTGACGACGAGATCGACCGCCTCGCCGCTGTCGAGCACCTGCAGCGCGTCGGCAGCAGACGCGACCTCGCAGACGGAGATCCGCTGCCGCCTTAGGATGTCGGCAAGCTCGCTGCGCGAGGCGGCATCGGAATCGGCGAGCAGCACCGTCGTCTTGCCATTGGTGAGCGCCCGGTCGACGGCGCCGATCAGGAGGTTGATCGATTCCGGCTGATGCTTGATGACGCAATCAAGCACGCCGCGCCCAAGGATCTCTTCGCGCGTATGGTCATTGAAGGCTGCAGTGAAGACGACGGCCGGCACCTGATTGTCGAGCACGAATTCGAGCGCCTCACAATTGGGCGCGTCCGGCAGGTTGAGATCGAGCACCGCCAGCGAGAAACTTTCCGGCGCCTGCTCCAGCGCTTCCTTGAGTGCCGCGAGCGAGCTGCAATGGGTGACGCGGATGCCATGCACGGACTCGAGCCCGTATTTCAGCGCCGTCGCGAACATCCGGGAGTCTTCGACAAGGAGCATGCGCTTGTCGCTGTGCTTTTGCACAGAGTTCACCCGGCCTGGCGTGCGGCGCAATCTCACGTCCCTGCAACCCCTCTCGAGCCGCAGGCGTGCTTCCCTCAAGGGGTGACGCTGGCTCCAAATGTATCAACAAACCCCGCCACGAACCGCACCGGCCATTTGGCCGGCGTGGTCTGGTGTGACCGGGCTCCCCGCTCCTGCTGGGGCGGATTGAAGACCGATCGGATTGCAATTTCGTTAATACGGCAACCTGTGAGCGGCATTTTTGATGCACGTGCCCAATAAATTTTAGGGGTTTTTATCGAGCCTTGGCGAATTGCCTACGCGGGAACCCTAACTTTTTCACTGAGTGTGCGGATCTTCGTCAGCGTGTCCAGGTTCTGGTTCACGCGGCAGTAAAATTCCTCGTTGACGAAGGGACGAACGACGAAGTCGTTGCCGCCGGCCTTGAGGAAGCGCGCCGACAAAAGCCGGTTGGTGGAGGACGAAACGCCGATGATGCGCAGCTGATGCGGTCCGTAGGAACCACGGATACGCCGTGTCAGTTCGAAGCCGTCGATATCGGGCATGTTGTAGTCGGTGATGACCAGGCCGATATCGGGATTGGTCTTGAGGAGTTCGAGCGCCATCGCACCGTTTTCCGCCGAGCTGGTGCGGAAATTGTAGCGCTTGAGCTGCGTCGTCAGAAGAGCGCGCGCAGTCGGGCTATCATCGACGATCAGCACGTGGTGCTTGTGGTTGGTGAGGAAGCGGCAGACGGATTCCGCCAGCATGTCGACCGCAAAGACGCTGTCCTTGATGACGTAGTCGACGATCTCCTTGGCGAGGATCTTCTCGCGCGTCGACTCCTGGAAGGAGCCGGTGAAGACGACGGTCGGCACGCTCATCTCGATCAGATAGTTGAGCGCCTCGCCGTTCTCCGCCCCCGGGAGGTTGATGTTGGAGATGGCGAGCGACGCCGGAAAAGTCGCGTTCTCGACGGCGAACTGCAGGTCGTCATAGTCGCGGCAGACGATGACATCGATGTCGAACAGCTCTTTCAGCCGCTTCGAAACCATCGCTGAGAAGAGGTTGGAGTCCTCGGCAAGCACGATACGGTGCTCGGCAAGGGATTCGCCGGAATAATACATTCCGGAAACGCCAAAAAACGACATTGAACGCCTATGTAAAAGAGTGTCCCCCTACAGCGCCCAAGCGTTCGTCATGCCCGCAAAGTCACTGTAACTTGCAGCCGCCATGCTAGAGGAGAAAGGCTTTCTCTGGTGTTAATGAGCGCCCGGCGAAATGACGAGGTCGCGTGCCGGCATGGCACGTTCCGGCCGCTTTCGACCACCGCAAGCCGTCAATGCCTCGGCGCCACGCCACGCCGCTCGTCGGCCGTCTTGCGAATGACGTCGGCGATCTCCGGATTGCTGCTCGACAGCATCTGGAAATCCTCCGAATAGAGCGAAAGCAGCGAGACCTCGGTGGCGGCGCTGACGGTTGCCGAGCGCGGCTCGCCCGTTATCAGCGCCATCTCGCCGAAGAAGCTCCCGGGGCCGAGTTCGATCGGCGTCGGTGAAGGCGTGGCGATGCTGACGCGCCCCTCGACGATGAAGAACATCTGGTCGCCCGCCTCGCCCTTGCGGCAGATGATGGCGCCGGCCGGCACCACCCGCGGGCGCAACGCCCGCACGATCTCGACGAAGGCGGCCGAACCGAGCTTCTCGAACAGCGGCACCGCCGCAACCAGCTGCCAGTTGCGCACAAAGTCCTGGCGGCGCACCTCTTCGAAAAAGCCGGTGGCGAGAATGCCGGCCCAGAGAGCGAAGATGCCGATGCCGCTCATCATCACCAGGCCGGCGAGCACCCGCCCGGCAAGCGTCTGCGGGATCTCGTCGCCATAGCCGGTGGTGGAAAGCGTCACCACCGCCCACCACATGGCCTGGGGAATGCTGCCGAACTTCTCCGGCTGGATATCGCGCTCGATGAGATAGGCGACGAGCGATGCACCGAAGAGGACGATGCCGAAGAGCGAGGTGACGCCAATGAGATTGGGTGCGGCCCGTGACACCACCCGACCGAGCAGCCGGAAGAAAGTGGAGTGGCGGAGCGGCTTCAGCAGCCAGACACCGCAATAGAGGCTCTGATCCCGGGTGCTGGCAAAAAGGAAGCCGACAAGCGGAACGATGACAGCGATCAGATCGATCGTCGCTTCGGGCACCGAGGCGCGGCCGTCCCTTGCCCCGAGCGCCATCAGCGTATCGGTGAGTTGCAGGACATAGAAGCCCCAGATCCCGACGAGGAAGCCCTCGAGGGCGAGACGCGCGGCAGCGCCAAAGCTTGTTGCGGTCAGCGCCGCAACAACCACGAGCCCAGCCGCCGCCAAAAGACCATTGGCAGCGTCCGACATCCTCAACAAAGGCCGTGCCGACATACACTCCCCCAGCGGCCCGCCACCCGCGCGGCCGTCTCGACCGCCGGTGAGATCAAAGCAGTAACGCTTTGATCTAAAGCACGATTCCATTCATGAATCGATGCTCATGTAAAGAAGCGCGGAAATCAGGAGGCGAACCGCTCTAGAAGCGCCTGCCGGCGGCTCTCGGTTGCCGATCCTCTTCAAATTGCTCGGCCCCATCCACCGGCCTCAGCCAGGCCTCGCGGCGCTTGATCCAGAGTTCGTAACTCGGCTTCAGCGGCGTCGGCGCTTCGGTGAGGATGCCGAGCTTGACCTCGGCCTCCTGCTCGTCGACCGAAAAGACCCGCGAACCGCAATGCGGACAGAAGCAGCGCCCCTGAAACGCGGCAGTTTCACCGCTGGATTCGAACTGGGCCGTCGGCCAGATGCCATAGTAGGTGAAGGCGGAGCCGCTTTCCTGCCGGCAGTCGGTGCAGTGGCAAATGCCAACCCGCGTTGGCTCGCCGCGCACGGAAACCTTGACCTGGCCGCAAAGGCATCTTCCCGAAAGCATCGCCGTGACTTTGTCCCGCCTCGTAACTGCCGATATCTGAACCGGAAAACGCCGCGTGCGGCTCTTGAGTTCCGTCGGAGCCACCGGCCGGCGCACCGCAATCGCGGAACCTTTCGCCTTTTGACGTCTTCTGCGGATATCGAAAACGGAGGGTAACCCGCGATGGCGCATGCCGACGAACAGGAGTTCATCAACCTCGAGCAGGAGTTCTGGCAAACCATTCTGGAGAAGGACACCGAAGCGTCCGTGGCCATGCTGCCCGAACGCTCGATCGTCGTGGGCGCGCAGGGCGCGGCGGTACTCACCCGGGACGACTATCGCAGGATGGCCGCGCAGGCCGAGAATTCCTGGAAGCTCAAATCCTTCCGCCTTGACGACGTCAGCGTGATCTTTCCGCGCGAAGACGTGGCCGTCATCGCCTACACGATGACTGAAGAGATGAACGTCGATGGCGAGCCTTTGACGTTGAAGGCCGCCGACGCCACCACCTGGATCCGTGAGAACGGTGGGTGGCGGGCCTCGTTGCACACGGAATCCGTCCTCGGCGATCCCTTCGGCCGCGACCGCAAGGCCGCATAGGGTCTTCATGCCGAAGCGGCCAAGATCACTGCCGAGCGAAATGGGGCGCGCGACAGGCAGCGCGCCGAATCCCTGGCCGCCTCATCCAATCCGATAAACCGTCTGCACCGCCGCTCGTTTTCGGTGTAGGATGCCGGCATGAGTGAAGCTCAGCCTCTCTTCGACATGCTGCGCCAAACCGTGCAGCCCGAGATCGCCGCAACTCTGGAGCGCTTTGTCCGGGAGGCGCCGGATCGCAAGCTCTGCCGCGTCAATGCGCTGGCCTTTGCCGCCGAACAGGGGCTCAACGAGGAAAAGACGATCGCGGCTTTCCTGCATGCCTCGCGCCTCGGTATCTTCGAACTCTCCTGGAATGTGCTGTGCCCCGGCTGCGGCGGCGTGCTCGACGCCAACACCTCGCTGAAGACCGTGCAAAGCGACACCTATACCTGCTCGCTCTGTGCTGCCGGCTACGAGCCGACGCTGGATGAGATGGTGGAGGTCACCTTCACCGTGAACCCGCGCATACGCCACATCGAGGCCCACAACCCGCACGAACTGCCGCCGCTCGAATATTTCCGCCAGGTCTATTGGGGCTCCGGCATCGAGCTGCCGGACGAGGGCTACGAGGCCCAGGTCGACGATTTCATGCTGGAGGCGCTGGAGCTGCCGCCCGGCGAAAAGGCGGTGATCTCGCTGCAGCTGCCGGCGGAGTTCATCATCGTCTTCGAGCCGGTGACCCACGCCGCGCAGTTCATCGACGTCAAGGGCGAGCCGACCAGGGAGCGGCGCACGCTGTCGCTCGTCTTCGATCGCGGCCATCGCCACGACGAGGCGCTGGTCATGCAGCCGGGCCCGCTGCGCATCCAGGTGGAGAACCACACGGATGTCCGCACCCTGCCCTCGGTCTGCATCGCCAACGATGCGCTGCACGATATTCTCGGCCGCCGCCGGCCATTCCTGACCGCCAAGCGGCTCCTCTCCAACCAGACGTTCCGCGACATCTACCGCACGGACACGATCGACGTGGACCAGCGGCTGAAGATCACCAGCCTCACCTTCCTGTTTTCGGATCTGCGCGGCTCGACCGAGCTTTACGAGCGGGTCGGCGATCTCGCCGCCTTCGATCTGGTGAAGACCCACTTCAGCGTGGTCAACGAAATCGTCGCGGCCGAAGCGGGTGCGGTGGTGAAGACGATCGGCGACGCGGTCATGGCAACCTTCCCGACACCGGACCGGGCGGTCGCCGCCGCCATGCGCATGCGCGAAGCGATGCGCAAGCTCAACGATGACCGGGGCTCGGAGGATCTGCTGCTGAAGATCGGCATCCACGAAGGCCCCTGCATCGCCGTCAGCCTCAACGAGCGGCAGGACTATTTCGGCCAGACGGTCAACATCGCCTCACGCGTCCAGCACCTTGCAGGCTCGCGCGAGATCTTCGCCACCGGTTCCGTGCTCGACGACCCGCGCGCCGCGGGCCTGCTCAGCGACCGCGGCCTCAATCCGCAATCGCACAACGTTGCTCTGCGCGGCATTACCCACGAGATCAGCATTTTCTCAATCCCGTGAGCCTGGTCGGGAACGGAACGCGCATTTCCCGCGAGCGGCGATCAGCGTTCGGGCAATCCGGATTGCCGTAGCCCCTCGGCCATCTGATGCTGCCACTGCGGTATCCTCTGAAACCAGGGCAGCGCCCGATACCGCTCGATCGTGAACCCTGGCTCTGCTGCCAGCAGCTTCTGCGCCGCCCATCGGGCGGTCTCCATGTCCCCGGTCATAGCCGACCAAGCCGCGAGGTGGCGGTAGGACCAGGTCACATCAGGATAGTTGTTGACGACGTCCTGGGCTATCGCGATGGCTTGAGGGAGAGCCCCTTGCATGGCCATGGAAAAGGCCATCCCCAGTCTCATGTTGAATGCGAGCGGGTCTCTCGGGCTCAGCGTCATCCCACGCCGGAACCGCTCGGTTGCACGCGCGGGATCGTCCGTGAAGATCGCGATCCAGCCGAGGCGAGCCCATGCCCAGGCATTGTTCGGATCAAGCGCCAGCGCCTTTTCGATAAAGGTGGCGGCGCGCTCCTGATCGCCGCAGATGCTCGTTGCCGCGCCAGCCGCAGTCAAAGCAGTCGGATCGTCGCTGATCGAGCCTGCAGCTTCGATCGCTGCACGTGCCTGATCCAATTCACGCTCCGGCTGGTCGGTCCACAGATAGGAAGCGTTCGAGGCGTGGCACCAGGCCAAAAGCGCATGCGCGCGGCCGTAGCTGGGATCGACGGAGATCGCCTGCCGAAGCAGCTCGATCGCCTGGTTGTTGCTATCCTTGCGACGCCCCCAGAGATTGGGGAAGGCGCGCATGACGAAGTCATAGGCGCGCAGACTGGCCGGCGGCTTGCGCTTGGCAAGCTCGATCTCGGCATCGCGGATGGCCGGGTGAATGGCCCCTACCACCTGCGCGGCGATCCGATCCTGGAACTCGAAAATATCCTCGATTGCGCCCTCGTAGCGCTCCGACCAGGATTGGGTCCGCGTCTCGGCGTCGACCAGTTGCACGGAAATGCGCAGCCGGTCGCCGCCGCGGCGGACGGTGCCTTCGACCACGTAGGTGACGCCGAGCTCCCTGCCGACGTCACGCACGTCGACGAAACGCCCCTTGTAGGTGAAAGCGGACTGTCGCGCGATGACGAAGAAATCCCGCACGCGCGAGAGCGCCGCAGTGATCTCCTCCACGACACCGTCGACGAAGTATTCGTCGCCTTGACCGCTGAGATTGTCGAAGGGCATGACGACGATCGACGGCTGGTCCTTGCTGCGACCGGCCAGCGGCGCCCCGTCGAGGATGCCGCCTCCGACAGCGATCTCATCTTGCCAGTCGACCCGGAAAACCAGAATGGGCCGGGGGATGTTCTTCAAGTTCCGCTCGCCGAGGCTGGTCAGCCCGAAGGACACCTTGCCGTCTAGATGTTCGCGCACCGCCCCGGAATGCAGATGCCCGACGGAGCGGCGATCTCCTGCAGGCGCGCGGCGATATTGACCCCGTCGCCGAGCAGGTCGTCTCCCGACACGACGATGTCGCCGAGATTGACACCGATGCGAAACTGCAGGCGGCATTCGGCAGGCATATCTTGCGCATCGAGAAGACCGCGCTGGATTTCCACCGCGCAGCGGACGGCCTGAACAGCGCTTGGAAATTCGGCGACGAGACCATCGCCGGCACTGCCGAAGATGCGGCCGCCATGGGCACCCACCAATTCGGCAATCCGACCCCGGCACAGCTCAAGCGCGCGAAGCGTGTTCTCTTCGTCGAGCGCTGCGAGGCGACTGAAGCCGGCGACATCGGCCGCAAGGATGGCTGCGAGCTTTCGATCCACAACGGTGACCGCTCCTGTGTCGGAGGATTTCGTTGCGTTTAATATGCGTGAATTTTCGAATATTCACAGATACATATGGCAAGCCGGAGCCGATGAAGACCACTGCCGGGCAAGGAGCACCCCCGGCAGCCGTGCCGCGTGACAGCTTGCCCTTCTGCGGTCTGTCGGCGCCCTAGACCACAGGCGGCATCAAGGTCAACACGTCGCCATCATCCGGAATGAGCAGCCTGGTCAAGGCGATGCCGTGGGCGCTGGCAGCGGCGCGCAGGTCGCCTCGGCTGACCGTCGCATGGTCGAGCGCCTCCATGTGAGTGGCAACCACGACGCTCTTTTTGGAGGCCTCGCAGACCGCGATCGTCTGCGCCGCATCCATCACGATCAGGGCGCCGTCCCAGCGCGCGCCGCAGGAGTGGGTGACGATCACATCCGGCTTCGTGTCGTGGATGGTCTTTTCGACGGCCGGATAGAGTACCGTGTCGCCGGCCCAGTAGACCGTCGGCTCGCCCTTGGCCTCAAGGCTGAAGCCCATGACCGGCCCCATGTCCTGAACGACAGGACCAAGGCCGTGGCTGCCGTCGCGTCGGGTGAGCTTCAGGCCCTGCCACTGCGCCTTGCCGAGGAGTGGCGTCACGTCGCGAAAGCCGGCGCCGCGGATCGCCTCCTCGTCGCCCGGCTGACAGAAGATCGGCAGCCCCTTCGGCACGCGATGCTTGGCGGTGTCATCGAAGTGGTCTTCGTGCAGATGCGAGATGATGACGAGCTCGACGCCGGCGAGAATCGTATCGGTATCGAACGGCAGCTCGACCAGCGGATTGGGCGCACGCCCGGCAAAGGACGGCAGGCTGTCCTTCGGCCCGAGAAAAGGATCGATCAGCACCGTGTGACCGGCATAGTCGAGCTTGAGCGTGGCGTTGCGGATAAGCTGGAGTTTCATGGGGAGTCCTCCTCTGCCGGAAACCGGACATTGACTGTCGCGGCGATCCTTGCGCATGCGGCAGCGAAATCAAGCCCCGAAATGACGCGCGGGGGTTGAGAAACGCCATCGCCCCGTCACGCCCGCCCCTGTTTGAACGCGGCAGCATGCGCCGCCCCTCACCGCCAGCCACAATCCCACGGCTGGCCCCTTGCCACCCGATGGCAGGCAAAGGCGCGGCCGCAGGAATGGGTGGCGGTGATCGTCGTCCGGCCGCGGCCGGAGCCGCGGGCAAACATCTGCCGGAAGGCGACGTCAGCATTTTCAGGGCAACTGGCAAAGCTCTTCTTCTGTAGTTCGGGCGGCGGGCTGATCGCGCGGGTGCCGGCGTTTTTCTGCGGTGCCTTGATCGTGCCTTGCGTCTCGCCCGGTTGCGGCAGCTTCGCCTCGCGCCGGATCGTGACGCAGCGACCGTCTTTTGCCTCTTCGTTCCGGCCGCAGGCAAGCGGGCAAATCCGCGCCTTCTCCGACTTCAGGCGATCGAGCACGTCGAAGGAAGGCTCGAGCGTCGCAAGGTCGACCTTGCCGAATTTGCCGAAAGCTTCGAGCGCCCTGCGACTGCCGGCACCCCAGACGCCATCCTCGCTGCCGGCGCGACAGCCGAGCCGGTTGAGCTCAATCTGTACTGAACGGGCCAATGTCCTGTCATCGGCATTGGGCGCAGCCAGCACCGGATCGATGGCCGCCACGGCCTGGCCACCCGATCCGTCGTTCACGCCTTCGGATGAAGGCACTGAAGCCCGCTCGATGATCTTGATCTTGGCCTTGGCGAGCGAAGCGAAGGCACCATCGGGATACTGCTGCAGATAGGCGTCGAAGAGGTCGCGATCCGTCGCATCCTTGATCGTTTCCCAATAGGCAAGCTCGGCGGCCTGCCTCGTCACGGGCGCCTCCGCCGGTGCCGGCTTGCCGTCATTGGCGGGTTTCAGCACCACCTCGCCGGTCAGCGAGGAGTTGTCCCAGGGAACCTGCTTGCCGCCGGTTGCCGCCAGCACGTCGCGGCGCACATCGATCAGCTCGCGCGTGATGTCGCGCCCCGGCTGGCCAAGATGTTTCAGGAGTGCCGATGTGAACGGCGAGTTTCGCCCTGAGCCGTCGAGCGCGACATTGCCGGGCTGGGTGGAAAAGGCAATCAGCGTGCCGATGCCGGTGCCGACCTTGGCAAGACCGCGCCCGACCGAGGCCGAGCGCGTGCCCATCGAGCGGGCGAGATTGACCGCCAGAGGATTGTCGCGGCAGGCGTCAAGCAGCACGACATTGACCCGCGTGCTTCTCTCCATCGCCGACAGGATCAGGTTCATCGGCACCGCCTCGAATTCGAGGTCGACAGAGGAAGCGAGCGTGGCATCGACGGGCGCGAGATAATTCTCGCCGTTCACCTGCAGACCGTGCCCGGCATAGAAGAACAGCGCCAGATCGGCGCCGTCGAGCCGGTCGACAAAATCGCGCAGCACCCGCCGCACGCCGGCAAGGTCGAGATCCGCGCCGGTCACCACCTCGAAGCCGAGCCCTTCCAGCTTGGCTGCCATGTCGTGGGCATCGTTGCCGGGATTGGGCAAGGCGGCCACATGCTGATAGGCGGAATTGCCGATGACCAGCGCAACGCGCTTCTCGGCCAGCGCCTGCGAGGCGCAAAGGACCAGCAGAATGGACACGGCGATGCGAAGGAATGGCATGGCTCCCCCGGCAATTCGCTGATGTTCGCGACGATGCGCGTCAGCCCCAACGACCAAGCGTGCTACCTGCAATGGGTCCTGTCAATGCAAGGACGGCGCCCACCAGACCCCACGCCTGGTTCATTGTCATAACGAGCGAGACCAGAGTTTCATTCGCTGATCATTTGGGATTAGGCATCAATCTCGCAGCCCGGCCATGTGGAAGATCCGCGCGCCGACACGCTTATCAGCAAGGGGCGTGACCTGCCGTCAGCAGCGCTTACCTGCGCATTGAACGCATGGATCTGGGAAAGAATGTCGGGATTGTCGCCCGGCAACGGCGCGAGACGGTCGCACCGTTGCGGCGAAATGGGAAGGTTACTTCACGACGACATTGCCGTTGACGATGTCGACATTCTCGTCGCCCTGCAGGCCGATGCGGTCACCGCTTGGCGCCGTCACGAAACACCCGCTCGGGCAAATCATTTCCGTTGCTCCGGATGCGATGGCCACTTCCATGCGGCTTTCGCCCTCGACGACGACCAGGACGGCGGTCTCGCTGTCCTTGTTCGTGACGGTCGCGGCACTGGCAGCACCCGCCGTCGGCACGTAGGCCATCAGCACGCCGGAAAGCAAAGCAATCACAGATTTCTTCATCGCCCATCGGCGCCCGACGCGCCGCCCTCTTGCCGAGCCGGCCGCCCCGTCGGTTTCGCGACGCTGCGCCGGCCACCTCTTCAGCCGGTGACAAGCGTAGTCGGTCACCGAAAGAATTGCATGCTTTTTATCTTGGGCTGGCTGAATAGGCCGTGAATGCTCCGTTTATCAGCGGTTTGGGTTGGAACGCCGGCTGGCGGCGCGCCGGGCGCTGCCTTCCTCCACGCGCTCCTCGTCCAGCGGCGCTGCCGAAGCCGTCGCTTTGCCTGGCGCGGTCGTCTTGGCCGAAACCCTGTCCTCGGCAGGGGTCGCGCCCTTGGGCTCGCCAACCTTCTCCGGCTCGTGGCTCTCGATGCCCGTCTGGTCCTCTACCGGCACGTCCTCGATCTTCACCGGGAACGGCTCGCCGATGCCTTCATCGCGGAAGCGCTCGTAGATCGACACGCGCAGGTCGTTGCGCACGCCACCACCGGTCAGCACGTCGGCCACGTAGATGCGGAGTTCGAAGGTCATGCGATCGTCGCCAAACGCAGTGAAGCCGACGCTCGGCGACGGGTTCTTCAGCACCATCGGATGGGCGGCGGCGATCTCGGACAAAAGCTCCATGATCCGACGCGGCTCGCTGGCATAGGTCACGGTGACAGCGATTTCGGAGCGGCCGAGCTTGTTGCGGTGCGTCCAGTTGCCGACCGAGGCGTTGATCAGCAGCGAGTTCGGCATCATGATCGACTGGTGCTGGAAGGTCTCGATCTCGGTCGCGCGCACCGAGATGCGCTTGACGAAGCCTTCGGTCGTGCCGCTGACGATCCAGTCGCCCACCTTGAACGGCCGCTCGACGAGCAGGATCAGCCCCGAGACGAAGTTCGAGACGATGTTCTGAAGGCCGAAACCGACGCCGAGCGAGAGGGCACCGGCGACGAGCGCGAGGTTCGAGAGATCGATGCCCGCCGCCGAGAGGCCGATGAGGCCCGCAAGGCCGACGCCGGTATAGCCGATGCCGGTGCGGATGGAGTTGCGCACGCCGGCATCGACCCGGCTGCGCGCCATGATGTTGCCGTCGATCCAGCGCTGCACGAAGCGGGTGACGACATAGCCGAGCGCAAAGAACAGGACGCCTGCGAGAATGCCGACCAGTGAAATGGTGATCGAGCCGATCTTGATCTCGGTCACCATCCGGTAGGCCCAGGACTCGATGTCGGCGACCTGGAAGCCCCACTGCAAGAGGATCAGCGGAATGAAGACCATCACGACCAGCGCGTAGATGCTGAGACCCGCGGCAAGACCGATCTGGTCGAGCCCCACCTGTTCCAGATTGAAGCGCCGCTCGAGATAGCGCCCGGCCGCCGTTTCGGCAAAGGCGCCCTGCTTTGCCACCGCCCGGCCGGTCAGAATGCCGATATACATCGTCACCACGATCGCGCCGGTGATGATGATCTGCGTGGCGATGAAGCGCGCGAGACCGACATAGCCGGACACGGCGGCAATGATCAGCAAGGCGCCGGTCGCAAGCAGCGCGAAGGACACGACCCGCGGCCAGGCGTGGCCATGCCCATCGAAGGACTCGTCTTTCCGAAGTGTCGGCTTGATCCAGGCCGACGCCATGATGATGAGGCCGATGACGATGGAGGCGATGTAGCTCTTGACGACGGTGAGGACCACCGGCGAGCCGAGCGCCTCGCTCACGCCGCCGAACAGGTAATCGAGACCGTTGACCAGCGCCATGGCGAAGATCGCGATCATCAGCATCCTGGCGCCGCGATCGGAAACCCTGACGAGCCGCCAGCGCGCATCGCGCGGCGATAACACCGCCTGGGCGAGCCTGGTGACGAAGAACACCACCACCGCCACACCGAGCGTAATGGCAATGATCGGTGCGATGTCGGAGCGCAGCACGTTGAAGCCACGCAGGAACAGGAAGCTCGAGATTGCGAAGGCGGCCGAGGCGATCGTCGGGATCAGCGTGGACCAGAAGGCGACCGACAGGCGGCGGAAGTAGCTCGGCTCCTCATCGGTAATGTCATGCTCGATCCAGGGTCGGAACAGCCTGCGGCTGCCCGAAAGGAACACGAGCGCCGCCAGGAGCGACAGGAACAGCGCCGTCAGGAGCGGCACGCGCTTGTAGTTCCAGGCAAAGCTCAGCCAGCTCCCGACACTACGCGAGAGCACGCGGGTTTCGTCCGCCGTCGCCGTCAGCGCGTCGTCGAACATGCCGGTCGAGACTTCAGTGTTCTTCAGGAGCGTGTTGGAAAACAGCGCGCGCCTTGTCGCGGTAATGGCGTTGGAGAGCTTGGTCGCCTGTACCGACAGGCCCTCGGCCTCACCGGTCAGCGCGTTGATGGCACCGCGCTCCGCCACGAGGCGCTTGCGCTCGGCGGACACGATATCGGCCTCCGCGGGCTGCCCTTCGGCCGGCGGGTCGCCAAGTTCGGTAAGCCGCGCCTTGATCTCGTCGAGGCGCGGACGGGTCGAGACCGACACGCCGATGATCTGCTTGAAGAGTGCATCGACCTGCACCTTCAGTTCGGCAAGCGCGGTGTCATCGTCCTTCGCCTTTGATACGAGGTCCGTCAGCCGCTTCAGCTCGTCGCCAGCCTTGGCAAGCTGTTCGGTCGCCTGGCTCTGGCCGGGAGCTGCGCCATCGTCCTGCGCTGCGCTCTGCGCGGGAGCAGGCGCGGTCTGGGCCGGTTCCGCGGTCGTCGCGGCCGGCGCGGCCACATCCGGCGTCGCGTCGTTTGCACCTGGCTGGGCGTTATCCTCGGTCGGTGTCGTCGCCTTGCCAGCAGCCGGCTCCGATGCGGTCTGCGCCGACTGGGCCGGTTGCGTCGACTTCTGGCCGGACTGCGTTGTGCCCTGGGCGGTACCTTGTGCCGGCTGCGCCGCCTTCTGCGCTGCAACCGGACCGGCAGCGACCAGCCCCAGCAGGCAGATGAGAATGGCAGGCAGTTTTCCGACAGAACGCAATTTCATAGTCCTTGCAGGTTGAGACCGTGGAGCGGAATCGCGTCAGTGGCCATCCCAATGCGATGTGAATACGAAAGACGGCGGAAAGATGCAAAACCCGCCGTCAATTGCGCTCCAGCGTCGGATTTTTCGTCAGAATCCGGCACCCGGCCTTGCCAGATAGGCAAGCTCGGCGTCTGTCGAGACGCGAGCCAGCAAGGCATTTCGATGCGGGAAGCGGCCGAATTCCTCGATCACCTCGCGGTGGCGGATGGCGTAGTCGAGATATTCGGCATCGCCAAGCTCGGTGAAAAGCTTCACCGACATGGTCTGGTCGGTCAGATTTTCCGAATGCTCGAAGGGCAGATAGACAAAGGCGCGCGCTTCCGGCTTGATCGCCATGTCGGCGCCGTTGCCGACGGCGAGCTTGGCCTCGTGCAGCGCCAGACAATCGGTCGCGAAGGCCAGCGGCGTACCGCGATACATGTTGCGCGGCAGCTGGTCGAGCAGGATGATCGCCGCCAGCCGGTTCTCCGGCGTCGCGCGCCAGATCTCGCCGACCCCGCGGGCCAGCCCCAGGTGCGACGCCTGGAAGCGGCGAATGCAGGCGTCGTCCAGTTCGTGGCTGACGGTGAACCAGTCGTCATAGGTGAGCTCGCCGAACCAGAAGTTCAAAACGTCTTCCGGCGTGCAGATTTCAACTTCTCTCGTCATTTTTTCCCTCATGCCGCTCTGCTGCCGGCCCTGCCCTTGTCGAACCGGAACGGCAGCCATGCATGCGCTAAGACATAGGCGCGCAACGGCCCATGTCCATGCATGACCAGTGTCCATGCATGACCAACGCCGATGCACGCCTTACGCGCGCCGCGTGAGGATGGCAACAAAGGCGATGCCGCCGACAATGCCGGTGACGACGCCGATCGGCATATCCTCGGGCGCCATGATCACCCGAGCGACGAGGTCGGCGAGGATCAACGTCAAGGCGCCGAAGAAGGCCGAGAGCGGAATGACCCGGACATTGTCGCTGCCGGCAAAGAGCCGCACGAAATGCGGCACCATCAGCCCGACGAAGCCGATTGCGCCTGAAAAGGCCACCATCACCCCGGTCAGGAGCGCGGTGACGACGAAGAGCGTCAGCCGGAAACGGCGTACGGGAATACCGAGCGTCGTTGCCGTCTCGTCGCCCATGGCAAGCGCGTTGATCTCACGCGAGCGCACGACCAGCCAGCCGAGCGAAACGAAGAGCACCAGCGCCGGGTAGACGAGATGCGGCCATTGCGCGAGGCCCAGGCCGCCGAGCATCCAGAAGATCACCGTGTGCGTCGCCCGTGGATCGCCGAGGAAGATCATGAGATTGCCGACCGAGGTCAGCACGAAGGCAACGGCGACGCCGGCAAGGACCAGGCGATCGGCACTGGTGCCGAGCGCGCGGGAAACGAAGGCGACCAGCACGGTGGCAAGCAACGCGCCGCCAAAGGCAAAGAGCGGCACCGTGAGAAGGCCGAGGATCATTCCGGTATGCAACAGCGCGACAATCGCCCCGAGCGCCCCGCCGGAGGAGACGCCGAGCAGATGCGGATCGGCAAGCGGATTGCGCGTCACCGATTGCAACACGGCGCCGGTCAGCGCCAGGCCGGCGCCGACAAGCCCCGCCAGCATCACCCGCGGCAGGCGCACGTCCCAGACGATGCTTTCGCGCCCGGCCGACCAGAAGGCCTCGACACTGCCGGGCACAAGCTTTCCGGCAACGATCGACCAGACGGTGGTCACGGGGATCGGCGCCGAGCCGAGCGACACGCCGGCGGTCACGGTGAGAAGCAGCAGCAGCACAGCCGCGAACAACCCGACCCCGCCGCGGAGCGCCCGCGCCGGGGAAACCCGCGAAACGGCAACGGGAGCAGCCGACGTATCCTCAGCCAGCATCGGTTACAGGCCCTGCCCGTGAAATGCCTTCGAAAGCCGGGCGATGGCGTCGATGTTGCGCGGTCCGGGCGTCGCCTCGACATAATCGAGCACGACGAAACGGTCGTTCTTCACCGCGTCGACATTGGTGAAGGCCGGGTTGCTCTTCATGAAAGCGATCTTGTCCTCGGCTTTCACCTCGCCGTAGTTGACGATCATCACCACCTCCGGGTTCCGCTCGATCACCGGCTCCCAGGAGACTTCCACCCAGCTCTTGTCGACATCGTCCATGATGTTGGCGCCGCCGGCAGCCTCGATCATCGCGGTCGGAATGCCGAAGCGACCCGACGTGAAGGGCTTCTCCTCGCCGGAATCATAGACGAAGACGCGGGTCGGCTTGGCGTTGCCGGCATTGGCCTTGGTGATCTCGGCGAGCTGGCTGCGATAACCCGCGACCAGCGCTTCGGCCCGATCCTCGACGCCGAAGATGCGGCCGAGATTGAGGAGATCGACGAACATGTCGTCCATCGAGGGCTTCTCCCTGGCCATGACGTGGATGCAGGATTCGGTGAGTTCGTAGACGCCGATCTTGAAGGGCGCCAATGTCTCGGGCGTCACTTCGCCACCGACCTTCATGCCGTAGTTCCAGCCGGCGAAGAAGAAATCGGCGTCGGCATTCAAGAGCACTTCCTTGGTCGGATATTTCTCCGCAAGCTCCGGCAGTTCCTTCACACCTTCGCGCAGTTTTTCATCGAGCGTCTTCCAGCCGGAAACGCCGGTATAGCCGACCATGTGGGCCTGCAGTTTCAGCGCCAGCATCATCTCCACCAGGTTGACGTCGTTGGCGATCGCCCGTTTCGGCGCTGCGTCGAAGGTCACCTCGCGGTTGCAGCTCTTGACGGTCACCGGATAGGCGAGCGCCGGCGTGGCGGCGGCAATGAGAAACAGCAAGGTAGAGGAGGCAATATTGATCTTCATGAAATGGATCCCTGTCGAGGAAGCGAAAAGGAGAAACGGGCGCTGCCGGCAACGGCGGTGCCGTGGGCGGTGGCAGTGACGCCGAAGGCGGTGGAAAGCGCGCGCGGGTTCAGCACCGCATCGGGAGTTCCGAAGGCCGTCAGCCGCCCCGCGGTCACGATTGCGACATCGGTCGCGAATTCGGCGGCGAGATTGATGTCGTGCAGCGTCGAAACGATCGTCAGCTTCAGCGTCTGCAAGAGCTCGAGGATTTCGAGCTGGTGACGGATGTCGAGATGGTTGGTCGGCTCGTCGAGGATGATGATGCGCGGCTCCTGGGCGAGTGCCCGGGCAATCAGCACCCGCTGCTTTTCGCCGCCCGAAAGTGTTGCGAACTGGCGGCCGGCGAGGTGGGAAAGATCGAGATGAGAGAGCGCATGCTGCACGCGCTCGCGGTCCGTCTCCGTCCAGCCGTTGAGCCCCTCTCGCCGCGGGATGCGTCCCATCATCACCACGTCACGCACGCTGAAGGGAAAGTCGCCGGGCATTTCCTGCAGCACGACGGCAATCGTCTTCGCCGCCTCGCGCGCCGAGATCGACCAGAGGTCGACGCCGTCGATCTCGATTCGGCCGGCATTCGGCTGCACCGCCCGGTAGAGGCAGCGCAGAAGCGAGGTCTTGCCAGCGCCGTTCGGCCCGAGGATCGCAAGGCGGCTGCCCGCTTCGATCGAGAAATCCATGTCTTCGACCAGGGTCAGGCCCGCACGGGGCCCCCAGCAAAGGCCTTCCACCTTGAGGGCAGCTCCCGTCGCTGAACAGGTCATGACCGCGTCCCTCCCCGCGCCGCGGCGCATTTCTGCCCGCGCACCAGAGGTCGTCGCCACCCTTTGCGTGTCGCGCTCATTGGAACCGTCCTCCGATGTCTTCGGAGACGAGCACTGCCGCCGGAATGCGAGCGAGCGTCTTTGTCTTGAGGCCGCGCGGACGCTCGGCGGCACGCGTCATGCCGTCGCCGCGTTCGGCATAGGTGGCGGCGAAGCGGACGAGGTCGTCGATATCCTCTTCCGGCGAGATATCACCGAAGAGATAGGTCGCCTTGCCCGTCGCCTGGAAGGCAATGGTGCAGGGTCGCGTGCAAGCCGCCATGCAGACGGTGCCGGCGATCGAGAAATCACGATCGAGCGGCTCGCCGAGCGCGGCGATGCTGCGGTTGAGACGCTTTATCAGCTCGGCGCCCGGCAGGCAGGGACCGCGGGTAAAACGGCAATCGGTGCAAACCGTTATCTTGTGCTGTCGGGAATTCGGCTCAGCCATTTTCTCTCTCCGCCGGAGTGACGGCAGGAGATGGCGAAGCGGCAGGATGACGGATGACCGTCGCGCGAAAGCCAGTTCTTTTCCATCGGAACACCCCGTCCGTTGTGGTTGATCGGTTCGATGGCAGGTCTCCTGGCTCGCGGGTCGCGGCGCATCCACGTCTTCCCGGTCTTAGACCAGTGACATGGTGTGAATGCGCTTTCCGCTCACAGTTGCGGGGGCAGCCACGGTTTCGGCCCCATTTGGGTCGTCCGTTCCGTGTTCCCTTTTCAGCCGCTTCCGCATTTCCGCGGACGCAGCACCATCACGCTCTTCCTCGCATGAATCGGCCGATGAAACAACTGCTAGGGGCATGCGCTACGGACCTATCAACATGCGGCGTTTCGTCATGCAGGATTTGTTATACAATAACATAACGTATTGCAATGCCAAAGTTGAGTAGCCGGCGAAATTTGCCGCGGCGGCGCTGCCCGGCGCCCCCCCCGATCCGCCCTGCGCACGCCGATCGGCCGACCACCCGGCCCGATGCTTTCCGACTGGTGCCGGCGCGCCCACAAAAAGCGCCAGCGCCATGCGCAAATGCCGGCAATCTTAACGTACGTTACGCTCACGTAACCCCATGTCTGTTGAGAAAATCATCGGCCGAAGCGACAATCGGCAAAGCTAAGATTGGGCATCGGTAACGCACCAATAAACTCAACTTCGCCGCGCAGTACAGAAATGGCGCAATCCCGAAATGAAGTGATGGCAACTCAACTTTCTGAAGGGAAAAGTAGTGAATCCCATCGATTTCTTCGTCGACACACTTCGGACATACCCGCCCGTGGCCGTCTTCCTGGCACTCGGCATCGGCTTCCTGATCGGGCCGATCAAGGTCGCGGGATTCAATCTCGGAAACGTCACCGCAACGCTTCTTGCCGGTGTTCTCATCGGGCAGCTGGGCATCCAGGTTTCCGGTGACCTGAAATCCACCCTGTTCCTGATCTTCCTCTTCGCCGTCGGCTACGGCGTCGGACCCCAGTTCGTGCGCGGCCTCAGCACCGACGGACCAAAGCAGATCGCCTTCGCGCTGTCTGTCCTGGTGCTGTGCCTCATCGTTCCCTATCTCTGCGCGCTGATCGCCGGGCTTCCGCTCGGCTATGGCGCCGGCATGTATGCGGGATCGCAGACGATCTCGGCTGCAATCGGCGTCGCGACGGATCAGATCAACTCCCTCGGGCTGCCGGCCGAGCAGGCCAAGGCCTTTGCCGACCAGATCCCGATCGCCTATGCGGTGACCTATATCTGGGGCACGATCGGCTCGGCCATCATCCTCGCCCAGCTTGGGCCAAAGCTTCTCGGTATCGACCTTCCGGCGGCGTGCCGGGAATATGAGGCCAAGCTTGGCGGCGGCACCGAGAGCAGCGAACCCGGCATCACCCGCGCCTATCACGATTTCGGCCTTCGCGCCTACCGCGTCGATCAGGCAAGCGGGCTGACCGGCAAGCCGGTCAAGGACATTCTTCCCGGCATCCGTGTCTTTGTCGAACGTCTGCGTCGCGGCGACCAGATCATCGAAGCCGACGGCAACACCGTGCTGCAGCCAGGTGACGTCGTTGCCTTTTCGGGCCGGCGTGCCGTGCTCGTCGAAAACCTCGACAGCAAGCTCATCGAGGTCGAGGACAAGGAGCTCTTGAACGCGGAAGCCGAAGTGGTCGACGTCTACGTCACCAGCAAGGCGCTTGCCGGCAAGACGCTCGCCGATGTCAGCACGATGGATTGGGCGCGCGGCGTCTATGCCCGCAAGATCATCCGCTCGCTGGTCGAGATCCCGGTGCTGCCCGGCACCACCGTCGAGCGCGGCGACATCGTCACCATCGGCGGCGCCAAGAGACACGTCGAAGCGGCGATCAAGGCGCTAGGCTTTGCCGACAGGCCCGTCGAGACGACCGACATTGCCTTCCTTGGCTGGGGTCTCTTCGTCGGCGCAATGATCGGGGCGCTCACGATTACGATCGGCGGCATCCCGATCGGCCTTTCCACCTCCGGCGGCGCGCTTCTCGCAGGCCTCGTGCTCGGCTGGCTGCGCACCACCTACCCCGCCTTCGGCCGCATCCCGTCACCGGCGCTGTGGCTGATGAACACGCTCGGCCTCAACATCTTCATCGCCGTCGTCGGGATCGGCGCCGGCCCGGGCTTTGTCGCGGGCCTGCAGGAGGTCGGCATTTCGCTGTTCATCTGGGGCGTGGTCGCCACGTCGATCCCGATGATCGCCTCGGTGCTCCTCGGCCACTATGTCTTCAAGTTCCACCCGGCGATCCTGTTTGGCGCCTGCGCCGGTGTGCGAACGACGACGGCAGCGCTCGGCATGATCCAGGAGGCGGCCAAGAGCAAGGTGCCGGCGCTCGGCTACGGCATGCCCTACGCCATCGGAAACACGCTGCTGACCATCTTCGGCCTCGTCATCGTCATCATGCTCGCCTGAGGCGAGCGGGCGAAGCCGACCATCGTTCAAAATGCATAGATCACAGGGAGTGTGGACCATGTTGGACAGAAATTTCTACGATAGCCTTTCCGATCTCAGCCCGTTCGAAATCAAGGACGAACTGATCAAGCTCGCCAAGTCGAGCTCACAGAAATCCGCCAAGGCTTTCCTCAATGCCGGCCGCGGCAACCCGAACTGGACGGCGACACGCGCTCGCGAAGCCTTCTTCCTGCTCGGCCAGTTTGCGCTGACGGAAGCCAAGCGCGCCTATTACGACCCGAAGGCCGGTGTGGCCGGCATGCCGCCGAAGGACGGCGCCCACGCGCGGTTTGAGAAGTGGACGAAGAAGCAACTGCAGAGCACGGCCGACTGGGATGAAGAGGATGAGGGTATTCCGCCGGCAAAGACGCTTTCCGAGGCCGTCAACTACGCCATCACCACCTTCCGCTTCGATGCGGACGCCTTCGTGCACGAGCTCACGGACTCGATCATCGGCGACAACTATCCGGTTCCCGATCGGGCGCTGCACCACAACGAGATCATCACCCACGAATACCTGATGTGGGCAATGTGCGCCGGCCACCGACCGAAGGCAAAGTTCGACCTTTACCCGGTCGAAGGCGGCACCGCCGCCATGTGCTACATCTTCAAGGCACTGAAGAACGCCCGCCTGCTTAACGCCGGCGACACGATCGCGCTCGGAACGCCGATCTTCACGCCCTATCTCGAAATGCCGGAACTGGAGGACTACGATCTCAAGACTATCAACGTCAGCGCCGAGCAGGAGGACCGCTTCCAGTTCACCGACGAAGACATCAAGGCGCTGGAGAACCCCAAGGTGAAGGCGTTGTTCCTGGTCAACCCCGGCAACCCGTCCGCCGTGGCGATGGATCCGGATTCGATCAAGCGCCTTGTCGACCTCGTCAACAAGAAGCGCCCCGACCTGATCGTGCTGACGGACGACGTCTACGGCACCTTCGTTCCGGGCTTCCAGTCGTTGCTTGGGCATCTGCCGCGCAACACGATCGGCGTCTACTCCTATTCGAAGTACTTCGGTTGCACCGGCTGGCGCCTCGGCGTCATTGCCGTCGCCGAGGACAACATCTTCGACGAGAAGATCAAGGCCCACGCCGAACCGATCCAGAAGCTCCTTGAAAAACGCTACAAGGCGATGACGCCGAAGCCGCGCGAGGTGAAGTTCATCGACCGCATCGTCGCCGACAGCCGCGACGTAGCGCTGAACCACACCGCCGGCCTGTCGCTGCCCCAGCAGGTGATGATGACACTCTTCGGCCTGGTCGAGCTGATGGACGTCGAGAAGGCTTACCAGAAGGCCTGCATCGCCATCTGCACCAAGCGCTTCTGGAACCTGATCGAGGGCATGGGGGTCGAGTCCAATCCGGGCATCTATTTCGACCACTATTACGGCATCATCGACTTCGAGTTCTGGCTGCGCAAATATGTCGGCGAGGATGTCGTCACCTGGGTGAAGGACAACATCCACCCGCTCGACATTCCCTTCCGGCTTGCCGAGGACCACGGCATCGTGCTCCTCAACGGCTCGGGTTTCGATGCGCCGAGCTGGTCGGCACGCGTCTCCTTCGCCAACCTCAATGACGACGCCTATTCGCAGATCGGCCGCGCCGTGCGCTCGGTGGCGCGCGGTTACGTCCAGACCTACCAGGCAGCCAAGGGCCTGAAGATCAGCTAGCTGATCGAAGCGGCCGGCAAACATGCCGGCCGCTTCCCCCTACCGCACCGCGCGTCTTCCTGGACGCGCGGAGGTCGCTGTAGCACTTTGAATTGCTGCATGTTTTCGCCTATCAATCGGCCACGATCACGGGGAACATGCAGAAGGGCGTGAGCAGACGTCCTGTTGTCCAGCCACCCCAGATTTTCCGGCGGTTTCCCGCCGGCGAGCAAGCAGCGCATTGTCAGGCTGAAGGCGCCCCTTCGGCTGGAGTTGGGAGTAAAGCGGCGTGATCGATCATCTGTTCGGCATACTCAGAGCGCATCCTGAGCTTGCCCTGTTTCTCGCGCTCGGCATCGGCTACGCCGTCGGCAAGATCACCATCTTCGGCGTGACCGTCGGCGCCGTCACCGGCTGCCTGCTGGCGGGCGTGCTGATCGGCCAGACGGGCGCGGTGTTGTCGAACGATGTAAAGCAGGCGTTCTTTCTGCTTTTCCTCTTTGCCATCGGCTACCGCACCGGCCCGCAATTCTTCCAGAGTCTCAACGCCGATGCCCTGCCCCAGATCGCCGTTACGGTGACGCTCTGCGTCGTCGCCCTCGGCGTCGCGATCATTCTCTCGATGCTCTTTGCATTCGATCTCGGAACGGCAGCCGGCGTGCTGGCAGGCGGAGCGACGGAATCGGCGACCGTCGGCGTCGCCATCGACACCTTCCGCAAGACGGCACCGACGCCCGAAGCGGCCAACCAGTTCGAATCCGCCGTGGCGACCGGTTTTGCCGTCGCCTACCTCGTCGGTGTCGTCAGCGCCATTCTCGTGCAGTCGCAGTTGGCTCCGCGGATGTTCGGCCGCAGTCTGAAGGAGGCCTGCGCCGAACTCGAAGCCGAACTCAACATCACCCCGCAGAACAACGGCGACACCGCCCGCCGCGAGATCGAAGCGCGTGCCTTCCAGGTCGCAGACAACCTGGTCGGCCTTACGGTTGCAGAAGCGGAAGCGAGGGTTCCTGAAAACCAGAAGGCCTATATCGAGCAGATCCGCAGGGGCCGCGAGATCATCACACCCACGAGCAAGGAGCGCCTGCAGGCAGGTGACGTCATAGCCGTTGCAGGTCTTCGCGGGTTCCTGGTCGAATATTCCAGCCGGATCGGCACAGAGATCGACGACCGCGAGCTCCTCGATATCCCTGTCGAGACCCTCGATGTGGTCGTCACCAACAAGGAAGTGGCCGGCAAACGCCTGTGGCAACTCAGGCAGCAGCCCGAGGCACGCTCGGTCTTCCTGCGCGGTATCCTGCGCGCCGGCCAGCCGATCCCGATCTTTCCCGGGCTGACGGTGCGCCGCGGCGACGTCATGTCGATCGCCGGCGCGCGCCGCCATGTCGAGGATGCCGCCGCGCGGCTCGGCTATGCCGACCGCGAGACGACGGCAACCGACATGGTCTTTGTCGGCGTCTTCATCTTTCTCGGTGGCCTGATCGGCATTCCCGCGCTGAAACTCGGTGCGCTGGAGATCGGGCTTGGCGTTGCCGTCGGCGTGCTGATTGCGGGTCTCGTCGCCGGCTGGCTGCGCTCGGTCCGGCGCACCTTCGGCTTCGTGCCGGAAGCAACCCTCTGGTTCTTCGACAGCGTCGGGCTCTGCGCCTTCATCGCCTGTGTCGGCATTTCGGCCGGCCCGAGTTTCGTCGCCGGTCTCGTCCAGTCCGGCCCGGCACTGGTCATCGCCAGCGCGCTGATCTGCGTGATTTCGCACTTGGCCGCGCTCGCGCTCGGCCGCTGGGTCTTCCGGATGAACGAAGGCGTGCTCGCCGGCACCTGCTGCGGCGCCGGCACTTCGGCACCGGCGCTCGCCGCCGTGCAGGAGGCGGCGGGAAGCAAGGTCCCGACGCTTGGCTACGGTCTCGGCTACGCCATCGGCAACGTGCTGCTCGCACTCTGGGGCGCCGTGCTTGTGACGGTTTTGGGGTAGCGCGAGCGCGTGGCGCAAGGCGCTGACTTTCTAGCGGTATCGATTACCGGTCATGGAGATAGCGGCGGCATAGGAAAGGTCTCCGCGGCAAAGGCCGCACTATCGTGCCATCGCAACAATGCGCGTCCTGCATCGGTCCAGCGCCCAAATCGCGCGCCGAACTCCGACACCTCCATCTAACCAAAGGCCGTGAGTGCCTCGATTGCGTATTCCCCGGCCGACACCGCATAGTTATCGACCAGGCCGTCAGGACGCTCTTCGAGATATTGTCTCACCACTAGTGCCAGCGCTTTCAGGGCCAGCTTTTGGCGATCGTCCATGATGTAGCTTCCGGGCTGCAGATTCGGTTCGTTCATTTCGACAGGCCGTCACCGCAGCGGCCACACCAGCATCAGCGTGGGTATGCTTACGATGACGATTACCAGCGATAGCGGCAGGCCGAGGCGCGGATAGTCGCTGAAGCGATAACCGCCCGGCCCCATGACCAGCGTGTTGCACTGGTGGCCGATCGGGGTCAGGAAATCGCAGCCAGCGCCAATGGCGACCGCCATCAGGAAGGCTTCCGGCTTGTAGCCGAGCGCTCCGGCAAAGCTTGCGGCGATCGGTGCCATGACCAGCACGGTGGCGGCATTGTTGAGAAACGGCGTTACGGCCATGGCGGCCAGAAGGATTATCGTCAGCGCGCCGGCGGGCGGCAGGCCGGCGGCAATCGTGCCGAGCCATTGCGCGATGACCTCCGTGCCCCCGGTCGTGCGCAAGGAATCGCTGACCGGGATCAGCGCCGCCAGCATCACCAGGATTGGCCCGTCGACCGAGCGGTAGAAGTCGCGCAGCGGAATGATGCGCAGCACCACCATGGCAAGGGCCGCAGCAAAGAAGGCGATCGGCACGGGAACGAGGCCGACGGCGGTCGAGCCCATGGCAGCTGCGAGAACGAGAAGCGGCAGCGGTGCCTTGCGCGTGGTGCCGAGCAGGATTTCGCGCTGGGCCAGCGGAAGGCAGCCGAAGTCCTGCAGGAAGGACGTCAACTCGTGCCGCGCGCCTTGCAAGACGATGATGTCGCCAGCGCGCAAACGAATGCTGCCGAGGCGCTGCTTCAATCGTTCGCCCTGCCGGCTGACGGCAAGCAGGTTGATGTTGTGAGTGTTGAACAGCGCCAGGCGCTGTGCCGACATGCCGTCCAGCGGCGAACCGCTGCCGACGACCGCTTCCACCGCTTCGATCTCGGATCCCGCCTTGTCGCGGGCGTGGGGAGCACGGTCGCCGGCAATCTTCAACTTGGCCTGGGAGACGATGCGATCGAGCGGAGCCGGCCCGCCTTCGAGCAGCAGCACATCCTCGGCTTCAAGCGTGACGTCGGGGAGCGGCGCCAGGTGAAGACCGCGGCGAAAGATGGCGATGACGACGGCACCGCCGTCGCCGAGCTTGACCAGATTGCTGAGCGGCCTGCCGATCGCCGGGGAGCCGGCAGCAACCACGGCCTCGGAGGTATAGTCGGTGATCTCGATCGCCGATTGCAGCGACACCTGCTGGCTGGTCCGCTGCGGCACGAGCTTGTAGGCAAAGAGCAGGAAGATGCAGCCGACCAGCGCCAGGGTCGCTCCGACGGGCGTAAAGTCGAACATCGTGAAGCTCTCGCCGGTCAACTCCTGGCGGACGCGCGAAACGACGATGTTCGGCGAGGTGCCGACCTGGGTCATCAGCCCGCCGATCAGCGATCCGAAGGCCATCGGCATCAGGAAGACGGAGGGCTGGACATGCGACCGGCGGGCAAACTGGAAGGCGACCGGCAGCATGATCGCCAGCGCCCCGATGTTCTTGATGAACGCGGAGAGCACGGTGACGGTAATGACCAGCAGCGCAAGCTGCGCCCGGACCGACGAGATATTGGGCAGGAACCGCTGGATCGCCGCATCCACCACACCTGAGCGCGCAACGCCTGCGCTGACGATCAACGCGCTGCCGACGATGATGACGATATCGTCGCTGAAGCCATCAAAGGCATGGTCGTAGGGCACGATGCCGACGGCTACCGCCAGCATCAGCGCAGAACAGGCAATCACGTCGTATCGAAACCGCCCCCAGATGAAGAAGGCCATCATGGCGCCGATGACGATAAACGCGAGAGACTGGTCGGCGGTCATGCAATACCCGGGTTCGGCAAAAGGACTGGCGGCGGGACAGAGCGAGCGCTTGCCGCAAGGGCGAAACGCGCAATCCGTGCAGAAGTTCACAAGAGACGTAACCTATGTTTCGGCAAATCGGAATTCGCCTCAGCGACAAATCTGGGTATGAGTGCGAAGCGCATTAATCGCGCCGCCGCGCCGGCGGTGAGGCGGCCGCCCCTGCCGCCCTGTGACTTGACGGTTCCGAATATGGCCGCCGAATGTTCGGGACGCACCCGAACGTTGGGTTGCTCACAGGCCGACTGCAATTCTCGCAACCAAGCTTTTCACGACTGGGAAGACGTGAACATCTGCAAGCACTGCTTGCGAAAAGCCGCGCGGCGGAACTTGGAAACTTCCGTTTAAGCGCTACACTTTAGAAGAATGTGCTGGACCTCGCCGGCAATGACCGTTCAAGGCAATTTCGCCTGACGCTCGATGCCGCGCAGGCAGGCTCAGCCACATCTGAGGATCGCCGACATGAAACATGCCCTTGCCGCTCTCTCGGTCGTTCTGCTTCTCAGCGGCTGTACCGCCACGACCGGCCCCAACCTCACCTACGGCTATTCGCCGAACCTCCAGCCCATCCCCGGCAGCATCACCTATGGCGGCCAGCCGCGCACCAAGCTGAAGAAGGCGCCCGTCGGCAGCATCGTGCCGCACCAGTTCATCGACCAGTATGGCCGAAAGGTCTACGAGACCTACATCATCGAGCCCGATCGGTCCTTGCGCCTGACCAGTCGGCGCTGGCAGCCGGATTTCCTCTTCGACTTCGACTGAGCAAATCCGGCCCGCTAGGAAGGGGAGCGGCCATCGCCGCTGCCAAACTGCGCGTGCACCCAATCGCGAAGCACGCGGGTCGCTGGCCGGTCGGCCATGCGCGGGCTGTAGACGAGGTCGTAGCGGTCGCTCTCGAGCGTCAGGTCGAAAGGCTGGACGAGGATGCCCGATGCGAGTTCGTCCGCCACCAGCGTCAGGCTCAGGAGAGCGATGCCCTGCCCCGCAACGGCCGCCTGGACGGCGTGGATCTCATCGGTAAAGGAAAGCTGCGCGCTGGCATCGACATCGAGCGCGCCGGCGCGCTCCAGCCATTGCCGCCAGACGGGCGCGCGGTGATCATTGCGGCGTGACGGCCCCCAGTCGAAGTGAATGAGCGTTTCCCGTTTGAGATCGGCCACACTTGCCGGCGCCAGTCTCGGCGCGCAGACCGGGGCAAAACGATCGGCAAACAACGGCTCGGTGACGAGACCCGGGTAGTGCCCGCCGCCGAAACGGATCGCGGCGTCCGCATCCGCCTCCAGGTCGATCGTCCTGTTGGAGGCGTCAAGCCGCAAGGTCCAGTCCGGATAGGCCTCACGAAACGACCCTGCGAGCGGCGCCAGCCGCTTGGCAACGAAGGCGACGGTGGAGGTGAGCCGCGCCACCTTGCCCGTCTGCTGGCGGCGCACATCGGCAATCGCCTGCTCGAAACGATCGAGCCCATCGCGCAGCACCGGAAACAGCGCCTTGCCGGCCGCCGTCAGATGCACCTGCCGCGTTTCGCGCTCGAAGAGCTTGACCTCCAGCATTTCCTCCAACTGTCGGATCTGGTGGCTGACGGCAGTCGCCGAGACGTTCAGTTCCTCGGCCGCATTCTTGAAGCTCAGCCGGCGGGCGGCCGCTTCGAAAACCCTGAGTGCACCAAGCGGCGGCAACTTTCTCATTCCATCCTCATAGATGAATTCAACTCATCCATCGGCTGAGAAATCACTCTTTGTCAGCCCATGCTCGCCCCAGCATATTGGGATCAACAGCCAAGGCAACAGCGCCGAGCTGAGAAAATCTCAAGCATGAAAGGACACCCCATGTCTCTCGAACAGGTCGTCACCAAGCCGGATCCGTATGCGCCCTTCCTGCTCTCCCAGGCGATCAAGGCCAATGGCTTCGTCTTCGTCTCCGGCCAGGCGGCGATCGGCGACGACGGCGAACTCGTCGGTGTCGGCGACTTCGACCGTCAGGCCGAGCAGGCCTTCCGCAACCTCGACCGGGCGCTGACGGCGGCAGACTCTGGTCTCGACAAGATCGTCAAGGTCACGATCTTCCTGCGCTCCATGGAGAATTTCGCAAAGATCATCGAACTCCGCCGCAAGTGGTTCTCCGCGCCCTATCCGGCCGACAGCATCATCGAGGTTTCCTCGCTCTATTCGCCGGACGCGCTGATCGAGATCGAAGCGATCGCGCTCGACGCGGGGCGCTGACATGAACGCGCCCCTCAGCATTCCATCACCGGTCTTCACCGGTGCCCGTCTCAAAGGGCTCGATTTCGCCAACCGCCTGTCGGTCGCGCCGATGACCCGCATCAGCGCCTCGGCGGCGGGTGTACCCGGCGAACGCATGCGGCGCTACTACCAGCGCTTTGCACGCGGCGCCTTCAGCCTGATCACCACGGAAGGCATCTACACGGACAAGGCCTATTCCCAGACCTATCGGGACCAGCCGGGCCTGACGGACCGGGAACAGGCGGAAGCCTGGCGGCAGATCGTCGATGCCGTGCACGCGGAAGGCGGGCGCATCTTCGCGCAGCTGATGCATGGCGGCGCGTTGGCGCAGGGCAATCCGCACAGGCCCGAGACGGTAGGCCCTTCCGCTGTGCGCCCGAAGGGCAGCCAGATGACCGGCTATCACGGGGACGGACCCTATCCGCTACCGCGCGAGATCAGCGACGCCGAAATCGCCGCGGCGATCGAAGGCTTTGCCGATGCCGCTCGCCTTGCGATCGACGTCGCCGGCTTCGACGGCATCGAAATCCACGGCGCCAACGGTTACCTGCTCGACCAGTTCTTCACCGATTTCTCAAACGGTCGGACTGATCGCTGGGGTGGAGATATCGTTGAGCGTCTCGGCCTGTCGCTCGAGGTCCTGAGGGTGGTGCGCGCGGCGATCGGCCCCGACGTCCCGCTGGGCCTGCGCCTCTCCCAAGGCAAGGTCAACGACTTCCGGCACAAATGGGCGGAGCGGGAACAGGGTGCTGCGCGCGTGTTCCAGGCGCTCGCCGACAGCCCAGCCGACTTCGTCCACGTGACCGAGTTCGAAGCCTGGCAGCCGGCCTTCGAGGATGGCGACGCCTCGCTCGTCGCGCTGGCCCACCGCCACGCACCACACCTCTTCCTCATCGCCAACGGCAGCCTGCACGACCTCGCCCGCGCCGAGGAGGTGATGGAAGCCGGGGCCGACATGATCGCGCTCGGCCGCGGAGCGCTCGTCAACCCCGACTGGCCGCGGCTGACTGCCGAACGCAGCGGCTTGCGCCCCTTCGAACTACCGTTCCTTGCACCGATCAGCGACATCAAGGACAGCGAACTCGCGCTCTGAAAAATAGAGTGACGGACGCACCTCCCGAGGGGTGCGTCCGTCACTTGCCCCAAAGGCCAGGCGACCTGAGTTATTACAAAGCCGGCACGAAGCGATAGGCCGCCCCGTTGCGCTCTGCCCGCCCGATCCCCGGATAGGCCCAATGGTAACCGAGCAGCGCCAGCCGCTCCGATGCGGCTCGGTCGATCAAGGCCTTGCGGTTCGTTAGAGCCAGCTCCGCATCCGTGTCGAAGCCGAAATGCCAGTCGGGATGCTCGAAGAAGACGATGTTGCTGGTGACCGCATCGCCCGTGATCACCAGGCCCTCATGTCCCGCGCCGTCGCCGCCGGCAAGCTGGAGCGAGATATGGCCGGGCGTATGGCCCCGCGTGTCGAGGACCTGCATGCCACTGACGATTTCGTCGCCGGGCTTCACCAGGGTCAGCCGGTCCTTGACCGCGAACAGGTCGCGCTGCGCGCCCTTGGCAAAACCGTGCAGCACCTGCGGCATCACCTTTTCGAAGTTCGGATCGGTCCAGAATTGCCATTCGGCCTCCGAGACGAAGTATTGCGCGTTCGGAAAGTTCAGCTTGCCATCGGCTCCGACGGTGCCGCCCGCATGGTCGGGATGAGCATGCGTCAGCACCACCTTCGTCACCGCACTCGGGTCGATGCCGGCCGCAAGCAGATTGGCGTTAAGCTTGCCGGCGCTGTCCTGGAAATGATTGCCCGAGCCGTCGTCGACCACGATCAGATCGCCGCCGCTGCGGATGACCGGAATATTGGTGTGAAACGGCGCCTTTTCGGGCGTGCCGCCAAGCCGGCGCATGATTTCCGGCCGCTCTTCCGCCGTTGCATCCGGCAACACAATGTTCACCGGCAGCATGATGAAGCCGTCGCTGACGACGGAAATGTCGAAACTGCCGTGCCGAAAGCGATGGATGTCAGCGGCATAGGCGCTTTTCGGCAGGAGAGCGGAGGCGGCAACCGCGCCGGAGCCGGCAATGAGTTGACGGCGGTCGATGGGCAGAACGTCATTGGAAGAACGGGAGACGGTCATGACACTGATCCTTGGCTTAAGCGTTTGAGGAAGGCCGGTACCGCCTTCGGCGGCACCGGGAACAAGCGTCAGGCCTTGGCGAAGGCGAGCAGGTCGGCGTTGAGCTGGTCCTTGTGCGTGTCGGTGATGCCATGCGGCGCGCCGGCATAGACCTTGAGTTCGGCATGCGGGACGAGTTTCTTCGAAGCCCGAGCGGCCGCATCGATCGGCACGAT